>SVTJ01000013.1 GCA_015063845.1 Oscillospiraceae bacterium
CAGATGAAGCGAGCAATAAGGAGTGGCAGCGTTCGGCGATTGGCAAGCGAGCCTGCGAGTGTAGGCAGAGCCGTCAAACGCAACAGGAAAGGGAAACTTCTTTCAAGAAGTTTCCCTCAAAAAAACGCGTCCCCGATAAATCCTAATTTATATTAAGGTTAACCGCCTATGCGAGGAAAGAGTGGGTGTATTAAAAAGTGCAATGCTGTGTCAATATAATACAATGCTGCACTGAAAATGCAATATTTTAATGGTGAAGTTGCACAATTATTTTTTTTAAGTTTGTAGAAATATACGATTTACTTTTAATAAAATATATGGTATTATTACTTATATCCAAAGTTAAAAGGAGAATCGATTATGAAAAAGAAAATTTTGTCCATGGCACTTGTGCTCGTAATGGTCGCAAGTATGCTTCCTCTCGGAGGACTCTTCGTATCTGCGGCTGAGCCGACTTATGCGGAGAACACCGTTGCATTGGTCAACGGCGTTGAAACGTCCGCGGCTGATCTTCTTACAGTGATCGGATGCTGTAAGACAGGCGGAACTATCGAGATCGTTAAAGACTTTACAACGTTCGGTATAGTTTTGCAGGCATACGAGGGAACTACTTGTAAATGGGTATTTGACGGAAACGGACACACCATTTCTTCTCCCTTGGCAGAGATCTCAAACGGTAACTACCTTGTAACAGTAGGTAACTCTGACGTTGAGATCAAGGACGTCACGTTTAAGACAATGGGTAGCGGTATCAAGGTTAAGGATGGCGCAAAGCTTGAGCTTACCAACGTAAACCTCTACACAGGCGGAACAAAGGAAGGCACGAACTATCAGGATGCTGAAAACAGACCCTCCTACGTAGCTACTCAGAGCACCGCACAGCTTTGCTCTAAGGGTATCACCCTTTCTTCTTCCAGAGCACTTGTTGTTATCAACAGCGGTATCTACAAGGCATACGGCGCAGGCGCAGTTGTTCTTGAGGTCTCTCAGGGTAATATGGTAATTAACAACGGTAGCTTTATAGGCGAGGATGCAAGCTTTGTAGCTCGTGTATGGAACAGCACAAAACAGAAAGACCTTTCCTCGGTTACAGCTTCTCTCACAATTTATAACGGTGAGTTTATAAAGCCCGTTATTATTAAGAAGGCACTTCAGAGAAAGGCCGGCGATACTGCGATCAACGGTTGCTCCACCGGTGGTGTTATCAGAGGTGACGCAGGCGGTATCGTTAATATTCACGGCGGAACATTTGCAAACTTCTCGGGAAAGGTAATTGACGCTTCAGGTAACCCCATACTTTCCGGAAGCAATAGAGAATGGGTGCTCCTTTCGGGTACTTCTCAGGCAAACAGCAAGGAAGACGTTGGATTTATAAACGTATTCGGCGGAGATTTCTACTCCTTTATGACGGCTGACGTTATAAAGGACGGTCCTCAGGTTATCGGTAACCAGACTGTTAAGCTTGACGGTACAAGTGACGTAGAGAAGGCAAAGATCAACGCAAGTATCTATGCCGGTAACTTCTACTCCATAAATCCTACACGTGAAGAGAACATCACAAGAATTGCTGAAAAGGAAACCACTACACTTCAGCAGGTTCCTTTTGATCAGTACACGGCAGTTAAGACTGCACTCACCGAGCCCGTAACCGTTTACGGAAGACAGATGACCGGTGTTACAAAGTGGGCGTTCACATATAATCAGCCTTCATCTGCTCCTACGGGCGCAACTGTAAAGGTTACAAACTCCAACGGTAAAGAATATTACCTCAGCGATTATAGCTTCACAAGCTCTACACTTAGCATTACAGTTAATGTTCCCGCTTTTGTAAAGGCTATCAACTGTGTCGCTGACAAGAATTCCACAGTAACACTTCTCAAAGACATTACTGTTCCCGCCGCTGAGGTGCTCAACAGAGGTCAGAAGATGACTATCGACGGTGATAACAAGAACGTTACGTGCTCGAATTACGGAATTACAGTATCTTCAGGTCAGCTCACATTGAAGAATCTTACGATAACTTCAGCAGGTAGCTACGCTCTTAAGATCGCGAAGACCGCAGTTAACGAAGAGAATATTACGGTTGACCCGTTCACGCTCGAGCTCGTACTTCAGGGATGTGCTTTGAACGGTGCTGTTCCTGTTGTTAACAATACAGTTCTTGAAGGAACGCTCTCTGCTACCAACTGTACCGCACACGGAAGTGCGCTTACACTTTCTCACACATACACAGCTCCCGCTCCCACAGCTCCCGATTTGAGCTTGCTTGAGGGCGAGGAAGACGATGGCGGTGATACAGGTACAGGCGATACAGGTACGACTGAAACACCTACGACTGACGCACCTGCAACAGATGCACCCGCAACCGATGCACCCGCAGCAGACGCAGAAAAGAAGGGTTGTAAGAACTCTATCGGCGTAGGCGCAGTTGCAGTTCTTGCGGTTGCAGGACTTGCTTGCGGTATCGTATCCAAGAAGCGCGAGGACTAATTCTAAAGAATAGTCAACTTTGAATTTTAATAAAATTTACCGCCCGTGGTTTTCCACGGGCGGTTATTTTTTGCATACGTGCTTGTGTGCTAAATTAGGATTTATCGGGGAGTTTGTTTGTGTTGTAAAAACGGGTCGACGAGGACGTCGACCCCTACAATGGATAGAGCAAACATATTCACATCAGATGTTGTTTGATGTAATTTGATGGGAAATGTGTTTATATTTTATGGTGAATTGTATTAGGAGCGTGTAGGGGTCGACGTCCTCGTCGACCCGTTCGTTGGTATACTCTAACACCCCGATAAATCCTAATTTGAAAGTGCACAAATGGCATCGCATTGCAACAAAGGCTCCCTGCGGAGGGAGCTGTCGAGCGAATGCGAGACTGAGGGAGAGCGCGTGTACAATAGCGTTATATCTTACCTCCGTATGCACGACGGCTCCTTCCACCACTTCGTGGTCCCCCTCCCTCTCGGAGGGAGGCTTATGGGTGCTGTGCGAACGTACCGATAAATCCTAAACTATATCATCACCAAATGTTCGCTTTCTGCGCTGAATGTGAGGGGGAGACATTTTTGGAGCTTTCCGTTAAGAATATCGAGAGATATCTTATCCTCTACCTCTTTTGCAATTATTCGTCTGACGTTTCTCGCGCCGCAGCCGTCTTTCATTCCGCTTTGTGCTATCATTTCCGAGACCGAGCTGTCAAAGGATATCTCAAATCCCAAAGCATGAGCGCGCTCCACCACCTCGTCGAGCATGGTGCTTGCTATTTTTTGAAGCGAGGAAAGGGAAAGGTCATTGAATACTATCATCTCGTCGATACGCGATAAAAGCTCAGGCTTGAATGTTTGCTTTGCGGCTTCCGTTATGCGCTCTTTTTGTACTTTCGCGGCGTCGTGTGCATCTCCAAATCCCGTTTTGCGTGATATTCCCGACGTGCCTACGTTGGACGTCATTATTATTATCGAATTGCAAAAGCTTACCGTCCTGCCTTGCGAATCTGTCAGTCTGCCGTCCTCAAGTATCTGCAAAAGCAGATTGAATACGTCGCTGTGTGCCTTTTCTATCTCGTCGAAAAGCACGACGCAATACGGACGTCTGCGTACCTTTTCGGTCAGCTGACCGCCCTCACCGTAGCCAACATATCCCGGTGGAGAGCCGATGAGCCTTGAAACACTGTGCTTTTCCATAAACTCGGACATATCAAACCGCAACAGTGCGCTCTTGCTCCCGAGCAGCTCCTCGGCAACTGCGGTGGCAAGCGCGCTTTTTCCCACGCCCGAGCTTCCAAGAAACAAAAACGAGCCTGTTGGTCGATTGGGATTTTTAAGACCGATTCGTCCGCGGCGTATAGCGCTTGACAGCGCGCTTATGGCGTGCTCCTGTCCGACAATGCGCTTGGACAGACAGGCTTCCATATCGAGCAGTGATCCGCTCTCTCCGTCAAGTAAACGGTGCGCGGGTATGCCTGTTTGCTCCTCTAAAAGACTTGCTACGTGCTCCTCTGAGAGAGTCGGCTGTGTGTCGCCTATGCGTTTGTCAAGAGAGAGCTCCTTTTCTCTGAGCTCTGCCGCCTTGTCGTAGTCCTGAAGCAACACGTATTCGTTTCTTTGAGAGCGTACGTCGCTGAGTTCTTTTTGGAGAATGGCTATATCTTCGCGTCTCGCGTCACGCTCAATGCATAGCTTTGCCGCCGCTTCGTCGATAAGGTCTATTGCCTTGTCAGGCAAAAATCGGTCGCTTATATACCGTTCGGATAGGGTGGCGGCGGCGCGTATCGCTCCGTCACTTATACTTATTTTATGGTGCGCTTCGTACCTCTGCCGTAGCCCCTCGAGTATTTTCACTGTCTGCTCCACGCTCGGCTCGTCAATGCTTACAGCCTGAAATCTGCGTTCAAGCGCACTGTCACTCTCGACGTGCTTCTTGTACTCGCCAAGAGTAGTCGCACCGATAAGACGAATACCGCCCCTTGCAAGCGCGGGCTTGAGGATATTTGCGGCATCCACCGCGCCCTCGGCAGCTCCCGCGCCGACTATTACGTGCATTTCGTCGATGAATAAAATGACGTCTTTTCTTGCCTGCACGTCTTTCATAACGCTTTTTAACCTATCCTCGAACTCTCCTCTGTATTTAGCCCCTGCGATCATGGACGGAATATCGAGGCAGAGAATGCGCTTTCCCTCAAGACCAAGGGGAACTTTTTTGTCGGCAATGCGCTTTGCCAGTCCCTCGACCACAGCGGTTTTACCTACTCCGGGCTCACCTATGAGACAGGGGTTGTTTTTTGTTCTGCGCGAAAGTATCTGAATGACACGCTCGGTCTCCTTTTCTCTGCCGATAGTGGGGTCAAGCTTGCCAAGCGCGGCAAGCTCGGTGAGGTCGACAGAATACTGGGAGAGAGAGGCGGAGCTTTTGAGCTTTTTCTCTTGCGTCTCGGGGGTTTTTTCGGTCGGTTCTTTTTTTGAATTTATAAAGCTGCTTTGGTGCGCGGAGAGGTCTTCGGCAAGTAAGCTCAGAGGAACACCCGCGCCCTCGATAATAGATGCGCCCGTTGATGAAGGCTCGCCGAGCAGGGCATAGAGTATATGCTCTGTACCTATATAGGTGCACCCGCGTTTTTTTGCGATGTCAGCCGAGTTCTCGATTATCTTTTTTGCCTTTGGCGTGAGGCTGTCACTTTGAGGAACGCATCTTTCTCCCTCTCCCAAAAGAGCGAGAATGCTCGCTCTTATCACGGTCGCCCCCAAGCCTCTTGCGAAGAGTACTCGGGCGGCTATGCTGTCCTTTTCGAGTGCGAGACCTAGCAAGAGATGCTCCGTTCCTATATAAGCGTGCCCCATGAGCCCCGCTTCCTCAGCTGCTCTTTCTAGTGATCTTTGTGCCTTTTGCGTGAATTTGTTCTGCATAATAACCTACTTTGTTTTTTATTCGTATGATTATTTGCCCAAAATGTAGGGATTTATTACAAGAGCGGTAAATTTACTGACCCTTTTGCGCGAGATTTGTATATTCTCGGACAATTCGATCATAGGTCGCGGCATCAACTCTACCCGTTTCGGGCAGCAGATTTATGCGCTGAAAATCTTTGATCGCTTGCTCGGTAGCCTCGTCGTAAACCCCGCTTTCGGTTACACCCTCGAAAATATCATACGACACTCTCAGCTCCAAAAGCAACAGCTGAACTATATTGACAAGCAGCCACGCCTCACCGCGGGAAAGCTCATAATTCACGGGTGTGTCGGGAAAGAGGAAAAGACCGCGGCGAGTGCGTATAGGCTCGGTCGAGCGTCGGTAGGCGGCAAAAAGGGCATCCCAGGTAGCTTTGTCGGCAACGCCCGTCGGCTCTAGCCCCGCGCTTTGTTGGAAGCTTATGAGGGCGTCGCGCGTGACGGTGTCAAATATACCGTCTATGGGAACGGTATTCGCACCGAGACTGTCGTATGACACCTCGCGCAGATATCTTTGCAGATTTGTCACCGCTTGCTCGCGGTTGGTTTGTTGTGGCATAATTTCTCCTTTCGGTCAAGTGCCAAGCTCATAACCGGGAAACTGTCCCTCGTTAAGTCTTGAGCCGTTGTAGAGGTCGCTGTAAAGATCGGTTATCGCATCCCAAGTGGCTGCGGCGACCGTGCCCGTCTGCTCTATTCCAAAAAAGGCTTGCAGAGCAAGTACTGCGTTTTCGGTCTGCGTGCCAAAGTAGCCCGTGACCCCTGTCGAGGGTATTTCGGGAATGACGTTTGCGATGTAATTGATATATTCCTGAAGCAGTCTTACGCTCTCGCTCTCAGAGCCCAAGCGAAGTGGAATACCCGGATAGGGAAGCACGTTACCCTCAATGTATTTGAATGGGATGGTCTCAAGAAAGCCAAGATAGGTGCGGTACATCACGTCCCATGTAGCAAGATCCACCTCTCCCGTTATCGGCAGTCCAAAGGTGCGTTGAAAGCTTCTCACGGCATCTGCTGTCGCGCTTCCGTATATTCCGTCAACAGATATGGGTGGGATGCTGTCGTAAAACTGCGCGAGATATGCGAGCAAATATTGCACGTTATTGACCTCGACACCCGTGTCTCCCTCGTTAAGCTCGCGTTCAAACTGCTGTGTGACCTCATCGAGCAAAATGCCCTCCGAGTCGAGCTCGTTGAGGCGTTTGACGGCGTTGTATATCAGCTGTATACGGTACCATGTGGCAGGTCCGACTATGCCGTCGGGCGTGAGCGAGAATATCTCCTGAAAACGGCGAACACTTGCCTCGGTATCAAATGAGAACACCCCGTCGGGAATGGCAATTTTGGGGATAGAGGGATAATTGTCGGATATGCGATTGAGGCGTATTTGTATGCTTCTCACCTCATCAGAGGCACTGCCAAGTCGCAGAGGAATGGACGGCGCGCTCGTGTCGATGCTTGCGATGGGAGCATTTGTGACTATGGAAATATCGTCTCCGTAATAGTATTGAAGTATTTCATAAGGAGTAAGCCCTTGCCTTGCGAGGTCCACCGTACCCCATTGCGAGAGCCCCGCACAGCTGACCTCAACGCCGTCGCAATAGGCTGTGAACAGAGGTTCGACAAATCCGTCACGTCGGACGTAGCTTGTAAATATCTCATCAACTATCTGTCCGATATTTTCAAAATAGTCTCTCCCCTCAACAAAGGATTGGTCAAAGGCGATATTGTTTGTGATATCGAAATCGTAGCCGCGCGAGCGATAATACTCGGTGTAGATACGGTTGAGCGCAAAGGATATCTGAGCGTAGATATTTGCTCTCAGCGCGCTTTCGGGCCAAGTGGGGAATATCTCGCTTGACGCTACATTCTTTATGTAGTCGGCAAACGTAAGCGTTACATTTTTTGCATCTGCGTTGGGCGCGCCAAGGTGAACGGTGATGCTTGCGGGGATGATAGGTAATCTTGCCTCATCTGTCATAAAGCTCGCCCTCCACGTTTTGATCTCCTGTTTCGGTCACGTTCTGCGAGGTGTACTGCGTGCTGCCCGAAAGGCGAGGCACGAGAATGGCAGGCTGGACCGAGTTTATGCCCGAGAAGATGGGCACGTTGTTGAAAAAAGCGGGGACGTATCCGTCGGCGTAAACGTCGATGTTATACACTGCATAAGACGGAGAGCTGTTTTGAGGAGAGGTCGACGCCGAAAGCGGCGGAGTTGCAAGTGAAACTGTGGGCGTCAGACCATCGGAGTTGGTTGAGAGCGAGTAGATGATATCGGACGCATCGATGTCCGCTCCGCGTACGTTGACCGATGCATATTCAAGCGGAATAGCGCCGCCTGCCGTTGAGACCCTGACGGTAAGATAACCAATACCGTCGACGTTTGGTGTTTGAATGTTCGGTGTCATCTTGTGTTCCTTTCCAAAACTTTTTTGCTATATAAATATATGCCGAGTTTTGGGATTTGTGAATGTCCACTGTAAAAAGGACACGTTCAAATTTGTGTTTGGAGGTGTGTTCGCACAGTACCCCTCTTAAAAGTTTTAGTCAAGTTTTTTTAAAAACTTGCACGGTCAAGGGGCGGCGCCCATTGTCGCTCTCCGCAGAGAGCGGAACTCCCCCACGTTGAGAAGGAGGTCTGGAGGGAATCTCCGGGCGCGCGTCGCAACGCGCGAAAACTTTTGAAAAAGTTTTACCAAAACTTTTGATCTTGTCGTTTGCCGGACACCCCGATAAATCCTAACTTGAACGCTTCTTTTTATATTGACGAAATGAGGGGAAAATGATATAATATTAGAGAACGATGTTTTAAGTAAGGAGGGGGCTATGAGATATAATTCGAATACGTGTACCGTGGATATGTCCGTGCGCTCTCTTTGCGCGCTCGTCGCTAAGAGCGGAGACCTCGACGCGTCACGATTTACAAACGTTGAGGCACTCATTAGCGGTACAAAGGTACATAAAAAATTGCAAAAAGAGGCGGGCGGTTTTTATAATGCCGAGGTCACCCTCACAAATACCACTCTTTGCGACGGCTTGTATTTTACCGTCAGCGGCAGAGCGGACGGTATCATAAGAACTCCGAATGAAGCGATAGTTGACGAGATAAAGTGCGTGCGCCCATATGAGTTCTATCTCCCCCCAAAAGAGGCGCATATGGCACAGCTTAAGTGCTATTCGTACTTCCTTGCCGTACGTGACGGGCTTGATAAAGTAAAGGCGAGAATGACCTATTATAATACCGAGACCGAAAAAATTAAGTATTTCAATTATACGTTTGATATCTCAGACCTCAAAGCGTATTATTTCTCATTGCTCGAGGCAGCAGCTCCTTTCGCGCGAATAATGATAGAGCGTGAGCTCGACGTTCTCCCCGAGGCGGCAAGAGCGGTCTTTCCGTATACCGAGCTTCGCGAGGGGCAGGAGATGATGATAAGAGAGTGCTACGGAGCGATAAAGAGAGGTCAGAAGCTTTTCGTTGAAGCTCCAACGGGCACGGGAAAGACTATTTCGTCGCTGTTTCCCACCGTAAGAGCACTCGGTGAGAAAAAGGTGGATAAGATATTTTACCTCACGGCAAAGGCAAGCACGAGAAGGGAGG
The DNA here is from genome assembly GCA_015063845.1 of Oscillospiraceae bacterium. Taxonomy (GTDB): domain Bacteria; phylum Bacillota; class Clostridia; order Oscillospirales; family CAG-272; genus HGM12713. Next base: position 9,049 of record SVTJ01000013.1, read on the forward strand.
CGTATGCGGGTACGTCTAAGCTCTTTTCGGCAGGTGTCAAGCTGAGAGCTGTCGTGCTCAATTCAAAGGAGAGCGCGTGTATGTGTGAGGCAAGGCAGGGATCCTGGCATAATCTCTGCAATCCCGACGACTGCCCATACGCAAAGGGATACTACGACAAGGTAAATTCCGCGCTTATCGAATTGCTGACGGGCGGTAACGGATATCCCGCAAAGACGGTGGCTGCCGTGGCAAAGAAATACGGCATATGCCCATATGAGCTCTCCCTTGATCTGTCGGAATATTGCGACGTTATAATTTGCGACTACAATTACGCATTTGACCCGTCCGTATATCTCCGCAGATATTTTGGTGACGACGGAAAACGCGAGAAATACGTTTTTCTCATAGACGAGGCGCACAACCTTGCGGACAGAGCGAGGGATATGTATTCGGCTGTTCTCAAAATGCTGGACTTTGGCGCGGTGAGACAACTGCTCGGAGAGAGCGACGGAGAGCTTGACTGCGCTTTCGGTGAGATACTTCGCGAGCTGTTGGGGCTCAGAGAACTTTGCAGCGACAGTATAGTTAAGGATGCAGACGGCGTTGAGAGAGGCTTCTATCTCAGCCGTGAGCCGCTCGCAGAGCTTTGCGAAAAGCTTGATATATTTAAGAAAAAATGCGACGCGTGGATGCGTCGTTCTAAGGAGCACGAGGCGTACGACGCGGTGTACTCACTCTGCTCGTCCGTGCGAAAGTATCTATGTATAAACGAATACTTCGATAAGGGCTTTTTATGCTACGTTGAGCTTGGTGGCGGAGACATTACGGTAAAGACGTATTGTCTTGACCCGTCCGCCGTTATGAAGACACTTTTGAACAGAGCCACGTCCTCGGTAATGTTCTCGGCAACGCTCACTCCCGCAGAGTACTTCTGCGACGTGCTCGGCTGCGCTGAGGACGGCGTGAGCGTAACGCTTCCGTCTCCCTTTGACAGTGAAAAGCTTTGCGTGGCTGTGGCTGATTACGTGAGCACGAGATATGACGACCGAGCAGCCAATACGGCAAGATACGTTTCAATTATTGCCGCTTCAGTGTCCGCGAGGGCGGGGAACTATATCGTGTATTTCCCATCGTATGAATGCCTTGATAAGGTCTATCGCGCATTCGTGACCAAGTATCCGTCGGTCGAGACGGTGGTGCAGAAGCGCAATATGAAGCTTTATGAGAAAGAGGAATTTCTGTCTGGCTTTAAGGCGGATACGGGCAAGCTCCGTATAGGCTTTTGCGTGCTTGGCGGTGCTTTCTCCGAGGGCGTTGACCTGCCGGGTACGCGCCTTATAGGAACTGTCATATTCGGCACAGGGCTTCCCGGGCTATCCAACGAGAGAAATATCATAAGAGATTATTTCGATGAGGATACGGGAACCGGTTACGACTACGCATATACCTATCCGGGAATGAATAACGTGCTTCAGGCGGCAGGTAGAGTGATAAGGACCGAGAATGATATGGGTATCGTGGTGCTTGTTGACGACAGATATGCCACCCCTCAGTACACACGGCTGTTCCCACAGTCGTGGAAACACGTCCAATATGCAAGAAATGCCCGTTCGCTTGCAGAAATTGCAACGCGATTTTGGAAAAACAAAGGATAAAATGGTGTAAAATGTTAACATTTTGCAAAATGCAAAAATAATTCTTGCTTTTTGGTAGGAAGTATGATATAATATTCACCGTTATTGATATTAAAGATTATTATCCATTGTTTGGAGGAGAAAATGACCTATTTGCAGATGTCCCGCAATGAGCTTTTGGCAGAGCAGAGCAGCCTTGCGGCACAGTATGAAGAGATAAGATCGAGAGGACTTTCGCTTGACCTTTCTCGCGGTAAGCCGGGTAAGAGCCAGCTTGACCTTATGGACGATATGCTCACTTGTGTGAGCCGTGCGTCAGACCTTGTTGCAGAGAATGGCTTCGACTGCCGTAACTATGGCGTGCTTGATGGTATTCCCGAGGCAAAGAGAATGTTCGCAGAGCTTCTCGGTATTCCCGAGAAGTATATAATAGTCGGCGGTAACTCCTCGCTCAACCTTATGTACGACGAGATGGCTCGCGCAATGCTTTACGGTGTTGCGGGAAGCGACAAGCCTTGGGGTAAATATGAGAGCGTGAAGTTTATCTGTCCCGCGCCCGGTTATGACAGACATTTTGCTATTTGTCAGTCGCTCGGAATAGAGATGATAACCGTAAAAATGACGGAGAACGGCCCCGATATGGACGCTGTTGAGTCACTTGTTGCATCTGATGATACCGTCAAGGGTATTTGGTGCTGTCCTAAGTATTCTAACCCCGACGGATACACGTATTCCGACGATACCGTACGCCGCCTTGCCTCTATGAAGTGCGCTGCAAAGGACTTCAGAATATTCTGGGATAACGCATATGCCGTTCACGAGCTTTATGCTGAGGGTGGTGACACGCTTCTTGACATCTTTGCCGAGTGCGAGAAGGCAGGAAACACGGACAGAGCATTCTATTTTGCTTCCACATCGAAGATATCCTTTCCCGGAGCAGGTGTTGCTATATTCGCGGCATCCGAAAACAATCTCGCTCAGATAAAGCCTATCATGGCGGCTCAGACGATCGGTTACGATAAGATAAACCAGATAAGACACGTCAAGTATTTTGTGAATGCTGAGAATATCCACAAGCATATGCAGAAGCTTGCGACTGTTATACGTCCGAAGTTCGAGATAGTTGAAAAGACACTTTCGTCAGCGCTTAACGGAACGGGAGCGGCTAATTGGACGCACCCCAAGGGCGGCTATTTTGTCAGTCTTTACGTTATGAACGGCTGCGCTAAGAGAACGTACGCTCTTTGTAAGGATGCGGGCGTTGTGCTGACAAACGTCGGCGCTACGTATCCTTATGGCAACGACCCCGACGACAGCAATATCCGTATCGCGCCCACCTTCCCGTCCAACGAGGACCTTGAGGTCGCTATGCAGGTGCTTGTGCTGTGCGTAAGACTTGCCGTAATTGAGAAGATACTCGAAACTAAATAAAAAAAAGCATTTATGACACGTTTTTGCGTGTCATAAATGCTTTATGAGAGCTTTTTTTCGAGCTTTGCAAGTAGGCGAAGAACTATAAGTACGATGAGTGAGAGCGCGCACCACAGCATAGACCAGGTCACGCTTATTACCTTGAAAATAGCGGCAGTGCCGTAGAACCATATCGGGTCGTGAAGCACATACATATAGTAACCGCCTATAATAAGCTCAAAAAATGTTACCGCAAGTCCGCCGAGAATGGCTTTTATAAATATTGAGCATTTCAGCTTATCCTCAATGATGGATATGCTGACCAGAGATAATCCGCCAAGCACCAGCATCATCGGGTGCGTGTCACCTCTGTCGAGTGTTGTGCGGAAGGTGTATTCCAAAAGAAAATACAACGCTCCGCCTATAAAGAATCGCCTTATATATTTCATCTTGAACATCCTATCATCAGGTGATATGGATATATATTAACATACTTTTGGATTTTTTTCAATAGTAAATATAAAAGAAAGGATAAGGGTTATGAAGCAAACGCAGAGAACTCAAAATCCATTTGAATACAGTGACAGCAACAAGAGGTATTATACCTACGACTATTATTTGCGCCGCACCTTTGGCGGAAAATGCGCGAAAATACCGCTTGATATAGGTCTTAGCTGCCCGAATATCGACGGACGCTGCTCGGTCGGCGGATGCATATACTGCTCGGGTCGCGGAAGCGGAGATTTTGCTGAGGCGTGCACGCTGAGTGTCGGGGAGCAATACCGAATAGTCAGGGAAAAGCTGTCGTCAAAGTGGAGCACGCAGAGGTGTATTCCGTATTTTCAAGCTCATACGAACACTTACGCGCCGCTGTCGGTCTTAAAAAAGCATTTTGAAGAGGCACTCGCACTTGAGGGGGCGGTCGGCTTGAATATAGCCACACGCGCGGATTGCCTTGAGGACGACGTTGTGGAATACCTCGCAGAGCTTGCAGGGAGGACTGTGCTGACAGTAGAGCTTGGACTTCAAACGGTACACGACAGTACGGCAAAGCATATCAACCGAGGACATACCTTTGAGGATTTTGTGGACGGCTTTTGCAAGCTGCGCGCGGCATCTCCCAAGATAAATATATGCGTTCACCTTATTTTCGGACTGCCGCATGAGACCGACGAGATGATGCTGGAAAGCGTAAAAAGGGTCGCAGAGCTTCATCCCGAACAGGTGAAGATACATCTTTTGCACGTCATAAGAGGAACGGAAATGGCGAGAATGTATCTTAACGGGGAATACGTGCCGCTCGAAAAGGAGCACTACGTTGGTCTTGTGGCAGACGCGATAGAGCTTTTGCCGCCCGACGTTGTCGTTGCAAGACTTACGGGCGACGGTATGGCAGACGATCTGCTCGCGCCCGAATGGAGCAAGCGCAAGGTCTCGGTGATAAATGACATCGATAAGCTGCTCTATGAGAGAAATAGTTACCAAGGTAAAAGAATATAGAATTAAAGCAAGCCGAGTTTATCTTGGCTTGCTTTTTTATGCTAAATTAGGATTTGTCGGGGACGCGTTTTTTTGAGGGAAACTTCTTTCAAGAAGTTTCCCTCAAACTCCCTTCAAGAACTTTAAAACAAAATAGTTATTGTTACAGCCATAGGAAATATATAACTTTATTGTTTTTCTCTGAGGTAAAAACTCGTCGGACCCTACGTACCGACGAGTTTTATGGGTATTTGAACGTTCTGCACTACAATGAGCTTTTCAGCCCAATTAAAAAAATAATAATTTCTTTGTGTTAAAGTTCTTAGAGGGGAACACTCGCAAGCCTGTGCGAACACACCGATAAATCTAATTTGAAAGTGCACAAATGGCATCGCATTGCAACAAAGGCTCCCTGCGGAGGGAGCTGTCGAGCGAATGCGAGACTGAGGGAGAGCGCGTGTACAATAGCGTTATATCTTACCTCCGTATGCACGCCAGCTCCTTCCACCACTTCGTGGTCCCCCTCCCTCTCGGAGGGAGGCTTATGGGTGCTGTGCGAACACACCGATAAATCCTAATTTGAATAATTCTATACGCTTTGATTTTTTAAACTAATATTGATTTTTTTGCAATAGTATGGTAAAATATTATTATCTATTACTAATATTCACGGAGTGATTTTTATGAAAAAAATATCTGCCGAAATTATAGAAAAAGTGAATAAGCTCAGACAAGAGCTGACGTATCATTCGGAGCGTTATTACGTGTACGACAGCCCCGAAATATCGGACTATGAATACGATATGATGTATGCGGAGCTTTTGAAGCTTGAGACGGAGTACCCCGAGCTTTATGATGCGACCTCTCCTACGGTGCGCGTAGGCGGCAGAGCACTTGATAAGTTTGAAAAACATACGCACGCCTTTCGTATGGACTCACTCTCCGACGTGTTTTCTTTTGAGGAGCTTGAGGATTTCCATGCGAGAGTTGAGGATAAGATCGGTGCTCCCGAGTATTCGGTAGAGCCCAAAATAGACGGACTTTCGGTATCCCTTATCTATGAGAACGGCGTGTTCGTTAAGGGAGCAACAAGGGGTGACGGAGTTGTCGGTGAGGACGTGACCGAAAATTTAAGAACGGTATATTCTATTCCCTTGAAGCTTTCCGAGCCGCTGAGCCTTACGGTTCGCGGTGAGGTATATATGCCAAGAGCTACCTTTGAAAAGATAAACGCCGAGCGCGAAGCGGCAGGTCAGGCACTTATGGCAAACCCGAGAAATGCCGCGGCAGGCTCGCTCCGTCAGCTCGACTCCAAGATAACGGCAAAGCGCAGACTTGATATATTCGTATTCAACTTCCAAGGGGGCGAGCTCTATGCGGACGGCCACGCGCCGCTGACGCATACCGAGACACTCAACAGACTTTCTGAGCTTGGATTTAAGGTACTTGAGCTGCGTACCGTTGCAAGCACAGCGACCGACATAATAGAGCATATCAAGCTCATAGGCTCAAAGAGAGATGACCTCGCATACGATATAGACGGTGTGGTCGTAAAGCTTGATAAGCTGTCCGACAGAGAGACTATGGGAGAGGGAACTAACACCCCCAAGTGGGCGGTCGCGTATAAATTCCCACCCGAGGAAAAGCAAACGGTGCTCGAGGATATAACAGTAGCGGTAGGACGCACAGGTGTGCTCACGCCAACGGCGATGCTCTTTCCTGTAAGACTTGCGGGAACGACGGTCAGCCGTGCTACACTTCATAATCTCGACTTTATAAACAGCAGAGATATTATGCTTGGCGATACGGTCGTCGTTCGTAAGGCGGGAGATATAATTCCCGAGGTCGTAGGTGTTGTCAAGGAAAAGAGAACGGGGGCGGAGCGTCGCTTTTATATGCCTACGACTTGTCCGTCGTGCGGAGAGCCTATCTTTTACGACGCTGACGAGGGCGCGGCAGCGAGATGCACGAACAGCGCGTGTCCCGCACAGCTCTCGAGAAGCATAGAACATTTTGCTTCAAAGGGTGCTATGAATATCGACGGACTTGGTCCGCAGATCGTTGAGCTTTTACTCGCAAATAAGCTTATATTTGACGTATCCGATCTCTATACGCTTAAGGCGGAGGATATAGCGAGCCTTGAGCGAATGGGAGAAAAGTCCGCTAAAAATCTCATTTCCGCAATAGAAAGCTCCAAGAGCGCAGGGCTTGAGCGACTGGTTTACGCTCTTGGTATCAGAAATATAGGTGAGGTAGCGGCTACCGCTCTTGCGGCACGCTACAAGACACTTGATGCTCTTATAGGAGCAACCAAGGAAGAACTTTGCTCGATAGAGGACTTTGGTGAGATAACGGCGGACTGTGTCGTTAACTTCTTCTCGCACGAGCAAAACGTAGAGCTTTGCCGCAAGCTTAAAGACTTGGGGCTTGTGACGGAAGCAGTGGCTGCACCTGCGGGAGATAAGCTCGCGGGACTTACCTTTGTGCTTACGGGAACACTTCCCACGATGTCTCGCGATGAGGCATCCGCTCTTATCAAGGCGGCAGGCGGAAAGGTCAGCGGAAGCGTTTCGTCAAAAACGTCATACGTTGTAGCGGGAGATGCCGCAGGCAGCAAGCTGACAAAGGCGCAGAGCCTTGGAGTAGCGGTTATAGACGAAGAACAGCTGCTCGATATGCTCGCATAGATTTCAATTTCCAACGTATTCCACTATTCCTTGATATATCCCCTCTGCAAAAAGCGCGGGATTGTCGCGCATAAGAAATGCGTCACCGGGATTTGTGATAAAACCGAGCTCTATGAGAACGGCGGGCATAGCGGTCTTACGCAGGACGTAAAGATTGGTGCGTACCTGCATACCGCGATTTCGAAGGCCCGTGACGTCGGTCATTCGTCTGAGTATCGCCTCGCCGAATGAAAAGGCGACAGAGGGGCGTGAGAACGCAAAGCCCTCGCTTCCCGAGGCGGCGGATATGTTGGAAGCGTTGGCGTGCAAGCTTATAAAGTAGTCGGCGCCCCATGCATTTGCGTCGGCAACACGCAAGCGCAGACTTGAGGAGTTGGACGTGCCTATGGTCGTCGTGGGGGTTGGCCTTGAAAGGCGAGCCTCATAATCGGGATTTGCGTTAAGACGACGGGCAAGCTCTATGCCTATAGGATAGACGAGATCCTGCTCGCGCAGACCGTTGCCTTCAGCCCCCGCATTTGGGCTTTGAGGGTTATGACCTTGGTCGATATATATTTTAGTTGCCATATTCCGTCTCCCTGTAAAAAATGTTCTTTACAGTATATTCAGCGAGAACGGAAAAGTTGAATGCAATGCAAATTAGGATCATAGGTGTGTTCGGCAACCGACAAAACACAATTTACAATTCAGCATTACCAACTCATAAAGAGGTACTTATATGAACTTAGAAGAAAAAAATAAAATAGTTGGCGGTACGCTGTACGTGGTGGCAACGCCTATCGGTAATCTCGCTGACCTTAGCGAGCGAGCAATAAAAACACTATCCGAGGTGGATTTTATCGCCGCTGAGGATACGAGAAATACTCTGCGTCTACTTGGCGCGCTGAATATTTCAAAATCCCTTGTTTCATATCACGACCATAATCGCCGTGAGGCAGGGGAGAGAATAGTCGCCCGACTGGGAGAGGGCGAGAGCTGCGCGCTCGTTACCGATGCGGGTACTCCCGCTATATCAGACCCAGGTGAGGACCTCGTTGTGCTGTGCGCTGAGCGCGGTATTCCTGTAACAAGTGTTCCCGGCGCTTGCGCGTTCGTAACGGCACTCACCCTCTCCGCTCTCCCCACAGCCCGATTTGTCTTTGAGGGCTTTTTGCCCGTGAAGAGCAAGGAGAGACGTGAACGCCTCGGCACGCTCCAAAAAGAAGAACGCACTTTTATACTTCACGAAGCTCCGCATAAGCTCAAAACAACGCTTTGCGACCTTCGCGAGTGTCTTGGCGCTGATAGGCGCATCTCTCTTTGCCGTGAGCTCACAAAGCTCAATGAGGAGGTCGTGCGTACAACGCTCGGTGAGGCGGTCGACTTTTATTCGGAGCACGAGCCGAGAGGAGAATACGTGCTGGTAATAGACGGTAAGGCGAATGTCGATAATGAGAACAAAAATGATATGACACCCACTGAGGCGATCGCATATTATGAGAGCAGCGGAATGACTAAAAAGGACGCTATAAAGGCGGCAGCAAAGCTCTTGGGACTTCCTAAAAATGAGGTCTATAAATATACGGTGAACGACTGAAAAAAATGCATACCTTGCATAAAAAGCTTCAAAATTACACACTTTTATCATTCATTCATAATTTTTTCGCCGTATAAGACAAAGAATTCTACATTTTATACGCATAAAATCCCTTGATTTTCGTGGACTTATGTGATATGATATAATATATGATTTTTGTTAATAATATGAAAGGAATATATAGATATGGAAAAGATGAAGGTCGGCGTCGTTGGCGCCACAGGTATGGTAGGACAGCGCTTTCTCACACTTCTTGCAGACCACCCCTATTTTGAGGTGACAGCTCTTGTAGCAAGCCCCAGAACGGCAGGCAAGACTTACGAGGAGGCTGTTGAGGGAAGATGGAAGATGAAAACTCCTATCCCCGAGCAGTTCAAGAAAATGGTAGTTATGAACAGTAACGACATAGAGGCTGTCGGCAAGCTCGTAAGCTTCGTGTTCTGCGCTGTTGATATGAAGAAGGACGAGATCAAGGCTCTTGAGGAAGCTTATGCTAAGGCTGAGATCCCCGTTGTATCCAATAACTCGGCAAACCGTTGGACACCCGACGTTCCTATGGTGATTCCCGAAATAAACGATGCTCACCTTGAGATCATTGCGGCTCAGAGAAAGAGACTGGGAACAAAGAGAGGTTTTATTGCTGTTAAGCCTAACTGCTCTATCCAGTCCTACGTTCCCGCGCTCACACCTCTTCTTAAGTACGGCATCAAGGAAGTTGTTGCTACCACCTATCAGGCAATATCGGGCGCAGGTAAGACATTCAACGAGTGGCCTGAGATGATAGATAACGTCATCCCCTTTATCGGCGGCGAGGAAGAGAAGAGCGAGCAGGAGCCTCTGCGCGTTTGGGGTAAGGTTGAGAACGGCGAGATAGTTAAGGCTGAAGCACCCGTTATCACAACTCAGTGTATCCGCGTTCCCGTAACTGACGGACATACCGCGGCAGTATTCGTAAAGTTTGAGAATAAGCCCTCTAAGGATGAGATACTCAAGGCATGGAAGGAGTTCTCGGGCAAGCCTCAAAGCCTCGGACTTCCTCACGCGCCCGAGCAGTTCATCACATATTTTGAAGAGGATAACCGTCCTCAGGCAGCTCTTGACCGCGACATTTACGGCGGTATGGGAGTAACTGTGGGCAGACTTCGCGAGGATAAGATATACGACTATAAGTTCGTAGGTCTTTCGCACAACACGCTCCGCGGTGCGGCAGGCGGCGCTGTGCTTATCGCAGAGCTTCTTTACAGAGAAGGTTATTTCAACTGATGTCGTCAAAATCCATTGACAAAACTCTTTTATCGGTTTATAATAATATGTAGTAAAAGGGAGTAGTTTGCAAGGGCAAATGTCTTTGCTCGGTAGTTCGTCAATACGCTCATATGAGCCGGACTGCCGTAAACTAAGGTTTAAAACAAGACTTTTAGCGTTTTTTCGGTAAAAGTCTTGTTTTTTGTGCAAACTACTAATACAATAAAAGAAAGGTTACTAATATGGAAAATTTATCTTTTCTCATTGACGGTATTAAGGCGCTTTTTGAAACGGGCGGCTGGAAATACGTGGTGATGTGGGCGATCGGTGGATTGCTTATCTATCTTGCTATTAAGAAGGATATGGAGCCTACGCTTCTGTTACCTCTTGGTTTTGGTACTATATTGGTCAACATCCCTTTTTCGGGCGCTATCACTCAGACGGTGGAGGAAGTCACAACTCATGGACCGCTGTCAACTTTGTTTGACGCGGGTATTGCAAACGAGCTGTTTCCATTGATCTTGTTTATCGGTATAGGAGCTATGATAGACTTTGGCCCTGTGCTTTCTAATCCTAAGCTGATGATTTTCGGTGCGGCGGCACAGTTTGGTATCTTCTTCACATTCTGTCTCGCGTCGTTGTTCTTCGACCTGCCTGATGCTGCTTCTATAGGTATTATTGGTGCGGCAGACGGTCCTACTGCTATCGTTGTTGCGCAAAAGCTGGGATCTAAGTATTTGCCCGCCATTATGGTTGCGGCGTATTCCTATATGGCGCTCGTGCCTATCATTCAGCCCCCTGTTATCAAGCTTCTTACTACCAAAAAAGAACGTTTGATACGTATGCCTTATGAAGGAAAGAACATTTCAAAAACCACAAGAATTCTGTTCCCGATCATCATCACAGTAATTGCAGGTCTTGTTGCTCCGTCGTCCGTGGCACTTGTAGGATTTCTTATGTTCGGTAATCTCATTCGCGAGTGCGGCGTGCTGGACAGCCTTTCCGAGACTGCGCAGAAGGTTTTGGCAAATCTCGTTACGATCTTCTTGGGTATTACGATAGCTTCTCAGATGGAAGCGTCAAAATTCCTTGTATGGGAAACACTTTTGATCTTGGGACTTGGTCTGTTCGCATTTATTTTCGATACGGCAGGCGGTGTGCTTTTTGCAAAGTTCCTCAATCTCTTTACAAAGAAGAAGATGAATCCCATGATAGGCGCTGCGGGTATTTCCGCATTTCCTATGTCGGGCCGTGTAGTTCATAAAATGGGACTTAAGGAAGATCCCCAGAACTTTTTGCTTATGCACTCCATCGGTGTAAACGTATCCGGACAGATCGCATCCGTTATAGCAGGTGGATTGATATTGGCTATTTCCGGTGGATTTAGCGCATTTGTCGGTTAAAGAAAGGAGAAGATCATGAAATTTATTGAAAATCTCAACGTTGATCGTTTCTTGTTTTCTCTGCAGTATATGTGGCAGGGAATGCTCAGTATCTTCCTTGTTATAGGTATTATTATATTGAGCGTCGTAGTTATGAATAAGCTTACTAACCGTCCTAAAAACAAGGACTAAATCAAGAAATATATTTGCTCCGCAGTGTTTTTCACTGCGGAGCAAAATTTTTTTAAAAATTTTTAAAAAAGGTATTGACATTTGAAATTTTTATGGTATAATAATATCAAGAACAAATCCTAATAAGGACGGTGTATTATGAATAACGTTAAAGAAAAACGGAATACATTGCAAAAAAGGATTGTTTCAGACGTATTTTTCAGTATGAACAATCACCCTTCTGCGGGAATGGTGTACGAGGCAGTTCAGGAGAAATACCCAAGCATCAGCCGAGCGACCGTGTATCGGATACTCGCCGAGGCTGCAGAGGAGGGAAATATCCAAAGACTAAAGCTTACCGACGCTAACGACCGTTATGATTTCACGCTTACAAAGCACTATCACGTGGTTTGCCGTGAATGCGGAGCGGTAGCGGACGTTGAGATAAAGGTCGACGATGCCGAGCTTGCCACACACGCAAAGGGCTGCGAGGGCTTCGAGGTAGAGAAGTGTCACGTAGAGTTTGTTGGTATCTGCGAAAAATGTCGCACAAAAACGGAAAAATAATTATTTAATTAAAAGGAGAAATTTATTATGGCAAAGTTTGTATGTTCTGTATGCGGTTACGTTCACGAGGGAGACGCTGCTCCCGAGAGATGCCCCCAGTGCAAGGTCCCTGCTGACAAGTTTAACAAGATGGAAGAAGATAAGCTCACTTGGGCTGCTGAGCATGTTGTAGGCGTAGCAGAGGGTGCTCCCGAGGATATCATCATGGATCTCCGCGCTAACTTTGAGGGTGAGTGCACAGAGGTAGGTATGTACCTCGCAATGGCAAGAGTTGCACACAGAGAGGGCTATCCCGAGATAGGTCTTTACTGGGAGAAGGCAGCTTACGAGGAGGCAGAGCACGCTGCAAAGTTTGCTGAGCTTCTTGGTGAGGTAGTAACAAATAGCACAAAGAAGAACCTTGAGATGAGAGTTGCGGCAGAGAACGGCGCGACCGAGGGCAAGTTTGATCTCGCAAAGAGAGCAAAGGCACTTAACCTCGACGCAATACATGACACAGTTCACGAGATGGCACGCGACGAAGCTCGTCACGGCAAGGCATTCGAGGGACTTCTCAACAGATACTTCAAGTAATTAAAAGTCAATAAACATAAGGCTAAAAGCCAACAAGAGCGACCTTGCGGTCGCTCTTGTTTTGTTATTACATTCAAAATAGTAATAAAATGGACGTTTCTCGATGAAGGTTTAAGCGAATGGATATATGTTTCTTTGACTTCTGTATGACATTGGTGAGATGCCGAAATGCTTTTTGAAAACGGTGCAGAAGTGATTACGGGAAGAGAAGCCTGAGTCAAAGGCTATTTGCTCGATCGTGTGTTCAACAAATCCCAATTTAACAAATTACGCGGAATTACAGCATTCCTCAAAACCCTTCAAAAAGGGCGGGGAATGCTGTATTTTTGTTTACAATAATTTCCATTTAATTAAAGAATTGTAAAATACTGTAAAATAGTAAAAAATTCAGGCTGAAATTACCTCAAAAAAGGGTATTTCAAAGTATTTTTATTAAAAATGTGGGAAATGCTGAAAAGTTTTTTGAGAAATTTTCAAAATCCACTTGCCAATCCTTTAAAAGTGTTTTATAATATTATCGCAGTGGTGGAAAGTGGAGCGAAGTGTAGCGAAATCCCACAAGATGCCGTAAAATCCCCAAAACCAAGCAAAATCAAGGGAAGACGGCTGAAAACACAACTCAGGACTCACTAAAAACACCAAAAACGAGTAAAAAAACACCGAAAGGAGGCACAAATATGCTGTCGGGTGAATTCAAACACGCATTAGACCCCAAAAATAGACTTTTTATCCCCGCAAAGCACCGTGAAGAGCTTACTGCCGTTAGCGAAAGCTTTATGGTAGCAAAAAGTATAAGAGAAAATTGCCTCAAGGTGTATTCGATGAGTGAATGGGAAGAGTACATCAGTCCCATCAAAAAAATGGAAAGACGCGATTCTGAAAGAATACTCAGAACGCTTCATAGAGATGCGGCTCAGGTAACCCCCGATTCGCAGGGAAGAATAGTTCTTCCTACCGCGCTTATAGCTTACGCGGGAATAACAAAGGGCGCAGTCGTAGTCGGCTGCGGAACTTACAGCGAGATATGGGCAGAGGAAAGCTACGAGGCAATGGTTGAGGACGAAAACCTCGAAGGCATGAAGGATCTGCTTGAATCCTACGGACTGTAATGGATCAGAACATAGAATTTTCGCACTATTCGGTGCTTCTGAATGAGTGCTTGGAGGGCTTAGCGATAAGACCTCACGGAATATACGTGGACGGCACCGCGGGAGGCGCGGGGCACTCCGCAAGGATAGCTGAGCGGTTGGACGTTGGAACGCTGGTGGCTATCGACAGAGACCAAACAGCAGTTGAGGTCGCAACACAGCGCCTCTCAAGGTTCGGCGACAGAGCAAAGGTCGTGCGCAGCAACTTTTACGAGGTAGCGGACGTTTGCAGAGGACTTGGGATAGAGCAGATAGACGGACTGCTTCTTGACCTTGGAGTTTCATCCTATCAGCTGGACACCCCCGAAAGAGGATTCTCATATATGTCCGACGCTCCGCTCGATATGAGAATGGACGTAAGGGGCGAGCTTACCGCTTATGACGTTGTGAACGGATACAGCGAAGACAAGCTCAAAAGAATACTTTACGAGTACGGAGAGGAAAGATTTTCGGCGTCGATAGTTTCGGCGATCGTCAGAGAGAGACAAAAGAAGCCTATTGAGACTACACGCGAGCTTTCCGATATAATTAAATACGCGATACCGCCTAAGGCGCGTGAGGGTGGACACCACCCCGCAAAGAGAAGCTTCCAGGCGATACGCATAGAGGTCAACGGGGAGCTTGACGTTATCGAGCCTACGATAAGAGACGCGGCTGCGATGCTGAAAAGTGGCGGAAGGATAGCGATAATAACCTTCCATTCGCTTGAGGACAGGATAGTCAAGCAGACCTTCGCGAGCCTCGCTGCGGGTTGCACTTGCCCCAAGAGCTTACCGATATGTGTTTGCGGCAACAAGCCGAGCATGAAGGTAATAACGAGAAAGCCAATACTTCCGTCAAGCCGTGAGCTTGAGGAAAATCCGCGTTCAAGAAGCGCGAAGCTGAGAATTGCTGAAAAGATCTAAAATACATTAAACGAATTCAAGGAGGACTTTACAAAGTGGCTGTCATAAAGACAAACGATTCATACGACCGTTGCCTTAATGAGCTCCGCGCAAGATACAAAGGGCGCGGCATTGCTAACAGTATAAAGAACGAGGCGGCTATGCAGCAGAAAAACGAAGCCGAGACCAAGGCCATAGCTCCCGAATCATACGTTCTCTTTGATGCTCGCAGCAATATTGCCGACAGCTATCGCTCAGGCGAGTACAACGGCAGCAAATATATGACCTCCGATGATTTCGTGAGATACTTCAAGACACGCAGAGCATTCTACATGCCCGAGGTCTTAAAAGCAAAGCAGGAGGAGGAAGCCGCTCTTAACGGCGTGACTGCGCAGAAGCAGCACGGCAAAAGAGGCTCAAGAGAGCTTACGGGTTCCGAATCGGGCTCAAAGGAGGGTCACTTAAAAACCATAATATCGGCGTTAGAAGAACTTAAAAACAAGTGGTTTCCAATGGAAGCAGACCGCACAGTCTCTCAGCGTCAACGCTTCAGAGTGCCCGTTGCAGTAATGTCGGGTATGGCGGTATTCACACTTTCTCTCGGTCTTATCGTTGGTGGCTCAGTTATGATAGGAAGCGCATCGGGCGAGCTTGGTAAGCTCAACAGCGAGATAGCGGTGCTTGAAGCGCGAGAAGCCGATCTCGAGGGTAAGCTTGACCTCAAGTACGATATCAATCAGATAGAGGCTGAGGCAAAAGACCTCGGAATGATAAAGAGAGAACACGCCGATAACAGATACGTGTCCATCGAAACGGACAAGGACGTCATAGTGTATGAGCAAGAGGAGAAGGAAGCTCCGTTTGCTGCATTGCTCGCGGCGTTCGGCATAGAGCTTGATTAATACTATTTGAATAAAATCCCACCCGTCTACATAATATAGAACTGTGCGTGGGATTTATTTGATAAACTGAGAAAACGTATGGAGGGAAAAATGGCGAACGAGACTGTGAGCACCGGTGCTATAAGGCGTTCAACCATATTAGCCATCGGCGTATTTGCGGTTTTCGCTATTCTCCTTGTCAGAATACTGATAATACAGACGGTCAGCTTTGAAAAGTATCAGTCCAAGGTCATTAATCAAATGACAACGGAGTCGCGCGTTGCCGCGGACAGAGGACGTATATATGACCGTAACGGAAACGTGCTGGCAACAAACATAACGACCTACCGTGTGTTTATCTCTCCCTCAAGTATCGAGAGCAATTCGGGAGATAAGGACAGCACGGATTACGTAAACTATGCGGGCACGATAGCAAAAGGACTTTCCGATATACTCGGCGTTGAATACGATTACGTATACAAGCAGGCATCGTATACCCAGTATCTCGACCGTACCATTCAGAGAAAGGTCGATGAAAAGACGGCTGACACGGTGCGTGAGTTCATTGAGGACAATGAGCTTGAGGATATGGTGTATCTTGAAGCGCAAAGCACGAGATATTACCCCGGAAGCACGCTTGGCGCGCACGTTATCGGATTTACGAGCAGCGACGGAATAGGTCTTTACGGACTTGAATATCAGTACAACGAATATCTTAAGGGAACTGACGGATATTACATAAAAGCTCGAGATTCCTACGGAAATGAGATGCCGTATGAGTACGCGAGCTACATAGAGGCGATAGACGGCTATAATTTGACAACGACTATTGACGCGACGGTGCAGAGCTATCTTGAGGAGCAGCTTGCAAAGACTGTTTCCGACCATAACGTCAAGAACAGAGCGACGGGAATCGTTATGGACGTAAATTCGGGCGCGATACTCGCGATGGCAACATCCGCACCTTGCGACCTCAACGATCCTTGGGCGTTGACGAGCGACGCGATGCAAACTCTCAAGAATTCGGGCTACGCGACCGACAGCGATGAATATAATAAGCTTCTCGCAACAGTCAGAACGCAGACTTGGTCAAATAAGTCGGTGGGAGAGAGCTACATTCCCGGATCTACGTTTAAAATAATCACCTCGTCGATGGCGCTCGAGGAAAAAAAGGTCAGCCTTACGGAGACCGTAACCTGTCGAGGCTCGATGAGCGTGCTCGGTATAAGAATACACTGCCACAAGGTCGAGGGACACGGCGGACTTTCGTTCGCGCAGGGACTTCAGCAGTCCTGCAACGTCTGGTTTATGACACTTGGCGACAGAATAGGCATAAACGATTTCAAGCAATATGCGAATGCCTTCGGATACAACGAAAAGACGGGTATAGACCTGCCCGGTGAGGGTAACGGAATATTCAACTCGCAGATGAGCGAGCTTGACCTTGCTATCTACGCATTTGGTCAGAACTTTAACGTAACTCCCATTCAGCACATATCGGCGATATCGTCGGTGGCTAACGGCGGAGACCTTTATACCCCGTATCTTGTTGAGAAGATAACAGATAATTCTGGTAACGTAATATACGCGCACGAGACTGAGGTCAAGAGAAAGACGGTCAGCGAGGACGTGTGCAAGCAGATATCAACTATCCTTGAGGAAGGCGTTTCCGGTAACGGAGGCGCAAAGAACGCGTACGTTGCAGGCTACAAGGTGGCTGCAAAGACGGGTACTTCCGAGAAAAAGGAAAGAGAGTGTCCGCGTTGCGGATACACAGGAAACCCCGTTTACGAGGGTGAGGGCGAGAACAAGAAGCTCACAGGCTACGTTTGCAGCGTGTGTGAATATAAAGGCGGCGAGGACGTATTCGCTGTCAGTGAAAAATACATATGCTCAACCGTCGCATACGCTCCCGCGGACGATCCGCAGGTGGCGATAATCATAATAGTCGACGAGCCGACAAAGGGCGTGCTTTACGGTAGCACCGTTGCCGCTCCTTACGTTTCCGACGCGCTTGAAAATATTTTGCCGCACCTTGGCGTTACGGCGAGATACACCGAGAGCGAGCTTGCGAAGATGGCGGTCACGGTCGGTAACTACCGCACCTGGAACGTGTCCTACGCTAAAGAGGTCATCGAAAAGATGGGCCTTGAGGTAGAGATAGTCGGAGGCGGAAACACGGTAGCCGCTCAGCTCCCTGCGAGCGGAAGCCGCATAGAAAAGACGGGTGGAAAGGTCTATCTTTACACTGATAAGTCGCTTATAGAACAGAACATAGTCGTTCCCGATTTCAACGGAATGAACGCTATAACCGCAAATGCGGTGATAAATCAAATGGGACTTAACATAAGGATAGTCGGCGCGAGCGGACATATCAATGATAAGAACGTTTTCGTTTACTCTCAGTCAATAGCCGCGGGGACGCGCGTTGGAAAGGGAGAAGTAATAACACTCAGGTTCCGTTCGCTTGACGGCGATGAGGACCCGAGCTACACTGAGGAATGACCTCGAGGAAGTTAAAATAATAATTTTCTTTGGAGGTATGGGTGCTTACAGGAACGCTTTTAAGGCGTGCGGGAATAGAATGTCCCGCGGAATGTAAGGACATAGAAATTACCGATATCGTGACAAGGGCAGATATGGCCACAAAGGGCAGTATGTTTATCTGCATCAAGGGGAATAATACCGACGGACACGATTATATCGGGGAAGCAGTAAATAATGGCGCTGTTGTTATAGTAGCCGAGCAAGTGCGTGACGAGTGTGTGGGTGGTGCCGCAATCGTTAAAGTTGATAACACGAGACACGTAGCCGCTCTGCTCTATAACATACAGTGCGATGAACCTACAAAAAAGCTGACGGTGGTCGGTGTTACGGGCACTAACGGCAAAACGAGCGTGTGCGCTCTGTTGGAAAGCATATTTCTTGCGGAGGGTGTCACGTGCGGAGTGATAGGAACAACGGGGTGTCGCATATGCGCGGAGCCGCTTGAGGGTGTTTCGGCAGGTCTGACAACTCCCGACGCTCACGAGCTTTATTCCATACTCGCTCTTATGGCGGAGCGTGGGGTAACGCACGTATTTCTTGAGGTCAGCTCACACGCGCTCTCGCTCTCCAGAGTGGACGCGATAAGATTTAAATACGGAATATTTACAAACCTCTCCCGTGATCATCTTGATTATCACGGCAATATGGAGGATTACTTCCTCGCCAAGGCAAGACTTGCCTTGATATGCGAGAAGCTCGTCGTAAACATTGACGACGAATACGGCGCGCGCTTAGCGGCGGCGCACCCCAAGGCACTGACCTGCTCAAAATTTGAAGGAGCTTTTACTGCAAAGAACGTAAAAAGCAGTGCAAGGGGAAGTGAATACAAACTTTTATGGAGCGGCGGCGAGCTTGACGCCCGTGTCGGCGCGTTGGGGGATTTTTCCGTTATGAACTCTCTCCAAGCGGCGGCAGCAGCCCTCGATATGGGAATATCCGCAGATGCGGTCAAGAGGGGACTTTTGCGCTTTTTTGGCGCAAAGGGACGAATGGAAAGAGCGGTATTCAGCGAGCCTTATGAGGTGATAGTTGATTACGCGCACACTCCGGACGCGCTCGAGAGACTTCTATGCAGCGCGCGTCTGCTTCGAGCTGACGGCGGCAGAATAATTCTGCTGTTTGGCTGCGGCGGTGACAGAGATAAGGGCAAGCGCAAGCAAATGGCGCAGATAGCCTCTCGACTGTCAGACGAGGTCATAGTCACCTCGGACAACTCGCGTAGCGAAAAAGCAGAGGATATAATAGCGGATATACTTAAGGGTATAGATAAAGAAAAGCCTTACACGGTAGTTGCCTCGCGCGCGCGTGCGATAGAATACGCGGTGAGCATCGCGAGGGCAGGGGATGTTGTTCTTCTCGCGGGTAAGGGACACGAAAAATACGAGATAGATGCCGACGGAAAGCACGATTTTGACGAAATAAGTATCGTCAGGGCGGCTGTGGCGGCGAAAAATAAAGCTTAAAAATGCATAGGGCTTTTGCCCGATTTTAAAAACGCCTCGAGCGAAGCGAGGGGGACTTTTGCCCTCTTTTTGAAAACGCGTGAGGTGAAGTATAGGGGACTTTTGCCCTTTTTTGAAAAAAGACTTAATGAAAGGCGGTACTTTATAATGAAAGTCAACGTTGGATGCAGACAACTTACGATGTCAGAGCTGGCGCAGATATGCGGCGGTATTCTTACCTTTGTCGGCGGTGAATTTAATAG
Organism: Oscillospiraceae bacterium; assembly: GCA_015063845.1. GTDB lineage: Bacteria > Bacillota > Clostridia > Oscillospirales > CAG-272 > HGM12713. The sequence continues at coordinate 28,920 of SVTJ01000013.1, forward strand.
AGATATGCCTTTCAGTTACGTGTGCACCGACTCTCGTGAGACGGCTGACGGAGCTCTTTTCGTAGCTCTGGGCGGCGAGAGAGTGGACGGTCACGATTATATCGACGCGGCTATATCCAAGGGAAGCGGTTGCGTTCTTTGCGAGAGAATACCCAACACAGTGCTTGATAAAAAGTACGTAGCAGTCGTTGTTGAGGATTCGCTCAAGGCTGTCGGCGAGCTTGCAAAGGCTTACGACCGTAGAATAAACCACCGCAAGGTAGCTATCACGGGAAGTGTTGGTAAGACAACTACTAAGGAGTTCGTGGCAAGCGTTCTCGAGGAGAGCTTCCGCGTTCACAAAACACTCGGCAACTATAACAGCAATATCGGTATGCCCCTCTCTATGCTCTCTATGAGCAGCGACACAGAGGTGTCCGTTCTTGAGATGGGAATGAGCGGATTTGGTGAGATAGAGTATCTCTCCAAGATAGCTGAGCCCGATATCGCGATAATCACTAACGTAGGTTCTTCACATATGGGTCACCTCGGCTCTCGTGAGAACATAGGAAAGGCAAAGCTTGAGATAGTCAAGGGACTTAAGAAGGGCGGAACGCTTATTCTCAACGGCGACGACGATATTCTCAGGGCTTATAATAATCCCGATTTCAACGCTATCTACGTTGGTATTGACAACGATTGCGATTTTCGTGCCGTCAATATAAGAGAGGGTATAGATAAGACCACTTTCGACATCGTTTCGAGCAAGAGAACTGTTGAAAACGTAGTTATCCCCACTGTTGGTAAGCATAACGTATACGCCGCTCTTTTCGCGTACGCGGTAGGTATGAGAATGAACGTGCCTGACGGAATGATACTTCGCGGACTTGCGTCCTACAGACCCGTTGGCATGAGACAGAATATATACGACCTTGGTAAGATAACAGTTATCGAGGATTGCTACAACGCAAGCCCCGAGTCTATGAAGGCGGCTATCGGCGTTCTTTCGAGTGTTAAGAGAAACAAGGGTAAGGGAAGAATGCTTGCTCTGCTTGGCAATATGTATGAGCTTGGCGCGCAGTCCGAGAGCTTCCATGAGCAGGTGGGTATGTACTTTGCAAAGGCAGGCGGAGATGCGCTCTTCACGTTCGGCGAGGTCGCTGACCATATAGCGGGCGGCGCTTTGCTTGGAGGTCTTGACAATGAGCGCATATTCAGAAATGCCAACGTCAGCGATCCCGCTCTTAGCGGGGAGATGCTGCTGCACAGCCTCAGAGAGGGCGACACGCTTCTCGTGAAGGCGAGCCGCGGTGCGGCTGCGGAGAGAGTTATTGCTTATCTCCGTGAAAATCAGTCCAGACTTTGTATATAATTTCGGAGAAAATAAATGTTTGAACAGCTCGTAATGGAATTTTTGGCTGTGGGGGTATCGTCGTTTTTTGTAACGGCGATACTTTGCCATTATATTATTCCCGCACTTTCAAAAAAACATATAGGTCAGTCCATTCGCGCTGAGGGTCCTCAGAGCCACCGCGCAAAGGCAGGTACGCCGACTATGGGAGGCATCTGCTTTATTATCGGTATGCTGGCGGTGCTCGCGGGCACTACCGTGTTTTACGCGATAAAGGGCAAGCAAACACAGCTTATACCTATGGCACTAACCGTCTGTCTCGCGCTTCTTAACGGTCTTATCGGACTTTTTGACGATTATCGTAAGCTGGTAAAGCACCAGAACGAGGGCCTCAAAGCAGGACAGAAGTTTTTGCTTCAGTGCCTTGCCGCTGCGCTTTATCTGGTTATTATGAGACTTACAGGTCACATCGACACCTTGCTTCATATACCCTTTACCGACATTATGCTTGACCTTGGTATAGGATATTATGCGGGAGCGATGATATTCATAGTCGGACTTGTTAACAGCGTTAATCTCACCGACGGTCTCGACGGACTTGCAACGTCAGTTACTCTTGTAGTAACAGCTTTCATCGCGTTCGTCGCGCTGAATTATCTCAACGCATCAATGACACTCGTTGCGGCGGCTCTCATAGGAAGCTTGCTTGCTTTTCTCCGCAAGAACTGCCACGTTGCCTCAGTTTTTATGGGGGATACGGGAAGCCTGTTCCTCGGCGGAGCTTTGGCAGGCGTTGCGTTTATGATAAACGATATGCTCGTGATGGTAATAGCTTGCGGCATATTCATTTTTGAGATGCTCAGCGTTGTCATTCAGGTGGCGGTATTCAAGACTGTAAACAAGAGAGTATTCCTCATGGCTCCGTTCCATCATCATCTTGAGGCGAAGCAGTGGGGAGAGAACAAGATAGTGCTTGAGTTTAGCATAATAACTCTTGTGCTTTGCGTTATAGCTTGGTTCGGACTTTAAATGAAAGAGAATAAGAGGGTACAGTAAAAGCTTCTCTTAGCTGTTACCCTCTCACAAAAAATAATTAGCGGAGGTGCGGTATGGAAGAAAACGAAAAGCAAGAACAAAATACTTCCAATTTACCCGATAGCCCCCGCTCTTCTTTTTCTCTTAAACCGTCGGCAATAAAGAGAAATATACAAAACGCGCTTGACCGCAGAGCGGATAGGCTGGCGGAAAACGACGTGATATTCAAAGAACCGCTGACACCCAAGGCAGAGGAAGCACCCGCTCCCCTCGTCAAGGGCAAGATAGATACGTGGTTCTTGCTGTGGGCTGCCGTGCTCCTGTGCTTCGGTGCGATAATGTCTTACAGCGCGAGTGCCGTGTATGCCGAGCAGAAGTTCGACAGCTCAACGTATTTCCTTTGGAGATACATATTATTCGCCGTGCTTGCGGTTGTTGCGACTGCACCGTTCGTTATATTCGCAAGACCGTGGTTCTGGCGTGTATTCGGCGCGGGCTCGTACGTGGTCTCGATAATCTTGCTTTTGCTGGTCCTCGTCATTGGTGTTGCCGAGGGAGACGCGCAAAGATGGATAGACCTCGGATTTATCACGGTACAGCCCTCGGAGATCGCAAAAATGGCTGTGGTGATGGTACTTGCGCTATATATGTCGAAGTATGAAAAGGAGATAACCTCGACACACGCCTTTGGCGGCAGCTTCCGCAAGGGAGTGCTTATGCCGATGTGCATAATCGGAGTTATATGCGTGCTCGTAATGCTTGAGCGACATATATCGGGACTTATGATAATCGGTATGCTCGGAGTTGCGGTAATGTTCCTTGGCGGAACACGTATAAAATGGCTTGCGATGTTCCTCGGTATTATCGCCGTTGCGGGTGTGCTTCTCATACTGTTTTCAAGCTACGCGCAGACCAGAGTAGATATTTGGTGGAACATAGACGAGGCAGACCCTCTCGGCTCTGCGTGGCAGACGCTCCAAGGACTTTACGCGATAGGCTCGGGCAGCTTTTTCGGTCTTGGTCTCGGAAGCAGCCGACAAAAATTCGGCTACGTTTCTCAGCCGCAGAACGACTTTATATTCACCATCATCTGCGAGGAGCTTGGATTTATTGGAGCGTTTATACTTATGGCGCTTTTCGCACTTCTCATATGGAGAGGTATAAAGATAGGTCAAAGAGCTCCCGACCGTTTTTGCGCACTTGTCGTATGGGGCTTGACATTCAAGATAGCGCTTCAGGTGGCGATGAACATAGCGGTCGTAACAAACACAATGCCTAACACGGGTATATCGCTTCCATTCTTCAGCTCGGGCGGAACCTCGCTCATGCTTCAGATATTCGAGATAGGAATCATACTGTCGATATCGAGATTTTCTACGGTAAAGAATAAATAATAGGGTTTTAATAAAATATATTTTATTTTTAGGTGGACATAATGAGAGTATTGCTTACAGGTGGCGGTACGAGTGGGCACGTAAATCCCGCTTTGGCGATCGCTGATATCATAAAAAAGAAAGACCCCAATGCCGTGTTTGCATACGTCGGCACGGAGAAGGGAATAGAGAGAAGACTTGTTGAAAAAGAGGGTTATCCGTTCTATCCCATAAAGATACAGGGTGTCAGCCGCTCGTTTTCGCTGTCGAATATAAGAACGGCATATCTTGTAATGACTGCTCCCACAAAGTGCAAGCAGATAATCAAAGACTTCCGTCCCGATGTCGTTATCGGTACGGGCGGTTACGTCTGCTGGGCACCCCTTAAGGCGGCTGCGGAGATGGGAATACCCACGATAGTTCACGAGTCGAACTCCGTACCGGGGCTCGCCGTTAAAAGACTTGAGGGCAAGATAGATCTCTTGCTCACCAACTTCAAGTCGACCGCACGCGGACTCAGCCAGCCCGAAAAGGCTGTGAACGTCGGTAACCCAATAAGATTTTCATTTGGGGATATGACAAAGCAAGAGGCGAGAAAAAAGCTCGGTATTCCCGAGAACATAAAATTTGTCATTCTTTCCTTCGGCGGAAGCCTTGGTGCGCCCAAGATAAACGAGGCGGCAATAGACGTTATGCGTAAATTCTCGCTCAGTCACGAGGATGTTATGCACTTCCATTCGGGCGGAAAGAACTGTTATTCGGGTGCGATGCAGCTTTTTGCGGGCTACGGACTTGAAAAAAATCCGAGACTTGATATAAGAGAATATATTTATGATATGTCGGTGTATATGGCGGCGGCTGACCTTATAATCTGCCGTGCGGGTGCTATGACGATAACCGAGCTTTCGATTATGCGTAAGGCGGCTATTCTCATTCCGTCACCTCACGTTACCGACAATCACCAGTACAAGAATGCCGCAATACTCCAGAAGGCAGGCGCGGCAGTGCTTATTGAGGAGAGCGAGCTTGACTGTGAGCGAATAAACGCAGAGGTCGAGCGCATCTATTCAAATCAGGAAGTGAGAGATAAAATGTGCGAGGCTGTGTCGGAATTTGCCACTGTCGACGTTGATGAACGTATATACGCAGAGATATGCAAGCTGCTTCGCAACAAGGCAAAAATCAAAAGGAGAGGATAAAAGCTTATGCGCAAGGCGAATAAAGAACAGAAGCAGATAAGAAAGCCAAAGCCCATTTTTGTGGTCATAACTGTCTTTATGGCACTTTGCGCGTGCTTTACGCTGTTTTGGTACATAAGAAGCATGCTTCCCGTGAAAAAATTTGTTGTATCGGGTGCTACCCAATACGATAAAATGGAGATAATCGAGGCATCGGGTATCAAAGAGGGCGATAGACTTTATAAGATAGACGCTGACAAGGTAGAGGAAAAATTGCTTGAAGAATGTCTTTATTTCGACAGCGTAAAGGTAGAGAAAAAATTCCCCAACACCGTTATCTTCAGAGTTGAGGAAAAGCTGGCGCAGTGGTATATCCAGGTGTCCGACAGCTACTATGCGCTTGATAGCGATATGCTGGTTATCGAGGAGACATATTCCAACGAGAAGTTTGTGAAGGGCGGAGTACCTCGGCTGATACTGCCAAATCTCAGTCGACTGATGTGCGGCGAAAAGCCAACCTTTGGCAGTAATGAGGCAGAGGTCGAAAGAGTAGAGGCGTTGCTCAAGGAGATACAGGAGATGACGTTCAAATCTCGTCTGACACTTGTTGATATGGAGAGCCGCTTCGACATAGCCGTAGAGGTCGACGGTAAATTCGACGTTTACATAGGCGACCCGACCAACGTTTCCGAGAAGCTGACGGCAGTCGAACATATATTAAAGACCGACGCACTGAAAAACAGCGCGGGAGCGAGCATAAACGCCGCGATACCGTCGCAGGTACACGTGGATAAAATATACGTGGCGGAATAAACCGAAAAAGAGGAAAGCTTGTGAAAAGCTTTCCTCTTTTTTATATGAATTTCAAAATATCATCAACTGTCTCCGCTATGTATTTTGCGCCTGCGCTTGTCAGCTCATCACGGCTACCGTAGCCGTAGAGCACGCCTATGCTGTCAATACCGTGTTCCTTTGCACCGAGCACGTCGTGCTCTCTGTCGCCCACCATTATTACGTCCTTTACGTCTTCAATTCCGCATTCGTCAAGCACGTAGCGTATAACGTCCGCCTTCTTCGCGCGGCTCTCGTCCATAGACGCTGCACCGATAAAGTCGAAATAGTCGTAAAGATCGAAGTGCAAAAGTATCTTCTTAGCAAACTCATCGGGCTTAGAGGTGGCGAGTATTATTTTTTTGCCACGCCTTTTAAGCTCGCCGAGCATTTCCGTAATACCGTCGTATAAGGTGTTCTCATAAAGACCGCGTGAGCGGAAATACTCTCTGTATTTATCGAGGGTCTTTTGGCTGTCTTCGCGAGAAAAACCGTACTCCTTGCTGAATGCGTCAAGCAGGGGAGGTCCTATGAATTTATAAAGCTCGCGTCTATTCTCTACCACGATACCCCACATTTCAAGTGCGTATGCGACCGAGTTGGTGATACCAAGTGCGGGGTCTGTGAGCGTACCGTCGAGGTCGAAAAGAATGATATTATACATCGTTTGCCTCCGAATTTTAGTATTATACTTATAAATTAGGATTTGTCGGTGGTTTCGCACAGTACCCCTCTTAAAAGTTTTAGTCAAGTTTTTTCAAAAACTTGCGGGGTCAAGGGGCGGCGCCCATTGCCGCTCTCCGCAGAGAGCGGAATTCCCCCACGCTGAGAAGGAGGTCTGGAGGGAACCTCCAGGCGCGCGTCGCAACGCGCGAAATCCCCTATTGTACCAACAAATCCTAATTTATTATATCATCTTTCCCATTATAACACAAAAAGTGCAGAGATGCAATATCTCTGCACTTTTTGTGTATGTTAGGGTTAAATTACTTAACCTCAACCTCTGCGCCAGCTTCCTCGAGAGTCTTCTTGATGGACTCTGCCTCGTCCTTGGAAACGCCTTCCTTAACAGCCTTGGGTGCACCCTCAACCATCTCCTTAGCTTCCTTAAGGCCGAGACCTGTGATCTCTCTAACTGCCTTGATAACGTCGAGCTTCTTAGCTCCGAAGGACTTGAGAACTACGTCGAACTCAGTCTTCTCCTCTGCTGCGGGAGCTGCTGCTCCGCCTGCTACTGCAACAACACCAACGGGAGCTGCTGCGGATACGCCGAACTCTTCCTCAACTGCCTTTACAAGGTCAGCGAGCTCGATGATTGTAAGTGTCTTGATCTCTTCAAGAATGTTTGTGATCTTTTCAGATGCCATTTTTAGTTTCCTCCTTAAAACGGAATAATTTTAAATTTTTTGTTGGCGTTTTACGCCGCGTTATATCGCAGATCGATTAAGCCTCTGCGGGAGCTTCTGCAGCCTCTGCTGCGGGTGCTTCCTCTCCGTCCTTGTCGACAACTGCCTGAAGAGCATATGCAAGGTTGTAGAGGGGGGACTTGATGCTGCCAAGGAGCTTTGCGATAAGAACTTCCTTCGAGGGGATGTCTGCGAGCTGCTTTACAGTAGCCTCGTCAACAACCTTACCGTCAAGATATCCTGCGAGGATATTGAAGGACTCGATCTTCTCCGCATATTCCTTGAGAACCTTAGCGGGCGCAACTGCGTCTGTCGTGCCGATAGCGATAGCTGTCATACCTGTGAGGTACTGCTTCATATCGGAAAGACCAACCTCATCGCAAGCTCTGCCTGTCAAGGAATTCTTCATAACCATATAGTTAACGCCTGCCTCACGAAGAGCCTTACGCATCTTTGTATCGTCCTCAACGGTGATACCCTGATAGTTGACTACAACGCCTGCGGGAGAATTCTTAAGCTGTTCAGCCAGATCTGCAACGATCGCCTGCTTCTGTTCAAGAATGGATTTGCTGGGCATTTGATTTACCTCCTGTAAAAATTTGCAGGTGAAAAAGAAAAAATCTTTCTTACGGTGGAAAGCCCACGCGCGAAGAAAGACACAAATATAACACATAAAGTATTAAATTTAAATCATTTCCTCGGCAGGAGAGCTTCAAAAGCCTTTACCGTAAACCTGCTGTCTTTGGATAACAAGGGTATTATACCACAACCAAGTTTGTTTGTCAACACTTTTTTGAAAAAAATAAAAAATATTTTTACGCCGCATAACGACAAGCTTTGCATCATATATATGTTAGAATGAAAACACAAATTAACGGAGGTGTAAAATGGCAAAAAATAATTGCAAGCTGCTTATCAGCTGTGAGGGCGACATTTTGGTGGCGGCTCTTTCGGGGGAGCTGGACCATCACGGAGCGGTAGCTGTGCGCACGCTTATAGATAAGCAGATAAGTGACACGTCGCCCAGAAAGACCGTGCTTGACTTGTCGGGACTTGATTTTATGGACAGCTCGGGACTTGGTCTTATTATGGGCAGATATGCGCTTATGAGCAAGATGGGTGGAGAGTTTTGCGTGCGAAACCCCAACGAGCGTGTAGTCAAGATATTCAAGCTTGCGGGGCTTGAGCGAATGGTTAAGGTCGAGCAGGACGGAAAGGAGAGCAAAAAATGAAGGACGGCAAAAAGCTTGTGGGAGCACGTGTAGTCAATGAGATGAGTATGAGACTGCCGTCGCTTTCGGTAAACGAGGGTATGGCAAGGGCGGCTGTGTCGGCGTTTTGCGCTCAGCTCGACCCCGTTGCCACGGATATCGCGGATATTAAATGCGCTGTCTCGGAGGCGGTGACTAACTGTATCGTGCACGGATACCGTAATACGGTAGGAATGATATACATAACCGTAAAGCTGTGCGAGGGCGGAGTTGTCCGTATAGAGATAAAGGACAGAGGCTGCGGAATTGAGGACGTCGGTCAGGCAAGACAGCCACTGTATACCACAGACGCCGAGAACGAAAGAAGCGGTATGGGCTTTACGGTCATGGAAAGCTTTTGTGATAAAGTGAGGGTTTATTCCAAATGTGGGAAGGGTACGACGGTAACGCTGTTCAAACGCCTGAATACGAAGTAAACGTTCAGCAGGGAGATTATTCGTCAAATATCGAGCTCGTTATGCTTGCTCAGAGTGACGACGGAGAGAGCGACGCGGCTATGGATGCTATGTCGAGGCTGGTCGAGAACAACAAGGGCTTAGTCAAAAAGATCGCGCTGCGCTTTCGTGACAGGGGAGTGGAGCTGGAGGATCTTATGCAGATAGGAACGATAGGTATGATAAAAGCGGTAAGAAGCTTTGACGTTAGCCGCGGTAATTGCTTTTCCACCTACGCAGTTCCTCTTATTTTCGGCGAGATACGCCGACATATGCGAGACGACGGTCCGATAAAGGTCGGCAGATACTATAAAAAGCTTGGTGCGACGGCGATAAATCTCAAAAACCGCATACTTGCTGAGGAGGGCAGGGAGGCGAGGATATCGGAGATAGCCGAGCTGCTTGGCGAGAGCGCGGAGGACGTTGCTATGGCGATGGACGCGACCTCACCCGTGGTGTCCTTGTCAGAGCTTGTATACGGAGATGAGGACGGTGTAGAGCTTGAAGCGACGCTTTCTGATGAGGACAGTCTTTATGAGACTCAACGGATAATGGACAAGCTTGCCCTCGCAGAGGCGATACGCTCAATGACACCAACGTGGCAGAAGATAGTCGTGCTGAGATACTACCGCAATATGACACAGCAACAGGTGGCTGTGCGTCTTGGACTTACGCAGGTAAAGGTCTCGCGCGAGGAGAAAAAGATACTTGCGTATCTGAGAGAGAAAATGTAGATATATTCTTACGGGAAGCATTGAAAGCGCTTCCCGTTTTTTTATGGAGTTGTCATCTGCCTATATGTAAAATTTTTTTGAAACCCCTTTAAAAAATGGGAAATATGTATTATAATTATGGTAAATAAACCGAACGGAGGCAGACTATGAAGCAGAAATACACCATAAGAGTATCGGATATTGAAATAAACGTTATTTCAGAGGAATCTCCCGAGGCTGTTGAGGCACTCGTTTCACTTGTCGACAGAAAAATGAGAGAGGTGCTTGACGGCGCGCACTGCTCAAAGACAGATGCGGCTATTCTTTGCGCTCTTGACTATTGCTCCGAACGCATTCGCGCGCAGAGAAAGATAAAAACACTTGAATCCCAGCTTATGCTCGCGCAGAGCACGGTCGAGGAGCTTGAGATAGAAAACGAAAAGCTCAGAGCACAGCTTCCCGGCATGGGCGGAATTCTATAATGTCATACGAGAGAATTCCAAATAGAAAAGCGATAGATATACGCGAGGGTAGGGCTCTTCCCGAATTGCTTGCCCCCGCAGGGTCTTATCGCGCTCTCCAGGCGGCGATCGACGGCGGCGCAGACGCTATTTATATGGGCGGCGCCGCCTTTAACGCGCGTATCAACGCGAAGAATTTTACCCCAGATGAGCTCAGACGCGGTATCTCGCTTGCTCACGAATACGGGGCGAAGGTATATATCACCGCAAACACTCTGATATATGACAGAGAGCTTGACGATTTTTTGCGCGCCTGCGAGGATGCGTATCTTTGCGGAGCGGACGCACTCATAGTCGCGGACGTTGGAGCTGCGAGTGAGATAAAAAAGAGAATACCCATCGAGCTCCACGCGAGCACTCAGGTGTCGGGTCACGGAGCGTATGCTTCTCGCATACTTGCCGATGCGGGCTTTTCAAGAATGGTCTGCGCGAGGGAGATGTGCGCGGAGGATATTCGAGCTTTTATTGATAATTCCCCGCTTGAAGCGGAAGTATTCGTTCACGGTGCGCTTTGCGTTTGCCATTCGGGACAGTGCCTTTTTTCGTCTCTCGTCGGTGGCAGAAGCGGAAATAGAGGAGAGTGCGCTCAGCCTTGCAGACTGCCTTATAAGGGCGTGTCGGGCAAGGAGCAGTATGCTCTTTCTCTGAAGGATCTAAGCCTTGCGATGCACGTTCCAAATCTTATAGAAATGGGTGTATGCTCTCTTAAGATAGAGGGAAGAATGAAGTCACCCGAATACGTCAGAGAGGTAACGCGCATTTGGAGAGCTTTGCTTGACCAACGCCGAGCGGCTACCTATGAGGATATGAGACAGCTTGACGCGGTATTTTCAAGGAGCGGATTTACCGACGGATATTTCGTTAAAAAAATAGGCAGGTCTATGCTTGGCGTGCGTTCGGAGGAGCAGAAAAAAGAGAGCAGAGCTCTGAGCACGTTTGAACGTATCGAGCGCAAGATACCCATTGATATGAAAATGACGGTTAGAGAGGGTATTCCCGTTACTCTCACCATTACAAGAAGGGATAACCTCAAGAGTGTGAGCGTGTCGGGCAACGTGCCCGAGGCTGCAAGGACCGCGCCTATCGATAAAGATACGGTACGTCGCAGTCTTTTGAAGCTTGGAGACACTCCGTACGTCGCACAAAACGTAGATATTGAGCTTGACGAGGGTCTTATGCTGCCGATATCGTCACTCAACGCGCTGAGAAGAAGCGCAGTTGAGGCACTTTGTGAGAGGGCGGAGCAGCGTGTTACAAATACCGCTCAAAAGAGCAAGCCAAAGAGCAAGCGCACGGTCACCCGAGTTGCGATGTTCTACGAGCCCGAAAGCATACCCGAGAGCGCGTACGGCTATTTTGACGTGATATACACGCCTCTTGAAAAATACACGGGAAGTACGAACGGAGTAGCGCTCCCCCCGGTTATATTCGACAGCGAAAGGGAAGCAGTGCGCAGGATGCTTGCCGATGCTAAGGAAAAGGGAGCTCAGCACGTTCTCGTTGGAAATCTCGGTCACCTTGATCTTGTTGAAAATAGCGGTCTTTGCGTTCACGGAGATCTTCGTCTTAACGTCACAAACGCCTCTACGGCGTCGCGCATTGAGGAGATGGGGATAGAGGACGTCATTCTTTCACCCGAGCTTGGAGCGGCGCAAATGAGGGATATAGGGGGCAAAACGTATGCGTTTGTGTACGGCAGAGCGCCTCTTATGGTCACCGAGAAATGCGTTGGTAAAGAGTGCGGAGGATGCGTTGCGTGTGAGGACGGCAAGACCTGTCTTACCGATAGAAAGGGAATAAAATTCCCCGTACGCCGTACATTTGAGCACCGAAGCATAATATTCAATTCAGTGCCGTTTTATATGGCGGATAAAGCGGACGTTTTGCGCTCAAACGGACTGTCGATGCAGTTCTTCGTGTTCTCGGTCGAGAGTAAAAAAGAAGCGGCGGAGATCATTGAAGCGTACAAAAAGAAAACACCGCCCAAAAACCCAACGGCGGTTAAGAGGATCAAGTGAAATTTGACGTTTTTTGTACTTCAAATTAGGATTTATCGGTGAGTTCGCACAGCACCCATAAGCCTCCCTCCGAGAGGGAGGGGGACCACGAAGTGGTGGAAGGAGCTAGCGTGCATACGGAGGTAAGATATAACGCTATTGTACACGCGCTCTCCCTCAGTCTCGCATTCGCTCGACAGCTCCCTCCGCAGGGAGCCTTTGTTGCAATGCGATGCCATTTGTGCACTTTCAAATTAGGATTTATCGGGGAGTTTGTTTGTGTTATAAAAACGGGTCGTCGAGGACGTCGACCCCTACACGCTCCCAATATAAATTGCCGAAAAAATTATTTGTGATATCCCTTAAATCTTTATCAAATAATATCTAATACGAATATGTTCGCTCTAACCATTGTAGGGGTCGACGTCCTCGACGACCCGTTCGTTACACATATCTAACTATTCGATAAATCCAATTTAAAAGGCGGAAAAAAGAGAGAGCGCGGTGCGCTCTCTCTTTTTTGTTTTGTTTACCACTCTATTTCTACTACGATAGGCTCGCTTGCGAGGTCGTCTACGGGGACACCGTAAACATGCAAAAAGCGTACAGCCTCACCGTTTGAATGGAACTCGGGAAGAAGCTCGTTCTTGAAGGAGAGCTCCTCGTTCGTATTCAAAAGACGTATCTTTTTGGGTATAGAGGGGAAGTATTTGAATGAGAATGCGGACGAACGCAAGCCCTCATAGAAGTGAATATAGGTCTTGCCGTTCTTTTTGGTTGCGATATACGGATTGTTTTTTCTTATGTCGTAGTTGAAGGTGTCGGGCTCGGCGCACTCCAGGCAGCCTTCCATTCTCTTGTACCAATCGGCTACCTTCAAAAGGTGCTTCTTATACTCGTCGGTGATAACGCCACGCGCGTCAGGGCCGACGTTGAGCACATAGCTGCCGCCCATCGCCATTATGCGGTCGATAGAGGAGCAAAGGTGACGCTTTGAGTAAAAGTCCTCGTGCTCGCGGTAACCCCAGCTCTGCTCTCCAACGGAGTTGCAAGCCTCGGTCATACGCGTGAACGCCATTCCGTCCTCGTCCTTGTACTCACGCTCGGGTGTGGAGAAATCTCCCTTATCCCAGCCGCGGTCGTTTATAAAGATATCGGGCTGGAGACGTCTTACAAGCTCATTCATAGAGGGATCGTACACCTTCGGGGGGATATCCCAGTAGAGAGTGTATATCTTGCCGTAGCCCGTCAAAAGCTCGGTTATCTGTCCTCTTACGTATTCCTTGTACTTTTCAATGTCCACAACATCGGTATTTACAGCCTTCCACTGATGTGTTGAAGCGGGATTATAGCCGTATTCATAATGCCAGTCAGGATTTGAGTAGTAAAGTGAGAGCAGCATACCGTGCTTAGCGCAGGCATCTGCGAGCATTTTGAGCACGTCCTTACCGTAGGGAGTGTTCATAATATTGTAGTCGGTATATTTTGTATTCCACATACAAAAGCCGTCGTGGTGCTTGGTGGTAAAGCAGATGTATTTCATACCTGCATTCTTAGCGAGAAGCACCCACTCCTCGGGGTCATAAAGATAGGGGTCAAAGGTATTGACAAGGCCCTCGTATTCAGCTCTGTCCATATTGTATCTTGCGATAGCCTGATCCTGAAGACCCGTTGCGGCGTAGATACCCCAGTGAATAAACATACCGAATTTGTTGTCGTGTGTCATAGCAGTATTCCTTTCAAAAAGCAATATATTACTGCGACTATTATACAACCAAACAAGGTGTTTGTCTTTACAATATATAATTATTTGTTTACAAAATATTACTTTTACGATTTATATTGCAAATACGCCACGTGTGTGGTAAAATGAAAGTTGAAAAGACGTTCAAATTAGGATTTGTCGGGGAGTTCGCACAGCGCCCATAAGCCTCCCTCCGAGAGGGAGGGGGACCACGAAGTGGTGGAAGGAGCCAGCGTGCATACGGAGGTAAGATATAACGCTATTGTACACGCGCTCTCCCTCAGTCTCGCATTCGCTCGACAGCTCCCTCCGCAGGGAGCCTTTGTTGCAATGCGATGCCATTTGTGCACTTTCAAATTAGGATTTGTCGGTGTGTTTGTTTGTGTTGTAAAAACGGGTCGTCGAGGACGACGACCCCTACAATGGATAGAGCAAACATATTCGCATCAGATGTTGTTTGATGTAATTTGATGGGAAATATGTTTATATTTTATGGTGAATTATATTAGGAGCGTGTAGGGGTCGACCGATGTTTTCGAAGAAAACTCGGTACGAAGTTGTCCTCGACGACCCGTTCGTTGGTATACTCTAACACACCGACAAATCCTAATTTGATAAAAATGGAAATACGTGTAACCTTTGGTATAATAAATCCGTCCTTTAGGGTGAAGGGCAAAACTTGAACGCTTGGAGGTGAAGCTCGTGGAAGATATGACTATACTTGATCTGTATTGGAAAAGAGATGAAGACGCCATCTCGCAAACCGAGAAAAAATACGGAAGATATTGCCATAGCATAGCGTATAATATTTTGTTTTCCGATGAGGATGCGGAGGAATGTGTTAACGATACTTATCTTAAGGTGTGGAACAGCATTCCGCCCGAACGTCCGCGCATATTCAAAAGCTTTATAGGTCGTATAACGAGAAATCTGGCACTCGACAGATACGATTACAATACCGCCGAAAAGAGAGGCGGTACATCAGTCATTCTCTCTGAACTTGACGAATGCATACCCGATACAAGCGAAGACTCAGCTGACGACCTTGCCCTGAGCGCGGCGATAAACAGCTTCCTGGCCTCGCTCTCTCAGCGCACTCGCACCGTGTTTATGCAAAGGTATTTTTATGCGTGTTCGGTAAAGCAGATATCCGAAAGCGTCGGTATGACCGAGGTAAACGTCAAGGTAACTCTGCTTCGCACCCGTGCCAAGCTGCGCGCACATCTTGAAAAGGAGGGTATTTCGATATGAAAAAGAACAAAAGACTGTTTGAAGCTATTTCTTTTGCCGACGACAAGTATATATCGGAGGCTGATCCCCGTGCCGTGGAGCAGAGAAAGAAAAAGAAGATATACGTTTGGGGCTCGGTAGCCGCTTGCTTTGCTTGCGCGTTTATCGCACTGAATTTGTGGCTGTTTATCCCGTTCAAGAACGAGCTGCCCGACGTGTCGCAGTATAAGGACAGCGAATATTACGATATAATCGTAAAGCTCAACGTCATAACACACCGTCCGCCGAGATACAAAAACAACTTCGATAAGTTTATTATCAACGGCATTGGGAATATATTTGGAGCTACAAAAGAGGACAACACTATGGGCGGCGCGGAGATGGCACCCACAAGCTCTCCGTCGTTCGGCTTTACCTCGGACGACAGTATGGAAGACGGAACGGAGTATGAGGAAGTTACCGACAATCAGGTGGCGGGCATTATCGAGGCTGACCGCATAAAGAGAAGCAGCACGCACGTATATTATCTTGATGGCGAGACGCTCAAAATATATTCAATAAACGGCTATTCGTCAGAAATGGTAGGAAAATTTACCGTTGAAAACTCCGAGTATACCGAACGCTATTCCTATCATTGGGAGTTCTATCTCTCAAATGACTGTAATACGGTGACTGTCATAGCCCCCGGATACACCAAAAACGGAGAGAGCGCGATCGACGTAATAAGCATTGACGTAAGTGACCCAACAAACGTAAAGCAAACGGAGCGCGTAACCTTTACGGGCAGCTATCTCTCATCACGACTTGTTGACGGAAAGCTCTTGCTGCTGACAAACTTTTACGTCAAATACAATCCCGATTTTTCAAACGAGGCTGAGTTTGTTCCGCAGTACGACCTCGGAGAGGGGATGAAGAGCGTGCCCGCGAAGGACATAATCTCCCCCGAAACGCTAAGCGCGCCGAGCTATGCCGTGGTATACCGTCTTGATGCAAAGCAGCTCGTGCTCGAGGGGGAAGCGGCGTTCCTATCCTATTCGCAGAACGCCTACGTGTCGGACAGAGCCGCATACCTCTCAAGGACTTTTGAAAGCGACGACGGCAAGAGTGAGCGCAGATCTATGACCGAGATATGCCTTCTTTCGTATAAGGACGCATTTGAATACAAGGGAAGCGTCACGGTAGAGGGTTATATAAAGGACCAGTACAGTCTTGACGAGTACAAGGGTATTCTCAGAGTGGTCACGACTACGTCGGTAACAAAATATGAAGCTAAAGGCGAGAACATTGCGGTGTTCGGCAACGGCAATACCAACGCAAGCCTTTACTGCATTGACCTTTCCGATATGAGCGTCAAGGCGAGTGTTTTGTCCTTTGCTCCCGAGGGAGAGACCGTCCGCTCTGTACGCTTTGACGGCGACGCGGCGTACGTCTGCACCTCGATACAGCTGAGCGACCCCGTTTTCTTCTTTGATCTCTCCGATCTCTCAAACATCACCCATACCGATACGGGAACGATAGACGGCTTTTCAAGCTCTCTTATACAAATGGGCGACGGATATCTTTTGGGTATAGGTCAGGGCAACAGCTGGAGCACGTTCAAGATAGAGATGTACAAGGAGACCGAAAACGGTGTTGTGTCTGTATGTAGCTATGAGCTTGACAATACCTATTACTCAAGCGATTATAAATCCTATTACGTCGACAGAGAGAACGGACTTATAGGACTTGGAGTTCAAACGGGAAGCGCAACCAAATATATAGTGGTCTTCTTTGACGGTACGTCTCTTCGCGAGCTGGTGAATGCTCCTCTTGCGGGAGACACCGCACATATGCGCGGCGTATACGTTGATGGATATTTCTATATGTTCGGCAGCAACGACTTTAAGGTCAAGAATATAGGATGATCAAATAAATACAATAGCCCCGTCGGACGTTTGTTGTCCGACGGGGCTATTGTTGTAAAACACACCTCTAATTTATAAATAAAAGGGCGAGCAGAATAAGAGCGAGGTCGGGGTCTTTTCCGCTTTGAAATATGATGAGCGCGAGGGCAATGAGCAGTATCTCCTCAGTGCCGAGCGAGCCGAGAGGGGAGAGCAGAGACGATGCTGCTTGCTCGCTACGTAGGTCTTTCGCGGCTACTATGCTTTGCTCGTCGTGAGTTTCGTGTATGGGTATCTCCTCGGTCTCTCTCTCGGGCTCAACGGCAGGCGCGATCTCTCTCACTATACGCTTCTCATCTTTCTGCCTTGGCGGTGTTTGCCTCTCGGGCGTGATATGTACGTTCGCGCGCCGTGTTCTGAAGGCGTTTCCGCTGTAATTCGGAGGCACGTTTACAGTGTAGCTTTCATCTTTTTGCCTTGAATACATTTTATCACCTCATCCCGCCTATAATGCTTGATATCTTTGACATTCTTATAATAAGGTCAATAGTGTCGCACCTATGCCCGTTGAGATACGGCTTGAGAGCGCAAAGCAGAGTCTCGTGCTTGAAGACTGTGCCGTTCGCACCAACGCTCGTCAGCTTCCCAAGCATCGGCATAAGCGCGGCGAGCGCGTCGCCGTTCGCGCCTTGCGTACCACCCTCGGCATGCTCTGCAACGCTTGAGGTTGTCGCCACGCTTTGCTGCTCATTTTTCTGAGCTTCACCGCCAAGCACGCCCGCCACCATAGAGATAAGCTCGGGGTGCTCAAGTATTTTGCCGAACGCCTTTGATAAAGCGTCGTCGCTTATGGGCGGCAGACCGTTGTTTTCAACACCTGCGGTACTCATTTTTGCCCTTTTCCTCGCTGAGTATTCGCCTGATACTGAGCGACTACACGTGCGAGCTCCTCGTCAGTTGCTCCCGAAATGGCTTTGCGAATGCTTGCGATGCTTGTCGGGTCAATATTAAATTCGGCGGGATCAATGCCGCTTTGCGCGGCGAGACTTGTGATTATTGCCATAAGCTGAGCGTCGTTAAGAGCTAAAAGCCCCTCGAGAGCGCGTCTGTCTATCTGCATATAACTACCTCCCAAACAGTTTTTCTATAAGCAATATATGCTCAACACCCATAAAATGATAATTGTTTTAGCGTATTTGGTGTAGACAAGAAGGATTTTTTGTGTTATAATTATAGTGTATGCGAATTAATATTATGACAAAATTTTTCGCGTGACGATTGGAGGCAATATGAAGCATTGTTTTATAATAAATCCTGCATCTGGTAAGGCTAACACAAAAGAGGGTCTTGAAGACAAAATACGCGCGGCGTGTGAAAGGGCAGAGGCGGAATACGACGTACTGTATACCAAGTCGCAAGGAGACGCGGCGTGCCTTATAAAAGAATATTTCGAGGCGAATGCCGACGGCGAGCTTCGCTTTTATGCGTGTGGCGGAGATGGCACGCTTTGTGAGGTGGCAACTGCTGTAATGTCTCTTGATGACAGAGCACGCGTGAGCGTCGGTGTAGTTCCTGTCGGAACGGGCAACGATTTTGTCAAGGTGTTCTCGGGTAAGGAGAGCTTTCTTGATATGGACGCGCAGCTTGCCGCAACTTCAGTTGCTATCGACCTTATTAAGTGTAACGATATATATGCCGTCAATATGATAAATATAGGATTTGACAGCGAGGTGGTCGTCAAGACTGCGGATATCAAGAAAAAGAAATTTATCCCCTCGAAGCTTGCGTACATATGCGGTCTTATCGCAACGCTTATAAAAAAGCCGGGTGTGGAAATGGACGTTAGCATCAACGGCGGCGAGCCCGAGCATAAAAAGCTGTTGCTCACCACCTTTGCGAACGGTCAGTTCTGTGGCGGCGGCTTCCACTCAAATCCAAGGTCGGGGCTCAGAGACGGCGTCATAGACACGCTCTTTATTCAGGATGTACCGAGAATAAAGTTTATTTCTATGGTGGGCGACTATAAAAACGGAACGCACCTTGTGGATAAATATAAGAAGATCATTGAACATCTCCGCGAGAGCGAGTATGACATGGTATTTTCTAAGCCTACTAACGTCAGTGTTGACGGTGAGATAATAAAAATGGACAGCGCGCACATTTCGGTCGAAAGAGATGCGCTTAATATCCTTGTGCCACGTGGGGCAAGGTGCGAGAGCCTTGTGGAAAAGGCGGAAGAAGTGCTTATATGACATTTGTCGTTATTTCGGATACGCACGGCAGAGTAGATAGGATAGAGAGCGTGCTCTCAAAAAATACGATGCGTGACGGAGTGCTCTTCCTCGGTGACTGCCTTTGCGATGTATTGGACGTTCGCGATGCTATCTCGGTAAGAGGTAACTGCGATGGGCTTGTGTTTTCCGACGGCGCGGATACCGAGCGGATGCTGTGCTTTGACGGTGTGAGGATACTTATGATGCACGGTCATACGCACTCTATAAAATCGGGAACGGATAGGGCTATTGCCTATGCGCTCTCAAAAGGGGCGGACGTGTTGCTCTACGGACACACACACGCTCGTGAGGAGCGGTACTATCCGTCGGGGAGCGAGATAGCGGGTGTGAAAAGTGAGAGACCTATATACGTCTTTAACCCCGGAAGTCTCGGTGTACCACGTGACGGAAGACCGAGCTTTGGTATATTGCAAATAAAAAACGGCTCCGTGCTTTTGTCACACGGAACCGTTTGATATACGTTCAGGATGCTGAGCTTTCGGCAGCC
The DNA here is from genome assembly GCA_015063845.1 of Oscillospiraceae bacterium. GTDB lineage: Bacteria > Bacillota > Clostridia > Oscillospirales > CAG-272 > HGM12713. The sequence continues at coordinate 48,647 of SVTJ01000013.1, forward strand.
TCGGCAGCCTTTACTGCCTCAAGCTCTGCAAGGAAAGCGGCGATTATCTGCTCTTCAAGCATTCCTCTGAACTCAGCGTTTATCGGATGTACGATATCGCGGTATGTTCCATCGGGATTTTTCTTGCTGGGCATAACTATAAAGTATTTGTCACGCGCGTTTATGACCTTTATGTCGTGAACGGCGAGCTGACCGTCAAAGGTAGCGGAAACGACAGCCTTCATAGGGCCTTCATCGAAAAGCTTTCTGATTTTAATGTCTGTGATTTGCATTTTAAAACCTCCGTTGTATAATTTTTGCAATAATTTTTTTGTTCTATGAATATATTATACAAGGTTAATTTGACGGTTATACAAAGGTTTTAAGTTTTTTTTGTGAAGTTGAGTGTTTAAAACCAAAATTTTCTATAAAAAATGTGTCGAAAGGAGAAAAAATGTCGATAGAGAACACGCATTTCGGACCACTGGTCATATCCGAGTATATGGAAAAATGTAAAAGTGTATATTTTATCGGCATAGGCGGTATAAATATGTCCTCGCTCGCTCACCTGACGCACGATATGGGCTATCGCACGGGCGGCTCGGACAGAACGGCTACCGACCTTACTCGCAGACTTGAGGGAGAGGGAATATCGGTATTTTACTGCCACGACGAGAAAAACGCTCACTCTTATGACGTGTTCGTATACACCGTGGCGATATCCGAGGACAATCCCGAGTACGTCTTTGCGAAAAGTATGGGCAAGCCGTGTATTTCAAGAGCGGACTATCTCGGATATATAATGACAAAATATAAGAGGCGCGTGGGTGTTTCGGGTATGCACGGAAAGAGTACCTGTACCTCGATGTGCGCTGAGATACTTATCGCCGCAGATTCCGACCCCACCGTGCTCTCTGGCGCGGAGCTGCCTGCTATGAACGGAGCGTATACGGTCGGTAAGAGCGATAACTTTGTGTTCGAGGCTTGTGAGTATATGGACTCATTCCTCGACTTTAATCCGAATATAGCGGTAATTCTCAATATTGAGATGGATCACGTGGACTATTTCCACAGTATGGAGCAGATACGCTCCTCGTTCGCCCGCTACGCGAGCCTTACGGGTAAGGACGGCTATGCCGTGTATAACGCGGACGACGAAAACGTGGCTTTGGCTCTTGAGAAGTATGAGGGAAACAGGATAAGCTTCGGCATCAAGAGCGATGCCTCGATAATGGCAAAGAACATCACCGAGACGCGCGGACGCTACGGCTTCGACGTCGTGTATATGGGAGAGCAGCTCTGTCACGTACAGCTTATGGTGTCGGGCTACCATAATATATATAACGCGCTTGCGGCGGCGGGAGCGTGCCTTTTGTGCGGTATGACGCCGAACGACGTAAAAAAAGGACTTGAGAGCTTTTGCGGAGCGTGCAGACGAATGGAATATAAGGGAAGCCTTGGCGGCGCGGACGTGTACGACGATTACGGTCACCATCCGACCGAGATAGCGGCAACGCTGTCGGGCGCTAAAAGACTTGCAGAAAAAAGACTTTTCTGCGTTTATCAGCCGCATACCTATTCAAGAACGGCGGCGCTTATAGATGAGTTTGCGGCGTGCTTTGGCATGGCTGACCGCGTGATATTTGTGGATATCTACGCGGCAAGAGAGGTCAATACCTTCGGCGTCAGCTCCGAGGGGCTTGCACAGCTTGTCGGTGATAAGGCGGTGTACGCGAAAAGCTTTGAGGACGCGGCTCGGATGCTCAGGCGTGAGCTGCGCGAGGGTGACGTTGCCATAGTTATGGGTGCGGGCGACGTTTATAAGACCTTTGAATATATGGAATTTGACGATTGACTTGACATAAAAGGAGAGGAAAATGAGCGGTTGCGAAGGATATGAGGCGATAGCAAGGGCTTACGATAAGCTCAATGCCGATATAGACTACTGCGAGTGGGCGACCTTTATTGAGAAGTGCTTTGATAGATTTCTCTCAAAAAGCCCCGAGCTTGTGCTTGACCTTGCCTGCGGTACGGGAAGAATGACGAGAGAGCTCGCGTCTCGCGGATACGATATGATAGGAGTGGACGGAAGCGCGGATATGCTCTCGCGCGCTATGGAAGAGGAAAGTGAGGGAATACTCTATCTTTGCCAGGATATGCGCGAGTTTGAGCTTTACGGAACGGTTGGCGCGGCGGTGTGCTGCCTTGACAGCGTAAATTATCTTTTAGAGCGCGATGACCTTGAAAAGGCATTTTCTCTGGTGCATAATTATCTTGACCCCGACGGACTTTTTGTGTTCGACGTCAACTCACCTCACAAATTTGAGAACGTTTATGCCGATAACGCGTACGTGCTTGAAGATGAGCTTGATATGGGAGACGGTGAGACGGGACTTATATATTGCGGCTGGCAGAACGAGTACGACCGCGAGAGCCGCATATGTGATTTTTATCTCACACTTTTTGAGGAGCTTGAGGACGGCAGCTATGCCCGTTCCGATGAGCATCAGAGGGAGAGATGCTACACAAAAGAGGAGCTTGAAGCGGCGCTTGAAAAGACGGGAATGGAGCTTGTCGGCGTCTATTCCGATTTTGAGTTCAATACACCGACGGATACCGACGACAGATGGTATATCGTCGCAAGAGCGAAGAAATAAGGTAATTATTACGGGTCGTCGAGGACGTCGACCCCTACAGCTCCCAATATATATTGTCACAAAACAAAATATTTATTGCCCACCCACAACGGTGCATAACAAATAACATCTAATGTGGTGTATTTTCCTCTGAATTGTAGGGGTCGACGTCCTCGACGACCCGTAATTCATATAAAGTAATACTTACAGTACAAAAACATTAAAACAAAGGAAACAAAAATGGAAAACAAGGCACAGGCAAGCATACTCCGCGCTATGACGGCGGACGGAAGCGCAAGAATACACGTAATAAATTCCACGGCTATCGTCAATGAGGCTGTGGCTATACACAAAACGAGCGCAACTGCAACGGCAACTCTCGGCAGACTGCTCACGGTCACATCTATGATGGGCTGTATGCTCGGTGAGAAGAACGACAGCATAACGGTCACGCTCGGCGGAGACGGCCCCGCAGGCAGAGTTATCGCCGTTGGCGACTACTACGGAAACGTAAGAGGTTATATACAAAATCCCGAGGTCGACGTGCCACTCAAATCCAACGGCAAGCTCGACGTCGGAGGAGCTGTCGGCAAGGGGCTTCTCACGATAATCAAGGATATGGCAGGCACAGAGCCGTATACGGGCTCAATACCGCTCGTTAGCGGCGAGATAGCAGAGGATATCGCGGAATACTATGCGACGAGTGAGCAGGTTCCCACCGTGTGCGCGCTCGGCGTGCTGGTTGATACCGACCTCAGCTGTAAGAGCGCGGGCGGAATACTTATCCAGCTTCTGCCGTTTGCCGCAGAAGAAACTATTGCGGCGATAGAAAAGAATATACCAAAGCTTGCAAATATCTCAAGGCTGTTTGACAGAGGTCTTGACAATAAGGCTATTGCCGACGTGGCACTTGAGGGCATCGAATACGATGTTTTCGATGAGCTTTACGTGGACTATAAGTGCAACTGCTCGAGAGAAAGAGTGGAAAAGGCGCTTATCACGCTTGGCGAAAAGGACCTATATGAGATGCTCGAGGAGCAGAAAAAAGAGGGAAAGGCAGACGAGCTTGAGGTTTGCTGTCGCTTCTGCGGGCGCAAGGAGATATTCACACGCGCCGATATAGAAGCAATGATTAAGAACAGCAAAAAATAATTTAAAAAAAGTGAAAAATGGTCTTGACAATCGGGAGACGATGTGGTAAAATATGTAGCGTCGACGCGCGGAAAACCGTTTTTGACAGCCTGATAAAAAAACTTTAAAAAGTTTTAAAAAAGGTATTGACAAACGATTTGACTTGTGATATAATATCAAAGTCGCCGCAAGAAACGGCGTATGGGAGCATAGCTCAGTTGGGAGAGCATCTGCCTTACAAGCAGAGGGTCATAGGTTCGAGCCCTATTGTTCCCACCATACGGCCCGGTAGTTCAGTTGGTTAGAACGCTAGCCTGTCACGCTAGAGGTCAGGGGTTCGAGTCCCCTTCGGGTCGCCACTTTTTAATAAGCAGCCCTTGCTGTTTATGCCTCTGTAGCTCAGTTGGTAGAGCAGGGGACTGAAAATCCCCGTGTCGTTGGTTCGATTCCGACCGGAGGCACCACCTAAATGCGGATTTAGCTCATTTGGTAGAGCGTCGCCTTGCCAAGGCGAAGGTGGCGGGTTCGAGCCCCGTAATCCGCTCCAGAAACGGGTACGAGTTCACTCGTGCCCGTTTAATTCCGTAATCAAAGAGCAGCGCCTAGGCAACGCGAAACGCTTCATGCAGCGACCGAAGCACAAAAAGCTGTTCTTTGTGTATATACGTCGAGCCCCGTAGGGCACGACCCTTTTTGGTGACGTAGCCAAGTGGTAAGGCCCCGGTCTGCAACACCGTTATTCATCGGTTCAAATCCGATCGTCACCTCCAACGCAAAAAGGACGCCAAAAGGCGTCCTTTTTGCGTTGGAGGTGACCTTTTGCGATGTGTAGCGCAGCACAATGTGCGGCGGTTCTAATCTGAAAGCTAAGCGAAAACGATTAAGTATCGTTTTCGCAACGCTTTACGCCGCAAAGCAAGGAGCAGACAGAGCCGAGCGAGCGCAGGCGAAGGGCTGCGACTATGCGACCGGTGCGCACGTCACCGAAGAAACGGACAGTCGGGGACGCCTGTCCCTACAATATCAACAGAAAAACAAAATCTTCTTCGCGCCTTTTTCCCTCAACTCTTGCAAAACATCTCAAACTGTGCTATAATAAAATCAGAAAGGCGGTGTCATTATGAAGATAAAGGAAATGAATAAAATAGTTAAACATTTTGATAAATATTTCGAGCAAACCGATTCTATGGTTATACATCCGATTGTTGACAACGGATTTCACGTTGATGTTCTTTTGTATAAGCCGAACGAGAAGTATCCTTTTTGGAAGCTTGTGACTATGGGTGCAAGCGATTATAAAATGCCGCCCGCGTCCAATACAGTTTCTCAACATAATGAGTACATTATGTTTGTTCATGCCGATGAGATGTTGGATAATCAAGAAATTGCCAGTTGGTATTTCAACAAGTTGGTAATGATTGCCTCATTTGCTCATGATAATCAATGTCACATTACCTACGGACATAGCTTTGAATGGCAGAACGATGATTCTGACGATGAAATGGTCGCAGCATTTATTGAATTTCCGCAAATCATTGAAACTGTTGAAATATTGCGCTGCAAAATAGGTCTGCTAAAAACCATTGCCTGCCTTCAAGTCGTTTTGCTCAACAAAAACGATCTTGCAAAGTTGATGGAGATTGGTCCGCAGGCGTTCAGTGGGTATTTATATCCGGATAATGATGATCAGCCGCATTTTCTTTCCGAAAGGCATAGAAGTGATAATTTCTAAACGGCATCTTTTTTGTCAACACAACTCAAAACAAAAACCAGCCAGTCGGCTGGTTTTTCTTTTTGGAGGTGACGGCAGACGACTGTGCGATGGGTGCGGACGTCACCTTCAATAAAACGGGTCGTCGAGGACGTCGACCCCTACAGTTTTGTGTGATTTTCTTGACACCGCTACATATTTATGCTATACTAAATCCGGAAAGGCGGTGGAGCTTATGGAAAAGCAAACGAAAAACATTATTACCCGAGAGTGGGTAGAAAAAGAGCTTCGCTTTTACAACAAGGCGGATATTCGTTCAACGTTGTTTTTGATGGGAGTGTTCTTTGTGCTCTTTATCCCTTTGGCCGCAGTGGCAGTCTCTGGGGTCGTTCAGCTCGTTGAAAAGGTTTGGCTTGAGATCGTTTTGTCCGTTTTGTTCGCGGGATTTATGTATATACCCGTCTGGGCACACCTTTTTGTGTTGACAAAATTTTTGAGGGAAAGAAAATTACTCTTGTGTGGCGACTTTGATATCGTCACGCGTGCTGTGTCGTATAAAAGCGAAAAGCTTACGCGTAGGAATACGGAGGAATTACTTCATTTTAGTGGTTTTAAGGAAATTTCGGTGGGGCATACCGAGTATCAGCTTGCCTCGCAGGGAGATGAGTTTTATATCGTACATTACAAAGGAAGTGACGCTGTAAAGCTGCTGTATTCTTCTAAAATGTATGAATACATAGAAACGCAGAGTTGTTGATTGACAACCATTTGGTTTTGTGTTATAATTAAATCATCAAATAGAAAGGCGGTGGAGATATGAAAAAAGTGAATTTTTTGCAGCTGATAGCCTCTATTTGTATATTGGCAGGAAGTGTCATCAATCTTTTGGAGCTTTTTATCGAGCTTCCCGAAGCTTTGCGCTTTTGCTCATCGCCGCTTTTGCTTGTCGGAGTGATATTATACTTCGTTTCCTTTGGACTGAGAAGTAAGCGCAAAAAGCGTAAAAAGAATAAAAAGAATAAAAAGGATAAATAGAATTTTGGCGACTTATCAAGTCAAAAATCCCCGCGTTTGATTGACAACGCGGGGGTTTTGTGCTATAATACACACAGCACGTATATTTTGGAGGTTTGATATGCTTAAGTTTACGTTTTTGGGTACTTGCTCGGGTACTGAGCCTATGCCTAACAGACATCACAGCTCGGTACTTCTCGAGATAAACGACTTATATTATTGGTTCGACGCGGGTGAGAATTGCTCTCACAGAGCCTACACCTCGGGGGTGGACGTTTCCCACGTTCGCGCTGTCTTTATTTCTCATATGCACGTTGACCATATCGGCGGTCTTGCAAACCTTATGTCGGTCATAAGAAAGGTACATAGAGTTACGGGTGTGCCTCAGATAAATAATAATTGCTATGATATCTTCGTTCCGAGCCTTAAGACGCTCAATTCGGTCAAGGACGTTGCGGGTATACCCACCGCGCCTTGCAAGGGAGTAAACGCCATTGAGCACGAGATAAGCGACGGAGTTATATTCGAGGACGAGAATATCCGCGTCACCGCGCTTCACAACACGCACCTCAAGGAGACGGGAGAAAAGGGCTGGCACGCTTATTCCTTCCTTATTGAGGCAGAGGGCAAAAAGGTCATCTTTTCGGGTGACGTCGGCTACGTTGAGGAGCTTGATCCTTATACCGAGGGCGGTTGCGATATGATGATAATGGAAACGGGACACCATAAGGTCGAGCACGTTTGCGAATATGCTGTAAACAGAGGCGTTCCGAGACTTATCTTTACCCACCACGGCAGACAGATACTCAGTGACGTTGATGCCGCTCGTGAACTTGTCGCTACCTTGCACAGCAACGTGCAGATATGCGACGACGGCGACGTTGTTATAGTCTGAGGAGGTGACAGTATGTATAAGGTGGGACTTTCAAGCTCAGCCTTTTCTCTTGATGAGGCGACCTTCAAGCGCCTTGCGGAAAGTGGAATAGAGGCGACCGAGTTGTCTATGCCTCTCGACGCGCATCTCAGCCTTAACCATAAAGAGGTATTGGAGCTTTCACAGCGCTACGGCGTAAAGCTTTGGTCGTATCACTTGCCGTTCTTTCCGTTCAAGAAGATAGACATTTCCTCGCTTGATCCCGAGCTTCGTAAAAACGCGATAGAGCTTTATAGTACGCTTATTGCCAAGGCCGCGGACATAGGGATAGACAAGTTCGTGCTTCACCCAAGCGGCGAGCCTATCGCCGATGAGGATAGGGAAGAGAGAATAAAGTATTCGATGCAGAATATCGACTTTCTTGCGGAGCTTGCGCACAGACACGGCGCAAGAATTGCGGTCGAGGACCTGCCGAGAAGCTGTATCGGCAGCACGGTAGACGAGCTTGCGCGCCTTGTAAGCGTCAACGACAAGCTGCGCGTATGCTTTGATACAAATCATCTTCTCAAGGATGATCCCGTTGATCTTGTTAAAACGCTTGGGGACAGGATAATAACACTGCACGTTTCCGACTATGACTTTATCGACGAGAGACATTGGTTACCCGGCGAGGGTCTTAACGATTGGAGCGGTATATACAAGTCTCTTTGCGAGGTGGGATATAACGGTATATGGATGTATGAAGTGCCGCTGCGCTCAAAGACTATCACACGCAGCCGCGACCTTGCTTTTACCGACTTCTATAATAACGCACACGCTATATTCGAGGACAAAACTCCCGAGAGAATATATTAAGAGAAAAAAACGAGCTACACATTAGCGTGTAGCTCGTTTTTGTTTTGCTCTTCAAATTAGAATTTATCGGGGACGCGCTTAGGGAGACTTTCTTGAAGAAAGTCTCCCTAAGAACTTTACCTCAGAGAAAAAACAATAAAGTTATATATTTTCCTATGGCTATAGCAATAACCATTTTGTTTTAAAGTTCTTGAAGGGAGTTTGAGGGGAACTTCTTTCAAGAAGTTCCCCTCAAAAAACGCGTCTCCAATAAATGTCAAGTTGTCAAAAAAACAAATTCCAAAGTGTTTGTCCGCAGCCTGTGATAACTATTGCAACAAGACCGACGATTATGCCCCAAAACTGTACCTTGCTGAGCTTTTCCTTAAAGAGAAGCGCGCCGACAAACGTGCTGATTATAACAATACCGCCGTTTGAAACGGGAAAGAAGATGGGGCTTGGAATTATGGGCGTGAGCGCTGTGTTTAGTCTGAAGTAGGTACAACCGCTGATGCCCGAGAGAAGTATGTAAGGCAGCGCGCCCTTGCGGATAGTGGGCATAGGCTGCTTTTTTGCTTTGTTTACGGCAATTCCCATAAGGAAGAAAAGAATGCAGGAAACGACAGATGCCGTCAGCATCATTCCGTTTATCTCGCTTTTGACGGGGGATTTACCGAACACTATGTTGAACATTCCCACAAATCCGCCGACAAGGAAAAAGAAGAAGCAGCATACAAACCATTTTGCGCTAAGCGTCTCTGTGCTCTTCTTGGGGTTGATACACAATAGGAGCGCCACGACGATAAGCAGCATTCCGACTATCTGGAAACCGTTTATCGGGTTGTGCGCCCAGAAAACGCCGAATAGTGTCGCTATGATAAACGCGCAGTTGCCTATGAGCGAGGTGAGTGATACTGGACCTGAGGCGAGTGACTCGTTCTTGAGAAAGAGAAAACCGCAAAGGATACAGCCGAAGACCGCACCGTATATCATCGCGCCCGTGCTTATAGCTCTGTCGCCAGAGGCAAAGAACCAAATAAGCATTATCAGCGTCCACATAAGGCTCAGACCGCCGTTGAAGAAAAAGCTGTCGCCGGGGGTGGTAAAGGTCCTGTTTTTAAACTTACGCAAAAGAAGCGTGTTGAACGACGCAAGCGTTACCGATACAGCCATCAATAAGTATTCCATAATTATTTCTCCGTTTTATTTAAACGTTCTCTGTACTTTTTTGGGGGCATACCGTATTTTGCGGTGAATGCCTTATAGAAATGCGAAACGTCGTGGAAGCCCACGCTCATTCCTATATCAAAGATTGAAAGTTCTTCGTTCTCCAGCATTTCAACGGCTCTTCCAAGACGGTGATTTTGCAGATACTTTGACGGGGAGCAGCCTTCCTTTTGAATAAAAAGACGGTAGAGGTAGGTGCGGTCAAGTCCTACGTGGAAGGCGATGTCCGCGACCGAAATATCAAAGGGGTAGTGATCTTCTATATAAAGGATGGCTTTTCTGACGTAGCTGTCCGCCATATCCTTTTTTGATAGTGTGGTGTGGTTTGCCTTTACAAGTCTGCTCATACAAAGCAGAAAATAGCCCGTAACGTCATACCCCTTAGCTTGATTTTGCTTTCCTGCCGCGTGCATAGCGTATATATCGCTTATCATAGCATCGTCAAGAGGGAAGTCAAAAATGACATTGTCTTCGTCAAGCCCGGCGTTGTGTACCAGCGCGTCGTCGTCAGCACCGCAAAAGGACGCGTAAACGTATTTCCACGGCTCGCGCTCGTCCGCCACGTAAGAAATAGGAACGTTTGGCGTTATCATAAAGCCTTGACCTGCACACAGCTCGTATGTCTTTCCCTCAACGGTGTATTTTCCTTTTCCCTCTAATATAAAATGAACGGAATATTTAGAGTAGGTCATAAGAGGAGTTGCGTGCCCCGAATGGCATATCTGTATACCGCATTCTACCACGGCAAGGCTTTGGCTTGGATTCTTTTTTAGGCCGTATCTGTCGGTATCGTAGCTCATAAGCTCTCCTTTCGACAACAAATTTACAAATAAAAAATAGCATAAAATCAAGGAAAAGTCAACACATTTGATAAATTATGCAACAACAATACAATTCATTGTCAACATCAGTACATTTTCAAATTTTCGTGACTGTGCTACAATAAGGTCACAGTGATCCCAAGCTAATTTATTTGGAGGATTGAAAAATGAAAGAAAAGATTAGAATCGGTTTTGTAGGCTGCGGACAGTTCGCAAGACACTTTGTTCCGCTTTTCAAGGCTCATCCCGCTTGTGAGTACGTCGCACTTTGCGATAAATTCCGCGACAGAGCAGAGAAGTTTATGGAAAAGTACGGTGCTGACAAGATATTCGACACATACGAGGAGATGCTTGCATCCGACGAGGTAAACGCTATCGCAATATTCTCGCAGAGAAACCAGCACGGCGAGATGGCTATTGCCGCTCTCAAGGCGGGCAAGCACGTGTACAGCGCAGTTCCTATGGCGACAAGCATTGAGGAGATCAAGGAGATAGTTCGACTTGTCGGTGAGACGGGACTTACCTACTCCATGGGTGAGACGGGCATCTACCGCCCTGCGGCAATATTCTGCCGTCAGAAGTATAAGAGCGGCGAGATGGGTGATCTCGTTTATGCCGAGGCGCAGTACAACCACGATATGAGAGGACTTTATAGGATATTCCAGAACACCGAGGGTGACCTTTGGAAGAAGATGGCGGGAATTCCCCCCTTCTACTATCCCACGCACTCCACTTCTATGGTGCTTTCCGCAACAAAAGCAAGAGCGCTCAAGGTATGCGCGTTCGGATATGAGGACAAGGTAGACCCCGATATATTCGGCAGAGAGGATCAAAACTGGTTTGGAAACCCGTTCTCCAACTCCTCAATGCTTCTTAAGATGAGCGACGGCTCTATCGTTCGTATAAGCGAGAACCGCCGTATTGCATGGATGGTTCCCGAGACGTACATCACCTGCTTCAACGGACATAAGGCATCTTATGAAAGCTCTCTTATGCAGCACAGCTACATTACTATGGAGCCTCTGCCCGATAGGAGAGTATGCCACTATGAGGACGTAGCAGACCTTCTCAATCCTATCGAGCTTACGGCACATAAGGACGATCCCGACTTTATGGAAAAGGCTATCAACGGTGCTTGGAGTGAGGCTGAAGCGCCTATTCAGCGCTCCAACCGCTTGCCCAAAGAGTTTGAAGGCATACACACAGGTCACGCAGGCACGCATAAGTTTATGGTAGACGACTTCTGCCAGGCGTATATGACTGGCAAGCTCTCTCCCACGAACGCATGGCAGGCGGCAAGATACAATATCCCGGGCCTTACGGCTCACGAGAGCGCGCTTCAGGGCGGCGCGGCGATCGACATTTACGACTGCGGAGATCCCCCTGCGCACCTTGAGGTCCTTGACGAGGACAGAGAAGAAAACGAGGCGTGGGTATGAGTGTACCTCAGCTTATAATGCGTAAGCCCGACATCACCGTTCTTCCGCCCCTTGTTCTCGGAGAGGGTGAGCAGATAATCTGCCACAAGGAAGACTGCGGTATGGAAGCGGTTTGGGAAGATATAATTGAGAGTGCTTTTGGAAAACGATATAAATTCGATTTTCTTATAAAGGCGGGAGATTACAGCCCCGAGCACGTGCTGTATCTTACAGTCAACGGAAAACCGATCGCCACGACGACCGCTGTTGAAAGCCCCACGTACGCAGGCGAGGGCTGGTATAGAATGGTGGGCGTACACGCAGATGCAAAGGGAATAGGAGCGGGCAAGAAAATAGCTCTTGCGGCACTCTATGCTTTGCGCGAACGCGGATACAAGAGCGCGATGCTGTCTACCGACGACGCGCGCATCCCCGCGCTGTCGATGTACATCTCACTCGGCTTTGAGCCTTACTATTGTCATGAGAGCCACAAAGAGAGATGGGAAAAGGTATTCGAGGAGATAGCAAAAGTAAAAAGATAAAATAAACCGAAGAATGATGGAGTTGTGTCCTCGGGACACAACTCCATCATTCATTGCTCACTGTATATATAAGATATCCTCGTCTCTCTCTATTGGATAGACCGACAAAAGCGTGCCTGCAACGGCACTCTCGCAAAGCTTTACGGCGCGTATGCGTCGGCAGTTGTAGGTGGTGAAATGATAAGTGAGAGTATCCGCATCGATGCAAGAGGAGTAAACTGTACAAACAGGCGCTCCTTGGTTTGTGATAACGCAACCTGACGGAACAAATACCGTATCCATAACGTGGAAAAATCCGCTTATCTCATTATCCATGAGCGTATGGCTCTTTGCAAACACTGAGCGAACAAAACGAGAGGCTGACGAGTAGTCACCGGGAAGTCCCATAGCTCCCATACCGCGTGAGAAAGGGGAGAGCTCGATTGATGGACAAAGCTTGTTCTCGGGTGGCGCAGCAGAGAGGCTCATATAGCTTGTGACGTTCCGCGTGTGGTAGGCAAACTCGGGCTCATTCGTGAGAACGCGGAATGGGTCCTTGTGTATTTTGAGACCGTCCTCTCTCGGCTCTGCAACAATAGCGCCCTGCTTGTCGGCAAATATCCAGTGCAAGGGTGTTGCGGGAAGAGATGGGGATATACTGTCGGGCGTAATATTCACACTGCGTAAAAGCTCTTCCGCTTGACTTACGCTCTCGCACCGCTGAAGAACAAAAGGAATAAGCTCGTATGACGCAACGTCGGTTTTGCCAACGTGCATTTTTTTATAAACTGCGCTAAGCGGAAAATTGAGAGCTGCCGCGCAAAGTCCGTGTTCGTTTACGGCGTCATAGTAAAGGGGAATACCGTTGCTGACGTGCGCAATGCCGATAATGGCGTGAGCAGATGCGGCTTTGCTTTGATATCTGTACGGAAATTCAAAATTTTGCGGAGTTATCACCACCGCCTCACCGTAGGAACGCTCAAGATCGAGCGTTCGCCCAAATAAATGATGCTTTCCGTTAATGCTTATGGCTGTACACATAATTACTCCTGATCGATCGTTCGAATTGGGATCTGTCGGGGTGTTTGCACAGTATCCCTCTTAAAAGTTTTATCAAAACTTTCAATCTTGTCGGGTGCGAACTCCTCGAAAAATCCTAATTTTTATTATTTCAACCGTCGAAAAAAATATGCCGAAAAGTCTTGATAAAAAAATATCAATTATTGACATTTATTTGAGGGTGTGATATAATGTTTTTGGTTATTTTGCAAAAGATTTTTATGGTGGAGGATATATATGAAAATTCTTGTTTGTATAAAGCAGGTGCCGGGCTCCAATAACGTTGAGGTCGATCCCGTAACGGGCGTTCTTAAGCGTAGCGGCATACAAAGCAAAATGAATCCTTATGACCTTTACGGTATAGAGACCGCACTCTCGCTCACCGAAAAGTACGGCGGCAGTGTTGAGTGTATCACTATGGGACCCCCTCAGTCAAAGTCGGTCATAGTTGAGGCTGTTTGTATGGGCGCAGAAAAGGGAACTGTTCTTTCCGACCGTAAGTTTGCGGGTGCTGACGTTCTCGCAACGGCGTATACCATTTCTCAGGGTATCCGCAAGTGCGGCGATTTTGATATAATTATCTGCGGTAAGCAGACTACCGACGGAGATACAGCTCAGGTAGGTGCTGAGGTCGCGGAGTATCTTGATATTCCAAACGTTTCGAACGTTCTCTCGGTTGATGAGGTCGCTGACGGTAAGGTCACCGTAACAGCCTCTCTCGACAACAAGACGGTCAAGATGAGTGTTGAGCTTCCTTGCCTCATCTCTATGGAGAACGATATCAACACCCCAAGACTTCCCTCGTATAAGGTAAAGCAGAATATAAAGGACGACGCTGTGAAATTCCTTAGCTTCGCTGATTTTGACGACCAGAATTCTTATCATTACGGTCTTTCGGGCTCGGCAACGCAGGTTGAGAGAATATTCCCGCCCGAAAAGAACACCGAGAAGTATGCGGTTATGGGAACGTCCGAAGAGCAGGCGGGCAAGCTTTGCGACCTAGTTTGCAAATTGAAGATGATATAAGGAGGTAGTAAAAATGGGAACACTTATTGTAAATCAAAATATGATAAACCCCGAGCTTGCTGAAAAGCTCGTAAAGGTATGTCCCTTTGGCGCGATCTCCTATGATGAAGGAAAGCTCACCATATCCTCAGCTTGTAAGATGTGTAAGCTCTGCGTTCGTAACGGGGAAGGTGCCGTTGAGTACGTGGTCGAGGATACCGTAGAGATAGATAAGTCTCTTTGGGAGGGTATATGTGTTTATGCCGACTGTCAGGGCGGAAATATCCACAGAGTAACGTATGAGCTCTGCGGAAAGGCAAGAGAGCTTGCTTCTGTTACCGCTCATCCCGTATACGTACTGCTTATCGGACACAATATTGGAGAGTGCGCCGAGAAGCTCTTGCATTACGGCGTTGATAAGGTATTCGTTTATGACGATGAAGCTTATAAGAATTTCAGAATTGAGCCTTATACGGCGGCTTTCTATGACTTTATCGACAAGGTGCGCCCCTCGTCTATACTAGTCGGCGCTACCGACCTTGGCAGACAGCTCGCTCCGAGAGTTGCGGCTCGCTGCAAGGCAGGTCTTACGGCAGACTGTACAGTCCTTGAAATGAAGGACAATACAGACCTTGTTCAGATACGTCCCGCGTTTGGCGGAAATATTATGGCGCAGATAATCTCGCCCAATACCCGTCCGCAGTTTTGTACGGCAAGATATAAGGTGTTCACTGAACCCAAGCCTACCGACGAGCCCTCGGGTAAGATAGTTAATATGTCGCTGTCCGCTGATAAGCTCACATCAAAGATAGAAGTTCTCGAAACTCGCGAGAAGCCCAAGGATATCGATATTGCCGAGGCTGACGTTATAGTGGCTATCGGTAGAGGCGCGCAGAGTGAAGCTATGAGAGCGCAGGCTGCTGAGCTTGCCGATCTTCTTGGAGGTGTTGTTGCTTGTACAAGACCTCTTGCCGAGGCTAATATCTTTGACGCAAAGCGTCAGATAGGTCTTTCGGGAAGAACTGTAAAGCCTAAATTCATAATTTGCATCGGTATATCGGGCGCGGTACAGTTTGCTGCAGGAATGAAGTCGTCGGATTGCATCGTTGCGATAAACACCGATAAGAACGCGCCTATATTTGACGTGGCGCATTACTGTGTTGTGGGAGACGCTACCGAAATAGTTCCCGCACTTATTGCTAAGATAAAGGAGGCTCGCGCGTGATGTATAACAAGATAACCGAAAAAGACGTTGCGGCTCTGCGCGCGATAGTTGGAGAGAGTGATGTGCTCGTGGGCGAGGAGATAAGCCCCGACTACGCACACGATGAGCTCGGCGGTATCGAGAAGATGCCCGAGGCGCTTGTCAGAGTTTATTCCACCGAGCAGATAAGCGAAGTAATGAAGCTCGCTTACGAAAGATGTATTCCCGTAACAGTCAGAGGAAGCGGAACGGGACTTGTCGGAGCGGCAGTTGCAGTTGAGGGCGGTATCCTTATGGAGACCACCAAGATGAACAAGATACTTGAGCTTGACAGAAATAATCTTACAGTTACTGTTCAGCCCGGTGTTCTTCT
This sequence comes from Oscillospiraceae bacterium, assembly GCA_015063845.1. Classification (GTDB taxonomy): domain Bacteria; phylum Bacillota; class Clostridia; order Oscillospirales; family CAG-272; genus HGM12713. The sequence continues at coordinate 64,454 of SVTJ01000013.1, forward strand.
TATGGAGCTTGCCGCATTTGCTGAGGAAAACGATTTTCTCTATCCCCCCGACCCTGGTGAGAAGTCCGCTACGATAGGCGGAAATATCTCCACAAATGCAGGCGGAATGAGAGCTGTTAAGTACGGAGTTACAAGAGATTACGTAAGAGCGCTTACCGTTGTAATGCCCAACGGCGAGATACTCGAGCTTGGCGCGAAGGTCGCGAAGAACAGCTCGGGATATAGCCTTAAGGACCTTGTTATAGGATCTGAGGGAACGCTGTGCATCATAACCGAGGCGGTGCTCAAGCTCGTGCCTCTGCCTAAGGTGTCTGTCAGCCTTCTCGTGCCATTTAAGGATATGAAGAGTGCTATTGAGGCAGTTCCCGAGATAATCCGCTCAAAGGTAACACCCACGGCTATCGAGTATATGTCGCGTGATACCATACTGTTCTCAGAGAGCTATCTCGGCAAGAAATTTCCCGACACAAAGAACGACGCGTATATACTTCTTACGTTCGACGGAAATACCGACGAGCAGGTAGAAGCGGATATGAATACAGTTGCTAACCTCTGCCTTGAGATAGGAGCGATCGACGCTTATATCGTTGACACAGAGGAGAGAAAGAAGTCGGTATGGTCCGCAAGAGGAGCGTTCCTTGAGGCTATCAAGGCGTCAACGTCCGAGATGGACGAGTGCGACGTTGTCGTTCCTAAGGATATGATAGCGGAGTTTATCAAGTTCACACACGCGCTGTCAGACGAGATGGGAGTTCGTATCCCCAGCTTTGGTCACGCGGGAGACGGAAACCTTCATATCTATATCTGCCGTGACGATCTTGATGACGCAACGTGGAAGCAAAAGCTTGAGGTTTGCTTTGACCGTATGTACAAAAAGGCTGAGGAGCTCGGCGGACTTGTCTCCGGTGAGCACGGCATAGGCTACGCTAAGAAGGATTATCTTAAGAAGCAGTACGGCGAAACACCTATCGCGCTTATGCAGGGCATCAAGAGAGTATTTGACACAAAGAATATCCTCAATCCCGGCAAGGTGTGCTTCTGAGCTTAATAAACAACAGGGGGCTTTCTTTGAGGAAAGCCCCCTGTTTTGTTTCAAAAGCACCGCCGTTCGACAAAATTCTTACAATATCTTGACAAAAAATCAGCGTTGGGGTATAATTGTAATGTAATAAAAAAATAAGGAGATGCTTATGAAAAAGTTTTTTTCGGAATTTAAAAAATTTATCACGCGCGGAAACGTGCTTGATATGGCAGTTGGTGTTATCGTAGGCGGTGCGTTCACAGCGATCGTCAACGGTATGAGCAATTTTGTTCTCAAGCCTATCATCAACTACCTTATTTCGCGCATACTCGGAAAGGATAGTCTCAGCGAGATATACACGTTCCTTGGCGAGAAGGCGTATAAGGCAGACGGCAGTCTCGACCTTGAGAATTGCTTCTACATAGACTGGGGCTCACTCATCAATGCAATCATCAACTTCTTGCTTATCGCGTTCGTGCTATTTGTTATCGTTAAGGTCATCAACAACCTCAGAGAAGATAACAATGAGATAAAGACAAAGAGAAAGCAAGCTAAGGCAGACCGAAAGGCAATGAAGTCTCAGGGCATAAAGCTTTCCGACGAGGCAGCAGTAGCAGCTTACTATGCAGCTAAGGAAGCAAAGGAAGCAGAGGAAAAGGCAGCTGCAGAGGAGAAGGCAAGACTTGAAAAGCTTGCAAATCCCACGACTGAGGACCTTCTCAAGGAGATCAGAGATCTGCTTAAGAACAAGTAATTACATAAAAAAGAGTACCTTTTGGTGCTCTTTTTTAGAACACGGAGGAGAAAAATGAACGAAATACTTAACGCAATGCAAACAAGAAGAAGCATCAGAAGCTTCAAGAGTGATATGGTGGATGCCGAGACTATTGGCGCGATAATCAAAGCGGGAACAGAGGCGGCAAGCGGCAGAAACTATCAGTCGCCGATAATCGTGGCTGTTACCGATAAGCAGACCAGAGATAAGCTTTCGGCGGTTAATGCAGAGATAATGGGAGCGAGCAACGACCCTTTCTACGGCGCACCCGTGGTGCTTATCGTCCTTGCTGATAAGAGCCGTCCGACGTACGTTTATGACGGTAGCCTCGTTATGGGTAACCTTATGCTTGCCGCTCACGCTCTCGGTGTTGGTAGCTGCTGGATACACCGCGCAAAGGAGACATTTGCGAGACCCGAGTGGAAGGAATGGCTTTCTTCTGTTGGAGTTGAGGGAGACTACGAGGGAATAGGTCAGTGCGTGCTCGGATATATTGATGGGGAATACCCCGCTGAGAAGCCGCGTAACGACGGCAGAGTTTTCTGGGTGAAATAATCATATAAAAAACGTGACGCTAATATTAGCGTCACGTTTTTTTGAGAGCTGTTAATGCTTCAAATTAGGATTTGTCGGGGACGCGTTTTTTTGAGGGAAACTTCTTGAAAGAAGTTTCCCTCAAACTCCCTTCAAGAACTTTAAAACAAAATAGTTATTGTTACAGCCATAGGAAATATATGACTTTATTGTTTTTATCTGAGGTAAAAACTCGTCGGACCCTACGTACCGACGAGTTTTATGGGTATTTGAACGTTCTGCACTACAATGAGTTTTTCAGCCCAATTAAAAAAATAATAATTTCTTTGTGTTAAAGTTCTTAGA
>SVTJ01000014.1 GCA_015063845.1 Oscillospiraceae bacterium
CTACAAGTTTGATAGGTCGGAGGTGTACGCACAGTAATGTGTTTAGCTGACCGATACTAATAGACCGAGGGCTTGAACTTTTCAGTTTCAAGCATCTTACAATTGATTTACTTGAGTTTCGTATCTATCTCCCATTCCTTTTATTCGGTTTTCAGTGAGCATAACGCTCAGAACAAGGACAACATCGTGTTGTCCTTTTTGATTTTTTGGAGGTATATATGTATAAGGCTGTGCTTTTCGATCTTGACGGAACGCTTCTTCATATGGATCAGAATGAGTTTGTCAAAGCGTATACGGGCCTTTTGATGAAAACTATGCTACCGCTTGGTGCCGATATAATTTCGTTGAAAAAGGGATTTGGCGACGGAGTAAGTGCTATGCTTGCCAATGATGGAAGTATAAATAACTGCGAGGCATATTGGAAGGCGTTTGGAGCGGCGATATGCGGAGACGTCACGCCGTATATAGACTTGTGCGACGCGTTTTATGGCGGTGATTATCTGACGCTTAAGTCATTTGCGAGAGAAAACCCACACGCAGACGCGCTTGTCAGAGCACTCAAGCAAAAGGGCTGTAAGGTAGTGCTTGCCACAAATCCCGTATTTCCTCTTGTTGCGCAGGTCAACAGACTTGCCTGGTCGGGAACGTCGGCAGAGAACTTTGACTATATCACCGATTACAAAAGCTGTCACTATTGCAAGCCGCGTCCCGAATACTATCTTGAAATATGCAAGCGTATCGGTGTTGAGCCGTGCGAGTGCCTTATGGTTGGAAACGACGCATCGGACGATATGAAGGGTGCTAGCGAGGCGGGAATGGACTGTTATCTCGCTACCGATTGTCTTATAGAAACGGATAGCTACATATGGCAGGGTGAGCGTGGAACATTCGCTGAGCTGACTGAAAGGTTAACTAAATAAAAAAAGGGCATAGCCGTGACGCTCTCACGGCTATGCCTATTTTTCTTGTCTTTTTACAATATGTACATAAAAAGTCTCAGCATTTATACGTTTGGTTGGTTTGAATGAAAAAACAAATGAGGTCAAACTTTTTCCTTGAAATAAATTCTCAAAACAGTTGACTTAAAGGTAAAACCGTGATATAATCGACTTGTAAATTCTTACACATTTTGGAGGGTATTATGAGCGAAAAAATGATGTGGGGCTATATGCTCTATCTTAGCAATCACATCGGTGCGGACGAGTATACGCCGCGGATGAGATACAATCCGCCCGCGTGTCCTGGTTACAGTGACGAGATAAATACTCAGATCGATATCTGGGATAAGCTCGTTCCTTTTCTCGCTGAGAGAAAGTACAATATGGTACTTATTGACGTTGGTGACGGTATTAAGTACGAGAGCCATCCCGAGGTCTCCGCCCCCAACGCCTGGGAGAAGGATTTTCTTAGACAGAAGCTTGCGGAGTTGCGTGCTCTCGGTATAGAGCCCATTCCGAAGCTCAATTTCTCGACTTGCCACGATACCTGGATGAAGAAATACCGCAGAATGGTATCCTCTCCCGAGTATTATACCTTCTGCTCCGACGTTATCCGCGAGGTCTGTGAGGTGTTTGACTTCCCCCGTCTTTTCCACATCGGATTTGACGAAGAGGATCTGACGATGCAGACAACAAAGGAGATGGTCATTATACGTAACACCGAGCTTTGGTGGCACGATCTGTTCTTTATCTGCAAGGAATGCGAAAAGCATGGAGCGCGTCCTTGGATGTGGTCTGACTATCTGTGGAAGAACGAGGAGATATTCCTTCAAAGAATGTCCAAGTCCATACTTCAGTCAAACTGGTTCTATCCTCAATTCCAGGATTGGAGCAAGACTAAATTTCCTCACCGCAATAAGTGCATAGAGACATATGAGATACTCGATCGTAACGGCTTTGATCAAGTGCCTACAGGCTCTACCTGGAATCATTACGTAAACCTCTATCAGACGGTCGCATACGGCAAGGATGTGCTCAATCCCGATCAGCTCAAGGGATTCCTTTGCGCGCCTTGGCTTGCTACGCGTGACGAGCATTACTACGGACATCTCAACGCGGCAGACAGACTTTACCGCGCGCGTCAGAAGGTATATCACGAAACGCTTAAATAAAATATACTAAAAGGAGAATAATTATGAAAGATCAGATGATGTGGGGCTATATGCTCTATCTCAGTAACCACATGTGGTCTGATGAATCCTCAAAGGCACTCAAATATATGCCCACTCCCTATAATGATAATATCAATACAGAAATTGAGACTTGGGACAAGATAATTGCTTTCCTCGCTGAGAGACAGTACAATATGGTGCTTATCGACGTTGGCGACGGTATCAAGTATGAGAGCCACCCCGAGGTATCCGCTCCCAACGCGTGGGACAAGGACTTCCTTCGCAAGAAGCTCACAGAGATGCGCGCTCTCGGTATTGAGCCTATACCGAAGCTCAATTTTTCCACCTGTCACGACACGTGGATGAAAAAATACCGCAGAATGGTATCCACTCCCGAGTATTACACATTCTGTTCGGACGTTATCCGCGAGGTGTGTGAGGTGTTCGATTATCCCCGTCTGTTCCATATAGGATTTGACGAGGAAGACGAAACCATGCAGACAAACTACGAGATGGTCATTTTCCGTAACCACGATCTTTGGTGGCATGACCTCTTCTATATGTGCCGCGAGTGCGAGAAGCACGGAGCACGTCCTTGGATCTGGTCTGACTATATGTGGAAGAACGAGGAAGCATTCCTCAAGAATATGTCAAAGTCCATACTTCAGTCCAACTGGTTCTATCCTCAGTTCCAGGATTGGAGCAAGACGCCTCTGTCTCACCGCAATAAGTGCATAGAGACATACGAGATACTTGACCGTCACGGCTTTGATCAGATACCCACCTGCTCGACGTGGAATCATATCGCAAACTCCTACCAGACGGTAGCGCACGGTAAGACTGTGCTCACTCCCGAGCTTCTCAAGGGCTTTATGACGGCTCCTTGGCTTGCTACGACCGATGAACAGTTTTACGGTCACTGCTGCGATGCGGACAGACTTTATCGCGCGCGTATGCAGCTTTATCCGGAAACACTTAAATAATGCAGCAACACCGCCGACATTTTGTCGGCGGTGTTTTAATATAAGTATATCAACCAACGGTTGCGGCTTTTTTCATAAAAACGTATTGACATCTGAGATAAAATGTTGTATTATTTAAATAGTACAACGAAAGGAGATGTGTCTATGGCGTGGACGTTCAGCGGCAGAGAAGCGGTGTATATACAGATCGCGGATATAATACGGCAGGATATCTTTAAGGGAAAGTATCCGCTCGGCTCGCAGCTGCCCACTGTTCGGCAGTTGGCGGCGGAAGCGGCTGTCAATCCGAACACTATGCAAAGAGCGTTGCTTTCTCTTGAGGATGAGGGCTTGCTTTATTCTAAGGGAACGGTTGGCAGATTTGTGACCGATGACGAGGCAGTGCTCCTTGAAGCCAAGGAGAGAATGATAAAAGCATCGGTCAGACAACTGCTTGACGGAGCTCTGTCGCTTGGTATCTCACCGCAGGCACTTGCGGAATATATAATGAAAGAACAAAAGGAGGAGAGAGATGAGTGTTCCGATAATTGAATGTATAGACCTGTGCAAGAGCTATAATAAATACAATTACGTTCTCAAGGATCTTAACGTAAATCTTCCGGCAGGAAAGATAATCGGGCTTCTCGGCCCTAACGGATGCGGCAAATCCACGCTTATGAAGCTTATTTGCGGTATTCTTGTGCCGAACAGCGGAACTATAAAAATATGCGGAGAGGAGAGAAGCGAAAAAAGTAACGCGCTTATTTCCTATCTTCCAGAGAGAACTTATTTCAACAGCGGAATGAAGGTCGAGCAGCTTATTGCGTACTTCTCTGACTTTTTCTCCGATTTTGACGCGAATGCCGCGAGAGCTATGCTTGCTGATCTTGGAATAGCGACCGACGTTAAGCTCAAGACGCTTTCAAAGGGAACTAAAGAAAAGGTGCAGCTGGTTATGGTCATGTCGCGCCGCGCAAAGCTTTATCTGCTTGACGAGCCCATTGCGGGTGTAGACCCCGCCGCGAGAGAGTATATTCTCCGCACCATAATCACAAATTACAATCCCGAGGCGAGTATTCTCATAACAACTCACCTTTTGCACGACATAGAGCCTATAATCGACGAGTTCGCGTTTATGGGGTTCGGCGGAAAGATACTTATGTCGGGCGTTGCCGACGAGGTGCGCGAAACCACAGGCAAGACGCTTGACGAGCTGTTCAAGGAGGTGTTCAGATGTTGAAAAAATGTTTGAGATACGACCTTCTCGATATGTGGCACTTTTGGTGGATACTCGCTGCGTCTACACTCGGTATGTCGATCGTCTGCGGACTGGCTTGCAGAGCTATGGTGGAGCTGTTCGGAGATGCCGACAAGGTAGACCAAAACGCACTTTTAGTGCTGCCGCTCACGCTGATAATATGTATTTGTATACTCGGCATCATAGCCTCGGTGACGGTCACGGTAATACTTGTGATGGTTCGCTTTTATAAGCACTTTTTCTCTGACGAGGGATACCTGACCTTTACACTCCCCGTAAAGAGAAGCACGCTGTTTACTTCCAAGGTGATAAACGCTATCATATGGTATTCCGCACATATCGTGCTGCTCATTATAAGCGTACTTATCATCTTGGCGATAGCTGTACCTGCAAGTGCTTGGGCGAGCTTTTTCGGGGGGATCGTCGCTGTGACTGACGTTACGTTCTTGTCGGTGGTAATCACGATAATAAAAGTATTGGAATTTATTATACTCGGCGTTTTGGCAATGGTGCTTGAGATACTGCTGATGTATTTGTGTATTACGATCGGTTCGGTAGCGGTCAAGAAGGGAAAAATATTTGTCGGCATCGGAATTTACTACGGAATTAACGCGGTGTTCGGATTTGTTATGCAGCTGTCCATGGGTGTTTTGGGAATATTCCTATGGGACGGAGCAAGCGAAATACTTGCGTCTGCTCCCGTATGGCAGAGCTCACTTGCCGATGTCTTGGCTCTCGCTCTGGTGTGCGTGGCTATTGCTGTTCCCGTATGTGTGCTGTACCTTGTGACGGTGAATTTGATAGAGCGAAAGCTCAATTTGAACTAAGGAGGCAGAGATATGAGAATTAAGAGAAAAATATGCCTTCTTGCCGCGTTGGTACTTTTGTTTGCCAACCTGCTTATGCCCTCGGTATTTGCTGAGGAGACTGATGATTTTACGAAATTTGAGCTCTCGGCTGACGGAAAGACACTGTTGCGTGACGGAGAGAGGTTTGAGATATATCAAAGCTCGCGCCTGTTTTATTCCGACCCAAGAACGGTCTACGAATATGAAAATACCGTGGATATGACCTTGGGCGAGGACGGCGAAACGTACGCTTGCCGAGTTTATGCATCAAGCAAGAACGCAAACGTTCTATGGGTGCAGGGAGTTCGCCAAAGCTATCTTTACGTTTCAAGTGCGGGAAAGACTGAGCTTGACGCATTCCTTGACGGAACGTCGGTCAGATACACGCTTGAAAACAAAGGCATGAACGCCGACATATCAAACGAGGAGATAAAAGGTCTTGACGATGCGTCCAGACAGCCGATAAATGCTATTGTAGTCGATGTGACAACGCTTGCGGATCAGCAAAGATACGACGTTGTAACGCGCGATGCTACGTATAGCTTTGCTTACGTTCACGGCGCGATATATTATATCGACAATCAGTATTATTACGTAAATTACGAGATGCTCGGTAACAATTATTTTGATGCTGACGGTAATTTTTCGTATAGAAGCGGAAGCGTTCCGCTCACGCCTGTTGACGCGATGACGGCTTCTGTGATAGACCAAACGGTGCAAAACCTCGCCGAGTATGATGTGGAATACACGTACGAGAGCGAAAGCTGGGACGCAGAGGCTTCCAAGTCGGTGTTCTGGGTACTCTTTGTAGTGGTCGGATTCTTGGCACCCATTCCTCTGCTCGTGCTTGGATTGGTGCTTCCCGTCAAACGCAAGGCGAAGGACGGTAAGAGGTGGTATTCTCTTGCAGTGCTTGGTGGGCTTTGGCTGTTGCTTGCGATAATACTGACAGTCATACTTGTTATATAAAAAATAAAAAAGGACAAAGAGCGTCGCTCTTTGTCCTTTTTCTTTTATTCCAATTCGTCAAGTGTCTTTGAATAAGACGCGAGGAATTTGTCGCAGAAATATTTGACCTCGGGCATATCAAAGTATGCCTCGACCTCTTTTTTCAGCGCCGTCTTTGCCTTGGCAAACTCCTTGTTTCCGCTCTTGAGCTCATCAAGGCACTTTACGTATGCCGAAAGCTTGTCGGCTGCCTTGACAAGTCTGTGCTCATAGCAGCTTGCGTCCTGCTCGATAAGAGGAGCGTATTCCTCTCTGAGCTCCTCGGGAAGCATAGAGAGAAGCTTGCTGTTGGCTATGCTCTCAATGTCCTTGTACGCCTTGCGTATCTCGGGATTGTAATATTTGATGGGCGTTGGCAGATCGCCCGTTATTACCTCGCTTGCCTCGTGGTAGAGAGCCAGCGTGGCGACACGGTCGGCACTTAGCTCTTTGCCGTAAAGCTTGTTTGCTATCACAGCAAGCGCGTGCGCTATCTGCGCCACCTCAGCCGAGTGCTCGGCGATATTCTCATCCGTTACCGACTTCATAAGCGCCCAACGGCGAATGAGCTTCATTCTTGACATATATGCAAAAAAATTATACATATTAACCCTTTCTCTTACTTTTCTTTGAAAAGAAAAGTAAGCAAAAGAAACTTCACACAAATAACTATGCTAATTTCTAAAAAGAAACTTTAAACTAAGCAATTTAAATTCTATTAAAATTCTTTGAAGGGAGTTTGAGGGAAACTTTCTTATAAGAAAGTTTCCCTCATCGCGTCCTTATTCACTAACTATTGCAAGTCCAAGCTCCTCGAGAGCGCCTGCGTCAGCCTCTGACGGGCACTTAGTCATAAGCTCGGAAGCGTTCTGCACCTTGGGGAATGCGATAACGTCGCGGATATCCTCAAGACCGAGCAGAAGCGTTACAAGTCTATCAAATCCGAAAGCGAGACCGCCGTGAGGAGGTACGCCATAACGGAAAGCGTCGAGCAGATAGCCGAACTTTTCCTGAGCCTGCTCCTCGGTAAATCCGAGAACAGAGAACATCTTCTGCTGAATAGCGTTGTCGTGTATACGGATAGAACCGCCGCCGAGCTCTGTGCCGTTGAGTACGATATCGTACGCCTTAGCGCGAACTCTTGCGGGATCGCTGTCGAGGTATTCGAGGTCCTCGTCCATAGGAGAGGTGAAGGGGTGGTGCATTGCGTAGAAGCGACCGTCCTCCTCACTGTACTCAAGGAGCGGGAACTCGGTTACCCAAAGGAACTTGAAATCAAAGGGATCGAGTATATTCATTCTCTTAGCGCACTCGCAGCGAAGCGCTCCGAGAGCGTCGAATACGACCTTGTTCTTGTCAGCCACGATAAGCACGAGGTCGCCTGCCTCTGCCTGCATAGTGGCTCTTATAGCAGCGTTTTCTTCGTCGGTGAGGAACTTTGCGTAAGAGGAGGAAACGTCTCCGTTGTCTGCGAGCTTGAGCCAAGCAAGGCCCTTTGCGCGGTAAGACTTCACAAATTCAACGAGAGCGTCTATCTCCTTACGGGAGAACTTAGCGCCCCCCTTAACGTTGATACCTCTTACAGAGCCGCCCATCTCAACAGCTCCTGAGAACACCTTGAATCCGCAGTCCTTTACGACAGCGGAAAGGTCGGTAAGCTCGAAGCCGAAGCGGATATCGGGCTTGTCCGAGCCGAATCTCTCCATAGCCTCACGGTAGGGCATACGGATAAACTCGCCCTCAAGCTCAATGCCCGAGAATTCCCTCATGACCTTCTTGATAAAGCCCTCGTGCATCTTCATAACGTCGTCTGCGGTCACAAAGGACATCTCTGTGTCTATCTGAGTAAACTCAGGCTGACGGTCAGCGCGAAGGTCCTCGTCACGGTAGCAGCGAGCGATCTGGAAGTAGCGGTCGAAGCCCGATACCATAAGGAGCTGCTTGTAGAGCTGAGGAGACTGGGGAAGAGCATAGAACTTACCCTTGTGAACTCTGGACGGAACGAGATAGTCGCGTGCTCCCTCGGGAGTGGGCTTACAAAGGTTGGGAGTTTCTATATCGATAAATCCGTTGTCAGCATAGTAGTCTCTTGCTATCTTGGATATGCGGGAGCGAGCGATGATGTTCTTCTGCATATCGGGACGGCGAAGGTCGAGATAGCGGTGGCGCAGACGAAGCTCTGCGTTTACGTTGCTGTTTTCAACTATCTCGAAAGGAGGAGTTTCGGACGCTGCGAGAATGCGGAGGTCGTCAACGGCTATCTCTATCTCACCTGTGGGGAGATTTTTGTTGATAGCTCCGTCCCCTCTTCTGCGAACGACACCCTTTGCGCAAAGCACGAATTCTGCTCTTATGCCGAATGCCTTGTCGAATATCTCCTTATCGGTATTCTGGTCAAACGCGAGCTGGACGATACCCGTACGGTCGCGAAGATCTATGAATATGAGAGAGCCAAGGTCTCTCTGCTTTTGTGTCCAGCCCATTACGCAAACTCTTTCGCCTACGTTTTCGGCACTGAGAGCGGCGCACATATGTGTTCTTTTGTCATTTTGTCTGAGTAATTCTGCCATTTTTTATATCCCTTCAAATGATTTACTTAGATTTGGTTTCCGTTTTTGTCGAACAAAGGAAGCGACTCGAGGTAGGTTATGTCGTCTCTCTTGCAAGCGTTGCCCTCAGCAAGAATAAACATCTTTCCTACGACCTCACCGCCAGCCATCTTTACCAAATGCTCAACAGCGGCGAGAGATTCTCCGAGAGATACGACGTCGTCGACGATAAGTATCTTCTTTCCTCTCATAAGCTCTGCGTCAGCCGTGTCGAGATAAAGCTTCTGCACCTTGTCGGTGGTTATCGAGCGAAGCTCTGCCTCGAAAACGCCCGTCATATAGAGCTTGGGGTATTTTCTTGCAACGAGATATTTCTGATTTCCCGCAATACGCGCCATTTCGTGTGCGAGCGGAATACCCTTAGCCTCGGCGGTTATTATATAATCGTATTCGGGTGCTTTGCCAAGAAGCTCCTTTGCGCATGCCGTGGTCAGCTCGGGGTCGCCGAATATAACAAATCCCGCTATCATAAGTTCGTCGTTCAAAGGACAAAGCGGAAGAGCACGGTCAAGCCCTGCGATGTTCATTTTGTGATACATTATGGACATAATAATATCTCCGTTTCACTGTAATTTTTGAGGAAAACAAAAACAATATCCCCATCTTTATATTATACACAAAGTTCGGGATATTGTCAATCCATAAGCAAAAGAAAAGTAGGCAAAAGAAAACTAAAGCTTTGGTTTGAGCTTCAAATTTGGATTTATCGGTGAGTTCGCACAGGCTTGCCGACGCTTGCGAGTGTTCCCCTCTAAGAACTTTAACACAAAGAAATTATTATTTTTTTAATTGGGCTGAAAAACTCATTGCCGTGCAGAACGTTCAAATACCCATAAAACTCGTCGGTACGTAGGGTCCGACGAGTTTTTACCTCAGAGAAAAACAATAAAGTTATATATTTCCTATGGCTATAGCAATAACCATTTTGTTTTAAAGTTCTTGAAGGGAGTTTGAGGGAAACTTCTTTCAAGAAGTTTCCCTCAAAAAACGCGTCCCCGATAAATCCTAATTTGTTTAAAAAGCCTTCCTTTAGGACTGTTTCACCTTTTCATATATCTCATTCGCGATGCGTTTTATAGTATCGGCTTCGTCGGGGTTGACCGTTTTCAGCTTTTTGACTGTTGGGTACCCCCAAACGTCAAACAGACGAGGGCCTATCCAAAAGCCGTTCGGCACGTCCTCGAAAAGCCCCTTGAGGATGCACAGCGCCGCCTTTCGCGGGCGCATAAATATTACCTTCATAGGGTGCTTTATGATGGCGAATATAAGCTTGGGATAGTGCGCGGTTATGTTAGTAAACGTGATGCCCGGGTGAGTGACGGACACGCATTCGCTGTGCTCAATGCCGAAAAGTGAGAACATCAAATATCTCTTTGCGTTGCCGTAAACAAGACTTGACCTTTCTCTTTTTGAAAAGTCAACGTCGGCGGTGTCTATGCGCGAGTAGTTGTGCGCTATACTTCCGACGGCAACTATTTTTCCGCCCCTTTCGCTTACGTGCGCTGCGAGCCTTCTTGCGAGATAATAAGGGGAGATAAAGTTTATTTGGTAGACGTTGCCGTAACCAGTCGGACACGTATGACGCGGTATATGATATGCTCCCGCGTTGAGGATAAGATGATCTATCCCAAGCTTGATGAGCTCGTCTGCGGCGGACTTTACCATATCTATATCCTCAAGGTCAACGTAAATATGATAAATTGAGAGTGAGGGGTATTTTTCCAAAAGCTGCGCTTCAAGTGCCTCAGAACGGCTCTTACTGCGGTCTACGAGCACAAGGGATGCGCCGAGATGCGCGAGATGCAGGCAAAGCTGCTTGCCGATGCCTCCCGTTGCTCCGCTTACCGCAACAGTCTTTCCCGATAGGGAGTGAGTATTTTTATCAAGCCATTTTTTTATGCTCATAAGGTTCTCCTTAAACAAACGGCTGACGGGGATACCGCCAGCCGAAATAAGCTTTAATGATGACGCTTTGCGTGTCTCTCGAAGGTGCCGTGCTGTTCCTTGAGAAGTCTTGACTGCTCTCTTGCGCTGACCTTTCCTTCGGGACGTATGTCGCCTGCTTTGGTCAGAGCTATCTTTGTGAGCATAGGACCTACGAGCTCATATACGAGCACCGCAAACAACGTGATGTTGGAGATTATAACTCCATGCTCTCCAAGCTCGTGCGCTTTGATGGCCATACCGAGCGCAACGCCTGCCTGGGGCAGAAGGGTAACGCCGAGGTACTTTACTATGCTTGGCTCGCAATTCATAAGCTTTGCGCTTGAAAATGCTCCGAGATACTTGCCCGCGGAACGGGAGAGTATATATATAAGTCCAATAAGAACTATCGCGATGTCCGCGAAAACCGAGAGCTCAAGCTCAGCGCCGCTTATAACAAAGAAGAGAATGAGTAGGGGAGCGGACCAGCGGTCAACTCTGTCCATAAGCTCCTCGGAAAAGTCGCATACGTTGCAGAATATCGTTCCGAGCATCATACATACGAGAAGTGAGGAGAATGCGACGTGCACCTTGCCGATATGAAATTCGAGCATTGAGAGCGCGACGGTTATGAAGACGAAAGCGATCGACATGGAAAGTCTCTTGGAGCGCGAATGGAAAAATTTCTCAAAGAAGGTGAACAAAAGTCCCATGATTGCACCAAGCGCGAGGGAGAGCACGACTTCAAGAAGAGGCTCAACTATTACGGAGAGCAGGTCGACCTTTCCGACGATAAGTGCCTTGGATATACCGAACGATACCGCGAAAAGTATAAGTCCCACAGCATCATCAAGAGCGACTATGGGGAGAAGGATATCCGTAAGAGGACCCTTTGCCTTGTACTGACGAACGACCATAAGCGTTGCCGCGGGAGCTGTTGCCGATGCAATAGCGCCGAGCACGATAGCCACGGGAAGCGGGAATTTTTCGGGAATAGCGAAGTGTATTACGATAAGCACGGCATCAACGAGAAGGGTAGTGAACACCGCCTGAACGATTCCTATGACGGTTGCCTGCTTACCTGTCTTTTTTAGCTGAGAAAGTCTGAATTCGTTTCCGATAGAAAAGGCGATAAAGCCGAGCGCAACGTCAGCAAGAAGTGAATATGCTTTTACGTTTGCCATACTTGTAAATCCAAGGCCCGATATGCCGAGTGCGCCGAGGCAATACGGACCGATAAGTATGCCCGCTACGAGATATGCCGTAACTGCGGGGAGCTTCACGAGCTTTGCAAGTCGCGAGAGCATAAGTCCCACTAAAAGTGCGATCGATAATGATAAAAGTGTCTGCATTGTATGTCTCCTACTATAAATATGATAACTTGTTTTCAAATCACCAAGCAATTATAGCACTTTCGCTCTTGAAAGTCAATAGCAAAAACACAATTTTTTCGCCTTTTTACAGCGAGAGATCATAGCGGCAGATCCTTGTACTTTTGGGGGTACTCCTTAGGCAGACACCCCACCTGCTCGCAGAAGACCTTGGTGAAATAGCTGGGACTTGAGAAGCCGCAATCCGAGGCGATTCGGTATATGGGGACGTTGCCCCTCATGAGCATTTCTTTTGCCGCTTCTATCCTGCATTTTCTCACGTATTCTGATATGCCCATACCGAGCGTCTTTTTGGAAATCGAATAGAGAAGACTGCGTGAGATGTTAAAGCGGCGGCACAGTCCCTCAACTGTCAGCTCATCAGAGGAAAGGTCTTGATTTATAAAGGTCAAGATGTTATTTTGAAGCGTACTTTGCTGAACGCTGACAATGTTTTTTATCCACAGATAGCAGGCGCACATCTCCATTATCCTTGCGGCAGACAGGAGAGAGCGGTTGGAGAGCGGCTTCATAAGCGAGAGGGCGTCTCTGAGCTGTTCCTTGTCGTACTTGCTCGGAAGATCGGACACTATCCGTTCAATGCTTTCGCGGTCGCACTCCTCAAGCGTTTGACCCAGCATAAGATAGCCGATGACGACGTTGTCCTGCGTTATGGGGACACACGCCTCGGTAAGCCCCATATGGCATTTGTATATTATCAGCTTGTTCCTTCTTTTGCACTCGCCAAGCCCATATCTGTCACATTCTATGCACTTTTTGGTAAGCTCTTGGTTCTTTCGGACAACCGAGCAAAACGGCGCGTGTGTGGCAGGCGCGCAAACGAGATTAAAATTTGCGTCGTAGAGATTTATTTTGAGTTTTGTTATGTTGAAAAAGTCCTCGCTTATCTCGGTGAACTGTTTTTCGTCAAAGCTGAGCATAAATACCTCCCGTGTGAATATCTTGTCCACATAATTTTATCACAAAACGTCACACTTTACAATAGAATACGCTAAATTTGATTTTTGAAAAGAGCGAAAGTTACATTTTTGTAACCGTATTTTTCTTTACAAACCATAAGATATGTGATATCATTATCCCGAAGGATAATGCTTTGAAGGAGAGTTCAAAATGGAAAAGTGGTATAAAAACAGCTATCGCCGAAATCTTGTCGATATGCATATACACGATTGGAACGACGAGTTTTTGTCAAAATTCGACGTTGACGATTACTATAAATATCTTAAGACGTGCGAGGTGGACGGAGTTATGCTCTATCTGCAGTCTCACGTCGGTCTTTGTCACTATCCCACAAAGTCGGGAGTTATGCATAAGGCTTTTCGCGGCAGAGAGGACGCTATGAGGCAGCTTGTTGACAAGTGTCGCTCAAACGGTATCCCCGTGGTCGGATATTACAGCCTTATCTTCAACACGCTTGAAGAGGAGAGACACCCCGAGTGGAGACTTATCAGCGACAGAAAGACAGGCACGTCATATCACCAGAGAGGAAGCCGCTACGGTCGTTGCTGCCCAAACAACGCCGAGTACAGAGACTTTCTTAAGGTGCAGATAAAGGAGATACTGGATTACTTCACGCTTGACGGAATGTTTTACGATATGACCTATTGGTCGGGCGTGTGCTACTGCGAGAGCTGTCGCAAGCGTTTTGAGGCAGAGACGGGAGTGGCAGACCTTCCCGATATGGACGATATGAGCACTCCCGAGGCAAAGCTGTTCAGGGAGAAAAGAGACGAATGGATAGCGGAGTTTTGCAGATTTGTCACGGATTATACACACAAGCTCGCTCCCTCACTTTCGGTGTCTCACAACAACGCTCACTCGGTCGAGGGAGATTGGAAGAACATCACCTGGGAGGGTGTCAGCGACCAGTGCGACTATTGCTGCGGAGATATATATGGGGATATCTACGACAACTCGTTCTGCATAAAATATTTCCAGAACGCCACGCAGAATATGCCCGTTGAATACATGGTCAGTCGTTTTGCGATAAACCTCAAGCAGCATACGCTCAGCAAGTCTCAGCCGTATATGGACCAGAGCGTTTTCCTCACGGTCGCTCATCACGGCGCGAATTTTGTTATTGATGCTATGGACCCCGTCGGAACACTCAATATGAAGGTGGCGGAGCTTATCGGAAACGCTTACCGCGCGCAGATGCCATATGAGAAATATATAAAGAGCGGAGAGGCTGTGGGCGATGTTGCCGTGTGGTATTCCACCACGGGAAGATACAACAGCGGCGGACAGGAGTATCATAGCGGTAACTGCTCGAACGTGCTTTCCAAGACCTTGTCGACACATCACGTGCCCTACAAGATAACCCCCAACACCAAGAGCGACAAGCTCGGAGAGTATAAGCTTGTATTTGCTCCAGCGATAGCGGGAATATCCGAGAAGAACCGAGAGGATATATACAGATACGTAAAGTACGGCGGAGTGTTCTACTTCAGCGGAGCTGAGGAAGAGGAGCTGCTTCGCGAGTTCTTTGGTGCGGAATATCTCGGGCTGAGCTCTCACAAATATACCTACGTTTCTCCCGTAGCGGGCAAGGAGGATATGTTCTTCGGATTTGATGAGAAGTATCCGCTTGCCATGCTTTTCAAGCATCCGCTCGTGAAGCTCGGAAAGGACGCAGAGGTGCTTGCATACCTCAACGTGCCTTACGGTGAGGCGGGAGACAGCGTGCGCTTCGCATCTATCCACTCAAATCCCCCCGGAATGCTCACGGAGTATCCGTCCGTCGTAAGAGCGAAATACGGAAAGGGAACGGTGATATGGTCAGCACTGCCCATCGAGGGAGACGTGAGCTACCACCACAGAGAGGTGACTATGCGCATACTCCGCGAGTATCTGCCCGAGGGCGAGCAGGCTGTGAGAACGACCGCTCCTATGCAGGTCGAGCTTGTTACTTTTGTACAAGAGAGAGCGCTTCAGATAAGCGCGCTTGATATGGGAGTTACCGAGGAGAGACGCCGCATCGAGAGCTTCGAGATACGCGCAAAGGTGGCAAGCGCGCCGAGCCGCGTGCTCCTTCTTCCCGAGGAGAGAGAGCTTGAGTTTGCTTATGAGAACGGTGAGGTCATCTTTAAGACGAGAGAGCTTGATATATTCGATATGTACCGTATCGAGCTTTAAGGAGGACGTATGTATTTTAACGGATATGAGGACATAAGCGTTTTTGATATAGTTCTTGACAGCGGACGCGCAAGAGGTCTTTCGGCGTATGCCGTGAGAAACGGAGCGTTTGAGTGTGTTATCCTTAAGGACCACGCGCTGGATATCGCGCACGCAAGCTTTTGCGGCACGGGAGTGGCGTTTGTCAGCAGAAACGGACTTGTTAAAACGAGAGATACTTTCCCAAAAAGCTTTGAGGGCGGCTTGCTCTATACCTGCGGTCTTGACGGCATAAGCAATTGCTCGGAGGGCGTGTTCACGCACGGCTCGCTTCACTGGACTGCGGCGGAGCGCGTGTCGTATAAGGTGGAGAACGGCTGCGTGACGGTCAGCGGAGACGTGCCCTCAACGGGACTTTTCTGCGACAGCCTTGTGCTGCATCGCGAGATAAAGGTCACGAGCGACGGTGTGAGCGTTACCGACCGCATCGAAAACACGAGAGGCGTTGATGCCGAATACTGTATGCTTTATCATTGCAATCTTGGCGCGCCACTGCTTGCAGAGGGCGGTGAGGTGAAGATAGACTACCTCACAAGAGAGGGTCTAACTCCTCTTGCCAAAGAGAACGAATATAAGGCGGGGCTTATCACCTCTCCCACGCCTGCCGAGGAAGAAAACGTGTATTATCACACGGTAAAAGAGGGCAGGGCAGAATACTTAAATAAAAAGCTTGGAATAGCTGCCGCGGTGACTTATGATGCCCAAAGGCTTCCCGTGCTTCTTGAGTGGAAGAGTATGGCAGAGGACGACTACGCGCTCGGGCTCGAGCCTGCCACCACGCGCTTTGACACATTTAAAATGACGCCTATCGTGGCAAGAGCTACGCACGAATACAAAGTAAACATTAATTTTAAGAAAATATAAAATACGGAGGAACACAAAAATGAAACTTTCGGAAAAGCTTATGAAGGAAGGCGAGGGCATACTTCGTCTTAAGCCAACTTGGGTGCCCAGAGCATTCTGCCGTCCCGGCAAGAGAATAAAGCTCCACCCCGATGATTATTACTGCAAGGGCGCAGCCGCTGGCGGTATCGATGAGAGATGGTTCGCATCCACGACTTGGGCTGAAAACGGCCCCAACACTCCAGACGACGAGGGCCTTTCCTACGTTGTGTCTGCTGATGGAAGCGAGCAGATGCTTCTGCGTGACGTAGTAGACGAGCTTCAGGGCGAGCTTATCGGCGAGGGACTTTGGAACAAGTACCACAAGTGGCCTATGTTCTCAAAGTTCTTTGATAACGCAGGTCCTCTGCCTCATCACATTCACCACCGCGATCAGCACGCAAAGAGAGTAGGAGCTGACGGAAAGCCCGAGATGTACTTCTTCCCCGCACAGCTCAACAACCACGGCGGAGAATTTCCGTTCACCTTCTTCGGTCTTACTCCCGACACCACAAAGGAGCAGGTCAAGGAGAGCCTTATGAACTTTACCAAGGGAGACAATCAGCTTCTCGACCTCTCTCAGGCGTACAAGATAACGCTTGATACAGGCTGGGACGTTCCTCCCGGAGTGCTTCACGCGCCTGCGAGCCTTTGTACCTACGAGCCTCAGTTCGCGTCCGACGTATACGCTATGTATCAGTCGGTACTCTACGGCGGACACACGGTCTCCGAGGATCTTCTTTGGAAGAACTGCCCCGAAGAGGAAAAGGGCAACTTCGACTATCTGCTTGACGTTATCGACTGGGAAGCTAACACCGACCCCGATTTCCATAAGAACCGCTTTATGAAGCCCGTAGTATGCCGCTCCGACGAGGGCTGCTGCGAGGAGTGGATATGCTACCGTTGTCCCGAGGTATCTGCAAAGAGACTTACCGTTTATCCCGGTCAGACAGTCACCGTTACCGATGCTGCCGCTTACGGTATGATACTTATCGAGGGTCAGGGAACGATGGGCAAGTGGGAGATATCCACACCCACTCTCATTCACTACGGTGAGCTTACAAATGACGAGTTCTTCGTATCCGAGGCAACCGCTAAGGCAGGCGTTAAGATAACAAACACTTCTGCCACCGAGCCTCTCGTAATGCTCAAGCACTTCTCAGAGAACCCCGATCTGCCTAAGGGTCTTTAATAAAGTTGTTATAGCCTCACGCAGAGAACTGCGTGGGGCTATATAAAATTGGTTAACTTTACTTTTTATTAAACAAAACTTACTTTTTTTGGGTTTCGCTTGAAAAAAGACGGAATGCGTGATATAATGAACACAGTAAGTTTTGTTAATAAAAGCAAAAGGAGTTTTTACTATGAGATCAAACACCAAATGGTTTACAGACGCTAAGTTCGGAATGATAATCCACTGGGGACTTTACAGTATCCTTGCGGGAAGCTGGAAGGGCAAGGAAGCCCCCCGTACTTGCGAATGGATAATGAGAAATATGCGTATCTCTCTTGATGAGTACAGACCCCTCGCGCAGCAGTTCTGCCCCACACAGTTTGACGCAAGAGAATACGTAAGAAAAGCGAAAAAATGGGGTATGAAGTATATCGTGGTCACCACCAAGCATCACGACGGCTTCTGCCTTTTCGACACAAAGGTATCCGACTATAACGTGATGAACACCCCCTACGGTAAGGATATAATCAAGGAATTTGCCGATGCCTGCGCCGAGGAGGGAATGGTATTCTGCGTTTATTATTCGCAGATGCAGGACTGGGAAGATCCCAACGGTGACGGAAACGACTGGGATTTTGACAAGAAGGATAAGGACTTCAGAAAGTATTTCTACGGCAAGTGCATTCCTCAGGTCAAGGAGCTTCTTACAAACTACGGCAAGATAGGTCTTATCTGGTTTGATACCCCGTATGATATGCCCGTAGAGCTTTGTCGCGAGCTTCGCGACGTCGTCAAGGAGCTTCAGCCCGAGTGCCTTATAAACGGACGTATCGGCTACAATCTCGGCGACTTCCGCAATATGGCGGATAACTGTATTCCTCACGACCCCTATGCGGGAGCATGGGAATCCCCCATGACGCTCAATACCTCTTGGGGATACTGTGAGTACGACAACCACTGGGCAGAGCCATCCGAGGTAATCACAAGACTTTCGGGTATCGCTTCTAAGGGTGGAAATCTGCTGCTCAATATCGGCCCCGATGCCGACGGAGTTATTCCCGAGCCGTCTGTCAAGATAATGGACGAGGTCGGAAAATGGATGGAGAAAAACGGAGAGAGCCTTTACGGCACGTCCACCTTCCCCACCTTCCCCTATGATGCAAGCTGGGGTAATATGACCTATAACGCAGAGGAGAAAAAGCTGTATCTCCACGTTCTCCGCTATCCCGTTATTACGCCTAAGATATCCTCTATCGGTCTTAAGACCAGAATAAAGAAGGCATATCTGCTTGCAACGGGCGAGCCTGTGAAGTTCTCACAGACGTATGAGCAGGCAAGAGAAGAGGAGAGACTTGCGGTCACACTGCCTGCGGAGTGCCCCGATCCCGTTGATACGGTAGTGGTACTTGAGCTTGAGGGAGACATTCAGGTGCAGAAGCTCAACGAGGGCTGCTACGCAGAAAATAATTGAGACAGTATATAACAGCCTGCCCGTGGCGGGCGGGCTGCTGTTTTTGGTCGAAAGGAAACAGAAAATGAAAAAGACAAGAGTAATTATCGCTTCCGATATCCATCTTTGCCATACCGACTGGTACGGTGTGCCCACGGCGGAGAGAATGGAAAGACTTGTAAAGCATCTCAACGAGGAGTATGATAAGGACCCGTATGAGACCATAATCTTTCTCGGCGACTACTCGCTTGACCACTGGAACCACGGAGACGTGCCCGGCTCTTACCTTACGGGAACGTGCAACACAAAGAACTTTATGGAAAAATACGCGTCAAGACTGAAGGCACCGTATTCCGTATTTATCGCGGGAAACCACGAGATGTACGGCCACGAGAAGTGGAAGGAGATAACGGGCTTTGAGCGCAGATGCAGCGTGGTGGTGGGAGATTATCTATTTGTAGTTGACGATACGTTCGACACAAATCTTGACCCCACCTGTGACATCGACGCGGTCGATACACAGATAAACATCAAATTCGTAAGAGAAGAGATGGCTAAGTATCCCGATAAAAAGGTGATACTTTGCGCTCATCATTTTGCTTTTAATAAGGAGTCTCGCGAGGCACACGAGCTTGTGCTCGACCCGAGAGTGGTGTGTATGTTCAGCGGACACGTGCACCGTTCAAGCGTGTATACGATGCCCGACGATTGGAACAACAAGCTTTTGTTCAGAACGGGTAACTATTCCTATTCCAAGGAAAATCCGCCGATGCTTTCTATGTGGGGCTTCAGAGACGTTTATCTTTCAGACGATGAGGTGACGTCGAGATACATAGTTCCCGAGAACACGATAATCTATAAGGGTGAAGAGGTGACCGTGCCTTACGGAACGCAGGATGAGGCGACGGTAAAAATAAAGTAAAAGAAGTAATTTAGGAGTGAACGATGAGCATTGATCTAAGAGCAAATCCGTTTTTTCTTGATGACACTCAAATAAAATGGGTAGAGGATACACTCGCGTCTATGACCGACGAGGATAAGCTGCATCAGCTTTTCTGCCTTGTGCTTTACAATGACGACGAGGAGTATTGCAGATATCTCGGTGAGAAGATAAGACCGGGCGGATTTATGAACAGAGCAATGAGCGCTCGCGAGTGTGTGAGCGCCGTCAGCCGTATGCAGAAGTATTCCCGTATTCCGCTGCTCGTCGCGGCAAATCTCGAGACGGGCGGAAACGGAATAGTCAAAGAGGGAACAATGCTCGGAAAGCCTATGCAGGTGGCGGCGACGGGCGACGCAGAGCACGCGCGCAGGCTCGGAGAGGTGTGCGGTGCCGAGGGAGCGGCTGTCGGCTGTAACTGGTCGTTTGCTCCGCTTGTCGATATCGATTATAACTGGAGAAATCCTATAACGAACGTGCGCACCTTCGGCTCGAACGTAGAAACGGTCGAGAAAATGGGAGTGTCGTATGTAAAGGCGATACAGAAGCACGGTGTTGCCGCGGCTATAAAGCATTTCCCCGGTGACGGCTGCGACGAGAGAGACCAGCACGTGTCCGCGTCTGTAAACAGCCTTTCCTGCGAGGAGTGGGATAAGACCTACGGAAGAGTTTATTCGTCTTGCATAGAGGCGGGAGCTAAGACGGTTATGGTGGGGCACATTATGCAGCCTGCCTACACACGCTATTTCTCTCCCGACACAAAGGACAGCGATATGCTTCCCGCATCCGTAAGCCCTGAGCTTGTGAGCGGACTTCTCCGCAAAAAGCTTGGCTTTAACGGACTTATCATAACAGATTCCACAGCGATGGCGGGTCTTGCGGCGCATCTTCCGAGAGAGTATATGGTGCCGCGTACGATAGCCGCAGGCTGTGATATGTTCTTGTTCACCAAGAACCTCGAAGAGGATATCTCTTTTATGGAAAAGGGATACAGAGAGGGCGTTTTCTCTCGCGAGCGACTTGACGAGGCGGTCACGAGAATACTCGCGCTCAAGGCGTCTCTTGGTCTTTCGAATGAGAAAGAGAATAGCTTTGACGACCTGTCGGTCGTCGGCTGTGACACGCACAAGGCGTGGAGCGATGAGTGCGCCTCTCGCGCGATAACGCTCGTCAAAGAGGAAAAGGGAGTGTTCCCGATAACCCCCGAAAGATTTAAGAGAGTGCTGTTTTGTCCGCTTGACAACAAGGGAAATACGGCAGAGGACGGCACGCCGAACGCAAAGCTTCGCAAGGCGCTTGAAGAGAGGGGGTTTGCTCTTACGGTGTTCACCCCTCAAAACGTAACCGAGGGAAATATGGCGTCGGTGTCCGAGATGGCAGAGAAGTACGATATCATAATCTACTCTGCTATGATAAGGGCGAGATATCAGCCCGTCGGACGCATAGAGTGGTCAAGCCCGCAGGGAGCAAACATTCCTACGCTGTGCCATACTATCCCCACTGTGTTTATCTCGCTCGAAAGTCCGTATCACCTTGCGGACGTGCCGCAGGTGCGTACTTATATCAACTGTTACAGCTCAGCGCAGAACGTCATAGACGCGCTTATGGAAAAGCTTGAGGGCAAGAGCGAGTTTGAGGGAGTGTCTCCCGTGGACGCCTTTTGCGGCAAGTGGGACGCGCGCGTCAGCTTCGGACCCGAGTGCGAGGCACTCAAAAATAAATGATTGGAGAAACGCTATGAAAAATATAAAGGGACTTATATTTGATCTCGATGGAGTATTGCTCTCCACCGACCATTTTCATTATCTTGCTTGGAAAAAGCTTGCGGACAGACTTGGAATAGAGTTCACCGAGAAGGACAATGAGAGACTTCGCGGCGTCAGCCGTATGGAGAGCCTTGAAATAATACTTTCGCTCGACCCTTTGGTAAAGCTTAGCGAGGACGAGAAGGTGGCGGTTGCGACGGAGAAGAACGAGCACTACCGTGAATACCTCAAAACGATGACCCCCACCGACGTGTCGGACGAGGTAAGAGAGACGCTCGCCTCTCTCCGCAAAAAGGGATATACGCTTGCGGTCGGTTCGTCAAGTAAGAATACGAGATTTATTCTCGAAAGAACTGCTCTTACCGATTGCTTTGACGCTATCGCGGACGGAAACGATATCAAAAACTCCAAGCCCGACCCCGAGGTGTTCCTTAAGGCGGCGGAGTTTGTCGGACTTGACGCATCGGTGTGTGCCGTTATCGAGGACGCTGAGGCAGGACTTGAAGCAGCAAACGCCGCAAAAATGGTCGCTATCGCATACGCAAGCGCTTATGGTAGCAAGCTTGGAGACGTTCAGCTCGAAAAGTTCTCCGATCTTGACAGACTTTTTAAATAAGATAATTTGGCTTGCTAAATCAAAAAAGAGGTATATCGTCGTTGCGATATACCTCTTTTTAAAATTCATTTACTATGCGCTTGAAAGTATTTCCTCGCTCGGCGAAGTTTTTAAATGCGTCAAAGCTTGCTGAGGCAGGGGAGAGGAGCACGCAATCGCCCGCTTTTGCTTGTGAGCGCGCGTATGCTACTGCGTCTGCGAAATCCCCCACATATTCGCGGTTTATACTGCGGCTTGTGTCAAGCTTATCTATCTCCGCTCCTATTTTTTCTCCCGTTGCTCCCGTCAGCACGACCGTGTGTATGCCGCCGTGCGCGCATATCGCCTCTGCCAAGGGCGCGTAGGGTATCTTTTTATCGTATCCGCCGCAGATGAGCACTATGCGTCTGCTTGCGAGTGCCGAAAGGGCTGCCGATGTGCGCGTGGGAGAGGAGTCTATTGAGCTGTTATAATAGTCAACACCGTCAAGCTGTCGCACCCATTCAAGTCGGTGCTCAACTCCGCCAAAGCTTTCGGCGATATCGAGGTAGACGTCGAACGTAAGGTCACCGAACGTAAGACCGATAGCAGTCATATAATTTTCCACATTGTGCTTACCGGGGAGCTTTATGCGAGATATATCAAGCACTTTTTTTGTGATTTGTCCGTCACTTACGCAGACGTATCCGTCAAGCGGGAATATAGCAAAGGCTTTCGCGTGCGAAAAGGGAACGCTGACGACTTGGTCATAAGAGACTTTTGACGACGAAAAGAGAAATATCTCCATACCGTCGCGGTCGTATTCGTAGGCAATGTTTCTTGTTGTATCACACTCCGCGTTCGTGACCAGACGGCGAGTGCGAGAGCCTATTATATTTTTCTTCGCGGTTATATACTCGTCCATTCCCGTGTGCCAATCGAGGTGGTTGGGGGACACGTTGGTTATGGCGACGCGTTCCGGGGCGGCGGAGAGTGTCATCAGCTGAAAGCTTGAAAGCTCGAGCACGGCGTTTTGCGTTGCTGTCATCTGCTCGCACTTGTCAAGCAGCGGAGTGCCGATATTTCCGCCAACGTACGTCTTTGCAATACGCTCCTCAAAAAGTCCTGTCAGTGTGGTAGACGTGGTCTTTCCGTCGCTTCCCGTTATAGCAAACGTGCGAGCGGGAGTAAGCTTTAGGAAGAGCTCCATTTCCGAGGTCAGCTCGGCGCCCGAAGAGAGGGCGTTTTTTATTCCGCGGATATCGGGGCGGATACCCGGGGAGCGGAATATCAGCTGTTCGGTTATGCCGTCGAAATTTTTGTCGCACACGACAAAGCGAACGCCACCCTGCAAAAGCTCCAGCGCGTCCTTGCCGAGCTCTTCGGGGGAGCACTTGTCATAGACGGTGACGCTCACGCCCTCGTGAGCGAGCATGCGCACGAGCGGCAGATTTGATACACCCAGCCCGAGCACGGCGCAGCTTCTGCCGTTTACGTATTCTTTTATTTTGCAGAATTTCATAGCTCTATCCTCTTACGTTGATAATTTAAATTAGGATTTATCGGTGAGTTCGCCATAAAAGTTTTCGCGCTCAAGCCGCGTAGGCTTGCCGACGCTCGCAAGCGTCGGAACACCCTCACGGTCACGGGGGTCTGGGTCCTCCCAGCGCTGCCCGCAGGCAGCGGTTCCCCCTTATAAACATAAAGTTACTTTACGTAACAATAGGGGATTTCGCGCGTTGCGACGAGCGACAATGGGCGCCGCCCCTTGACCCCGCAAGTTTTTGAAAAAACTTGACTAAAACTTTACACATCAGGTGCTGGCAAACTCCCCTATAAATCCTAATTTACAACTATATCATAACTATATTATATCTTAGCCCCCGAAAATATGCAAGTGTATATTCTAAAAAATGTAAGGGATTTTAGAAAAAAACGCAGAAAAAGCAAAAAAGCTCTTTTCAAAACCGTAATTTTATGATACAATAGTTATAACTATATGTTGTGTTCGTTTTTTGATATAAATACAATATGTCGACATAATGACCCAACAGTGCACAAATAAACTTACAGATCTGATTTTGGAAGGTGAATTGATGGCAACTAAATCTACCGCTAAATATAACGACCAAAGTATAAAGGCGCTCAAAGGCGCGGACAGAGTCAGAAAACGCCCTGCCGTTATCTTCGGCTCGGACGGTCTCGAGGGCTGCGAGCACTCGTTTTTTGAAATACTCTCCAACTCCGTCGACGAGGCAAAGGAAGGCCACGGAAACGAGATAAAGGTCACCGTTTTTAACGATCGCTCTATTCGCGTTGACGACCACGGACGCGGTGTTCCGCTCGGATATAACGAGGCTGAGGGCAGATGGAACTGGGATCTTATTTACTGCGAGCTTTATGCGGGCGGTAAGTATGACAATAATAACGGAGACGCTGCGTATGAGTTCTCTCTCGGTCTTAATGGACTTGGCGCGTGCGCGACGCAGTATTCATCCGAGTTTATGGACGTTTTTTCATACGACGGAACGAATGAGTATAAGATAAGCTTTAAAAAGGGTGAGCCGGTGACCGAGCTTTTGACGCGTCCGCTAGATAAAAAAGAGAGACGTACGGGAACGGTCATACATTGGCGTCCCGATATAGAGGTCTTTACCGATATAAATATCCCTCTTGATTTCTACGTTGAGACTATGCGCCGTCAGTCGGTGGTGAACGCGGGAATAGGCTTTGTGCTCGAGCATCAGGACACCGAGGGTAAGTTCTCCGAGCAGAGATTTTACTATGAGAACGGTATATCGGACTATATCTCCGAGCTTACGGGCGGAAACAGCTTGACACCACCCGTGCTCTGGCATCTCGAAACACAAGGTCGAGACAGAGCGGACAAGGACGAGTACAAGCTCAAGGCTGACTTCTCCTTCTGCGTGTCGAACACCGTGAATATGACCGAGTATTACCACAACTCAAGCTTCCTTGAATATGGCGGCTCTCCCGATAAGGCGGTAAAGATTGCGTTTGTTAGCGCGCTTGATAAGTATATCAAGGCACAGGATAAGTACAACAAGAACGAGAGCAAGATCACGTTCACCGATGTTGCGGACTGTCTTTGCATAGTAGTCAACAGTATGTCGACTATGACCTCTTATGAGAACCAGACCAAAAAGGCGATAAACAACAGCTTTATATATGAGGCAATGGCGGATTTCCTCAAGACAAATCTTGAGATATACTTTATCGAAAATCCCACCGCCGCGGAGTTGTTCGCAAATCAGGTCCTTGTAAACAAGAGAAGCCGTGAGAGAGCGGAGAGCGAAAGACTTAGTATAAAGAAAAAGCTGACGGGCACTATCGACATCGCTAACAGAGTTGAGAAGTTCGTAAATTGCCGTTCCAAAGACCCCAACGTGCGCGAGCTTTATATAGTTGAGGGAGATTCTGCGCTTACATCGTGTAAGCTCGGCAGAAATTCCGAATATCAGGCGATAATTCCCGTGCGAGGAAAAACGCTTAACTGTATGAAGAGCAGCTATGAGAAGATATTCAAGAGTGAGATCATAACCGACCTTCTTCGCGTTATCGGCTGCGGCGTTGAGATAAACGGAAAGGTCAAGGGCGACCTTACGACCTTCGATATGAGCTTGCTCCGCTGGTCCAAGATAATCATTTGTACAGATGCGGACGAGGACGGCTTCCAGATAAGAACGCTGTTGCTCACGCTTTTCTACCGTTTGCTTCCCACCTTGCTTGCAGAGCAGAGAGTATTTATCGCGGAAAGCCCGTTGTTTGAGATAACCGTTAAGGGCAAAAAGGACGAGGACGAGATATACTTCGCGTACAACGAGTTTGAAAAGGCGGAGATACTCCAAAAGCTTGAGGGAAGAAAATATACGCTTCAGCGTTCCAAGGGACTTGGTGAGAACGACCCCGATATGATGTGGCAGACCACTATGAACCCCGAAACACGCAGACTTATCGCGGTAACTCCTACCGATGCAGCTCTTACCGAGCAGATGTTCGATACGCTTCTCGGCGACAACCTGCCCGCGAGAAAGATATTTATATCCGAGCACGGACACGAATATATGAAGGACGCGGATATTTAAGCAAAAGTTAATAACAAACAAAAAAAGGGTGGTATTTCATTTGAGAAATACCACCCTGATTCTATATTAAAAATCAAAGCAATTCGAAATCTGCAGAAGCAAGAGTTCCCGCAACGGGCTCGCATAAGAGCGAGTGGTCGAGTGCGCTGAGCGTCAGATCCGCCTTTGGCGTGTGAAGCTCAAACACCTCAATTACGTTGCCGTCGTCGCGAAGCAGCTCACCTGGGACGTAGAGCGTGCGCTGTGAGCCTATCTCCCAATATCTGCCGAGGTTGAAGCCGTTGACGAACACAACTCCCTTTTTCCAGCCCTTCATATCAAGGAAGGTATCCACTCCCGCACGAGCGGAGAACGTACCCTTATAGAATGTGGGGGTGTTGCGGCGTGTGAGGTCGGACGTGTACTTTAAGCCCTTTGTGGACTTGAGCGGTATGCTCTCAATAGTGAAGTGCATATTGTTCGCAAGGTTATAAAGATGCGAGCCGTCCTCGTTGAGTATACGTACTCTCACGCAACCGTTTATGCCCTTGTAGTCGTACATATTGTAGCCGTAGTTGATGCGTCCCGTATTCTCGACGAGAATCGTGAGGTCGCTTCCGCCCTTCGCTACCGTAAAGGTTATCTCCTGATTGTCCTCAGCCTGTCTCATAGCCGTGCCGATATATTTGCCGTCGATGTAGACAGTCGCTCTGTCAGCAAGACCCTCGATAAACAAAATACGCGTTCTGTCATCGGTATAGTTTATGTGAGAGGTGTAGCGGATAAATCCGTAGTCCTGGTCCATATCCTCCATACAGATGACCTTGTGAGAGAACACCTTGTTGGTGACAAGGGTGTCAAGATTGTCCTCGTAGCAAGCCGTTTCGGTTATCTTTATATCATCTATGACCTGCGCTTCATATTTGAACGGGTCAACGTGAGGACGCTTTTGCTTTCCGAGATGCTCGTCAAGCACGTCGCGAAGTGTAAAATACTTGGGAGTGGGCGTGCCTTCCTCACTTATGGGGGCATTGTAGTCGTAGCTTGTGGACAGCGGATAATAGCCGTCCTTGCCGAGCGTGCGCGAGAGCGCGCCGTTGGTAAATTCAAAATTCGTACCGCCGCAGAACATATAAAAGTTGACGACGACGTTTTGCTTGAGTGCCTCGCGGAAGAATTCCACATGCTCCTCGCCAGAGGTGTTCTTAACGAATGAGCGTCCCCAGAACATAATAGAGCCTACCCACGCCTCGCCGATCATAACGGGCTTGTCGGGCTGGAGAGCGCGGAGCTTATCGAACTGAGGGATAGAGCTCTCCTTTGCGCCGCAGTCGATACCGTTCCAGTTGTCGGGGAGCGTGCCGTTGAGATACTTGAACGGGTCAACGCCGTTTGCGCTTATGAAGGGAACGTCGATATCCTCGTTTTTGTAAAAATCGCACAGCATACGGAGATACTTTTTGTCGTCTCCAAAGCTGCCGTATTCGTTTTCAAGTCCTATGAGGATTATAGGACCGCCGTTTGTATAGAGATACGGACGGATAAGGTCACAGAGAACCTTGTTGTACTCGTTGATAGCTTCCATATATTTGGGGTCTGAGGAGCGCAGACAAAGCGTTCTGTCCTTCAAGAGCCAGTAGGGAAGACCGCCAAACTCCCACTCACCGCAAAGATAGGGGGAGCAACGGAGAATGACCTTAAGTCCCTCTTCCTCGGCTTCCTTGATAAAACGGATAAGGTCGCATCTGCCCTCGAAGCAGAACTGTCCTCTTTCGGGCTCTGTGAGGTTCCACGGAACGTACGTTGTGACCGCGGTAAGACCAAAGTCCTTCATAAGGCGAAGTCTTCTTCTCCAGCCTTCGGGAAGAGTGCGGAAATAGTGAAAATCTCCGCTTATGAGAAAGAATTTTTCACCGTCGAGATACAAGCCGTCTTTTTTGAGTTCAATCGTATTTTTCATATAAACACCGTCCTTGTATAGTTATTGCTTTATTGTACTTTTTACGATTATATCACAAATGCTGACGGTTGTAAATAGAAAAGCCGATTTTTTTTTGGCGCGGCTTTCGTACTGAATTAGGATCTATCGCTGGGTGCTGTGCGAACCCACCGATAGATCCTGATTCATTTGAAAACAGCAAGGGAAAAACTTCTTTCAAAGAAGTTTTCCCCTTAAAACATATCTTAAGCTTATCCAATTAATAATCTGCTACAAGGCGGCGGTAGGGCGCTTCGTCCTCATCCATCTCGCAGAAGCGTTCTCTTACGACTGCAAACACGTTATCCTTATGGTCGTCGTTTATCTTAGATACCTCGCCGACTACAAGGTCGCCCTCTCCTGTCTTGGCGTAGAATCTATGGTACATATAGGGAGTGAGTGTAATGCTCTCGCCTGCGCGAAGCTCAACGACCTCACCTGCCTTGACCGTTCTCAAAATAGCATCGGTACGGACGGTAACGTCGCTCTCTGTATCAAGTCCGCCGTCCTCTGCCTTGTTATACAGCTCAACGCACAGCACTCCGTGACCTCTGTTTATGATATCCTCAGTCTTTGCAATATGATAATGGAGAGGTATCTCCTGCTCGTTGCCGTCCTTGAGAAGAATATACTTCTCTGCGTAGGGAGTTCCAATGCTTGTGTCGTATACGTTTCCGTTACGAACGGTAAACAGAACGGCACCCACACGCTCAAAATCGTCACTGCCAAAGTCGGTAACGTCCCAACCGAGCATAGTCTCCTTTATCTGAGCGGTAGCGTCTCCCAGCTTTGCCCAATCGTCCTCGGTATAGTATCCGAAGGGAGGGAGTGTTATCTTCTGCTCTGCGAGCAGCTTTTCTGCCCACTTTATCGCGTTGTTTACTTCGCTTCTTTTCATTGTGTCAGCTCTCCTTTTTTAACTCAATATACATTAATTATACACTTAACAAACGCTTTTGTATTTTTAATTTTTTATTATATGTTTACAAAATATTATTATTATGGTATAATTATTTTACAACCGACAACAAATTCTCCAAAGAAAGGAGCGAAGCAATGTTTACATCTCCAATTTGTGGAATAAAGACCGAGCACGCAGGCGATTACACCTTCAAAAAGCCGTCGGGCACGTCCTATTGGCTGCTTATGAGGTTTTATACACCGTTTTATTACGAGGCGAACGGCGAGCGTTTTGAGGGCAAAGCAGGCGAGCTTTTGCTAAATCCCCCCGACACGCCGCTCGTTCACGGCAGTCTCGATGGCAACGGATTTTGCAACGATTGGATATATATAGGCGGAGATGGGCTCCCAGAGCTTATAAGCGAGCTGGGTATTCCGACCGACCGAGCCTTTTGCATAACCGAAACACTGCCGCTTGAAAAGATACTCGGCGAGATATACGCCGAGATGAAGAGCTGCGCGGCGGGGTATACTCACAAAATATCCGCGCATATCGCTTCGTTGCTTGTCGATATCGGCAGAGCCTGCAAGAGCGACGGGTTGCAAAGCGGCACAAAAATAACGCCATACGCAAGGTCGATAAGTAGCGTACACACCGCTCTTGCGGAGAATTGCGGATATCATTGGACGCTCACGGAAATGTCGGAGCTTTCGGGATATTCGGTCAGCAGATTTTGCTCGCTGTACAAGGCGAAATACGGCATCACTCCTATCGAGCATCTTATCTCGAGCAGGATAAGCAAGGCAAAGCAGCTGCTTCGTTTGAGAAGACACAACGTCACCGAGGTGTCGGAGCTGTGCGGATTTTCCTCTCTCCACTATTTCTCAATGACCTTCAAAAAGCACACGGGGCTATCTCCGTCCGAATATATGGACAGTCACGCCAAAAAGGAGGTGCTTTGATATGAGCGCTCTATGCTATATGTGCCCGCGCGAATGCGGAGCAAGAAGGGGAGAGGGAGAAAAGGGCTTTTGCGGACAGACCGATAAAATGCTGGTCTCGAGAATCGCCCTGCATCCATATGAAGAGCCCCCGATAAGCGGAGAGCGTGGCTCGGGGACGGTGTTCTTCTGCGGCTGCTCGCTCGGCTGTGTTTTTTGTCAGAACAAGGACATCAGCAGAGGCAGTCCGAGGGGAACTGAGTATTCACCCGAGGAGCTTGCCGAAAAGCTGCTTGAGCTTGAAGCAAACGGCGCGCATAACGTGAATTTAGTCACGTCGGCACACTTTGCGACATCTGTTGCGCAAACGCTTGAAATTGCGCGCAAGAGCCTCAAGATACCCGTGGTCTATAACTCCTCGGGATATGAAAAGATAGAAACGCTGAGGCTTCTTGACGGACTTGTTGACGTTTATCTGCCCGACTTTAAGTATTATTCGTCAGAGCTTTCGGAAAAATATTCGTCCGCGCCCGACTACGCTGAGGTCGCCACAAAGGCTCTTGGTGAGATGTATCGCCAGGTGGGAGAGTGTGTGTACGACAAAGAGGGCTTGCTGAAGCGCGGAATGATAGTGCGCCACCTCGTTCTGCCCACGCACAGAGACGACAGCAAAAGGGTACTCGAGCACCTCGCCTCGATACTTCCCACCGATAAGATATTGCTCAGCCTTATGAGCCAGTATACCCCCGATTTTGCCCTTGATCAGCCATACCGTGAGCTTCACCGAAGACTTACGAGCTTTGAGTATAGGTCAGTCGCCGACACGGCGCTTGAGCTCGGTTTTGACGGCTTTTTCCAAGAGCGTTCGTCGGCAAAAAAAGATTACACACCGAATTTTAAGCAGTAAAGGAGATAAGATATGCTATTCTTTTATATAAGACACGGAGACCCCATATACGACCCCGACAGCCTCACGCCGCTCGGACACCGTCAGGCAGAGGCGCTCGCAAAAAGGCTTGCCGTTTACGGACTTGACGAGATATACTCATCGACCTCTGAGCGCGCAAAGCTGACCGCTCAGCCGACCTGCGAGCTGTTGAAGCTCGAGCCGATATTGCTTGACTGGTGTAAGGAGTCGCACGCGTTCAAGCAACTGACGGTAACAGATGAGCAGGGAAAACGCAAATGGTGCTTTGACCACACCCCCACAAGACGGCTGCTTCTTTCTCCCGAGGTGTGCGCGCTAAGAGATAAGTGGTATGACCATCCTGCCTTTGCGAGCACTCAATTCAAAGAGGGAATAAAAAGGGTAGATAACGGCACGGATGAGCTTTTTACCTCGCTCGGATATGAGCACGACAGAGAGAGAGGCGGATACATTGCGGTTGCGCCCAACGAGAAGCGAGTTGCGCTCTTTGCGCATCAAGGCTTCGGCATGGCGTTTCTCAGCTCGTTGCTTGATATACCGTATAACATTTTCAGCATGAAATACAATCTATCACATTCAAGTATGACCGTGATAAGATTCAAAGCGGAAAGCGACGGATTTTGCGTGCCGCAGGTGCTTCAGCTCGCAAATGATTCCCACATATACCGTGAAGGCTTGCCGACTAAGTATAATAACCGAATTCAAATATAAAGGACGCGTCTCGGGGAACTTCTTGAAGGAAGTTCCCCGAGAAAGTCTTTTTAATAAATTAGTATTTATCGATGTGTTCGCACAGCACCCATAAGCCTCCCTCCGAGAGGGAGGGGGACCACGAAGTGGTGGAAGGAGCCGGCGTGCATACGGAGGTAAGATATAACGCTATTGTACACGCGCTCTCCCTCAGTCTCGCATTCGCTCGACAGCTCCCTCCGCAGGGAGCCTTTGTTGCAATGCGATGCCATTTGTGCACTTTCAAATTAGGATTTATAGGTGTGTTTGTTTGTGTTGTAAAACGGGTCGTCGAGGACGTCGACCCCTACAATGTCTGGGGGGATGCATACGTGTTAGATATTGTATGTTCTTAACCTATTGTTAGGCGGCAAGAAATTTTTATATATTTATATTTTGGTATTTGTAGGGGTCGACGTCCTCGACGACCCGTTCGTTGGCATACTCTAACACACCGATAAATCCTAATTTATTCAACAAATACACAAAAACAAATTGACATTTTTTATAATATGAAATATAATAGGATTAATAAAGTATGAGAGGTGCATTATGACAAACGATATTACCAAAATGGACAAAAATCTTGTAGTAAATGAGAGTGTGGACGAGGCGGGAATGGCGTTTTACGACATAAGACGCGAGCCGTTTTCGGTCTACGGACTTTACGATTATCGCAATCAGCCCGAGTTCAGACGTATGCCCAATGACGTCGCCGAGACTGTAAGCGAAAACGTAAAAAAAATATCGAGAAATACGGCTGGCGGAAGAGTCCGCTTTGCTACCGATTCCGACGTTATCGCCATAAAGGCGGTCATGACCAGTATCTGCCGACTGTCACAGTCTTCTCTTGTCGGCTTTGGCGGATTTGACCTCTACGTCGATGACCCCGAAAGCGGTGTCAGCCGTTTCCATAGAGCTTTTATACCGCCCTTCAAGGCGAAGGACGAGTATGAATCGGAAGTGAAATTCAACGAGAGAAAGCTTCGCTACATCACCATAAATTTCCCGCCTTACA
This sequence comes from Oscillospiraceae bacterium, assembly GCA_015063845.1. Taxonomy (GTDB): domain Bacteria; phylum Bacillota; class Clostridia; order Oscillospirales; family CAG-272; genus HGM12713. Next base: position 32,629 of record SVTJ01000014.1, read on the forward strand.
GCTCGGTAAAGGATCTTTTCGTAGGTATCAAGGACGATGCCTTTTTGGGTGAGGGCGCAAAATATAAGGACGTGCCTCCCATCGTTTACTACGGAAGCTCGATAACGCAGGGCGGATTTGTGTCACGTCCCGGTAACGCATATCAGAATATGATATGCCGCAGAAACAATATCGACTATATAAATCTCGGTTTTTCGGGCTCGGGCAAGGCAGAGGATACTATGATAGAATATCTTGCCTCGCTTGATATGAGCGCGTTCGTTTGTGATTACGACCACAACGCGCCCGATCCCGAGCATCTGAAAAATACCCACTACAAGCTCTATGAGGGAATACGCAAGTCGCATCCCACTATCCCCTATATAATCATCACAAAGCCCGATTTTGACAGCAATTACGTAACGAGCATACCCAGAAGAAACGTAATATTCGATACGTATCGCCGCGCAAGAGACGAGGGAGATCTCAACGTCTATTATATTGACGGAGCGAGTATCTTCCGCGGTCGGTTTGAGGACTGCTGCACGGTGGACGGCACTCACCCCAACGACCTTGGATTCGCTTATATGGCAGATGCCATTGACGCGGAGCTCAGAAGAGCCTGGACACAAAATAACATTACGTAAAGGAGAACGGTATGTTTTTCAAGGCGAGACCCATATTTGCCAAGGGACGTTCTGAGGAGCTTCATGTGCTTGCGGATTTTGTTTGCGAGCTTGACAGTCTTGATGACTGCAAGCTTCATATATGTGCCGCGGATTATTACCGAGTATTTGTAGACGGTAAGTTTGTGGCATTTGGCCCTGCGCGTACGGCAAAGGGATATGCGAGAGAGGATATTATAGACCTCGGCGGATATTCGAGGCAGGGAAAGAGCAGAGTGGTCATATCCGTAATGGCGCACAACTGTCGTTGCTATGCGACCGTTCATCAGCGTTCATATCTGCTCGCGGAGATAACGAAAGGAGACTGCCCCGTGGCTTACACGGGCAGAGATTTCGAGTGCTTTCTTCCAGCCTCTCATACGCAAAAGACAGAACGCTATTCGCTCCAGCGTCATTTCACAGAGGTGTGGGATCTGAGAAAGAGCGAAAGCGCCAAGACCGAGATAGAGGTGTTCGAGGAATGCCCGACCGTTTTGCCAAGACGCGCTCCGTACCCTTATTACGAGGACGTAAAGGCGAGTGGCTGTGTCAGCCGCGGAGATCTCAGCTTTGATGAGACTGTCACACCCAAAAGGGACAACTATTCAAATCCCAAGAGCATTTGGGGCAGCTTTCCCCGAGAGGAGATAGAGCATCATCCATATGAGTGGATACAGTGTCAGGCTGAGAATATGACGGGAAGCGTGCAAGAGCTGCCGCTCGAGCTTGCCTGCGGCCAGTACGCTATATTTGACCTTAGCCGTATAGAGACGGGCTTTATTATGCTTTCGGCGCATACTTATGAGGATGCGGATATAGTTATAGCCTTCTCCGAGGACGCAAGCCCCGAGAGATTTCAATTTACCGAGATGCACACTCACAACGTGCTGGAGCTGTTCACTGCCAAGGGTAATAGCGATAGCTTTATAAGCTTTGAGCCGTACGTTATGCGCTATGCGATAGTTGCTCTTAAGAGCGGAAGCGCGCGTATTGACGGCTTTGGAGTAAAGACCTACGTGGGCGACGTCTCGTCGGTGGTCATTCCCGATATAGAGGACGATGCTCTGCGCAGCATCTACCGCGCGGCGGTGCGTACGTATTCGCACAATGCGGTGGATATTTATATGGACTGCCCCTCGCGTGAGCGCGCAGGCTGGCTGTGCGATACTTATTTTACCGCCAAGACCGAATACGCTCTGTTTGGCAGGACCTATGTTGAGGACGCATTCCTTGAAAACTACCGTCTCTTTGGCGGAAATGAGTTTTTGCCAAAGGGAGTGCTGCCTATGGCGTACCCCGCGGAGGTGTTCAAAAACGGAAAGTTTATACCTCAGTGGACTATGTGGTATATCATCGAGGCGGACGACTACGTGCATAACCGCGGACATAAGGACGACGCGCATCTGTTTGGGGACAGCATAAACGGTCTTTTGGAGTTCTACTCTCAGTATGAGAATTCCGACGGGCTTCTCGAGGATCTGCCGTCGTGGAATTTTGTCGAGTGGAGCAAGGCGAACGAATGGACGCAGAACGTAAGCTATCCGACAAACTTCCTCTATGCTCAGACGCTTGAATGCGTGAGCCGACTTTTGGGCGAGCCTAAGTATCTCGAAAAGGCGAATGCCATAAGAAAGGTTGCCGTTGAGCAGTCGTTTGACGGAAAGCTGTTCCTCGACCACGCTGTGAGAGACGAAAACGGTGTGCTCGAAAGACAGGAGCATTGCTCGGAGGCTTGCCAGTATTACGCGATACTGTTTGCGGGCATAGATATAAACGAGGAAAAATACGCAGAGCTTCGCCGATTTGTGTTTGAGGTGTTCGGAGCGGAGCGCAGTGAGCCGCACCCTGAGATAGCGGATATAAACGCGTTTATCGGAGCGTATCTGCGCCTTGAGGTACTGATGAACCATAAGAGATACGACCTTGTGCTGCGCGACGTCAAGGGACTGTTTGGCGAGATGGAGAGCGTAACGGGTACTCTTTGGGAGTACAGACAGCGAAAGGGCAGCCGCGACCACGGCTTTGCGTCGTACGCGCTCGTCGCCATAAAGACAGCGCTTGAAGGCATTTGAGTGCCTTTATACAAAATGCGTTGCGAAAAATTTCGCAAAACTATTTACAAACAGGGAAAAGTTGTGTATAATATATAGTACATATGAAAATCAGTGATTGGGAAGAAACCGATAGCGATACCAGAGATTTGCCGTCAGATGGCTGAGAGCGGCAATTTGAGCGACGCGGCTTGTGCACCCATGAGATCCGTTCCCCAAGGCCGATATTCGGTTGTGTATGGCACGGCGTCCCCCGCGTTAAGGGCATAAAGACAGAGCCGAAAGGCTTTAAGCAGAGTGGAACCGCGAATTGAAACGCCTCTGCACCCGATATAGGGTGCAGAGGCAATTTTTGTTCTGGAGGAATTTATGGATAAGACCAAAAAAGTGACAGCTTCAAACGATAGCGAATACGTAAAGGCAGCTTGCAAGAAGCATTATGATGCCGCTTGCAAGGCACTTGACGAGCAGCTCACGCTTATCGCGAGAGCGATGAGAAAGACGGTCAAAGCAGTTAAAGAGGACGTAAGAGCGACAAGGGAGAGAGACCCCGCTGCGAAAAGCGACCTTGAGGTGCTTTTGCTATATCCCGGTGTGCACGCATTGCTCGCGTACCGTCTGTCGCATTCTCTTTATGAAAAGGAGAGATACTTTGCGGCGAGAGCTGTCAGTCAGGCGGCAAGATTTGTTACGGGTATTGAGATACACCCCGGTGCTAAGATAGGCAAGGGACTTATGATAGACCACGGAATGGGAGTGGTCATAGGAGAGACCGCCGTTATTGGCGATAACTGCACGCTCTATCAGGGAGTGACACTCGGAGGAACGGGTAAGGACGTTGGAAAGCGTCACCCAACTCTCGGTGACAACGTTATGGTAGGCGCGGGAGCAAAGGTTCTCGGACCGTTTACGATAGGTGACAACACCAAGATAGCGGCTAATGCCGTGGTCCTTGCCGAGATGCCGAACAACTGTACGGCTGTGGGCATACCCGCGAAGGTGGTAAAGAGAGAGGGACAGAGAGTGGACGACCTTGACCAGGTGCACATTCCCGACCCCGTGGCACAGCAGATGTCAAAGCTTGAGGCAAGACTTGCCGAGCTTGAAGCCGAGCTTGCGGCGCTCAAGAACAAGTAAAACAAATCAGTCAACGAAAGGAATCATAAAATGCTTTTATACAATTCAGCAACAAGAAGACGTGACGAGTTCGTGCCCAATGAGGCGGGAAAGGTCAGTATGTATACCTGCGGTCCTACCGTGTATCACTACGCGCACATAGGAAATCTCCGCAGCTATATTATGGAGGATATACTCGAAAAGTATCTTCGCTATTCGGGCTATGACGTAAAGAGAGTAATGAATATAACTGACGTCGGTCACCTCTCAAGTGACGCCGATACGGGCGAGGATAAGATGCTCAAGGGCGCAAAGCGAGAGAAAAAGAGCGTTATGGAGATAGCTAAGTTCTACACCGACGCTTTCTTCGCCGACTGCGCTAAGCTCAATATCAAGATCCCCGACGTAGTCGCTCCCGCAACTACTTGCATCGACGAGTTTATCAAGGTCATCACCGAGCTTATAAATAAGGGATTTGCTTATGAGGCGGGCGGAAATATCTATTTTGACACCTCAAAGCTCAGCCAGTACTATATCTTCAACGATTTCAAGGAGGAAGACCTCGAGGTCGGTGTCCGCGAGGGCGTTGAGGAGGACGGAAACAAGAAAAACAAGGCAGACTTCGTGCTTTGGTTTACAAAGTCCAAGTTTGACGACCAGGAGCTTAAGTGGGATAGTCCTTGGGGTGTTGGATACCCGGGCTGGCATATCGAGTGCTCGTGCATAAGCATGAAGCATCTTGGCGGCTCTCTTGATATCCACTGCGGCGGTATCGACAACGCGTTCCCTCACCACACCAACGAAATAGCTCAGAGCGAGGCATATCTCGGACATAAGTGGTGTAACTATTGGTTCCACGTTCATCACCTTAACACGAACTCGGGCAAGATGAGTAAGTCCTCGGGTGAGTTCCTTACCGTCTCTTTGCTGGAGAGCAAGGGATACGATCCCCTCGTTTACAGACTTTTCTGCTTGCAGTCGCATTACCGCAAGTCCTTGGTGTTCTCTTATGAGAACCTTGACAACGCGGTGGTAGCGTACAATAAGATGATCGCGCGTGTAGTATCCTTGCTTAAGGACGACGCGGGAGAGGTCGACCGTGCGGCATTTGATGAGCTTAAGGCTCGCTTCTGCGCGGCGCTTGACAACGACCTTAATACCTCACTTGCCGTGACCGCCGTCTACGACGTGCTCAAGGCAAAGACAACGCCTGCCACAAAGCTCGCGCTTCTTGAGGATTTCGACTACGTTCTTGGCCTTGATATAGTACCTGCGGCTAAGAAGCAGCTTGACGAGGAAAAGGCGGCAGCGGCTGCTGCTGCAAGCGATCCCTTTATTCAGGAGATCGAGGCTCTCATTGCTGAGCGCGCTCAGGCAAAGAAGGACAAAAACTACGCTCGCGCGGACGAGATAAGAGCGATACTCACCGATAAGGGAGTTACGCTTGTTGACACCTCTCAGGGAACTAAGTATACGATAAATTAAATAAACACAAAGCGGAGACTTCCCCCGAAGTCTCCGCTCTTTTTGTATATAATAAAAATTTTTCAAAAAATATCAAAAAAAGACTTGACAAAAAATTCGGGGGGGGGGGTATAATCTTTTTAGGACATTTTTTCCAATCTTTTGGATCGGTGGAGCACTGTGTTTGCAAAAGTATACTTTTGGTTGAATACGGTAACGCATTGGTTGTATCTTATTGACATCGGATTTCTCGAATGCTATAATAGTATTATAACAAAAATCGGAGGAAGTATGGCAAGAAAAAAGAAGGCTGAAAACAAAAGCGAAAAGAAAAAGCTTCCGCTGAAGAGAGTGGTGCAAAACAACCTCTTTATGCTGAAGCTCATACATAAAGGCGCGCCTTTTACCATACTCAGTATGGTGCTGATATCGGTGCTTGAGGCGTTGACGGGCTTTATATCGGGCTCGTATATGCTCAGATTCGCGCTCAACGGCATAAACGAGGGCAAAAGCTTCTCGGAGATAGCGGGAGTGTTGGCACTCAGCCTTATTCCGATCGCCGTAATGATGGTGGTAGCGAGATGGTATTGGTGCAGAAGCTACCGTATGAGAATGACGAGAATAAAGCAGTATATTTTCTCTCGTGCTTATAAAAAGGCGTCCGAGGTGGACCTCTCTTGCTACGAAAATCCCAAGTATTACGATGACCTTGCGAAGGCTATCGAGGAATGCGGAAATAGAGCTGAGGCGGTGAACGGCTCTATTGAAATGCTGGCATACAGAATAGTCAATTTTTCGGCGAACTTCGCGCTGCTGTTCGCGATAGACCCGCTGCTGCTCTTGTTCGTTCTCATTCCCATTGCAGCCGTGCCCATACAAAAGAAGATAAACAAGGTAGGGTACGACAAAAACATGGAGACTACCGAGGAAAACAGGCGCAAGGACTATTCGAGAAGGACGTTTTATCTTGCGGATTACGCAAAGGAGATGCGTCTTTTGGATATGCCTGTGTTTATGCTCGAGCGCTTCAGAGCGTCGGGTGAGCGTGTTGTTGGGATAATAAAGAAATACGGCTTTAAGATGGCAACTCTGCAATACATAATGACCGAGTGCAACGAGGTGATAGCCTCTCTCGGAGCTATGGCGTATGCTGTCTGGCAGACGGTAGGCACGGGAAGAATGGGCTTTGGCGATTGCCTTGTTGTGGTAAACTCCATTCAGAACGTGGCATATTCGGTCACCAACTCCGCGGATACCTTCCTCAGATTTCACGATAACGCGCTGTATATAGAAAACCTGCGCAAGTTCTTTGAATACGAGGAGAAGATAAAGGGCGGAGACAAGCCGTTGCCCGAGAGCGGTGATATAGTTCTTGACGGCGTAAGCTTTAAATATGACGGCGCGAGCGACTATACCCTCAAAAACCTTTCGATGCGTTTTGGTAAAAACGAGAAAATAGCCATAGTAGGACACAACGGAGCGGGTAAGTCCACTCTCGTAAAGCTGTTGCTTCGCCTTTACGATGCCGAGGGCAGTATAACGTACGGCGATGAGGACATAAAAGACTTCGACCTCACAGAGTACAGAGATATATTTGCCTCGGTGATGCAGGATTTTCATATCTTTTCCTTGAGCGCTTCGGAGAACGTGCTGCTGAGGCCTATGCGCGAGGGCGACGAGAAGACAGTCGCCGAAGCGATAGAAAAGAGCGGTCTTAAGGAGAAGATAGAGAGCTTTCCACGCGGTGTTGACACTATGATGACTAAGGAGTTTGACAAGGACGGCGAGGTGCTGTCGGGAGGACAGGCGCAAAAGCTTGCGATATCCTACGTCTACTCAAGGGAAAACAGATTTGTCATACTTGACGAGCCCTCGAGCGCGCTCGACCCGATAGCCGAGTATGAGATGTACGAGAGAATGACCGAGGCGTGCAACGACTGCGGAATGATATTTATATCGCACAGACTGTCGTCCGCCGTTATCGCCGACCGTATATACCTTATGGAGAACGGCGAGATCATAGAAACGGGAACTCACGCCTCGCTTATGGAAAAGAACGGCAGATATGCCGAGATGTTCCGCAAGCAGGCGCAGAATTACGCGGAGGTGTGATATGGCAGAGAAAAAGAAAAAGCTTTCACACAAAAGCGTGATAAAATACAATTTGTGGCTGTTCAGGCTGATATGGAAATATACCCCGGGATACGTTATCGGTATGGTAACGGAGGGCGTGCTTTGGGGAGTAAACAACGCGATAGGCTCGATATATACGCTGTGGCTTTTCGACGCGCTCGGAGAGGGCAGAGCCCTTGGAGAAACGCTGTCGATAATAGCGGGATACGCTATATATCTGTCGCTGTTTTACATTTTCCACAACTGGTATTGGAAGATATACAATCCCAAGATACGTGAGCGCTTGCACATAAAGCTTCACAGCGATATGTTCAAGCAGGCTCTGCGCATCGACCTTGAAAAGTATGACGACCCCGAATTCTATAACGATTTTATATTCGCTATGGATACGTCGTTCTCGCACGTGACGGGACTTGTTGAGGATACGGGCAAGCTGATAAACCGAATAATCGCCTCTCTCACGCTGACGGGAGTGCTGTTCAGCATAGACGCGGTAATGGCTGTCGTGATATTCACGGTCTCGGTCATAAGAATAGTTCTTTCTATGCTGAAAAACAAGAGCAATTTCAAGTGGTCGACCGAGATAAACAAGCGTTCACGCAAGGATGCGTACATAAAAAGAGTGTTCAAGCTTCCCGACTACGCAAAGGAGCTGAGGACCACGCACGTTCGCGAAAATCTTTTGCGTGAGCACGCGAAAAACACCGACGAAAAGCTTGGGCTGATAAAGCGTTACGGAACGCAGGTGGGTGTTCTTTGGGCAATAATAGCGGTGATAAACGAGGCTACCACCATAGGACTTATGGTGCTGATGCTCTATAAGGTAATGGTTACGGGAACGGTGGGGCTTGGCGGATTTGCCGTAGCGATGAACGCCGTATGGCGTGTGTCGTGGTTGCTCTCCGACCTTGTGGATAGAGTTATGAAATACCACGAGCACGGGCTGTATATTGAAAAAATGATGAACTTTATGCAGTGCGAGCCAAAGATAGTCGACGGTGCGCTCGAGGCGGGCGAGTTTGAGAGCCTTTGCATTCGCGGACTTGGATTTAGCTACACCGAAAAAGCTCCTCTGGCGCTTGACGGTGTCGATATTGAGATACATAGGGGAGAGAAGATAGCGATAGTCGGCTACAACGGAGCCGGAAAAACAACGCTTACAAAGCTTATCATGCGTCTTTACGACCCCACGTCGGGTGAGGTGCTCTATAACGGCAAGCCGCTCTGCGAGTATACCGTATCGAGCCTGAGGCGCAGAATGGCGGCGGTATTCCAGGACTACCGCATATTTGCGGGCAGCATAGCGGAAAACGTGGTTGGCGGAGAGTACCGTTCCGAGAACGAGCAGGCAGTGCTTGCCGCGCTCAAAAAGAGCACGTTTGATACAAAGCTCGAAAAGCTTGAAAACGGACTTGACACACAGCTGACAAGAGAGTTTGAGGATAACGGAACACAGCTTTCGGGCGGTGAGGCGCAAAAGGTGGCTATCGCGAGAGCGTTCTATAAAGAGGCGGACCTCATCATACTCGACGAGCCGTCAAGCGCGCTCGACCCGGATGCCGAGTACGCCCTTAATACGGCTATAAGCGAATATGCCGAGGGCAGAACGGTGGTATTCATATCGCACAGACTTTCCACCACTAGACACGCGGACAGGATATATATGTTCGACAGCGGACATCTTGTCGAGAGCGGAACTCACGAGGAGCTCATAGCTCTTGGCGGAAAATACGCGTATATGTTTGACCTGCAAGCGCAGAAATACCGCAGCAGTCAGACCCAAAAGGCAGAGCCTTAAAAAAAGCGTGACCGTGAAAATTCACGGTCACGCTTTTTCTTTTTTTGAGCTTACGACTTTACGCCAAGCCCGTTTTTTATTCTTTCCACGCGTTGCTGCTCTGGGGCGGTACGCTCGTCGTACCTCGTACTTATATAAAGCTCAAACAGCTCCTGCTCGACGGAGGTGTTTTTACCCATATCGCACAGCTCCTTGGGGGTGTCGTGGGCGGTGGCTCTGAGCCCGCCCTTTATGCGCTCGGTTATCATATATCTGTATAGGAATCCGACGCGCTCTCTGTCGGTCTGCATATGCTTCCATTTGCGCTTGCGAGCCTTTTTGTGCTCTCGATCAAGGCTGACACCGTCAAAGGTTATGACGGATTTTGCGCTGAGCGAACCGCTGCTCTTGCTCTTACCGATATTCCACTTCTCAAGCAATCTTATGACAAAACGAGATGCGCCGATGATAAGCCTGCGAGCTGCTTTGACAGCCTTTTGTCTCCACTTTTTTCGCCACAGCGCTCTGAGCGTACACAAAAGAGCGAAAAAGTCCGCAAAAATAAGAGTGACGAGTACAAAACGGGCGAATGAGCTTTCCGCTTTTTGGTCGACAAGCCAAACGGCAAGCTGCGCGAAAAGAGATATCTCGGCAACGCATATTGCCTCACGCCAATATTTGCTGACGATCTTCACCGCTCTCCCCCCTCTCGGTAATAGGTATGACGTATACGCTTTGTCCCATTTTCTCAAGCTTACGGATCACCTCGGACGTAGCCGTATCTATGTAAGGAGTGACAATATATATGTCCGTGCCCCTCGCATGTTGGGACGCGCTTTCCATGAGCATATGGGAAAGTGAAAAATCACGGTTTGAGTATACGCTCATTTGAGCCATGCTCTTGAGGATCGTCCGTGTGTGCGCCTCTCCGATGTTGCAGGCAATACTTACGCCTATCCTTGCTCCGACAGTACAATTCGAGGCAAAGCCTACGCGCCCTCCGTTTTTTACTGTCTCCATAAGCAGCTTACAGCAATAGCACAGTCCTATTTCCAAAATAGCTTCCTCGTCAACCGTTCTTCCATGCTTTGAGCGTGAATACGGGTCGAGAAATATCATACTGTCAAAATTTCGGGATGTGTCGTAGGAGTTGCTCATAAGGTGTATGCTTCCGCCACGGAAAGCACGTGCGCTCGCCTTGAAATTAATGGCGCGCATAGGATCGCCGTAATGATAAGGGCGTATGTCCGACAAAAAGAACGGGTCCTCGACCTGCTTTTTGTTTGCTATGGAATTTCCCACGCGGTATATGTCCGTATCCACGTCTACTTTTATGTTTTTGTGATTTGGATATACGTATATGTCAAATGCGTGTGAAAAGGTAAATTCGTTTTTTCGGTAGGTCACCGAGGTGTTCACCAGCTGATAGTGTCCTCTTTTGTCCGCTCGGAAAGTGTGCGTTTTTGTTGCGGAAGCATACGGTGGCACGTGGAAAAGGCTGCTTACCTTGGTGTGGCTCTTGCACACTATACCGTCCACGGTAAATCCGCCCGGCACAAAAAACTCCATTTTAACAAAGAACAAGGGGCAGAGAGTGGTGTTGTGCACTGTTTCTCTGAGCTCAAGCTCATCTCCCTCAAAAACACCGTTCGAGGAAAAGCTGCGTATGTACTCCATTTTTCTAAGCGCGCGCAGCTTAGCTTTGCGGTATATCAAAACAGTGCATACGCACACAATAAGAACGGCAGCAAACACCGCGAACGTCACGGACGATATGATGGCTACCAAAACATTGGCTATTGCCTCATACATATTTTGCATCTTAACCTCTACGAGAAAAATCTATATCCTCACTTGGGACAGCTATGGTTGAGATTATATGGGAAACAAGCTCCGTTCCCTTATCTTCGGTGCGGAAGAAGCTGTTGTTGAATACTATTCTGTGTGCAAGCACGGGAACTGCCGCCTGCTTTACGTCGTCGGGCAGCACGTAGTCTCTGCCATTTATCGCAGCATAGCATCTCGCGACACATACAAGTGATATAAGCGCGCGTGTGCTCGCTCCCAGTGCCACGTCCTTTCCGCGTCTCGTTGCCTCGCAGATGTCTGAGGCATAGCTCATGATATCTCTGTGGACGTATACGCGCTCAAGCTCCTCGCGCGCGGCTATTACGTCAAGAGGGGTCACTCTCGGCAGCTCGTCATAAGAGACTTTTTTGAATAGCTTGCGCGAAAGTATCTCTATGTTTTCCTCGTGTGTGGGATACCCCATGCTCGTTTTTATAAGGAAACGGTCAAGCTGAGCCTCGGGCAGGTCGAACGTGCCCTTTGTCTCGATGGGGTTTTGGGTGGCTATTACCATGAACGGCTGCTCGAGCTTTCTCGTAACTCCCTCTACCGTTACCTGATCTTCCTCCATACATTCAAGAAGTCCCGACTGTGTTTTCGGCATTGCGCGGTTTATCTCGTCAGCCAAAAGTATGTTTGTAAACACAGGACCCTCAATAAATCTAAATTCCGACTGCTTCATATCAAAAAACTGCACGCCCACGATGTCCGATGGGAGCATATCGGGAACGCACTGAATACGGGTGAAGCGCAAGGAAAGCGCCTCGGCAAAGGTTTTTGCTAGTACCGTTTTCCCCGTTCCCGGGACATCGTCTATGAGCATATGTCCGCCGCAAAGCAGCGTTATCACGGCGAGTGTGCTGACGTGCTCCTTACCAACTATCTCTCTTTTCACACGCTCGGTGACAGCCGAGTGTACCTTTTGAATGCTTTCAAGCTTCATAAAGCTTATCCTCCTTTAAGTCCTTATCCGCCTATCTTAAATCCGTCGGAAAATGCCGCGCCGATGGTATCGCCAAGGACAACGTAAGTGTTATTCATAGGGTCAAAGGTTATAGGGCGAAGCAATGCGGGGTCGACGTTTTTGTCCTTACCGAGCACGCGCTCGTCCGCGCTGACGTTGACTATCTCGCCCACAAGGCGACAGCTTTCGGGGTCGTAGCTTACGAGCTTACATTCGACAGCCATAGGAAGCTCGTCTATAAGAGGCGCGTTGACGTACTCGCTCTTTACCGTGTGAAAGCCCGCTTTTTCGAGCTTGTCGGGAACGTCGTTTCCCGAGACGACACCGACGTAATCGCATTCCGCTACGTAGTCCGCCGTTGCCATGCTGACTGTGAACGCGCCCGTCTCAAGTATATTTTTCATGGTTCTATGCTCGGGACTTATGCACATGGATATCTCCTTTTGCTCGCTGATACCTCCCCAAGCAGCATTCATAGCGCAGGGAACTCCGTCAGAGCCGTATGCGGCAAGAATAAAGACGGGTTGAGGATAGAGCAAGGGCTTTGCTCCGAAATTCTTTCTCATTTTAAGTGCCTCCGGATAATGTTTTATCTATGTTCATTATAGCACGGTCTAAATTCACTGTCAAGCAAATATTGGTTGAGTTGGAATGGTACACCGTCATTTTACTTTCTGCCGAACAGTGTTCGCAAATTGACAAAATATTGCTCTTGGGTATTGACATTTTTCGCGGTATGCTTTATAATATGATCAGAATACATCGGATTTCCTAACTATATTTTTCGAAAATCCTCACTACAAGTGCGGACGAGGTGTTATATGAGCAGCTATAAGAGATTTGAACAGCTTTTGAGGGCAAACGATACAACGGTTTACCGTGTTGCCAAGTCGACGGGTATATATGCGTCCGCGTTTACCGATTGGAAGAACGGACGCTCTGTTCCAAAAGCAGAGAAGATGAAAAAGATAGCCGACTATTTCGGTGTCAGCCTTGACTATCTTCTCGGAACACAGGCGGGCAGAGAGAGCGAGCTCGTGGGGTATACGTCTGTCAAGGCAAGGCGCATGGTGCCCATTATCGGTGAGATACGCGCGGGCTCTCCCATTATTACGAATGAGACCTTGCTCGGCAGAGAATTTGCTGACGTTGACGACGTTGAGGAATATTTTTATCTTCAGGTGTGCGGAGACAGTATGAAGAACATCGGAATGGTGGACGGTTCTCTCGTGCTTTTCCGCAAGCAGCAATATGCAGAGGATGGCGACGTGGTCGCTTGTCTTGTCGGTGGCGAGTGCGCCACGGTCAAGAGATTTCGCAGAGCTCAGAGAAACATCTATCTTATTCCCGAAAACGAGGACTATCAGCCCATAAAGCTGACGACCGATGATTTTGAGGCGGGAGAGGCGAGAATACTCGGTGTCGCATTAGAAGTAAAGATAAAGCTTTGAGGATATTATGATTGCAATAAATACAGAAAATCTTTCGCTTTCCTTTGGCACGAAGGCTGTGCTGAAGGGGGTGTCGTTTGCCGCGGACGAGGCAGACCACGTAGGTGTTATAGGCACTAACGGCTGCGGCAAATCCACGCTTTTCAAGCTCATACTCGGAGAGCTTGAGCCCGATGAGGGAAGCGTTCATATTTCAAAGGACAAAACGGTCGGCATACTTCGCCAGGACGATGCCTTTCTCGATTTTGAGGGGCAGGACGGCGAGGCGAGCGCGCTCGAGGTGATGTATAATTCCTTTCCCGAGCTACTCTTGGCGGAAAAGCGTCTCGCGGAGCTTGAGAGGATGCTCTCCGACGGCGGCGAGCACGAGGGAAGAAGCAATGCCTCTCTTGTGGCGGAATACACGGCCTTGAATGAAAAATTTATACGCGACGGCGGTCTGGAATTCAGGGGCAGGTGCGCTTCGACGCTTGCCAAAATGGGCTTTGACGCAGATGCTGTCAGCCGTCCTTTTTCGTCGCTCAGCGGCGGACAGAGAACACGTCTCGCGCTCTCGCGCGAGCTTTGCCGTGAGCCCGATATACTGATGCTCGACGAGCCGACCAACCATCTTGATATGGAGACGCTCACCTGGCTCGAGAGTTTTCTCGCGGCATATAAAAAGTGCGTTCTGGTGATATCGCATGACCGTTATTTTCTCGACCGCGTTACCAACAAAACTCTGCTTATAGAGCACAACAAGGCCAAGCTTTATAACGGAAACTACACAAAGAGCGCGGAGCAGAGAAAGGTAGATCGCGAGATACAGGAAAGGCACTATAAAAACCAGCAAAAGGAGATAGAGAGGCAGGAAGCGTACATCGCTCAGCAAAGGGCGTGGAACAGAGAGAGGAACATCATCGCCGCCGAGAGCCGTCTTAAGCTGCTTGACAAGATGGAGAGAGTTGAGAGACCCGAGGACGCCCCGAGAGGTATAAGCTTTAGCTTTTCCTGCTCGATAGCGAGCGGCAACGACGTTATGATGCTTCGTGATGTAAGCTTTGCGTATCCCTCGTCTCCAATGCTTATAAGAGCGCTTACTATGACGGTCAAGCGAGGAGACAGACTGTTTATCGTCGGACCTAACGGCTGCGGAAAGTCAACGCTTATAAAAATGCTTATGTCAAGACTTATGCCAAGCTCGGGATATATAGATATGGGCTACAACGTAAACGTGGGCTACTACGATCAGGAAAACCAAAATCTCACTCCGTCAAATACCGTGCTCGAGGAGCTGTGGAGCTCGTACCGCACACGCACCGAGCTTGAGATGAGAAGCACGCTTGCGCGTTTTCGCTTTTTCGGTGATGATGTTTATAAGCTGGTAGGCGAGCTCAGCGGCGGAGAGCGGGCGAGACTGACGCTCTCAAAGCTTGTGCTGTCGGATATCAACCTTTTGATACTCGACGAGCCCACCAACCACCTCGACATAGGCTCGCGCGAGGCGCTTGAAGCGGCTATTGCGGAGTTTGACGGAACTGTGATCGCCGTTTCGCACGACAGATATTTTCTCGGCAAGCTTGCCACGCGCATTCTCGACCTTACGGGATGCCCCGAGAGCGAGCCGACCGATATGAACGTGCATAAGTCGGGCGATGGCTATGAGGAGCTTCTTCGTGACAGAGCTCGCCGCGCAGAGCAGAGCGGAGCGGCTACGCCCGAGAGAGAGACCGACGCGGCACCGTCAAATAAGGATATTTACCTTATGAACAAGAAGCAGGCATCTGACGAGCGTCGCGCCAAGCGTAGGCTGGAAAAGCTTTCGGCAGAGGCGGAGAGTATCGAGAACGAGCTTGAGGAGATAGAAAAAGAAATGTCGGGAGAGGCGGCGTACGACTACGTTCGTCTGTCTGAGCTTGATACAAAAAAGAACGCCCTTGAGGAGCGTTTGCTTGAGATATATGAGGAGATAGGAGTTTGAGACTATGAAGATAGGAATTATTGGTGCGATGAGCGTTGAGGTAGAGGCGCTTAAAGCGAGGATCGAGGGCGCACAGAAGACCGCCGTAAGCGGCATAGAATTTGTAAGCGGAAGCCTTTGCGGTAAGCAAGTGGTCGTGGCGCAGTGCGGAATAGGCAAGGTGTTCGCGGCTATATGCGCGCAGACTATGATAGTGAGATTCGGTGTTACGCACGTTATCAATACGGGTGTTGGAGGAACTCTTTGCGACGACCTTTCGATACTTGACGTGGCGATAGCCGATGGCGTTGTTCAGCACGATATGGACACCTCTCCCTTGGGTGACCCCGTAGGTCTTATATCGGGTATAAACAAGGTGGTGCTTCCCACGTCGAAGACGCTTGCGAGCGCAGCTTCAAGCGCGGCGGAAAAGCTCGGAATTACGAGCAAGACGGGCGTTATCGCATCGGGAGACCAGTTTATTTCAAGCGCGGAGAAAAAGAAGTATATCGTGGATAACTTCGGAGCGATATGCTGCGAGATGGAGGGAGCTGCGATAGGACACGTTTGCTACGTGGGCGGAGTCGAGTGCCTTATAGTGCGCTCGATATCCGATAGCGCATCGGGCGAGGCTAAAATGGAATACCCCGAAATGGTAGCTAAAGCCGCCGTCCGCTCACAAAAAATGGTGGAATTGATATTGCAAAGTATATAAAAAGGTGTGGAAACGTTTTAGAGGGTGCTTTCTTTCAAGAAAGCACCCTCTAAAAGCCGACAAAACAAATAAATAGACCAATAACCGTTTTGTGTTAAAGTTCTTTTGGGGTTCTTAGGAGTATTTTCTTTCAAGAAAATACTCCTAAGCGCGTTTATATAGTTATCTCTTTTGTAAGTCTTACGTCATCGGAGGCGGAAGCGACCGATACCGTGTACGTGCCGTGCAACAGTGTCCAGCCGTCATTCCACACGCGAAGCGCTTTTTTGTCGACTTTAACAGTCGCTTTTTTTGTTTCGCCCGCACAGAGCGAGAGCTTGCAGAAGCCTTTGAGCTCCTTTACGGGGCGGTCTATGGCGCCGTTTATGCCGAAGTAGACCTGAGATGTCTCCTTGGCGTCCACGTCCGAGGTGTTCGTCACGCTGAACGACACGTCGATGCTGTCTTTGCTATCCACAACGGAAATGTCGCTGTACTCAAAATCAGCGTAGGACAGACCGTGACCGAACGCAAACCTGGGAGCTATGCCGTCCTTTTCAAATCCGCGGTATCCAACGTAGATGTCCTCATTATAGCGCACGCTCGTTGCCTTGTATTCGCCGTAGCGGTGAGCGGGGCAGTCTTCGAGCTTATAGGGAAGTGTGAACGGCATCTTTCCCGAGGGGGATACCTTTCCGCTTATGATATCCGCAAGCGCGTTTCCGCCTTCCATTCCCGAATACCAGCTCCAGAGTATGGCGCGCACGTCGTCCGCCCACGGCATATCAACTGCCGAGCCTGCGGTGACGGTGACAACGGTATTGGGATTTGCCTTTGCGAGAAGCGGGATAAGCTCGTTCTGCTCACCTGGGAGCTTGAGGTCGGGCTTGTCGAAGTTCTCGGTGTCAAAGGAGTGATTTATTCCTCCACAGAATACCACCGCGTCTGCCTTGCGAGCCTTTTGGAGAAGGAATTCTATCGGCATCTTCTTGGCGTTCTTTGCCCACAAAAGCTCCAGCGGAGTTGTGCCTATGGTCATTGCTTGAACGCGAATGTCGATGCGCTCTCCCGCCTCGAAGCGGCGTGTAAACTCATAGGGAATACCGTTGTTCTCCGAGGAGAAGTACTTGACGAGCTCGCCGTTAAAGAAGAAGCGAGAGCCGCGGTCTGCGTTCATATAAAAGGCGTACTCACCGGTCTCTGGAATATTGAGTGTTGCTGTGAATACACGGGATACACCGTCGTATATCTGCTCGACCTTGTCCACAAAGTAGACGGTGGGCTCGCCCTCAAAAAGACCGTTATCGTAGCACTCCATACGGAACGCGCGGCTACCCGACTTAAGCTCGGAGATGTCGAGGTATTCGGTGGGTATGGGCTCGTATTGGAACTGCGTGCTCTTGACGTATTCCACGTTCTCCTCGCCGTATGCATTTATAAGTCCCTGCAAGGGGGTTATCTCGTAAAGCGCCTTTATCGCGCTGGAGTTACCGCCGTGAGAGTGGTACATATCTGCGTTATCGCCGACGACCAGCAGCTTCTTTGTGCTTGTGGGCAATGGAAGAACACCGTCGTTTTTGAGAAGCACGATAGCTTCCTTGGCTATGTCGTACGTCGCCTTCTGATGCTCGGGCGTGTTGAACGAGCCGCTCTTGCGGTCGGGTGAGAACTTGTTTATTCTGAACATAAGACGAAGTATGCGGCGCACCTTGTCGTCAAGGAACGCAACGTACTCCTCGTTTTCCTCGCAAAGCTTTTCAAAGGCGTCGCCAAGGAAGTAGTCGGAGTATTTCTCTGTGGGAGTACCCATCTCGATATCCATTCCGTAGCGAGCGGCTTCCTCTGTGTCGTGAACGCCTGCCCAGTCGCTGATAACAACTCCGTCCCAGCCCCATTCGTCCTTAAGAATGTCGCAGAGAAGCACCTTGTTATGACAGCAATGCTGACCCTTATACTTCGAGTAAGATCCCATAAACGAGTATGCTCCCGCGTCAGCCGCAGCCTTGAAGGCGGGAAGATATATCTCGCGGAGCGCTCTGTCCGAGAGGTCTACGTCGACCTTCATTCGGTCAAGCTCCTGGTTGTTGAGAGCATAGTGCTTTACGCACGCTGCCGTGTCCGCGCTTTGTATTCCGCGAACGACCTCGGGAGCCATAACCGAGCAGAGCAGAGGATCCTCTGACATATATTCAAAATTTCTTCCGCAAAGGGGAGTACGAATGATATTAAATCCGGGTCCGAGGACTACGTCCTTTTTTCTGTGTCTCGCCTCCTCGCCGAGCACCTCTCCGTGAAGTCTTGCGAGTGACGCGTTCCACGTTGCGGCAAGCGCTGTGCCTGTGGGAAGATAGGTGCAAAAGTCGTTCTTAAGCCCCTTGGTTTTCCACGAGTTTCTCTCCATTTCCTCGCGCATACCGTGAGGGCCGTCGTTCATAGTCAGCTCCTCAATGCCCTGAGAGGGAACGCCCTCGGAGTTCATTTTTGAATTTGCGTGACACATAAGCACCTTTTCATGCAGTGTCATTTTGGAAATTATTTCGTCTATTCTTTTCTCAATGTTCATTAAGAGTTCTCCATTTCCTCATTTGTTTCATTTGCTAAAAGCTTTGATTTAAATAGTTCGGTAAGCGCAGTGAAGGCTGTTACGAGCGCGGCGCTTATGAGCACACCGCCGATTATGTCCGTCAGCCAATGCACGCCCGAGAGCAGTCTGCCCACAACGGTGACGAGCACCGCCAAGCAGCCGATTATCTGCAAGGGAAGTCTTATTCCGTGACATTTTATATACTTGCTCGCGAGAATGACCGCGCTTGTGAGCACCACGCATACGAGCATGGTGTGCGACGACGGAAATGACGCCTCGGGCTCGGTAGCCCCCGGCATTATTATACATCTGTAATTGACGACTATTACCTCAAACAGCACGTAAGCCGCCGCCATAGCTATGTAAAGACAGCCCACCGAAAGTATTTCAGCGTCTATCCTCAGAATACTTTTTCTCTTTATGAGCTGTATAAGACCGATGAGCGCGAAGAGAGCGGCGACTGCCAGAGCAAGAACGCCGAGCACCTCGGTGACGTTGTACCAAAGCTCGCTCACACCGAGAGCCTTGTGTACGCCTGCGTTTATATGAGAGAGACCGATAGACGTTCCCATAGGACCGATATCGGCGACGTCGACCGTTTTAACTGCGACGATGAGCAGCAGGAAAAGCGCCAAAAATATCCCGGCAAGTATAAATTTCTTTTTCATAATAAAGTCCTTTCCCAAATGAGTAATATTACAAGAAACATTATACCACACGCCTTATGCTTTGTCAATCGAATTAAAGTTGATAGCAACAAGAAAGTCGACCAAAGCTCACGTTTGCCTGCGAAAGCAAGCCTAATTGTAAAATTACAAAAAAAGCACTTGATTTATTATAATTATAGTTGTATAATAATAGTGTGTGTCCAAAATTTTTGTCCGAATTTCTGAGAGTTCGGAGAAGGAGAGATAAATGAGCAGAATTTCAAAGCATAACTATTATCTTGATATAGCACAGACAGTTGCCGAGCGCGGCACTTGTATGCGCAGACTATTCGGAGCTATCATAGTAAAGGACGACGTTATCGTCTCCACGGGATATAACGGCGCTCCGAGAGGAAGAAAGAACTGCAATGAGATGCAGTACTGTATGAGAGACAAGCTGGGTATCCCGCGAGGCGAGAGATACGAGATGTGCCGCTCGGTTCACGCCGAGGCAAACGCTATCATAGCGGCGGCAAGAGACAGAATGCTCGGTGCAACGCTTTATATGGTGTGCGTAAATCCTCAGACGGGCGAGCTTTACAGCGGAACCTCGAGCTGTATGATGTGTAAGCGTCAGATAATCAACGCGGGTATCACAACGGTCATCGTCCGTGACACAAAGGAAGAATACCGCGTGATCGACGTCAAGGATTGGATAGAGAACGACGACAGCCTCAGCGGTGTGTTCGGTTATTAAGGAGAGTTTTGAAAATGGCAAGAAAAAGCAGATACATAACGGCTGCGGTGGCACTTCTTCTTTGTATGTGCACGCTTCTTTGCGGCTGTTCAAAGGGCAATAAGTTCGTTATGCAGAACGGTATGTACGTCGATAAAAAGACGGACATTTCCTATCACGACGCTCCCGCGTGCTACGAGCCTTTGGCTATCGGCACGGAAAGATACGGTATGCTCGGTGACGTGGAGCTGTTTGAGATAGTGGGCGCTGACCCCAAGCAGTGGCTCTGCGAGGCTACGGGTACGGTGTTCTATGCGGACGGCATTACTCTCCCTGCGGTCGATCAGCTCAATACGTCTTATATGGCTCTTATGTATGAGGAGACACAGATAGCGAAGATAACGGACGCGGCTCTTATCGAGAAGGTCGCAAAGGAATACGTTAACGGCGAGAATATCGCAAAGCCCTCTTGGAACTCTGATATGTACGACGTAAACTGGAGAGTTAGATTTGTCGATGAGAGCATAGGAATATTCTACGTTATCGCGTATTTCGAGCTTGCCGAGGACTACGTTGTGACAGGCACTGACGGCGTGGAGATAAACTACGGAAAGAGATTTCTCTACAACCGCTTTGAGGACAAGATGGTGGTCGTGAGCGATGCGCTCGCGCCCTACGTTGCGGAGTATAAGGAGCAGGGCGGTGCAAATTGAGCGCGTTGAAGCGTGTCATCTTGCCGATATTGCCGAGATAGAGAAGCTCTGCTTTGCTTTCCCTTGGTCGGAAAACGCGCTGGCTCTGCTTACCAAAGAGGGAGCGGTGGGCTTTGCGGCGATCTGCGACGGACGGGTGGCGGCATACGGCGGTATGCTGTGTGTGCTTGACGAGGGTCAGATAACCAACGTCGCAACACACCCCGAGCTTCGCAGACGCGGATATGCCAAGGAAGTGATGCGCGCTCTTATCGACTACGCGAAGGGTAATGGGATAAATACTATCACGCTTGAGGTCAGAGCGTCGAACGCCCGAGCGATATCTATGTATGAAGACCTCGGATTTTACCGTGTGGGCGAGAGAAAGAATTTTTACAAAAAGCCGATCGAAGCGGCGGTGCTTATGCAAAAGGATATTTGAAAGGATTGATGCGGAATGTATATTCTCGGAATAGAAAGCTCTTGCGATGAAACAAGCGCGGCTGTTGTCAGTATGGGCGACGGTGAGCGGAGAATACTGTCAAATATAGTGGCGTCACAAATAGAAACGCACAGGCTGTACGGCGGTGTCGTCCCCGAGATAGCCAGTCGCGCGCACATTGAGGCGATAAGCTCTATCACATATGAGGCGCTTTCCGCGGCGGGGGTCACCATAGAGGACATCGGCTGTATCGCGGTCACCTCGCACCCTGGTCTTATAGGAGCTCTGCTCGTGGGCGTGAATTTCGCCAAGTCCTTGGCGTACGCTAAGGGAATACCGCTTGTCAGCGTCAATCACGTCAAGGCGCACGTTGCGGCGGCATATCTCGAATACGGTGAGCTTGAGCCCCCGTTTACGGCGCTTGTGGTGTCGGGCGGACATACGTCGATATATGACGTGCGAGACTACACCTCGTTCTGTGAGATAGGCGGCACGAGAGACGATGCGGCGGGAGAGGCTTTTGACAAGATAGGCAGAGTTATCGGAATGCCGTATCCTGCGGGAGCCGCTATGGACAAGCTTGCGTATGAGGGCAAGGCAGATGCGTTCAATCTTCCGTCACCTGCGCTTGCGGGAGATAATCTTGATTTTTCGTTCAGCGGTCTTAAGACGGCGGCACTCAATATCATAAACAGTGAAAGACAAAAGGGAAGCGAGCCCGACCACGCGGACCTTACGGCGACCTATACGAGGGTCATCGTTGACGCGATAGTAAAGAAAATGAGCATTGCCATAGACAAGCACGGAACAAATAGGCTTGTGCTTGCGGGCGGTGTTGCCGCAAACTCGCATATAAGAGCGGCACTTGAAAGGCTCTGCGACAAAAAGGGCGTGGAATTTTACAGACCCAGCCTTTCTCTTTGCTCGGACAATGCGGCAATGGTAGCCGCGGCGGGATATTTTGAGTATCTCGCGGGCAGAAGAGCGGATACATCTCTCAACGCGTCAGCTCTTGACGGAGATATGACGGTGTGAGTTGAAGGTTGAAATATTGAAAGTTGAAAATTGTGGAGAATAAAAGATGAGTGAAATACGTGAGCAGATGTCAGAGGACATTCTTAACGAGGAAACAATAGAAAAGATAGTCAGCAAAAACAGCTTCCGTCCCGAGGTGTCCTCGGCGGTAATAAAGCGCTTGCCGAGATATTTCAGATACCTGCGCGAGCTCATAAGGATGGGCAAGACCCGTGTCAGCTCGGCAGAGCTCTCCCGTATGATGAACGTTACGGCATCGCAGATAAGACAGGACCTTAACTGCTTTGGCGGCTTCGGTCAGCAGGGATACGGATATAACGTTAACTATCTTTATACAAAAATATGCGAGATACTCGGAGTCGGTTGCGGCTTCCGCGCGGCTGTTATAGGCGCGGGAAATCTCGGAACGGCTCTCGTTCGCAGCCCTATGTTTGAAAAGAGAGGCGTTGACGTAGTCGCTTTGTTCGACGTTTCCGCTCAGGTGGTGGGCAAGAAGCTCGGTGATATAGGTATATATCATATGGATGAGCTTGAGAAAAAGCTTGATGAATTCGGTGTTAATATCGTAATACTTACTATGCCCAAGGAGTACGCTACCGAGGTCGCGCTCAGACTTGACAAGACGGGCATAGGCGGAGTTTGGAATTTCACGGGAAAGGAGATAAGCTTCGCGTCGGAAAATATCGTTGTTGAGAACGTACATATCGGCGACTCGCTGATGTCCCTCTGCTACGAGGTGGCAAAGAACACTTACAGGACCGACGTCAAGGACTGACATGGGAAAGATAACTAAGGTTTATATAGATAAAGGACTGAGCGCTGAGCGCGCGCAGTCTATATCTGAGGCGGAGGAGAACGATCTTCGCGTGCTCGCGGCTCTTTGCCTTGTCGCTGACGGAGAGGGAATAGCAAATCTCGCGGACGCGGAGGCTATGCTCGAGCTTGACGGCTCGGAGTTTAGCGGAGCGGTGAAGTTCTGGAGAGGAGCGGGTGTGCTCAAGAGTGCGAAGAGCGCGAAGGAGAGCGAAGCTCTTGGTTCTGTTGCCGCGGTGCAGACCGCTCATAAGGACGGCGCAGTCGCTCGCGCGGTGAGCATAGAGGCGTATTCCAACGACGAGCTTGCGGCGGTGCTTGAAAGCAGAGTCAGCACGGCGTTCGTTGACGAGGCGCAAAAGGTGCTTGGCAGAATATTCAACAAGAACGAGGTGTCAAAGCTTGTAGGACTTGTTGACCAGCTTGGCTTTGAGGAGGAGGCGGTGCTCGCTATTCTCGCATACAGCGTGCGTCTGGAGAAGAAAAGCGTGTCGTATGCGGAAAAGATCGCGCTGACCTTTTATGATGAGGATATCTCCACAACTGCGGCAGTGCACGCGCATATAGACTATCTTGAAAGACAAAACAGCACGGTGGGAAAGATACAGAGCCTTTTCGGCTTTGGTTCGAGACGCCTGTCGGCAAATGAGAAAAAGTATTTTATCAGCTGGACCGAGGACTGGGGATTTGACATCGAGGTCATAAAGCTGGCGTACGACATAACCGTGGACGCTATCCAAGAGCCTGTTCCGAGGTACACCAATACCATACTTAAGAAGTGGTATGAGAGCGGACTTAGCACTCCTGCCGAGGTGAGAGCCTTTGTCGAGGAAGAAGCTCAGAGCAGAAGGGCAACTGCGGCATCGCGCACGCAAAAGCCGAAAAAGGGAAGCGTGGAGAGAAACGACGAGGTCGAGGATTGGTTTGAGCAAAGACTTCGCCAAAGCTTCGGAGAACAATAACGGAGGACATTTGCGAAAATGGGATTTAATGCAGAGGATTATAAGCGCATAAGAGAAGAGTATGCGGACAAGTATAAAAAAGACCAGCTTGCGGCGGACGTGCGCACTATGGAGATACACGCGCAGCTGCCCGAGGTCTTGGAGATCGACAGAACTCTTTCGCATACCGCGCTTGATATAATGGCAGTTATACGCTCGGGCAATACCGAGGCGGGTATTCGCGCACTCGAAAAGAGAAACGGAGAGCTTCTCGCGAAAAGAGCGGAGCTTCTCATAGCGGCGGGATATCCCGAGGATTATACCGATGTGCACTATGAATGCGATAAGTGTAAGGATAGCGGATTTGGCGAGGATATGACTATGTGTGAGTGCATGAGAAGAGCTCTTGCGCTTGCGGGATATCAGTCGTCGGGACTTGGCGCGCTTATCGGCAAGCAGACATTTGATAATTTTGAGTATAAGTATTATCCTGCCGAAATGCTGAAGTCGACGAAAAAGGCGGTCGATATGCTTAAGAGCTTCGCAGAGACTTTTGATAAGGATACTTATAAAAACTTTATTATGACGGGAACACCGGGGCTTGGAAAAACGCATCTTTCCACCGCCGTCGCTCAGAAGGTCATAGATAGGGGCTTTGACGTGCTGTACGTCAGCGCGGTAAGTATGATGAATGACTTTGAGCAAAAGCGCTTTGGAAGCGGAACGGGACTTGCTCCTCTGAACGATACGTCAAGATATCAGTCGTGCGACCTGCTTATTATCGACGATCTTGGTACTGAGGTCGTGAATAAGTTTACTCAGGCGTATTTCTATGAAGTTATAAATATGCGTATGAACCTGCGCAAGTGCACTATGATAAACACCAACCTTACCTTCAGTGAATTACAGTCGCTTTACAGCGAGCGTGTTTCCAGCCGAATACTCGGCGAGTATCAGCCCCTGCTCCTTAAAGGCGTTGATATCAGAAAGCAAAAGAGTATAAATAATTAACAGTATATAATTTTCAGGGGAACTTCTAAAAAGAAGTTCCCCTGAAAATTTTTGTTGATAAATTAGGATTTATCGGTGTGTTGAATTACAATTCCGTAGGGGCGATTCACTCTTCGCCCGCCACGAGAACATAATGCTAAAAACGGGCGATTCGTGAATCGCCCCTACGATCTGTTGGATCTAACTATTCGATAAATCCTAATTTATCATTATTCATTCGGGCTCATATATTTAATTTTTACGCATTCATATGCAATACCCATAAAAATAAAACTCGTCGGAGATCTATCGTCCGACGAGTTTTTTCCTTATAAGAAAACCAATAAAGTTATATCTTTTCTTACGGCTACACCAATAACAATTTAGTTTTAAAGTTCTTGAAAGGGGTGTGGGGAAAACTTCTTTCAAGAAGTTTTCCCCACAAAACCGCGTCTCCGATAAAATCGTTTTGCATATCAACAACTATTAAGATCTTTGCCATGATTTGCTACTTCTGCTTTTATAGAGTTATATTTCACGTTTTTTATAAAGCACTATCGACATATACCAGGACAGCGCGTATATTCCTATTCCGACAAGGCATATTATCGGTAAGATGCCGTTGGGTCTGATAGTCGCCTGAAGCTTAGAGGATAAGAGGGACGAGGATAATACGCTTCCAGCGCAAACCATACCTATCATAAAATAATAAGCTATCCTGCCTTTTTCAACTCCAAATCTAAACATAAACGGCAGACATATAGAGGAAGATACCGAGGATAAAATAAGCAACAGCATCATGAGAACAAGAAACTCGCTGAGCACGAAGCTGCCGTAGATGTTCATTCGTATTACCTGAGCGATACCCACAAGTAGGATCACAGCGATCTGCATAAAGAGACCTATCAAATACTTGCCGCTGACTATCTGTGCTTTTGTATACGGCATCGTTTGGCTGTATTGCAGCCATTTGCTGTGTTCGTCGTAGCTTATCAGAGTGACGGGGACCATACCGCACAGCATACACGGGTAGAATATAAAAAGCAGATTTGAAGTATTAAGAAAAGATATGCCTATAAAGAAGATCGCAACAATAAAAGTAAATCTGCAATATTTTCGCATCATATAAAGGTCTTTTAAAAGAAGTCCTTTCATATCAGTTTGCCTCCTTTACCATAAATACGAACAGCTCCTCGATGCTGATGGGGCTAAGCTTGAAGCCGTCGGGTGCGTCCTTTCGCGAGATGATGACCTCGGCTCCGTAGGGCGTTTCTTTTTTGTACTTGATATCTTTCATTTCGGACAGCTGCTCCACTGTGCAGTGAATGATGCCGTACTCAGATAGCAGCGCGTCTTTTTCCTCGCATATCAAAAGCTTGCCCTTGTGCAAAAAAGCAATGTAATCGCAAAGCTTTTCAAGGTCGCTGACGATGTGAGAGGAAATGAGGATGGAGTGATCCTCGTCTCGCGTGAACTCGTAGAACATATCCACTACTTCGTCGCGCACAACGGGATCAAGTCCGCTTGTCGGCTCGTCAAGCAGTAAAAGCTTCGCGCCGTGCGACATAGCAACAGCAATGCCGAGCTTCATCTTCATACCGCGGGAGAAGTCCTTAAACGGCTTGTCATCGGGAAGTGAAAGCTTTTTTAAAAGACGGGCGTACTCCTCGCCGTCCCAGTTGCGAAAGGTATGCTT
This sequence comes from Oscillospiraceae bacterium, assembly GCA_015063845.1. Taxonomy (GTDB): domain Bacteria; phylum Bacillota; class Clostridia; order Oscillospirales; family CAG-272; genus HGM12713. Next base: position 59,286 of record SVTJ01000014.1, read on the forward strand.
CATTATCTTGCCTACCTGCTTTGCGTTGAGGCATTCGGGAATACCTATGTCGTCCATCACCACGCCGATATCTTCTTTGATAAGTGAGATATCCTTTCCGTTGTCACGACCGAGTATAGTTACCGTTCCGCCGTCCTTATGAAGAATGTCAAGGATCAGCTTGATAGTGGTGCTCTTGCCTGCGCCGTTCTCGCCTATAAGTCCCATAATACAGCCGCTTGGAAGAGTGAGATCTATGTTGTCCAAGCAAAATCCCGAAAAAGATCTCTTCAGCTTTTTAATTTCAAGTGCGTTCATTGTTGTTCCTCCATACAAAATGTGACCATTTCGATAAGCTCGTCCTTCCCGAGATTGCAGGACACAGCGAGCTTTGCTATCTGCTCGATGTGATCCTCTATCTTTTTGAGATTCTCCTCGCGCAAAAGCTCCACGTTTTTCGGCGCAACGTAACAGCCTTTTGCGGGAAGGGTGTATATGAAGCCTTCCTTTTCAAGCTCTTCGTACGCGCGCTTGGTCGTGATAAAGCTGATACGCAGATCCTTTGCGAGCCCACGAATGGACGGAAGCATCTCGTCTTCCTTGAGCGCTCCGCTTATTATCTGGTCTTTTATCTGCGAATAGATCTGGTTGTAGATAGGTTCACCGCTTTTATTGTCAATTAAAATGTTCACGTCATCACCTCTGTTATAACTGTATATTTACATTATACACAGTTGCGGGCGTTTTGTCAATAGCTTTTTCTTATTTTACGAAAAAAGACCCCCAAGGCACTTTGATGCCTCGAAGGTCTGTCTTTTATTTGTGATTTTAAAGCGTTGGCGTTATCGGTAGTCAGGACCTCATCATCTTGACGATGCTCTCAACAGTCAAGCTTATCTGCTCGGCGTTGGATATAGTCGGCGTGCCGTCGCCGTCCTGAGCGCCGTACGTACCGAAATACGCGTGGCAGCCGCCGTCTATCACTACCTCGGTAAAGCCGCTCGGGAGATTTGACTTGTTCTTGTCGTACTTTTCGCGGTTGAGCACCTTATCCTCACTGCCGTAAACGGAAATGACTTCAAGTGATGTGCCTGAGAGGTCAGATGTTGAGTACGAGCCGAGCAGCACCAGCCCCTTGTAGTCGCTCGCGTGGCTTTCAAGATAGGACGCAGCCATAGAGCCGCCGAGAGAGTGCCCGCCTATGTACCAATCCTTGACGGAGGGATATTGCTCCTTTATGCCGTCCGCCGCGTTAATGTCGAACACCGCGAGATTGAACGGCATCTCTACGAGCACGCAGAGAACACCCTCTTTTGCAAGAGATGCCATGAGCGGCTTGTATGCGTCGTTTTCGACCTTTCCGCCGGGGTAGAAAATAAAACCGACGCTCGCGTTCTCGGGCTCGAACACGATGCTCCCGTCGTTAAGCGTACGGAAGGAGACTTCGTTTATGTGAGCAAACGCCGCTATCGCCTGCTCGTCGGCGCGGTAGTAGTCGCCAAAATATATGGCACACGCGCCAAATAGAAGCGCCAGCGCCGCCGCGACAGACACGGATATTATAATTATCTTTCTTTTTGCTTTTTTCATTTTGTTACCTTTCTTAATAGCATCTCGGTGTTTTGTATGCTTGTTTTGAGAGCAGCTTTTGCACGTTATTCTCATTATATCACAAAACAATAAAAACAGCAATGCCGTTTTTGCAATAGTTGCGATAAATTAGTGTGTACTTTTTTTAAAATTTGTGATATAATTAAACTTATAGGAAACATATATAACAAGGAAAACGGTATGAATAATAAAAAAGAAATGCTCGGAACAGCTCCTATCGGAAAGCTGTTATTCAGTCTTGCGCTTCCGACGGTGGTAGCCCAGCTTATAAACATGCTTTATAACATTGTTGACCGAATCTATATCGGACACATTCATGCAGTCGGCGACCTCGCGCTTACGGGCGTGGGGGTCTGTATGCCCCTTATTATGATAGTTTCGGCGTTCGCCGCTCTTGTCAGTTCGGGCGGTGCGCCGAGAGCGTCTATATTTATGGGACAAAAGGACATTGACAGCGCGAATAGAACTCTTGGCGCTTGCTTTGGCTTGCAGATCATAGTGTCGCTTATATTGACTGTCGTTCTGCTTGTCTGGAACAGAGAGCTTTTGCTTGCGTTCGGAGCGAGCGAAAATACTATAGAATATGCGAGCGAATATATGAGTATTTATGCGGTCGGTACGGTCTTTGTGCAGCTGACGCTCGGAATGAACGCCTTTATCACCGCGCAGGGCTTTACAAAAGTATCTATGGTGTCAGTAATAGTGGGAGCGGTGACTAATATAATACTTGATCCTATACTGATATACGGACTCGAAATGGGTGTTAGGGGTGCGGCGATTGCTACCGTTATCTCACAGGCACTCTCGTGCTTTTGGATAATATCTTTTTTGCGTAGTAAGCGAAGCATTCTGCGACTTGAACCAAAGAATTTTATACCGTATCCAAAGATAGTTTTGCCTTGCATAGCGTTGGGCACGGCAACGTTTATTATGCAAGCGAGCGAGAGCGTGATATCTATCTGCTTCAATTCCTCGCTGCTGAAATACGGCGGGGATATCGCCGTTGGCGCGATGACGATCCTCACAAGTGTTATGCAGTTTGCTTTGCTCCCTTCGCAGGGAATAGCGCAAGGCGCGCAACCGATACTCAGCTTTAATTACGGCGCAAAAAATGTTGGGCGCGTAAAGCAAACGTATAAAATATTACTAAAGACTTGCCTTATATACTCGGTAACTGTTTGGGCGGCTGTGATGTTGTTCCCGAGCGCATTTGTTTCTATATTTACACCCGATGCGCCTCTCATTGCTTTCGCATCTAAGGCGCTTCGTATATATTTTAGTGGAATGGTGTTCTTCGGAATACAGATAGCGTGCCAGATGACGTTTGTTTCTCTTGGACAGGCATTGTCGTCGGTAACGGTGGCGGTGGTCCGCAAATTTGTTTTGCTTCTCCCGCTCATCTACGTAATGCCAAGCATTATAAGTGACCGTGCGGTCGGAGTATACTTTGCCGAGCCCGTAGCGGATATCCTTGCTGTTACGTTTACAGCGATACTCTTTGCATTCCAATTCAAAAAAGCACTCAAAAAGATCGAGCTTTGATAATAAAATCCCACGGCGTTTGAAGGCTCGATTTGTTGTACGACGTACGGTCATGAAGCCGAATATAGAACGATTAGCAAGTTTATGATATAATGATCACGTAATGATAAAGAAAAACAGACGGGAGGCATCGTAGTGACAAAACAACAATTTCTTGAATACTGCCTTGATTCGTACGCTACGCAGCCGGACTATCCGTTTGATGAGGATTTTGAGACGGCGGTGCTCAGACACGCGGATAACCGCAAGTGGTATGCTCTTGTTATGCGTGTTTCACGCCGCAAGTTCGGCATTGACAGCGACGAGGTCATCGATGTCGTAAACCTAAAGCTACCGACGGAGATGTTTGGCTCATTCGGCGCTTCGGACGGAGTATACCCCGCCTATCATATGAATAAGCTTCATTGGATATCGGTGCTGCTGCCCGACGCGCCCGAGGACGTGGTGGCGTTCCTCACAAACGCAAGCTTTGAGGCAACAAGATCTAAGATAAAGCAGAGAAAAACAACTTTGACGTGTAAAAACGATATCGACAACTAAGAATTCGATAAAGCAAAAGGAAAGAGGAACACATCTATGAAAAAAGCTTATTTTTTATTGGTGCTGATACTTACGCTCGTTATGCTTTGCAGCTGCGGCGGATATGTCAAGAGCTATTCTGCGAGCATATTGATAACTTCCTGCCAAGGTGACGAAGCGAGTATGGAGTTTAAAACCTTTAAGGGAACGTATAATTTCAAATTAAAGAGAGACGGAGCTTCTGAGCATACGCTTGATCTTGACGCAAGCCTTGCCGAGGGTGAGGTGAACGTTTATATCGGCGTTGACGGTGAAAAGGAGCTGCTCCGTACGGTCAAGGGCGGGGAAGCATACGATGAGACCATTGTGCTTGACGCTAAATATGACAACGAAAAAACCGTCTACGTTATTATCGAATCGACAGGCAAGTGTGTTGACGGAGATTTTGAGTTTGAGTATAACTGATAAGGTTGAACGAATATATTGCCTTTGAAAATTGCGAAACGGCTATAAAACAGCTCATAAACGCAAAAAGCAACCGTCGGTTGACAAATTGAAAGCTCTCGGTTGGTGGCGCGTAACCGAGGAGCGTGCTATAATACAGGTAAAGAGATATGAGCTTTATTTGACTTTAAGTGAGGTGCTTTTATGATTTTAGCTGATAAGATTATTAAATTACGGAAAAAGAACGGTTGGTCGCAGGAAGAGCTTGCGGAAAAGATGAACGTATCGCGTCAAGCTGTCTCAAAATGGGAGAGCGCGCAGACAATTCCCGATCTCGAAAAAATATTGCAGCTCGGCAGACTTTTCGGTGTTACTACCGATTATCTTTTAAAGGATGAGATAGAGGACGAGGAAGCGACCGAGGATATTTCTGACCATACGGTCAGACGGATAACGCTCGAGCAGGCGAATACCTATCTCGAGCAGAGAAAAAGCGCGTCCGTTAAGATCGCCTTAGCGACGTTTTTGTGTATTATCTCGCCGATAGCGTTGATACTGCTGGGCTCTTGCTCGGAGATCGCAGGCTTTGGAATATCGGAAAACGTTGCGGGGGCTGTCGGACTTGCGGTGCTGTTTGCTTTTCTGCTTTGCGCTATTCCGCTTTACATATACTGCGGATTTAAAAACGATCCCTTCGCTTTTCTTGACAAAAAAGAGCCGTTTGAGCTTGAATACGGGGTGAAGGGTATCGTCGAGGAGCGCAAAAAGCAGTTCAGAGCTACTTATGTCAAATGGAATATTATCGCGACCTGCCTTTGCGTTTTTTCGCCTGTTCCGCTGATAATATCGTCATTTGCGGGGAATGAATTTCTCAGTGTGGCAATGCTTGCCGTGACTATGGTGATAGCAGGTGTCGGTGTATTTATGTTTATACTTGCGGGCGTCAGAAACGCGAGTATGCAAAAGCTTCTCAAAGAGGGAGAATATACCGAAAAAGGAAAGACCAAAAGCGGCATACGCGACGTAGTCGGCGTTGTTTATTGGGGCGTGTTGACTGCGATATATTTGACATGGAGCTTTCTCACCAACCATTGGCATATAACTTGGATAGTTTTTGCCGTCGGCGGAGTTTTGTTTAACGTCGTTATGAGCGTGTGCGATTATATTGCGGACAGACCGAATAAAGACTGAAATACCGTCTAATACAATAACACATTGAGGGTGCTTTCTTAGAAGAAAGCACCCTCAAACTCTCAAAAGGATTTAAACGTAATATAATTTTAAATTGGGATTTATAGGTGTGTTAGCACAGCGCCCATAAGCCTCCCTCCGAGAGGGAGGGGGACCACGAAGTGGTGGAAGGAGCCGGCGTGGATACGGAGGTAAGATATAACGCTATTGTACACGCGCTCTCCCTCAGTCTCGCATTCGCTCGACAGCT
>SVTJ01000001.1 GCA_015063845.1 Oscillospiraceae bacterium
CTACAAGTTTGATAGGTCGGAGGTGTACGCACAGTAATGTGTTTAGCTGACCGATACTAATAGACCGAGGGCTTGAACTTTTCAGTTTCAAGCATCTTACAATTGATTTACTTGAGTTTCGTATCTAACTCCCATTCCTTTTATTCGGTTTTCAGTGAGCATAACGCTCAGTTAGTTAGTGTTTTTAACGCAAAGGGTCCACCCGTTCCCATTCCGAACACGGAAGTTAAGCTTTGCAGTGCCGAAAATACTTGTCTGGAGACGGACCGGGAAAATAGGTCAACGCTAACACAAAAGCTACGCATAAACGTAGCGAGTTGGTTATTTTAACGCAAAGGGTCCACCCGTTCCCATTCCGAACACGGAAGTTAAGCTTTGCAGTGCCGAAAATACTTGTCTGGAGACGGACCGGGAAAATAGGTCGTAGCCAACACAAAAAGGGATACATTTGAATATGTATCCCTTTAATAATTTATTCCTCACGAGCTCAGTCGGTAGACGACCGAGCCAAAACGATTGAGTATCGTTTTGCGATGGGAGGTAACGAAAATAAGGAGTTTTGAAGCCGAGCACGCGCAGGCGAGCAAAACGACTATATTTTCGGAAGTAAGCATGACTGTTAATCACAGGAATGCGCCAATTTAATATTCCTCCTTAGCTCAGTCGGTAGAGCGCATGACTGTTAATCATGATGTCGCTGGTTCGAGCCCAGCAGGGGGAGCCAAACCGTTCAAGTTTATATGCACCTTTAGCTCAGTTGGTAGAGCAACTGACTCTTAATCAGTGGGTCCCGGGTTCGAATCCCTGAAGGTGCACCATAACTTGAACGGTTTTTTTGTTTCTAAAGCTCCCTCAGGAATGTCTCACCCGGGAAGTTTGCTACGCAAACCCCGTGTTCATGAATCCAACATACAAAACACGGTGTGTTTTGTATGTCCCAACTTTCACTCGTGAAAGTTGCAAGTCAGGCTACGCCTGAAGGTGCACCATGACTTGAACGGTTTTTTTGTTTCTAAAGCTCCCTCAGGAATGTCTCACCCGGGAAGTTTGCTACGCAAACCCCGTGTTCATGAATCCAACATACAAAACACGGTGTGTTTTGTATGTCCCAACTTTCACTCGTGAAAGTTGCAAGTCAGGCTACGCCTGAAGGTGCACCATGACTTGAACGGTTCTTTTTTATTCTCATTTGCAGCTTCAGATATATATAATAAAATGCTACAGCAGGGAACTTCCATACTGTAGCATTTTTTATTTTTTATCATTTCGCGGCGATTGCCCGTAAAATCTTTTGTATGCGGCACTGAAGTAATTCATGTCATCATATCCAAGGCGGAGGGCGGTATTTTTTACTGAAGCACCGTCCTGCAAAAGCTCACGCGCCTTTTGCATACGTATCTGCTCGTAATATTGCATCACTCCAACTCCCGCATAACGCGAAAAGGTCTTTTGCAAAGACGATACACTCGTCCTGCAAAGCTCGGCTATCTCACATGCACACAAGCGTGTGGTTAGATCACGTTTCATTATTGCAACGGCATTTGAATAGAGCTCAGATGTGCGATCTCGTCTTGCATTATTTACTTGCGTTGACGATATTCGTATTGCTTTTAAAATAATACGTTCGAGCTCGCATATAGCTATTTGTGTTTCTATGGGATTGTGATCTTCGTTGGCTCCAACAACAAATATTCCCTCGGTTTTAAAAGCTTTTCTGATATTATGAATAATTTGTATTATCTCTCCCGAATTGTCAAATGAGCATATAAAATGCTTATCTATTGAAAGGAAATCCGCATCAAATGTGACGATCCCAATGCGTACGGATGAGTCGCTTTCATTTATAATTCGATGAAATTCTCCTTTGGGATGCAATATCAAATTGCCCTCATCTATCTCGTAAACACGTTCTCCCGCGGTTGCTTTTACGGTACCTTTGAGTACAAAAACGACCTCAAAAAAATCGTGACTTTCGCCCGTATAATAGTATCCAACAGGTTTTATATCCAAATAAGCAGAGCAGAGCGCAGTGATTTTCAGACAGGGCTCAAAATAAAAAAGCTTTAAATTTTCCATAAATATATTCCTATTTTACACAAAAACTAATATTTTATACACAAAATAATATTTACATTTGCTTTTATGTGCTATATAATAATATCATAGTAATAAAAAAATGTCAATAAAAAAGTGAAAGGAAAAATATTATGAAAAAGGTCAGCTTTATAGTTCTTGGCGCCGGATCGCGTGGAAATGCATATTCAAAATACGCAAATCTTGCTCCTGACCAAATGGAAATAGTTGGTGTTGCGGATCCCGTGGTGGCAAGAAGGGAGCACTTTAAAAGAGCATATAATATCCCCGAGGAGAACGTTGCAACCGATTGGAAGGAGCTTATGGAGCGCCCAAAATTTGCGGATGCCGTAATAATTTCAAATCAGGACAGAATGCACTTTGAGCCCGCAATGATGGCAATAGAGAAGGGATATCACCTTTTGCTTGAAAAGCCTATGGCACCTTCCCCCGACGAGTGTCTGAAAATTGCTGAAGCGGCAGAAAAAAAGGGTGTTCACGTTATAATCTGTCACGTTCTTCGCTATGCGCCTTTCTTTTGCAAGCTCAAGGAGCTCATAGATGAGGGCAGAATTGGAAAGGTGATGAACATCAATCACACTGAGGGGATCGGCAATATACATTTCAGCCATAGCTATACGAGAGGTAATTGGCACATTGAAGCAGAAAGCACGCCAATGCTTCTTGCCAAGAGTTGCCACGACGTTGATATTATACAGTGGCTTGTTGGAAAAGAGTTTAAAAGAGTGCAGTCATTTGGATCGCTCAGTTATTTTACCAAGGAAAACAAGCCCGAGGGCGCACCCAAGAGATGTATAGACGGTTGTCCGTATGCGGATACCTGTGTGTATAATTCCGTGAAGCTTTATTACGATAACAAGAAAAACGCTTGGTTCAGAAATGCTGCAACGCTTGCGGCAAAGGATACGATAGCAAACGACGAGCAGGTTGAGAAGGCGCTTCGCGAAACTGCATACGGTTATTGTGTATTTGATTCCGATAATGACGTTCTTGATCATCAGATAGTTAATATGGAGTTTGAGGACGGCGTTATTGCAACACTTACGGTCAGCGCATTCAACGGCGGCGGACGAAAGATCACCATTATGGGAACTGAGGGCGAGATGACTGGAGATATGTCCTCCGGTGATATAAGCGTGCTCACGTTCAAGGATAAGAAGAGAGAGGTCGTTAAGAGCTACGATAAGAATATTGAGGAGGGCATTCTCGGCGGACACGGCGGTGGCGATATAAGAACCATTCAGGCTCTCGTTGAGCTTTTGGGCGCGGGAACTTCCAGCGTTTCTTACTGTACCGCTCGCGTATCTGCAAAAAATCACGTTGCGGCTTACGCAGCAGAGGAAGCTCGAAAGACGGGAACTGTTGTTGACGTTCAGGAATACATGAAGAGATTTCTTTAATAAAAAGGGCGGTTATATAACCGCCTTTTTGTGTCCAAAATTTTAGCAATTCTATTGACAAAGAGCACTTATTTTGATAGAATGTAAAAAAACATTACTCAAGCAAAATGCTCAAGAGATTAAAGTAGATTTAACATGAAAGAACACGAAAGCTATAAGAGAATAGGCACGGAGCCAAAACGATTGAGTATCGTTTTGCGACGGGAGGTAACGAAAATAAGGAGTTTTGAAGCCGAGCACGCGCAGGCACGCAAAACGACTATATTTTCGGAAGTAAGCATGACTGTTAATCACAGGAATGCGCCAATTTAATATTCCTCCTTAGCTCAGTCGGTAGAGCGCATGACTGTTAATCATGATGTCGCTGGTTCGAGCCCAGCAGGGGGAGCCAACGAAAAGCAGATCGCATAAGCGGTCTGCTTTTCGTTCGTTTGTCTTGATAGGTTCAAACCGTCAAGACATCATGATTGCGCAACTTGTTGCGCTGAGCAACGTTTGCGAAGCAAACTTGCCGTTGAGCGTAGCGAAACATTGTCGCATGGTTCGAGCCCAGCAGGGGGAGCCAAACCGTTCAAGTTTATATGCACCTTTAGCTCAGTTGGTAGAGCAACTGACTCTTAATCAGTGGGTCCCGGGTTCATGAATCCAACATACAAAACACGGTGTGTTTTGTATGTCCCAACTTTCACTCGTGAAAGTTGCAAGTCAGGCTACGCCTGAAGGTGCACCATAACTTGAACGGTTTATTTTTTGTTTCTAAAGCCCCCTCAGGGATGTCTCACCCGGGAAGTTTGCTACGCAAACCCCGTGTTCATGAATCCAACATACAAAACACGGTGTGTTTTGTATGTCCCAACTTTCACTCGTGAAAGTTGCAAGTCAGGCTACGCCTGAAGGTGCACCATAACTTGAACGGTTTATTTTTTTGTTTCTAAAGCCCCCTCAGGAATGTCTCACCCGGGAAGTTTGCTACGCAAACCCCGTGTTCATGAATCCAACATACAAAACACGGTGTGTTTTGTATGTCCCAACTTTCACTCGTGAAAGTTGCAAGTTAGGCTACGCCTGAAGGTGCACCATAACTTGAACGGTTTATTTTTTGTTTCTAAAGCCCCCTCAGGGATGTCTCACCCGTGAAGTTTGCTACGCAAACCCCGTGTTCATGAATCCAACATACAAAACACGGTGTGTTTTGTATGTCCCAACTTTCACTCGTGAAAGTTGCAAGTCAGGCTACGCCTGAAGGTGCATCATAACGTGAACGGTTTATTTTTTTGTTTCTAAAGCCCCCTCAGGAATGTCTCACCCGAAAGTTAACTAATTTTATAAAAGCATTGCCCGTCACCTATATGTGGCGGGCAATGTTTTTATGTTGGATTAATCAAAATATCCTTTATATTCTATCTTATGTAGGCTGTTAGGGAACAAATAGCTGTGCAGATCAATAAAATAATCATCTGTCATACTCGCAATATAATCGACAACGATCTGATTGGATTCGGTATTTTCATACGGCGCTGTTCTGTGATAATGCGCTTTTTTTACGTAATCAATATGGTGAGTAAAGATAGGAGAGGACATGTTGTGTGATACAAGATCACTCAAAAGCTGCTCGTAAAGCTCAGTCATCATCGGCTTTATTATAGCATCGAATTCGGCTGATACTGCAGGAGCTTTGTAGATCTTTTGATAATTCTCGGCTTTTGCTTTTACCAAGGCGTCAAAATGCTTTTCGTCCATTTTTATGTAGTCGTGACCATAACTGTTTTCAATAATATTTACTATAAGATTATTGATTATCTCCGCATTGTATTCTCCGATATCTGAGGGAGAAAAGCCGTTTGTTGAAACAATATTTGCCTTGTCGGCATCCTGTCTATCTTTGCCGAGGTATGCGATGATATCAGAGATCCTCATAACGCAACCCTCAAGTGTAGATGGAACGAGCTTACGGACATTTGATTTGTCGAGATAGCAGTTTTCTATCATTTGATCAAATTCCTCAAAGGAGGTTAGCGGCTGAGGGCGGTATTCCGCAAGCTCCAGCTCACCGTCGTGGCTTGCAATTCCCGAAAGCGTTTGCAAGCTTATATTATAAGGGAAGATTTTGTCCAGAACCCGGACTGAGTGTATATTATGACTGAAATGCCGTTCGGTATGAACGTAAAAAAGCTCATCGAGATATCTTTCCCCAGCGTGACCGAATGGAGTATGTCCAATATCGTGTCCAAGTGCGATAGCCTCAATAAGGTCAAGATTGAGATTTAATGACTTGCCAATGGTTCTCGCGATTCGTGACACCAGCTGTACGTGAAGTGCGCGTCGTGTGATGTCATCATTTTTGTAGAAAGAGAAGACCTGTGTTTTATCGGCATAGCGATTATAGTATGGGCAGTGAAGTATCTTATCGATATCGCGAACAAACGCCGTTCTCCAAATGCTTGCAGCATCTCTGTCTGCGCGGCGAATGACGTTGGCTTCATCAAAGGCAAACGGGGGACGTTTATTGCATTGAATATCACGTAGCATCTGTGCTTCCGTTTGATCCGTAAGTTTTTCGTAGTGTAGCATTATATCCTCTTGATCATAATTTTTCGCAACTGCGTTGATCCTATCAATGTTATTATAGCACATAAAAAGTAGTGATGCAAGACTTTACGAGTGTTTCGCACATATATTTTTATTAGCAAATATTGTTGAGTGTGGTTTTGACCGTATGTGATGATGTGGACACAAATGTTGAAGCATAGCCTTTTCATGAAACGGAGCACCTAATATTTGGTACATAAAATAAAGAAGCACCAAGGCTTTGTGCCTTGGTGCTTTAATGTCTTTGCTTATACCTTTGCTTTTACCTTTGATGTTGCCTTATAGCTTTCAACACCGAGTATAGTCTCTCCGTCTATCTGCAGAGCGCAGGGCTTGTCGAATTTAACCGATATCTCGTGTCCTTTATGTATAGCTATTATTTTGGTATGCTTTACGTGCTCACCCTTGAAAAGCGAGGGGAATACCATAAGTGTTTTAAGCTTGCTCGAACCGTGGAAGAGCATAAGGGAAAGCTCACCGTTTTCAGCAGTTCGGTCTTGGTCAGGCGTAGGCATCATACCGCCGCCGTAATAGCGGCCCTTCATAGTGGGAGCTATCCAGACCTTTTTATATGAGTATTCCTTTCCGTCAATGCAAACGGTGGCGTTTTTAGGCTTGAAGTGGAATAAAAGACCTTTTATAGCAATAGAGGTGTAGTTTACAGGCTTATCGGTTGTCTTTTTAAGCTCATCTCCGACCTCGCAGCAATATCCGTCAATACCGAATCCTACGTTGTTTATAAAGCGGTAAGTATTGCCTTTAACTTCAACTGTCGGAAGATCTTTTATATACTCTTTGATAGAGAAGGGGACAGAGGCATCCTTTTCAACGTCTCTAAGAAAATCGTTTCCCGTGCCCAAGGGGTAGTAAAGAATATCATTCTGTATATCTACTCCGTCGGTATCGTTTACAAAACGGTTTATTGTACCGTCACCTCCGCAAAGGACGACAATATCATCACTTTCGATATTCGCAAAAAAATCTTGATAGCTTTTAAGGGCGGTGATATCAATAAGCTCACATTCACCGTCTATTATGGTATCTAATGCTTTTGCTTTTTCAACTGTTGAACCGTTAGCAGCCAAAGGATTGTATAGAATATAATGTTTCATAATAGATCTCCTTAAATATCAGTAAAACAATTATACACCCTTGATATTAATTTTTTGTGAACAATCCAAATAAATCTACAAAATCTGATAAGAAACATGATAAAATTCATGATGTAAATTTGCAAGGCACTTGATTTTAAGAGATATATATGATATAATTAATTGATAAAATTGTTCTTTTGAACTGAAAGGGAGAAAACAATGGCTAAATCAAATTTTGACGTAAAAGAATTACTTTCCAAGATGACACTTCAGGAAAAGATTGGACAGCTCATTCAGCTTAACGCTGTATTTTTCGGTCAGACAACGGCTGAGATAACAGGACCTGCTGAGAGATGGAAGCTTGCAACTAAGGAAGTATACAATATGGGTAGTGTACTTAACTTCCACGGTGCCGAAGAGATGAAGCGCATCCAGGATGATTATATGGCAAAGAATCGTCACGGAATTCCGCTTGTATTTATGATGGACGTTATTCACGGTTATAAGACAATCTTCCCGATCCCCTTGGCTCTCGGTGCTTCATTTGACCCCGAGCTTGTCAAGGAATGCACCCGTATGGCGGCAAAGGAAGCAAGTGCGGCAGGCGTACAGCTCACCTTTACTCCTATGGTCGACTACGCACGTGACGCTCGTTGGGGAAGAGTGCTCGAGACCTGCGGAGAAGACCCAATGCTCAACGGAATTATGGGTGCGGCACAGGTCGAGGCATTCCAGGGTGACGATATATCCGATCATAACAATCTCGCTACCTGTGTAAAGCACTTCGCGGCTTACGGCGGCGCAGAGGCGGGAAGAGACTATAATACAGTCGAGATATCTGAAAGACTTCTTCGCGAGTACTATCTCCCCGCTTATAAGGCTTGTATCGATGCGGGAACAAAAATGGTCATGCCTTCCTTTAACTCTCTTAACGGTGTTCCGTCGGTTGCCAATAAGTGGCTTATGAATGACGTGCTCCGTAAGGAATGGGGCTTTGACGGTGTTGTTATAAGTGACTACAACGCAGTTGGTGAGCTCGTGAAGCACGGTATTGCGGCAGATATGAAGGAAGCTGCAAAGTTGGCTCTTGAGGGCGGATGTGACATTGAGATGATGTCTATTTCCTATTACGAGCATATTCCCGCACTTATCGAGGAGGGAATTATCACGGAGGAGCAAATAGATGCTTCTGTTCTTAAGGTGCTTGAATTCAAGAAGGAGCTTGGACTTTTCGAGGATCCTTATCACGGCGCGGATGAAGAAAAGGCTGCTGCGCTTTGTCTCTCCCCCGAGCACAGAGAGATAGTTCGCCGTGCGGCAGAGCAGTGCGCTGTTCTCCTTAAGAATAACGGTGTTCTTCCTTTCTCTAAGGATATAAAGACCATCGCACTTATCGGTCCTTTTGCCGATAATAATCAGATAAGAGGCTTCTGGGCGTGCGACGGTAAGGATGAAGATTGCGTAACCATTGCGGACGGCATCAAGGCTCTTCTTCCCGATGTGAAGGTCATTGTGGAGCGAGGCTGCTCTGAGAAGATAGACGAGCTTGACAAGTCAGGATTTAAGGCAGCTGTTAAGGCAGCTAAAAAGGCGGATGCTGTCGTGCTTTGTCTCGGTGAGTTTCAGAAATATGCGGGAGAGGGCAACAGCCGTATAGATATCGGTCTTACGGGTGTTCAGCAGGAGCTCGCTAACGAGGTCCTCGCTGTTAACGATAATGCTTCTGTCGTTCTCTTCAACGGCAGACCTTTGGCTCTCGTTGAGCTTGACGAGAAAGCGCCTGCGATCCTTGATATGTTCTTCCCCGGAACTGAGGGCGGAAACGCTGTTGCAAGACTTCTCTTTGGAGACGCTAATCCTTGCGGTAAGGTCACTATGAGTTTCCCGAAGGCAGTTGGTCAGTGTCCTATATACTACAACCATCCCATGACGGGACGTCCCAAGACAAAGCCCGAAAACGAGCATCAGGGATATGCGTCGAGCTATATCGGTTGCGGCAACCTGCCTTTGTATCCGTTTGGACACGGTCTTTCTTACTCCAATTTCGTATACGAAAGTCTTGAGCTCGATACAGATACCCTTATGGCAGACGGAGAGATCAACGTAAAGATAACCGTTAAGAATGACAGCAATGTTGCGGGTAAGGAAGTCGTACAGCTTTATATGCGCGACCTCGTTGCATCAACTGTTCGTCCTATCCAGTCGCTTATAGGATTTGAGAAGATAGACCTTGCGGCAGGCGAGACAAAGACTGTTACGTTTAAGGTGACTGAGCCTATGCTTCGTTTCTACGACGCTAACTGTAACTTTATCTCCGAGCCCGGTGAGTTTACAATATCCACAGGACACGCAGATAATCTTTTGCTTACAAAGAGTTTTGTACTTAAATAAACAAAAACATCTTGGCACACGCAAGTGCGCCAAGATGTTTTTTCTTTTTAAATCCAATAGAATATCATTCCAAGCACAAATACTGCGAGAATGATGAGCGGAAGCACGAACTTCATATAAACACGCATCCATTTTGCAACCTTTATTCCTTTGCCTGTGTTTGCCTCTGCAACGAACTTATCCCAGCCCCAGAACTTATCCTGAGTACAGAATATAACAAAGAGCAGTGAGCCAAGAGGCAGGATTATGTTACTGACGATGAAGTCCTCAAGATCAAGAATATTCGAGCCTTCCTTGAGTGGCTGGAAGCCCGCGAGAAGGTTAAATCCAAGCAAGCAGGGAATAGAGAGCAAGAAGATACCTATGCCCGCTATAAGGCAAGTCTTTTGACGTCCCCAGCCCGTAAGATCCTGCAGACAAGCAAGAATATTTTCAAATACTGCGAATATAGTTGAAAGAGCGGCAAACGTCATAAATATGAAGAACAAGCTTCCGAATATGCGTCCGCCCCACATATTTGCGAAAATATTGGGCAGTGTTTGGAAAATAAGGGGAGGACCTGCTGTGTATTCAACGCCAAACGCGGAGCAAGCGGGAAGAATGATAAGTCCTGCGCTGAAAGCAACGAATGTATCAAGTGCCGCAACGGTAGTAGCCTCTCCCATAAGAGAGCGGTCCTTGCCAATGTAGCTTCCGAAAATAGCCATGCTTCCCATACCGATACTAAGTGTGAAGAAAGCCTGGTTCATAGCATTTGAGAGTATCTTTACGATACCTACCTCGTTCATTTTCTGGAAGTCGGGAATAAGATAATATTTAACGCCCTCAAGACCGCCGTCAAGGCAAAGGCTGTTGACTACAAGAACTACCATGATGCCAAGCAGGGCAAGCATCATAACCTTGCTGACTTTCTCGATACCTTTTTGGAGTCCAAGCGCGCAAACACCAAAGCCGACAATAACTACGATAGCGAGGAATATAAGCAAAGTCCAAGGCTCTGAGAGCATCTCACCAAAAACACCCGTGATCTGCTCTGAGTTCATACCCTCGAATTTACCTGTTATCATATACCAGAAATATTGAAGTATCCATCCCGACACAGAAGTGTAGAACATCATAAGGATAAGATTTCCGATAAGGCACACGATACCGTGAGCGTGCCAAGCCTTTTGCTTGGGAACAAGCTCCTGATACATCTTGGTGGGGCTCTTTTGAGCCGCACGACCCATCGCAAATTCCATTGTCATTACGGGAATACCCATAATTACAAGGAAAATAAGATAGATCAAAACGAAAATTCCTCCTCCGTTCTCACCGACAAGATACGGGAATTTCCATACGTTTCCTACGCCAATGGCGCAACCTGCGCTCAGCAAAACAAAGCCAAGACGCGATGAAAGTTTTTCTCTTTGCATTTTTTTACTCCGTCTTTTACTCAAATATGTATATCAAGGCATCACTTGAATGCTCTTAACACCCTCAGATATAGCAAGCTCTTTTACAGCCGCTGAAAGTGCGTCGTCAGCCGTGTTTGGTAACAGCGCACGAACGTTGTATCGCAATAAATGATAAAGCATACCGCCAAGCTTCGTGCCGACATCGGAAACGATATCGCTCTCGGGCGTTACGCCTGAAAAAAGATCCACGGCGAGATAATCAAACGCTGTCCAAAGCGAGGCTACAAGCGCATCATTGTCCGCACTCGATAACACTCCCGCAGGCAGGGAAATACCAACGTATCCCTTATCGGGGGAAAGCCTGTGTATCTCGGACGCAAGTGTTATAAGCTCCCCGTATTGCGCAACGGGTATCTCACCGATAGCGATAAGGACCTCATTAACTCCTGCGCGGAGAAGCTCAGCACTGATTGCGGCGTAGTGTCCGATCGCAGCGCTTCTGATAAGATCGTTTTGGTCCTCAAGCTCGGGAGCATCAACGACCGCTATTGAATAGACGTTGTTTGCTTGAAATATTCCCACGATAGTTTCAAGGTTGCGAAGTCCCGATACGTCCGTTGCTTGCTTACCGAGCGCCTGTGCGGCGGGAGAAGCGTATAACAAAGAACCGTCATCTGAGTAGATGTCGAAGCAGATATCGGTATATCCGTTCTTAACTGCGTTTGCCACGCGCTTATCAAGCGTAGAGCCGTCTGCTGCCAAAGGAATGGGATATGCGGATACGTCCTTTACAGTCGCATGGGAAACTTCCGCTGCGGTGTTCTTTTTGGACGAGCCGATGTCATGTCGCGCCTCTACCTTATCTCCGAGCATGTTGCCGATTATCACAAATAAGATCGCGAGAACGGCAACGACACAAAGTGAGGTTATAACTATTATTTTGATTTTTCTTTTTCTGTAAACGCGTCTGCGATAACGCATATGCGCAGGGGGCTTGTTCATAATAAGACCTCACAAAAGAAAATCTGAACTAATTAAGATATTTTAAAGGGTCAGCCATAAAGTCGATACCCGCTTGTGTGGGGGTAAAAACAAGCTCTGCCTGCTTTTGATCGATTATGGCGTAAAAAGTATAGGTCTGATAGATCTTTTTTAGGTAATCGAAACGTCGCATTACCTCTATGGGGGAGAGCTCGATGCGCTCGATTATATAATAGCCGTGCTCATCCTCGACGATATTTGAAACCTCTCCGAACTTTAGCGAGAAAGCTACGTTTTGATACTCGTCGGTCATATAACCGTCCATTATGTAAAGTCCGTCGGTGGTCATATCCTCGTCCTCATCAAGGTCGAGCATTACCGTGCTGAATTTTTCTCCAGCGTTCAAACGCAAACGGGCAGAGTTTATTTTGTCACTCGCGTTTTCTGTGCTGTGAGAGACAAATACGTGTCGAACGCCTATAAACTCGTCCATTATTATGTCGTAAATCTTGTCGTCGTTGTCCTCAATGAGAAGTATATCATCAACGTAGACGTACATAAGCTCGTTCTGGAGAATATCTATTTCGGTATTGAAGCGAAGGAGACGGTCTGTAAGAAAGTTTTCCTTGAGATATTTCTTGTACTCCGAAACACCGCCAAGCTGCTCGACAGTCTCAAGCATGCGCTCCTCGACCTTGTCCAACACCGCCTGCTCTCCGAGATTTATCTGTGCCTCGTTACAAAGCAAAAGTGTTGCGTAGTTGGCTGTAATATTTGAATATACCAAGTCCTTGAGCATTGCGATGTATTTGTCTCTCTCTGCACCGCTGAATATTTCTTCTCCATAACGGGTAGTGAGAATATTGCGATATGTGTGGGTCAAAAAGCGCAACTCGTCAAGATGAACCTCAACGCCGCCTACGTGACCCACTACCGTCATATCCTCTTCACTCGGCTTTATTGCTTTATAAGAGCAGGAGCAGAGAAGTGAGGAACATATAATCAGCAATGCCAACAAAAGAGCGTTGAGCTTAAGAATTCTTTTCATCACTTTTTCTTACGCTTTCCCGCGTTGAGTTTTGCGTTTTTGCGACGAGTTCTGCGGTTTTTACGAACGTGACGGACAATGAATACGATAGCTACGACAATTCCTGCGGCAGCAATCACAGATACGCATATAATGATTATTGCGCGCACGTCAGTACCTACACCGATAGGTTCAAGATTCAATATGTCAAGACCGTTCGCAAATTCATTTGCCTCAAATAAAAGTCTTCCTTTGACCTCGGAGAGCTTTTGAGCGGCGATCGCGCTTACGTAATCGTCATAAAGGTCGTTGTAGTTTTCGTTTATGTACTCGTCATCCAGAGAAAGGCGCTGGATTATATAATAGCAGTCAACGTACTCACCGCTTGCAAGCTCTCCCTTGGTTTTGATGACACGGCTGTATTCATCAACCTCGAGAGCAAACGCGGTGGCTTCGTACGTGGCATCCATATTACCCTTTGTGAAGGCATAGCCGTCAGCAGGCATCATTACGTCCTCGTTCTGAGAACCGTTGGGAAGAGCGTATTTTCCGCTTGTCAGCTTGTATATGGTGGTCTTTCCTTCGGAAAGCGCGTCGTATGCTGCCTGTATATCCTGAGCATTTTTCGCAAGGTCGTCATTTTTGTTGTTCGCGATCATAAAATGCCAAGTTCTTATGAAGTTTTCCTTGACGTAGTTTGTGAATTCAGCTTTGTCGGAAATGACCTCATTCTTAAGCGCAAGCGTTTCGGGGATCTTTTCATAGAGCAGATCAGTCTTAGCGATAAAACGCATATAATGATCGGTCATATAGTTTTCTTTGAGCTTTTCACGGTACGCCGAAACAGAGATGCACTCGGTATTAACGATGTTGTCTACGTAAGCTTGAATATCGTCGTCAAGCTGCTTTTCATCGTATTGCACGCCAAGCTCGCGGCAGAGCGTATTTATCGCGTGATTTGTGATAATATTCTGGTTTATAAGAGTCCAAAGCTCATCGGCAGTCATACCCTCTGTTTTGTATACGGAGGCAAGATAATAAAGCTCCTCATAGTATACGGTCTCCTCTCCGACCTTGCCTACCTCAGTACGGGCAAGCTTTGAGGGTTTTAGCTCGGCAGACTTACATCCGCTGAACGTAAGCAGACATAGTATAAGTGCCATAAGAACACAAAAAACTTTGGAAATTTTATTGAAATTTTTAACTTTCATAACGACCTCTTTTTAGACGAAAATACGCCGTAACGATATTTATAACAATACATAATAATTCTATCATATATTTGTGACATAAATATGAATAAAAGACACTTTAAAGATTGTAAAAAAATTATTAAAATTTTGACAAAAAATATTTCAAAAACTACTTCCATTTTTCTATAAAGTGTGGTATAATAATGAAAAAGTGTATCGGAGGTCGGCAATGAAGTCAAAATATAGTATTTCATTAGAAAAACTAATCGACGAATTTGCTCTTGAAGCGGTCTATCTGCCTAAGTCTGCCACCGATATTATGATAACCACGACTGAGGTCGACAGACCCGGACTTGCTCTTACAGGCTTTGTGGAGCTGTTCGATCAAAGAAGGATACAGGTCATAGGAAGAGCGGAGAGTAAGTACCTCTCTGAGCTTTCATCAACGCAAAGAATGCTTCGTCTTGAAAGCTTTCTTAAGCTTGAGCCTGTTGCCGTGGTGCTTACGTCGCGCCTTACGGTGTTTGATGAAATGCTTGAGCTCGCAAAGAAGTACGGCGTTCCGCTGTTGCTTACGGAGCAGAGAACAAGTGAGTTTATCGCAGCTCTTATAGCCAGCTTACATACAAGTCTCGCGCCGCGTATAACACGCCACGGGGTCCTCGTAGAGGTTTACGGTGAGGGTGTACTGATGCTCGGAGACAGCGGTATAGGTAAGAGTGAGACTGCTATTGAGCTTGTAAAAAGAGGACATAGACTTATAGCGGACGATGCTGTTGAGATAAAGAGAGTTTCGGCAAAAACTCTTGTCGGAAGCGCGCCTGAGCTTATAAGATACTACGTAGAGCTTCGCGGTATCGGAATAGTTGACGTAAGAAGACTTTTTGGTATGGGAGCTGTAAAGCTTACCGAGAAGATAGACCTTGTTATCAATCTTGAGCATTGGGATCCTGATAAGCACTATGAGCGCTTTGGTCTTGATGAGCAATATGAAAACATTTTGGGTATAAATATCCCCTCGATAACCGTGCCCGTTCGTCCCGGCAGAAATCTCGCGATAGTGCTTGAGATAGCCGCTATGAACAACCGCCAGAAGAAGCTCGGCTATAATACCGCCGAGGAATTCAACAAGCGCCTTTTGGAGCAGACGTTGAACTGAGCGGATAATCTTGAAAAAAAGCCCGCGGAGAGAAGAGCATAACCCTCCGTAAAAAAAGGCTTTTTAAATATTTAATTTTCAGGAGGTTTTCTATGAAAAGAAAAATCATCATTGCTATTTCGGTAATGCTCGTACTCGTAATGGCACTTTCCTCTTGCGGAGTTAACGGTAAGAAGATCGAGCAGATCCTCAACGCTGACTATGATACTTCCGCAGACGTTTACGGTGAGGCAACTAACATTGCTGAGCTTGACGACTATGTTGTTGATGCAACAAAGACATCTAAGTACTTCATCGTACTTGCAAAGGCAGATCTTGAGGCTGCAACTGTAACCTACAAGGTTCTTAACCTTAACACAGGCAAGGTAGTTTACACAGCTACATCTACCGCAACAGTAGTTTACGAGATCTCTACACTCGCAGAGATTCCCGCATTCGCTGTTGTGAGCACACCCGTTCCCGCTGAAGGCGCAACAAATACCGACGTAGATCCTACATACTATCTCTACGACGCAACAGGCGCACAGGTTGCAAGCACAATGTATCAGCCCGCAGCTCCTTACATGGTAGGCGACGATTTCGTTGTTTACAACTTTGCAGGCTATGATGTTGACGACGAAGGCAAGTTTGAGAAGAAGGTTGATATCCCTGAGTACGCTGAGGTTAAGGGTATCAATGCTTCCAATGACGACTACTACTACGTACTTGATGATGAGGAAGTTGTTGTTTACGACAAGGAGTTCAACGTTGTATCCACATGGCAGGCTCCTTCCTACGTTTACGATGACGGCTTCAACACAACTGCTGTTCTTAACAACGGCGATATCTTTGTTCAGTACTTCGTACTCCTCGACGAGGATGCTACCGACTTCGAAGTTTATGACGAAGATGGCAAGTACGACATGGTACAGGTTGTTGTTAATGCAAAGACAGGTAAGGCTAAGGAAATTAAGCTTGATTATATGGTAACTGCTGTATACTCCAACGATTACCTCTATGATGAGGATGAGGACAACAACGTATACACAGATAAGTTTGACAACCTTGCAATCGTATTCCCCGTAGTTGACAAGAACATTGATATGACTGACATGGCTATGGAAGCAGTTCTTATGGGTAACAACGGTAAGATCAAGGGTGCTCTCACATACGTTGAGAACCTCGTAAATGTTGGTAGAAAGATCGCTGACGATCTCTACTTGGTTACAACAACTACCGGTGATGTAATTATCAACGGTAACGGTAAGGTAGTTAAGACTCTTAACAACCGCTTGAAGTTTGTTGGTGACTACGCATACGGTGATGTTGCAATCTACGACCTCGAGTTCAACGTAGTTTACAACCTCCTTGAGAACAAGGCAAAGATCGACGGTGTTATCGGCGATACTATCTTTGTAAAGGTTGAGACCGACACAGGCTACCAGATCCTCGCATTCAATGGCGGTGAGAACAAGACTGTTTACACCTACAATGAGGAAGCTGAGACTAACAATGAGTTCGGTACTGTAGGAAGTGTTGCTTACTACATACTCGACACAACTTCCGGTGAGTACACATACTACAACGCAAACGGCGACGTTATGATCAAGACCACAGCTGCTCTTGAGCTCGTTGCAAAGGGCGAAGATGCTGTTATCTTCAACTCTGTTGTTGACGGTGTAGTTAAGTACTACGTAACAACTGTTATCGAGAACGACGCTGAGTAATTAAGACCGATTTACGATAATCTAAATTGAATCAATGAAGCCCACCGAGGAAACTCGGTGGGCTGTTGTTTTGCTTGGTATACCCCTTATTAACACAAAGTTGCTTTATGCTACAATAGGGGATTTCGCGCGTTGCGACGCGCGCCTGGAGGTTCCCTCCAGACCTCCTTCTCAGCGTAAGAAGTTCCGACGCTTGCGAGCGTCGGCAGACTATGCGGCTTGAGCACGAAAACTTTTGAAAAAGTTTTATCAAAACTTTAAAGCTGGGTACTGTGCGAACACACGGATAAATCCTAATTTATAGTTCTAAAGCGAAGCGGTATTCGGATGTTATAGATAGGCGTATGCCATTCAAATCCTTGTGGATTTGAGGCGTTCGAGTCAATGTAGATACCTACCGGATGACTCAAGCATACGCCCGAATATCGTGATAAACTGTTTGTGTATTTGTGGCGTATGCCATTCAAATCCTTGTGGATTTGAGGAGTTCAAGTCAATGTAGATAAGCAAAAAAAGGTAATACCACTTTAGTGGTATTACCTTTTTTGGTGAACCGTCGTGTTCCAAACACGAACGTTGAATGTCTTTGCTTTCATTGACGTGAGATTGTATGTTATTGTGATTTTGTGCTCGCCGTCGGGTTCGTCCCATATGGTGACGGAGTTGACGAGCATATCGAGAACAATTCGGCGGAAGGTTTCATCGTTAAAGTCGCCATTTGCAAATTTTGAGAGCCACCAAATGATTTGTTCTTTGTCAAGGTGGATTTTATCAGTTTCTTCTTTTGAAATGCGAAAATCAATTTCGTGTTTTTGTTTTTCGAGTTCATCAAGTCTTGAAAACAGTGCTTCAGAATCAGATCCGCGTTCAACAAGGCGGAGCAGATTGCTGATACTCTTTTTTGTTTCGGTAAGTTCGCGTTTCAGCTCGGGAAGAATACCGTCTTTGTTGTTTTCTTCTTCGGCTGCTCTGACTGCCGCATCAGCGATCATTTCAATAATTTCGGGTTCGAGCAGTTTTACTGCTTCTTCTGCTACGATACGTTCAATGGCTTCTTTTTGAACGGCTTTTTTATCACAGCCGTTATGAAGTCTACGTTTACCCGAACAAGTGTAGTAATAGTATTTTTCGCCTGTTTCACTTGTTCCGTATTCTCCGGTCATAAGTTCTCCGCAGTGACCGCAAAACAGTTTTTGTGATAACAGATAATTAACTTTTGCCTTGGCTCTTGCCGGGGCTTTTTTGTTCATTTCCATTCTTTGCTGTACGTTGTTAAACGTTACCTCATCAATTATTGCTGGTATGCCGCCTTCAATTCGAATATCTTTATATTTATATATTCCAATATAACGCTCGTTTTTGAACATGTTGCTGAAGCTATTTTTGTTGAAGGGAACACCTTTAGCAGTTCTTAGACCTCGAGCGTTGAAGTCTGCGGCAATTTCTTTTATTGTTTCACCTGTTGCGTATCGTTTGAATGCTTCTACGACAATTTCGGCTTTTACGGGATCTATGACGAATTTTTTGTTTTTGATAACATATCCAAGAGGGATAGAGCCGCCGCAGGAGTTGCCTTTGAGTGCGGTTTCGTGCATTCCTCGGGTGACCTTTTGGGAGAGTTCTTTTGAGTAAAATTCGGCCATTCCTTCAAGAACGGATTCAAGTATAATTCCTTCGGGGTTATCTGATATGTTTTCAGTAGCCGATATAACACGTACACCGTTTCGTTTGAGCTTATTTTTATAGGTTGCGGAGTCATAACGGTTACGCGCGAAGCGGTCAAGCTTGTAAACGACAACTGCTTCAAAGTTGCCTTTTTCGCTGTCGCGTATCATTTTTTGGAAAGCTTCACGTTTTTCAATATTTTTAGCGGCGCTCAAAGCTCGGTCGATGTAACAGTCAACGATATTCATATCGTTACGGTTGCAGTATTCGGTACAAATTCGCTTTTGTCCTTCAATTGACTGTTCGTTTTGCTTGTCGCTGCTGAATCTTAGATATAATACAACTTTCATGTTTTGAATTCTAATTGTTGTTTGATTTATTTTTTATATTCAAATAAAAATCGTATATTTTTTCTTTGGCTTTTTCTATTTCGTTGGTTTCTTTTATTAATGAGATAGATAAAGCAATTGTAGAAATTATTAGAACTATTGATATTGGTATGATTATACCGGGATTGAAATATTGTAAGATATTAAATATCATTTTGCTTCTCCTGTATTTTTGTTATTATTATGTTTTGCAAAACAAGATTTTGTTCTTGAATTTTTAGCATTTCTTTTCTTTGCTTGTTTATTTGTCTTAAGGTGCAGCAAAACAAAATAATATTTAATGATATTGTGAGTATAAGTAAAACTATTATAATTGCTCCCATATGATGTATATTGTTTATTTTTTCAATTAAGGAATTGAAACTTTCATATACTTCGTTGTGTAAACGAGCAATATCGTTTGCGAGATCCCAATTTGTTGTTTCCATTAATTTTTATCCTTTCTTAAAATTTCGCTCTGAGTTCTACAACTTTACCGAGGATCTTGACAGGGAGCTCCTCGATTTGCTTGTTTGTGAAGAACATAGGCTCGTA
Source organism: Oscillospiraceae bacterium (assembly GCA_015063845.1). Lineage (GTDB taxonomy): Bacteria > Bacillota > Clostridia > Oscillospirales > CAG-272 > HGM12713. The sequence goes on from SVTJ01000001.1 coordinate 19,620, forward strand.
GTTTGGATTGGTGGATATAAGCATAACTCCTTCGGGAGTTCTTTTTATTTTTTTGCAAGTTGCGTTTTCGTTGCCGATCATTACGATAGCAATATCACCCGTTTCGGCGGTGTCTTGCTGACGGACGATAACAACGTCGCCTGTGGTGAAGCGCGGTTCCATGCTGTCACCCTTTATCATAAGTCCGAAGTATTCGCCTTTGCTTGCCATTTCTTCGGTGATTTCTTCGGTATCAACTGTGTCTTCAATAGCAGATATGGGAATGCCGGCTGCAACATCACCGAAGACAGGGATACTTACACCTGTCTTTTTTATGGTTTCTTTGTCTAATAGGTAGTCGATAGAAACATTTAAAAAGTCGGATATTTGCGGTAGATATTTTTTATATGAATTGCTTTTTCCACTTTTCCAATCACTAAAAGCGGTTTTTTCAATTCCTAAATATTCACAAAGTTCTTTTTGTGTTTTCTTTTGTTCTTTTAAATGCTTTGAAATTTTGTTTAAAATTTGCATATTTCCAACTCTCCTTTTGTATTATATTTACGAAAATGGAAAAAATCCAATTTTAATATTGACAATTGGAATTTTTCGTACTATAATGTTTACAGTAACAAAAACCACTTACAAAAAAGCAAAATTCTCCGATCTAAAAATCCGTATAAAAGTTCGGCAAATTCCTCCTAAAAATAGATCTATCTGAGAATTTAGTGGTTATATGTTTGGTGGTACTTTCATTATACCATTAAAGTCTTTATGTGTCAAGGGGTTTTTGTTACAACCAAGAAGAAAGGAAGGTAATGTATTGGAAGAAAAAAGAGAAAGAATTCTTGCTTTGCTCAAGGAGTATCATTTGAAGCAGCAATGGCTTATATTTGAGCTTGCGAAGCTTGGCAAGAAGGTTGCCCACAATGAGCTGACGGAAATGCTCCACGGTCGAAGAGCAGGCCCGAAGGCTCAGGAGATAGTTGACGTAAGTCTTTCTATCCTGGAAAGGTACGGTGCGGTGTATGTCAAAGGTGCTTAATAGAAGACTTCCGACTTTCACAATGCAGTTTTCCATAAAGCGTATGATTGATGATTTAAAGGTGTGCTTTTATGATGAAAAGAACAGGCGAGAGTTTGAACAATGGTATCTTGAAAAATATGGCAAGCCGTATGTATGGAAGGTTAACGTTTACGATGAGAACGGTGATCGTATAGGTACGCGACCGATTGAGAACGTTGACGAGTATTTCGACCAAAAAAAGAAAAACGCCCAGCGCGGCAACGCTGAGCGTGAAGATGTGAATGTCAATAGGAGTAATTCACAGCCCTATTGTATCATATCGCAAATTAATTGTCAATAGGAAAGGATAAAAAATGAATAAAAAATGTTGGATATCTGTCAAAGATAAGTTCCCCGCGAAATCACAACGAGTTTTGATTCGTTATTCCAAAGGTGTAATTCTTGTGGATATGTTTGATTCTTATTTGAAAAAATTCCCTTTTGAGCGTCTTTATGGTAAAGTTACGCATTGGGCTGTATTGCCTAAGAAAAACGATGAGGGCTGGATCACTGATCAGAAGCCAAAAGAACTGCGTAAGGTTTTAGTTCTTTATGGTAATGATCATGTCGATATCTCTTTTATGACTTCGATGGATAATAAGTTTCTTTATGAGAATTTATATCGTGGTGTAAAAGCTTGGATGTCCATTCCCGAGCTGTCAAGTTTAGGTGAGATATGAGTTTACAATATAGTATTTTCGATGAATGCTTCGTTGATAGCTTTGCTGGCGGTGGCGGTGCATCGACAGGTATTGAAATGGCTACGGGTCACCCGGTAGATATAGCAATAAATCATGATGAAGCTGCTATTTTGATGCATCGGCGCAATCATCCTTTTACCGAGCATTATCGAGAGGACGTGTGGCAGGTTGATCCTGTAAAGGCTGTTCGCGGTCGTCATGTTCGATTTGCTTGGTTTTCTCCCGATTGCAAGCATTTTTCACGTGCAAAAGGAAAGGCACTTGTTGATAAAAAGATCAGAGGTCTTGCCTGGATTGTTCTTGTTTGGGCGGAAGCTGTTCGTCCTGACGTTATAATGCTTGAGAACGTTCCCGAGTTTGTAACATGGGGACCTATTGACGCAGATGGAAATATCATTAAAGAACACGAGGGCGAGACTTATGACGGTTTCATAAAAGCATTAACGACGGGTATCCCTATGGATCATCCTGCGTTTGTTGAGCTTTGCGAGTTTTTAAAGATATCTCCGCTTTCGGAGAAATCTGGAAAGTTTGTAAAAGGTCTTGGTTATGATCTTAAGACAAATAAGCTTTGTGCAGCTGATTATGGTGCTCCAACTATACGTACGCGTTTTCATCTGATAGCACGTTGTGATGGTAAACCTATTGTATTTCCAGAACGCACACATGCTCCAAGGAATAGTGAAGAGGTCAAGAGCGGCAAATGTAAGCCTTGGCGCAGTGCGGCAGAGATAATAAACTGGGATTTGCCTTGTCCGTCTATCTTTGACAGTAAAGAAAAGATTAAGGCTGATTATGGTCTTAATGTTCGGCGCCCACTTAAAGAGAATACTTTACGGCGTATAGCACGTGGTCTTGATAAGTTTGTTATCAAGTGTGAAGAGCCGTTTATTGTACCTATCGGATACGGTGAAAAGAAAGGACAAAAGCCACGTGTACATGATATAAACGAGCCTTTGCCCACGGTAGTTGGAAGCGGTAAGTATCACGTTTGTGATCCTATTCTCACTCCGTTCCATATGCATAATCATCAGAACGCTTCGGGAACTTCTATGACCGATCCTGTTAATACGGTTACGGCGAATGGAGCTCAAATGCTTGTATCTCCGCAAATAACACCTTACGTTGTTGAATGCGGCCATAGCAACGGTTCTGAACATAGTTTGAAAAAGCCGTTGAATACAGTTACCGGAAAAGATATGTTCGGTTTATCATCACCTAAGGTCGTTCCTTATGTGATGTCAAACAATACCGGAAATGCTTGTCATGGTGCTGATGAGCCTGTTCCAACAGTAACAACGGGTGACCGTAATTATTTAACGTCAGCACACCTTATTCAGTATCACTCTGAGCAGAGTGATAAGGAAGTTAGAGGTCAAACTTTTGAAGAGCCTATTTTTACTGTTGACGGTAGTAATAGATATGGCGTTAGTGCTGCTTATCTTGTCCAGTATTTTAGTGGCGAAGGGCATTATCATTCGGTAGATAAACCACTTGCAACAATTACGACTATGGAGCGTGAAGGTGTGACTTTAGCACACTTAGCTCATTTCAAAGGACAAGATAAAGGTCAGCATCCGGCAGATCCTCTTATGACTATTACTGCAAGTGATGGACAGTTTGCTGACGTTCGCACGAAGCTTGTTAAGTGGGACGGTCGTACCGAGCTTTACCATTGGCCTGAGGTACGTAAGCTTCTTAATACCTATGCCGGGTATAACATAGCGGATGATGAAATATTGCTTTTGCGTATTCGCGGTATGTGGTATTTCATATCTGATATAGGTATGAGAATGCTTGTTCCCAGAGAGCTTTATGATGCTATGGCTTTTCCGCATGATTACGTTATTGATCGTGACGTTGACGGAAACCAAATAGGCAGAGCAAAGCAAGTTGAAAAGTGCGGTAATGCAGTCGTCCCGGTAGTTGCCGAAGCTCTTGTTCGGGCGAACTTGCCGGAGTATTATATTTGTAAAATTAACGATATGTCCGAGTTGCATCGGATAATGGTATCTTAATGGAAGGAGTAAAAATGCAAAAATATATTCAAGATTTAATAAATCGTATAGAGTACGTAGAGGACGAGCTGTCGGCAGGGCGTTCTCCCGGTAGTATCTTTATGGTGCTTAAGGATGCAAGGGAACAGCTTGGTATTTTAATGGCTGCTCGAAGAAAACTTATAGATCAGCGTAATGAGTTGCGTGAAACGATAAAACAGTTTCCTTGTTTTGTTGATGCAAATGTTAGATTGCCTTCTGAAAGTAAGAACTATGTGGTTCTTATTAAAGATGCACATGATTATACAACGTTGTATTTTGATGCATCTTTTAAGTGCTTTTTTGATGATGATACTGTTCCGTATAGAGTTTCTTTGTGGCTTGAAGTGCCTGAGGTAAATGATGCGGAAAAGTGAGAAAAATGCAATTTTGCAAAAAGTTGCTTTTTGGAACGATGAAAAGCTTGAATCAGAGTATTATAAGGCAGTTTATGATAGCTTAGGTTCACAAACGGATCGGATGTATGATCTTGGCTATGATATGCGAGATATTATAGAACGTGAAAAAACAGAAAAATTTAATTGCGAATATGCCGATTTGCTTGGATTTATTTGTGAACAGCGTGGTATTGTACTTTGGAAGGATAAAAAGAAGGAGTGAATTATGTCCGTTGTTGATGTGAAATTTTATCATTGCGATATTTGTCCAAAAACGTTCGCAAAGCCCGGTGTTCTTGAACCGGTGCTTCTCCCAGCTCGGCAGTATGATAAAGACGGTAAAAATTACGTTGTCAAATCTGAAGCGGTAGATTTATGTCCGAGCTGCTATGATGCGTTTTTTAATCTAATTGACAAGGAATTTGCGACGATTGAGCTCGGAGCTGGTGAGCGGCATATCTACTCATATTTGAAGGAGAATAAGGAGAGTGAAGATGTTAAAGAAGATCAAGCGTAAGCTTTTGGTGCTGTTTTCGTACATAGTATCATTATCAACTCCGAAGGCACTTACGGATGCGGTGAATGCGGCCGCAAGTGTCGAAGAGCTTGATGGGGAAATACTTGATAAAGCAGGGTTTTGGAATGCGTGAATTTGAGGTAAATGTTTCTCCCGGAAGGTACCAGGAAATTGTTTCGGGTGTCAGGACCTTTTTGCTTGTTAAGAGAGGAAGGTATGAAGTAAACGACAAGCTCACACTTCGTGAAAAGAAGGGTGATTTGTTGACTGGTCGGAACGTGCAAGTTCAAATTACCGATATTTATTCGGGTGAGCCTTGTAGTTCTGAGTTTTCGATTGTATCTTTTCAGATATTATTCCCGGCAACTGAGCCGAGGATTCCCGTTGCTGTGTTTATGCAGCAATTCAACAATTTTTGTGAGCTTCGGCGTGAGCATGAAGCTCTGAAAGAGAGTATATAATATGATCCCTATGATTATTCGGTGCCGTGATCCCACTTTTTGTGTCTTGTGGTGTTATTTTTACGGCGTCAAAATCCACCCGAGAGAGCTGTTTCTCGGGTGGGTGGGGCGGAAATGTAATACGCCCCATACATAAAACAGTAAAAATTCAAGGAAATCAAGGGTTGTCAGGAGTTTTTTCATTTACGCAAATTTGCTTTTGCGTAAATGAGAATATGTGAATAATGCAAGTAAGAAAAGAAGTAAAAAAATGCTCAATTATTCGCGAGTTTTCTGCCGATGAACAACTTGAATTCTTTGGAATATATGATAAAAAAACTTTACATCACGTTGATACGTTGTATTACGCTGTTTATCTGAATGAGCCTGACGATATCGTTATGCTTCAAAAAGAGGATAAACTTCCGGAATATCTTAAGTACTTTCTCAGCACAATGTATTCCTGTAAGGAAGAGCTTGCCGCAAAGTTTGGTGAAAACATTGATTTTGGTGCGTTGGAGTTTGTACCTCGATCGTTCGGTATGTATGAGTATTGCGTGAGCTTGAACGAATGTTTTGATATTTTCATATCTAAATATTTGCCAAACGCGGAAACGCCGCGCATAGTTGTTCAGCTGCGTTCAAGGTATCTTGTGATGGAAGGTGTTCGAGATGCGATATCTCAATCGTTTCAATATCTCAAAGACTTTTTAAGTCCTTTTGGGTTGTTTCCGGTGAAAGTTCGTGAGAATCGTATTGATTTTGCTTATCATACAAATCTTATTCAAAATTTGATGAAATTCTTTTCAGATAAAAATTTGCAAAGGCATCTGAAAACTTCATTTAAGAAGGGAGCAAAGTATTTCTCCTTGTGTGACGGCGTTAAAATTGAAACGTTGCAGCTCGGTAACAGACGCTCAAATAACGTTTTTTTTCGCGCATATAACAAAGTGGAAGAGGTTATTCAATTAAATTATAAAGCGTTTTTCATACATCGTTGGTATCAAAACGGAATGATATCCAAGTTTGATAAATACGTGTATGAGGTTGCTTACGAAATAGGATCCTACAGGACCGGGTGTCTTGTTGGGCGTTTGAAATGGTATGTTGATTTTGGGAGAGATCCCAAGTTTGTTGAAGAATGCCAAAAGCTTCTTGAAACAAATTTCATAAAATCTGATAACTGTACGCAAATCGAGAAGAAGCTGCGAGGAGTTATTCCCGAGCCAACGGTTATAGTGAACATAGAGTTTCAGACAAAGCGAAAGTTTTATATGACTTGCGCTGAGTTCCTTGAAAATCGTGCGCTTATATCCGATATGCTGGCAGAAACGGGCAATCAAGTTTTTTTCAAATATGATCCTATTCTTAAGCCAATCAATAATATATTAGATTGTGCCGGAGAGATAATTGAATACATAACGAGTTATAACGGAGTAATTTGCTTTTCAAAAAATAATAAGTTGTCACTGAAGAATTTTATTGATGAAGGTGAGCAGTACTGTAATTGGTGGCATAGAATTCGACATACGCCTGTTTCTTATAGTGATATAGATGTCGTGAATTTTTTGCGTCAATACGATCAAAACGCGAGTATTCTAAAGTCAAGACGGTTGTTTCAAGGTCAGGTCGCCCGTCTTGCTATTCTACAAAGATCTGACATTGTTGAGAGCTCGTTCGAGGACGATATAGCTGACGCTCTTTGTTGGTTGAATGATAACGACGTTCCGCCGTTTATCAAAAATCCCGATTATAACATAGGCGTGTGCGATCCTGTTAATTATCGGGAAATACAAATTCGTAAGGGTCGGCAGTTGCGTGGCGTCATAAAGAATGGAGCTATCAAGGAATATCAAAATTTAAAAGAAACTGCTCAGAGAAAAGAGCAAGAAGAAAAGGAGTAAAAAATTATGAAAAAGTATCAGGTTGTAGGTGTAGTACGTTCCAGCGGTTCTAATAAGGATGAAAAGACAGGCCAGGAGTTTTCTTGGGATAATATCTTGCTTCACTGTACGATGGAAGATGATCGTCAGTCAAAGGGTAAAGAAATTTATGCCGGTTGCGAAACTGCTGTTCTTAAGTGTAAAAACAATTTTTCGGAAATTGTTTCCGTTAAGAACGCACCTATTAAGAATTTTGCTGAGCTTTGTGGTTGTAAGATCCGCGCTTTCTACAACGAGTACGGCAATATCGACTGTATCGAAGTAATGGATGTATGATCGGTGGCTTTGATACCTTCGTAAAGGTGTTATGTCCGTGCTGCGGTAAACATCTATTCAGTAAGAGTGAGAAGGGAGTGCTTGTGTATTGCAAAAGATGTAAGAAGCAGCATTTTATTCCGCTTGAAAAAATAAAACAAAAATCAAAATAAACTTATAGAGCCGTTGAGCCAAAAGCCAATGGCTCTATTTATATTTTAAGAAAAGAGGTATTTTAAAATGAAAAAAATTCTTATAATTTTGGGAGCAATAATTCTTGTTGCTGCAACTATTTTGAGCGTATGCTCAATTTTTAATCTTTTTCCCCGTGAACGTAATGAAGCAAATCTCATAGATATAACTGCTGAAGATTATATCAAAACTCACAATACAGCTCGCGGTGTAAAGGTTAAGGTTGACGATAACGGTCTTATCAAACTTTCTGGCAAAGCAACGTCTGCAAATTCGGTAACCGTAGCTACGGTAGCGCTTAAGGCCGGTACATATACGCTTTCCGGTGTGTCCGAGCCTAATATTGATGAGTTTGGTATGCGTATTATGTACGGTAACGGCAATATAGCTATGGCAGGTACTGATAGCGCAACGTTTACTCTTGCTGCTGATGAAACGGTATCTATTATCCTTTATTGGTGTGAGGATTACAACTTCGCATTTAACAGCAATAGCACAGTTAAGCCTGTACTTGTAGAGGGTGAAACAGCAGGTGAGTTTTACAAATAATTTAAAGGAGTGTTTGCTATGAGTACAAACATTAAAGTCGGTTTGATTTGTTTGATACTTGTTTTGGCAATGGTCGGAGCAACAATTGCCGGCGCATACTTTGTGTTTAAGCCTGATGAAGGGGAAGCACCTGGTGAAGCTGGCAGCTCCGACAGCTCTGGTGGTGATAATAATTCTACCGGTGGAAACAGTTCAAATAATACAAATAATTCAAACAATAATACGACAGTCGCTGCACGTTATATTGATAAAGACGGTTGTGGATATCAAACGGTTGGAAATGTAACATATTTTTTTAAGTATTATAAGGTTGAGGAACTTCCAAATTATAAATATTTTAACGGAGGTCTTCGAGGCATTGTTAGTTGGGATAAGAAAAATTATACTTATTCAAACTATAGTGTTAATTTTAAATGGAGTTATGATGGTATTGTTTGGAATGATTTTTCAGATAAACTTTATGCTGCTGGAGAAATTGAAGGTGTATCAAATGATTATCAAACGGGTCTTTATCAAGATTTTTTTGATACAACAAAAGAAATATATATTAGTTATACTTGTGTAACTAATTGTGTTTCGGTTTTAACGGTGCTTGATGATTTGAAAACAAATGTGTTTTCTCCTAATTCATTAGGTGCTTATCCATATTGTAGTTTTGGTGTATATTTTGATACTACTGAAGATGCAGCAGGTGGTTAATCTTTTGTTTAAAAATAAAGAAAGGAATTTATATGAGTACAAATATAAAAGTTGGTTTGATTTGTTTGATACTTGTTTTGGCAATGGTCGGAGCAACAATTGCCGGCGCATACTTTGTGTTTAAGCCTGATGAAGGGGAAGCACCTGGTGAAGCTGGCAACTCCGACAGCTCCGGTGGTGATAATAATTCTACCGGTGGAAATAGTTCAAATAATACAAATAATTCAAACAATAATACAAATAATTCAAACAATAATACGACAGTCGCTGCACGTTATATTGATAAAGACGGTTGTGGATATCAGACAGTAGGCAATGTAACATATTTTTTTATGTCTGTTAACGCATCTGATCACGAATATTTTGAATATCGTTCAAGTGATAGAATTGGTGTTTCGTGTATTTTTCCTCGTCATAGTTTGGAGCTTCCGTTATATTCAACATATGTAACAAACATTAAATGGAGTATCGACGGTGTTCTTTGGAATGATTTTGAAAAAGTAAATAAGAATACTGATAATCCAAATCATGAAATAGGTGTGATATATAGTTATTCTGATGATGGATTTGCCGGTGATACTATATATGTTATGTTTACAGCCGTTACTAATTGTATTAATCCTATTTATGTTCTCAACGATTTAAAGGAAAACGTTTTTGATTACGATAACGATATTTTTGACGAAAAAATGATTTGTCCACGTGCGAGAATCGATTATAAGCTTCCTGAGGGAATGGAAGATCTTCCCGGTTAAGAGGTGCATATGAAAAAGACAGTAAAAATAATAAGTGTATTGTTTGCTGTTTTGATTTTGCTTTTGTCGTGTCCGCTTTCGGCGTTCGCTCTTGATTATGGTCTTATTGATGTGTCAGATGTTTGTGCTGATCTTAAGGAGTTCAAAATAAACATAACTGATTATCCTAAGGATCCTGATTCGGAGCATATAAGACTATTGTATTTTCTTGAATACGGATATGATTATTATGGCGGTACTGCTGACTATGATATATATCTTTATCTTTACAATCCTACGGGTGAAGAGATAGACGTTACTTCAGGAAAAAATTACATTCAAATGCAGTTTTTGAATAGTGCGGGAACGTCGGGAAGCGGTTTTAGAAAGCTCAAGCTTAAGCTTGTAAACTATTCAACTGTTCAGGGATATGAGCATGTTTTTTATAAGTTTAAGATTGAGGGCATAAAGGATTTTCACAGCAAACTTGAAAAGGGAATGCGTCAATACGATATTTCGGGTATTGAGATAAAGCATAAGAGTGATACCAAGGCTACCGATTATGAAGTCGGCGGTGTTTACACCGTTACGGGATATATGCCGTATCACGATGTTAGTAGGACTTCCGAGAATACTCTCAAAACCTATATACGTGATAGAATCACCGTAGATCTTGACCTTCATACAGTATCGTGGAAGACAAAGACTTCGGATAAGGGTGTCGGTTATCAATATGAGGTGTTTAGCGTTTACTTTAGCGTGCCTAATGACATCATAAATGATTATGGTAATAAGGACGATCTTACAAAGGGACTAAAAGAGATTGACGGTAGTTTTGAAGAATATAAGGTTAACGGTCTTGTTACAAGCAAAGCTAATTTGCATACTAAACTTGAACAGTATGTTGGTAAAAAGGCTGGAGATAGTGTGCCTTTCCGATTTGCCGATTATAGTCATGGAACTAGCAATACTTCTAAAAATACTCATAATTTTTGTTATAATGTAGGTTGTGATAATTGCAAAAATATTATTCCTTGGTATAGTACTGTTGTTTATGATACAAATGGAGTTTTTTATAATATTTCAAACAATAGTTTGATGAATGAACTATATATAAATGACAATGAGGAATTTTATATATTGCCTGAAGTTGATGCTGGTTGCACGCAAGGGTTTCAGTATTATAACGTAAAGTCGGAAACGGATTTGGCTGAAAAAATAGGAACTTATGCTTCTACAACAAGTGCTTTTGTTGCTTGGTTGAAGGGTGAAACTAAACTTTATAATGCAACGGAAGTATACGATGAAATAAAAGCGATTGAGTATGTAGATCCGAAAATATGGAATTATTCAAATAGTTGGGTATCTGATAATTATTACGTACTCGAGAGCGAAGCTGCTGATTTAAAGAAATTTGCTGTTGCTGAAGCAGCAAAGGGAAATTCTACGTTTATAATGCGTTTTGCGGTAAGAGATTATTTCAATTCACCGGTATCTATTTCTGATGGTGGTTTTTGGGCACTCATGCAAGATGCATTTGTAGGTACGTCTTATTTCGAAAAAACTGTATTTATAGATCTTGACGTTCTTTCATTTACTTGGGAGAATCAGTATAATCAAAGAACGGTAATTCCTGTGAATTGCGATCCTATCAATCATGTTGGAAGTGTAACTCCGCCTGCTGACGGTTCTGATCCTAACCAACCACCTGGCGGCGGTGGCGGCGACAAGAGTGCGATCAATGGATGTCAAGATCTTAATAGCTTTTGGATAGTTATAATATTTCTTGTCGTCATAGTAATCTTTATCATACTGTGGCGGTTTGCCGGGCCGTTTATAACGTCTTTGTTAGGCGGTTTGGGTAAGGTCGTATCAGCAACATTTAATGGAGCATTAAAGCTCGGGGCTTTTGTTGTTGATTCAGCAGGTAAGCGTAAGGATAATAAGAACAAAAAAGAACGTCTTAATCTCGATAAGCGTAAGGCAGATACGGATGAAGAGGCATCAAGGCTTGATATGGATATGAAGCATCAAAAGTCTAAGGATGATCATAGACGAGCTAACGATGAACATAGACGTGCACAGGATATACATGACCAAGAGCTTTATAATCAAAGGCGGCGTGCTGAAGCTGAAGCAGAACGTGCAAAAAAAGACAGTGAATAAAGCAAAAAGAATAAAGAGAGGTAAAACATGAAAAAATGGATAATTATATTGCTTGTGTTGATATTGTGTTCAACACTTGCAACTCCGTTTATAATTACAAATATCGGTGTTGATAAAAACACCGATGAATCTAAGCAACCAGCGACACCCGATGATGGATTAACTGATACAGTAGTTGATGAGGTTGTGATGGTAAGGAATCCACACAATCTTATAAAGCCTGAGGATCTTACGTTTGCTGATGGCGGTTACGGTTCGGGTTTTAAAATATCTCATGATAGTGAAGGCGTTGTATCTCTTGAGGGCGCGTCTATAACTAAAGACGGTAGTTTGGAACTTGGTCGTTTTAGACTTGCTCCCGGTACTTATACTTTTACCGCTACGGATTTTTATGACCTTAATAATTATTGTGTTAAGGTTCGCGCTGTTCAGGCGGATGGATCTACGACTGTACTTGCTCCCACTACCACAACGAATACGTTTACCCTTACTGAGCCGAAGGAAATTGTAATAATTTTTTACTTCAAAGCCGGATATGTGCTTAACGATTATAACCGATTTATTTATCCGGTACTTGTCGAGGGTACAAAGGAGCAGAGCTTTTACATAGAGCAAAAGGCAGCTGCTTCACTTGTTGAGATGTATCGTAATGAGTGGTATAACGTAACCATTAAGGCCACCGGTGAAAAGGGTCCGACCGTAAGCTATTATGATTTGAGTGGTGAGCTTCAGACTGTTGAGGTTGTGGAAAAAACTTATAGTTTTATAGTATATTCTCGAAGTAATGAAGTTAGTATTGTTGGATATGAAGACGATTATTCTATTATTAACGGTGATGTATTCGGTAAAATAAATGTAACCGGAGATCTTGATTTTAAGTACAGTTATGGTGCGATTTATTATAACGTTCTTATCAATAACACCATTGAAGATAGTTTGAAAATAACGTGTTTTGATATTAACGGATCTTCAATTGAAACATATCTTGAAATTTCAGATAAGATAGAGGTCGTTGTTCCGGCAAAATACAATACAGTAATTATTTCACTTAATGATGTTGATAATGAGTATACAATAACAGCAAATACGACTATCAATATTGAGTAAATTCCCATACGTGTGGGAATTTGAAAAAATGGGGGCAGGTGTGAGCCTGCTCCCTAAAGGAGAAGAATGAATACAAAATATAGGATTATTGAGATATTGCTTGCTATTTTAGGTTTTATAATAACAAGTTATGGATTTTTTACGTTTATAAATAGTTAAATGAGTGATTTTTTTAAAAAAGTAGGAAAAAAAGTTAATAATAGTATTGAGAGCAAAGAGCTTATGTATTATGTTGCGGTTGATGTTGTTTTGCTGTCTTTTCTTTTGACAGTAACAATTTATCAGGTGTGCGAATATCGCTTTTTCTGCTCAATAAGAGATTTTTTTACGTCATTTTTGTATTATATTTTTGCTGCGTTTGGACGTAGAGATGTAATTCAAGCGACTGTTAAAGAAATGCCACGGTTGGATATATGGGATTATCTACCTTTTACAATTGATGAGCTTTGGGCGAAGCTCGATAATTTTGGCGCCAGCTTTTGGAGTTTGGAGAATTTTAAACAATACATAAGATGGTTTGTTTTTAATTATCAGCTTATTGTTTGTATAGGTGGTATTTTCTTGGTTATTTGTATTCTTATAACGTATGTTGTTTTTGATGAATATACCAAAAAACATATTAAAGAGAAAAAAGACATTCCATGGTATGAGCAAAAAACTAAATTTGGTAGAGCTCTTGCACACATTGGAGCTGTTGTGCGTAATGTTTGTGCGTTTATAAAGCGTTGGTCACGTATTATAGTTAGAAGATGTATTGAGTTTGTACGTTCTTTTGTTCAGTATTTAAAGAAACATAAAACAGTGGCTTCTTGGCTATTGTTTATATGGCTTATTAATACAAACCTTTTGGCAATTGTTATTGATTTTTTTGCGTACTTTTTTTATTTTGTTTCTTCTGCGGATATTTTTTCGCTGTGGAAGTATTTCGTTAAGTTTATTTATGATATTATAATAGTCGGGTGGTCTTTGCCGCTTGCTGTTTGGTTCGCTGTGATGTATTATTGCTTTGATTATTGGCGTAAGGATTTAGCTATAAAGAGCTTGCTCCATATTGAAGCTAAAACAAGAGGATTTATTAAAGAACTTCCAATAGTTATTATGATCACAGGTACAATGGGAAAGGGAAAGACAAAAACGGCTGTTGATATAGCACTTTCCAAGGAACACGAGTTTCGTGATAAAGCGCTTGAGCTTATGAATAATAACATAATGAGGTTTAACTATTTCGATTTTCAAGCTTTTGAGAGTGACCTTAAGCAGCAGATCGCGGAGCGTAATATTAAAAATCTTGCTTCAGCGCGTGCTTATATATGGCGTAAACGATTTACGTACGGTCGGCGACCGCAGAAGAAAAATATATACGGTTATGATGCAGCTTGTTATAGCATGGAATATAATGACGGTCTTGTCGTTTTGAATATATGGGACATGCTCGAGAATTATGCACAAGAGTATTTTATTTATACTATGAGTACAAGCCTTATAATATCGAATTTGGCTGTTAGAAGCGATATTGAGGCTATTGACGAAGAGTATTTTGTGCTTTTTAATCAGAATTTTTTTGTACGTGACGCAAGTAAGCAAAAAGAGTATTCGGCATATTCTCATATTATTGATTTTGATTTTTTCCGAATTTGCTGTCAAATGAATAAGGAAAATGCGATAGCAGGTACGTTTGAGTTTGGTGTTGTACTTGTTACCGAGATAGGTAAGGAACGTGGAAACGCTCTTGAAAATAAAGAGCAGAAAAAGAACGATGCAGAAGCTAATCAGAAGAATGACGGCTTTAATAAGTGGCTCAAAATGTGCAGACATAATGCGACCGTTGAGGGCTTTGCGTTTATCGTATTTATTTGCGATGAACAAAGAGCTTCCAGCTGGGGCGCTGATGCACGTGATCTGTGCGAGATAATCGATATTGAAGATAAGATTGAACAGGGAGTTACTCTTATTTATTGTTGGTTACCGTATTTGTTTATGGACTTCTTTATGCCTGACTATTTTAATTGGCTTAAGAAGGTTCATAGTAAGGGTAATATGAATGTGCCTGCTGTTAAGAGAGTAAATGCGTTAGTTGCTGCGTATTGGCGACATTGTGAGTATACAATGCACGTTTACGGGTATTCGACGGTTATGATAGCCCGGCAGTCGGGAACACTTGAAGATAAGGCTCTTAGACATCATCCATATCATTACACTGATAAAAAGATTTACTCTGGACGTTATGCTACGGACTGTTTTAAGGACGGAATGGCACCGAAAACTCTTAAGAGTGGAACGAGCTTGTATGAAATTGATACTTATAAGTCTATCAATGCAATGCTCGAGGAGCTCGCCCGTCAAAAGAGCTATTTTGCAAATGATTTTGTGAAACTTTATCCGAGGGATTAAAAAGCAAAGGCAGACGGTTTTCCGCCTGCCTTTTTTTTGTGTTTTAAAAATCTATAATTGCCATTTGGCATTTTAATAGTCGATAATGTTTCCATTTGTGGCGATTTTCTTTTATAAAGGAAATCGCACTTTCTTCGGTATCGGTTATATGGTCGTATGATACGATATCGTCTTTGGGGATATATTGGATTTTGTAATTTAATATTTCGTAATCAAGCATAGTAAACTCCTTTTTATTTAGAAAATAGTATAATAATGGTAATAAAAAATCCGATATTGCTCAAACATTTGATGAGCTCAATGGATAAATGAAAAATATCTTTTTTCACTTGACAATCTCCTTTGTGTGTGGTATAATTTTATCCAAGGGAGAGGGAGCTGGAGCTCCCATCCCCCGAGCTCTCCGTTATTCGAAGAGTTTGATTAAGATTAAAATCCACCCGATAAGTGAAATAATCTCAATCGCGAGCTTATTAAGTTGTTGCATCAGCTTAATAAGCTCTTTTACTATGTAATGTAGCCTGTCCAATGGTATCACCCCCTTTCTTATAACAAGCTCCCTGGGTGAGAGCAAGTTCTTGATTAGATATCTTTTGCCTTGCACGTAGTGCAAAGAATAAAAGCAGTGTTAAATTTCCCGCCCCGAGGGCGTAACAGCTTATGCTCTTGGTGGCCCGTCTGCTCCCCTCGCATCCTTTTTTTTGAGGGAATATATACAGTTGCCGAAAAGTGTAATCTTATGCCCTATGGTGGTTGCCGCTGTCCCCAGCCTTCGATCACCACAGGTTCAGACAGAGCGCAAGGGGGAGTCTTGAAAAATTTTGAAAAAACTTTTTTCTTCCTAATAAAGAAAAATATTTTGAACTGTAGAACGATAAGCGCAGAGAGAAGATCGAAGAGATGAACGATAAGAGAAGAGAGAATTATAATAAAATATTTTTCATTCAATAAAGATTTTGAAAAAAGTTTTTTCAAAATTTTTTGAGTACCCTTGCACTCTGGCGGGTTCTGTGGTATCGTAAAAAGGCGTAGGACACGGTGACCGCCATAGGGCATAAGATCGATTGTTGGCGCAGATATACGGACGCTGAAAAAAATCCCGCGTCCCGCCTCCGCAGAGGCGAAATGCCCCGCGTCCCGCCTCCGCAGAGGCGAAATATCCCGCGTCCCGCTCGTCGCAACGAGCGAAATACTCCCCCTGGTATGCTTATTGGGAGAGATAAAGCTTCGGGTTATGTGATAAGAAAGAGGTATATATAATAATAATTTAATTGTGGGAAAACTCGGTATATATCCGAGTTTTGGCTATTGGGTGTGGCAATCAATAAAAAACACACAACGCAAGAAAAGACCGCGCCCTCAAGCGGTTTAGCGAGGGCGCGGTCTTCTGCGCTGTGTGAATAATTATATAAAGAAAAGAAGGATAGAGCCTATTTACTCTATCCTTCTTTTTAAAGTATGCCCGAATATCAAGCCTATAAAAAATAGCGCAGTTCGGGTTACACTTTGGTGGTGACCCACCGGAGACTCGAACTCCGGACCCCTTGATTAAAAGTCAAGTGCTCTACCGTCTGAGCTAGTGGGTCAAGCGTATTTGCGCTACCTATATATGATACCATATTTGTATCAATTTGTCAAGTTTTTTGTGTTTGTCAAGTTGTACAAAAGTCCAAATAACAAGGCAACGCAAATATGTAGTTTTCACAAAATCACAGCAGATTTCTTATGCTGTCTGCCAATCTGTTGATGTTTTCGGGCAATATCTCGGGAAGGGGAGAGCGGTTTGGATCGGGGGCTTCAAAGTCCTCGTACTTGATCGTTGACCGCATTGACTTTACTATGAGCTTATCAAGCCCTTTTAACTTCTCGGGCTTGAGCTCACCGCCAAAGAAATGAATACCGAGAGTTGGTATTATATTCTTTGGGAAATTCATTTTGACGTAATCGTCAAAATCCTCGGTTATACCGCAGCAAAGGAATAGCGCTGTATTTATCTTGTTGAGTGCATCTGCGTGTTCTTTAAGATACTTACGCATGCTCTTGTTCAACCTTGCCATCCTTATTGAGCCGCCGATAACAGCAACGTCATAGCCGTCGGGTGACGGAGCTCCTTTTTTTACGTCAAATATATCCACCTGCATACTTCCACTCAACTGTTCGCCGATCATCAGCGCGCATTCGCGGCTTACACCGCCTTTTGTAGAATAGACTATAAGAACCTTCATAATACTCTCCTAAAGTTACAGTATCATACGGAGAAGCATAAACATGATCGGTATGGTTATTACCGATAATATATGCGAAACGAGCGCCATACCCGAAGCTACCGCGGTATCCTTGCCGTATGCGGCGGGGATAACGATTGTGTTAAGTCCGAGCGGCATTGCAATCGAACATACTGCGCATATAACGTAGTCTGCAGGGATGCTCAAGGGAAGTATCGCAAATATACCTATTGCTATAAGAGGGAATACAATAAGTCTGAGTACGCTTATAGTGTAAACGGTAGGCTTTTTAAGGGTCTTCTTAATGTCGATCTCGGCAATAGTAAATCCTGTGAGTATCATCGCGATAGGTGACATACAGCTTGACGAAGCAGAGATCACGTCCCCGATGCTTTCGGGTATCGGAATACCTACAAATCCAATAACCATTCCCACAAGCATTGCGATAAACATAGGATTTATAAAGGATTTAAGTCTTGCGCCAAGTGTCTTTTTATTACCGTCGGAAACAAGAAGTGCGGGAACGCCCCAAAGATAGATGGGAATCCACAACGTGAGCGTAAAGACTATGTATGCGTAAAATGATTCGGGGAATATTGCCGAAACTATCGCATTTCCCATAAAAGCAAAGTTCGAGAAGCACAGTCCGTAGACACAGATCTTTCGGGTATACTCGTCCTTTGTTACAAAACGTGAGGCGAGTATCGACAAGGGAATAACCACAGCGTCGATAATAAATCCAAAAGCAAAAAGCTTCCACGTAACGCCAAGCGTTTCTCTTGTGAAGTTCTGCATAAACGTCTGCAACACAAGCGCGGGGATAAAGAGATTGTTCTCAAGCTTTGCGAGAACGCCCGCAGAGCCCCTGGGGACTATCTTGAGCTTGGCAATGATATATCCGATAATAATAAATCCAAACAGATATACCATTTTATTTAGAGTTGGTAAAAAGAGTTCCATTTAAACGCCTTTCTTCAGAGTAAAAACCAAATAATAGTTGTGATCGCACTCGCCACCATAAGAATGGCGAGAACGCAACACAAAATTCTTACAAAAAACTTAGATTTCATATGAGTAACCGTATCAGCCGTCTATCTTTAACTGCTGAACCCTTATATCTTTTTCATTGAGGAGCGTACCGCTTGCGGGGATCTTGAGCTTGCGGTAACCCTTTGTATTTTCGTATACCTCTTCAAAGTCCTTGCGACAATCGACGATGCGCTGTCCCTTCTTAAGTGCCATAAGCGAAACACCGCCTGATGTTCTCGTATTCTTCTCGGGAATAAGAGAAGTCTTGATAACGATAGCTCGGTCACCGCTGCTTACCATAATTATCTCAAACGGCTGCTTTGCAACCTCATAGAACACCGCACTGATCGGTGAGGCGGAGGAATAAGCGTTGACGAGCTTTCTGCGCGCGCTCTTTGTTTCGTAGTTGATAACGGGTACGCGTACGCCCTTACCGTTTTCAAATATGAATACGAAGTTTTCGCCTTCCTTGAAGCCCGTGTGTACTTTCATGAATATAGGCTTTTCGCCCTCATCCATGTTAAGCTTAGCTGGGAGGTACTCACCCATAGCGCTTGCCTTACAGCAGTCAAAATCAGCTGTTTTTGCACGGTAAAGCTGACATTTGTCAGTGACGAAAATAAGCTCGGAGCGGTTATCCGTATCCTCGGATATGAGTATCTCGTCATTTTCCTTGAGCTTGTGCTCATCGTTGCCTCTAAGCGACTGAAGCGTTATCTTCTTGAAGTAGCCCTCGCGAGTGAGATATATACGGGCATTGAAATTCTCGACCTCTTCACTTGCGTTATACACCTCAATATCATCGGTGTGGATAAGCTGTGAGCGACGGGGCTGACCGTATTTCTTCTTTATCTCGGTAAGTTGAGAGGAGATAAGTGCTTTGAGCTTTAACTCGTCAGCGAGAATATCCTCAAGATGTGCTATCTCGGCCTGCAAGCCCTCTATTTCGTTTATGCGGTTGATAATATACTGTTTATTGAGGTTACGCAGTTTTATCTCAGCGATATACTCCGCCTGAAGCTCGTCTATGCCAAAGCCTGACATAAGGTTGGGGATAACGTCCTCTTCCTTTTCTGTATGTCTGATGATGCGTATAGCCTTGTCGATATCAAGCAGTATCTTTCCGAGACCGAGCAAAAGATGGAGCTTGTTCTTTTTCTTCTCCAGGTCGAACGTAAGCTCACGGGAAAGACAAGTCATACGGAATTTTATCCATTCGTTGAGTATCTGGATAACGCCAAGCTGACGGGGAGTGGAGTCGATAAGAATATTGAAGTTACACTTGAAGCTGTCCTCAAGAGGAGTGAGCTTGAAAAGCTTTGTCATAAGCTTATCGGGGTCAACGCCTCGTCTGAGGTCAAGAGTGAGCTTAAATCCGCTCAGGTCTATCTCGTCACGGAAATCGGTAACTTCCTTGAGCTTGCCCTCCTTAACGAGATCACTTATCTTATTGAGAATAAGCTCGATAGACGTAGAGTAGGGGATCTGGATGATCTCAATACAGTTGTTTTCCTTGTCGTAAACATAGCGCGAGCGTATCTTGACAGAGCCTGAGCCCGTCTCATATATATTGCGCATATCCTCGCGGTTATAGATTATCGTACCGCCACCCGGAAAATCGGGAGCTTTGATGATATCAAGAAGCTTGTCTACGGAAAGACGGGGGTTCTTGAGAAGCGCGATAGTACCGTCGCACACCTCTGCAAGATTGAAGGAACATATGTCCGATGCCATACCTACCGCAATACCCTTATTAGGTGTTACCAGCACGTTAGGAAACGTGGTAGGAAGAAGTACGGGTTCTTTCATTGTGCCATCGTAGTTATCTATCATATCAACGGCGTTTTTGTCTATGCCGCGGAAGAGCTCCTGCGCAAAGGTGTCAAGCTTTACCTCAGTATAACGGGGAGCGGCAAAGCTCATGTTTGACGAATACTGCTTACCGAAAGCGCCCTTGGAGTCAACAAAGGGGTGGAGAAGAGACTCGTTGCCCTTGGTGAGTCGCACCATAGTTTCATATATAGCCATATCACCGTGGGGATTGAGCTTCATCGTCTGACCGACGACGTTTGCGCTCTTCGTTCTATGACCGGTCAGAAGGCCCATCTTATACATTGTATAGAGAAGCTTACGGTGAGAGGGCTTAAGACCGTCTATCTCGGGTATCGCACGGGAAACTATAACGCTCATAACGTAGGGCATATAGTTTTTTTCGAGTGTATCCGTGATAAGCTGACTTTGCACGGGGGCGTAAACTATTTCTTCAACGCCTTTTTTGTTAGTGTTTTTACTGCTTTTAGCTTTTTTTGCCATTAACAATACCGTCCTTGTTTATGTAAAGTATAAGCATCAGTGATGCTTGAGATTGTCACGAGTTACGTGCAGCACAGTATGTGCCGCTGCGCGAATGAGGCGGTTATAAAGAGCAAGACCTATGCCGTCCTTGCAGGGAAGATGCGCGTATATAACGTCGCACTCGAGCTCATCGGCACGGCGTAGAGCCGCAAACAGCCTTTGCGCTTGTGTTGCAAGATCGTCTTGTGCGCCTATATCGATAAGCCGTTCGCATCTCAGCTCATCGAGCTCCTCGTGGTAGCAAAGTATTGCGCAACGCTCGGCATTTTGTGCGTTATGCAAAAAGGTCAATATATAGTCGGGCTCACCCTCAAGAAGGACCAAAGGCACGCTTGGCGCGTAGTGTCTGTATTTCATACCGGGGGAGAGAGGACGCTCATTTTCTGCGAGTGCTTCGGTAACGGATGCAGCTATCTCTACGTTGTCACAAACACAGCGAAGCGCATCTGCCGTTATTGCACCCGGGCGCAAAAGAGTTAACTTATCGCCGTCGATCTTGACTATCGTGGACTCAAGTCCTATCTCACACTCGCCACCGCAAATTATACCGTCGATAATTCCGTCAAGATCGGAAATAACGTGCGCGGCAGTAGTGGGAGAGGGGCTACCCGAAAGATTAGCTGACGGAGCCGCGATAGCAACGCCACACTCTCTAATGAGCTCTGATGCTATTGGATGAGACGGACAGCGTACGGCGACTGTATCGAGTCCGCCAGTAACACTTTCGGGGACGGTATCCTTCTTTTTCATTATGACCGTCAAAGGTCCGGGCATAAAAGCGCGAGCAAGCGCATAGTAAAGCTCGTCCGTATAAGCATATCTGTCCGCATCCTCGGGAGATGCAATATGAATTATAAGAGGGTTGTCCGAAGGTCTGCCTTTTGCCGCATATATCTTTTCGGCTGCTTGCGCGTCTGTTGCGTCCGCGCCAAGTCCGTAAACCGTCTCGGTAGGGAATGCCACAAGGCCGCCACATTTAATTATCTTTGCTGCCTCTAAGAGCAGAGAGGAATCAATAACCTCGGGGGATATGTCAAAAATTTTGGTATTCATTGCTTTTCCTGTTATTTTACTGTGCGTTTTTTAGCTTTTCGGCGGTATCTGCGGTTATAAGCGCATCTATCATATCGCCGATGTTTCCGTTGAGAAAGCTCTCAAGGGAATATAGGGTAAGACCTATGCGGTGGTCGGTTATACGGCCTTGAGGATAGTTGTAGGTGCGAATACGCTCGCTTCTATCTCCCGTGCCGACCTGACTCTTTCTGTCCGAGGCGATTTTTTCATTCTGCTCGGTCAGCTTCATATCATAGAGCTTGGTCTTGAGCATTTTGAGCGCTTTGTCCTTGTTTTTGAACTGGCTGCGCTCTTCCTGACACTCGATAACTATTCCCGTGGGCTTGTGGGTAAGTCGAACAGCTGACTCGGTCTTATTGATGTGCTGACCGCCCGCGCCGCTCGATTTACACGATTCTATAACGATATCTGCGGGATTGATCTCTATTTCAACATCCTCAGCCTCGGGAAGCACAGCAACGGTCGCCGTTGACGTTTGTATTCTTCCTTGTGCCTCAGTTTCGGGAACACGCTGTACTCTGTGAACTCCGCTTTCAAACTTAAAGCGTGAGTAAGCGCCGTCACCCTCTATCATAAATGTCACTTCTTTAAATCCGCCAAGCTCGGTCTCGTTTGCGTTCATAAGAGATACCTTGAAGCCTTCTGCTGTGGCGTACATATTGTACATCCTGTAAAGTACACCCGCAAACAGTGCAGCTTCCTCACCGCCCGCGCCGCCGCGTATCTCGACCATAACGTTTTTATCGTCGTTGGGGTCACGGGGAAGAAGCAGTATCTTGAGCTCGTCAAGAAGTGTGTCCATTTTCTCTCGTGTGGATTTGATCTCCTCGGAAATCATTTCGCGAAGCTCTGCGTCGGGGGATTCGTCAAGCATCATTTTTGCACCCTCGTGATCATCAGATACCTTGACATATTCGCGGTATTTTTCAATGATTGGGGTGAGAGCCTTGTAATCCTTCATAAGAGACGTATATCTCTGCTGGTCGGAGAAAATGTCGGGAGAGGCAAGCTCTTCCTCCATAGCGATATATCTTTTTTCGGCTTCCTTAAGTCTGTCTAACATATAGCTCCTTGAAGTTTATCAATATCTGTAAAAAGCGCATATCGCGCGATAGGTCTCGTAAAGGTCTACCTTAGCGATGACCTCATAGGGCGCGTGCATTGAGATAACGGGCACACCGAGGTCGATGGTCTCGATATTGTGCTTGGATATATATTTTGCAACAGTTCCGCCGCCGCCGATATCTACCTTGCCAAGCTCGCCTGCCTGCCATACAACTCTGTCCTTCGCGAGGATAGAGCGAAGCCAGCCTATAAATTCAGCATTCGCGTCGTTTGTGCTCGACTTTCCGCCTGATCCCGTAAACTTTGTAAATACTGCACCGCAAGAGAGCAGGGGAGTGTTCTGCTTTTCAAAGACCTCGGCAAAGTTGGGGTCATATGCGGCTGACACGTCAGCCGAGAGACACTTGGAGTTAGCTCTCACTGCCGCAGCGTTTCCGCCAAGCTCGCGTGCAAGCTCATTTATGATGTCAAGCATAAGGTCACACTGCATACCCGTAGGACCGTCACTGCCTGTTTCTTCCTTGTCGGCAAGTATGCACATAAGCGTGTGCTCTGTGTCAGTGCTGTCGAGAAGAGCGGTGAGAGCGGGGTACGCGCAAACGCGGTCGTCGTGTCCGTAAGAGCCTATAAGAGCTCGGTCAAAGCCAATGTCTCTTGCCTTAAACGCGGGAACGACGCAAAGCTCAGCAGAGAGGAAATCGTCCTCTGCAATACCGTACTTTTGGTTGAGAAGCTTGAGTACGCCAAGCTTAACGGATACGTCATCTCCCTCGGGGATGCTTCCAACGAGCACGTTGAGCTGCTCTCCTTTTATGCCCTCGGAAAGAGGAAGCTTTGCTTGCTCACGGCCGAGGTGGGGAAGAAGGTCGTTGATATAAAAGAGCGGATCATTCTCGTCCTCTCCTACGCAAACATCGATGACCTTGCCGTCCTTTGTTGCGATCACTCCGTGAAGTGCAAGAGGAATAGCAACCCACTGATACTTGCGGATACCGCCGTAATAGTGTGTCTTAAAGAACGCCATACCGCCGTCCTCGTAAAGAGGGCATTGCTTAAGGTCGATGCGGGGCGCATCGATATGAGCTGCGGTCATTCTTATACCGTTGTTGATATGCTCAGTTCCGACAGAGAAAACAAAGAGATTTTTTCCTCTGTTGTTGTAATAGAGCTTATCGCCTACATTTATCTTGTCACCAAGGCGGTACTCCTTAAAGCCCTTTGCTTCTGCCATAGCCACCGAAAGCTTGAGTGCCTCTCTCTCGGTCTTGCCGCCGTCAAGGTATCTCTTGTAGCCCTCTGCATAATCAAAGGCGAAGTCGCACACAGCTTTGTCGGCATTTTCATATACTGTTTTCTTTTTATAGGTCAATTTTTCATTGCTCATTTTCTTACCTCATTCTGCTCATAATAGAGCCTTTTATATGTATCAATCTCGCGGTTGACTTTTTTTACGTAATCCTTGGTTTCGTCAAACGGTATATCCTTAAGTGTTATTCCGTCATCCGAGTATTCGGCATCCTTCAACCATTTTGTTACGTTGCCCTCACCGCCGTTGTAAGCGGCAAGTGCGGTGTTCCAGTTGTTGTTGAATTTTTTGTGAAGATAATTGAGATAATACGTGCCGTATTTTATGCTCACTTCGGGCTCGTAAAGCTCCTCTGTATCAAGATTTTCTCCAAGGTGCTCCTCTCCTGTCAGCCATTCAAAGGTTTTTGGCATCATCTGCATAAGTCCTCTTGCACCTGCTGATGACCTTGCACGGGGGTCAAAATCACTTTCCACCTTGATGACTGCATATATTACAGTTTCGGGGACGTTGTATTCAACGGAGTATTGCGTGATATACATACTGAAATCATCGGGATGTGTTTTCTTTTCTATCGCGCCCCAAACAAGGTCGACGACAATACCGAGTATGATAGAGCAAACGATAATTATTATAACCGTGACAATTCTCTTAGTGCGACTGCTCATGGGCGCTCCTTTCTTTGCTTTTATATGTTTTAGAATCCGAGTTTTGACGCAAGTCTGCGTATTTCTGAGGAGTATTCCTGCTCACCCTTGTCGTTTATTATGACGTAGTCTGCAACGTCTGTGTAAAATTCGTCGGGCTTTTGCGCCATAACTCTGTCTCTTGCGTGGCATTCATCAATTCCGTCTCTCTCGGATATGCGAAGTATTCGATCTTCCTTGGGCGCGATCACCACAACGACCGCATCGCACTCTTTGTCGAATTCAGCTTCTATGAGCGTGGGCGCATCGACCATAACACAGGTATTTCCCTGAACTTCGAGCTCCGCGATGATCTCTCGCGTGCGCTCGATAACCATCTTTAGTACGGTTTTGTTGAGAAGCTTGAGCTTTTCGGCATCCGAGAAAACTATCTCCGAAAGAACAGTCCTATCAAGCGAGCCGTCGGCAGCGATAACTTGTTCACCAAACGCATCGCGTATAGCATCAAGACACCGTGAAGGGGGGACGAGCATGGAATGATAAAGAGCATCAGCATCTATCGTTGGAATACCAAGTCCCGAGAAATATTCAGTTAAAACGGTTTTTCCCGAGCCCGTAGGCCCCGTAACGCCGATTATTCTCATAGCGCCTCCTTGATTTTTTACCTATACCGTCTACTTATATATAATCATAACTATACATTATACTATTATACCTCATTTACCTATTTTTTTCAAGAGATATTTGCATAAATTTTAAGTAGCTGTTGAAAAAAAGAGAAAAACATAGTATAATAAAGTATAACGTTTTGATTTTTGAGAGGTGTAGCTGTGAAATATAAGTTTTTACTGTTTGATGCGGACGGAACTTTGCTTGATTTTAAGCGAAGCGAGGACGAGGCAGTGCGCGAGGCATTGGCTATGAGAGACATAAACGCAGACGATGCGGCGGTAGCTCTTTACAGTCAGATAAACGACGGACTTTGGAAGCAGCTTGAAAGAGGAGAAATAGAAAAAAAGGTCCTGCTGTATAAAAGATTTGAGCTTTTCTTTGAGGCAATAAGCAGAGGTGAGCTTGATGCCAAGGAGATGGCAAAGGACTATATGTATACTCTGTCAACAAAGGGATATCTCTTGGATGGCGCAGAGGATATGTGCCGAGCTTTGTATGGAAAAGCAAAAATGTACATAGTGACAAACGGCGTTGAGTTTATTCAAAGAGGAAGATACGCTCGCTGTGAAATAGATAAATATTTTGACGGAGTTTTTATATCGGATACTATCGGTGTCGAAAAGCCGTCGCGTAAGTATTTTGAGTACGTAGCTGCGCATATAGATGGTTTTGAGGCGGACAAGGCACTGATAATAGGTGATTCCTTGACGTCTGATATGAAGGGCGGAATTAATTACGGTATAGACACGTGTTGGTACGCCCCTTCGGGCAAAAATGCGCCCGATGACATGAAGCTGACGCACGTGGCAAGAACTTTTGACGAGGTAGTAGACTTTATTTTAGGAGAGTAATAATATGGTACTCGAAAGCATCTTAGAGGAGCTGCAAAAACACGGAATTGAATATAAAACGGATTACAGCCTTAAGAATGCTTCGACATTTCGAATAGGTGGCGAGTGCTCGCTTGCGCTGTTTCCCGACAGCAGACTGAAGCTGATAGTATGCCTTGCGCTTCTCAGAGATGCGGATATAAAGTCTTACGTGCTGGGTAAATGCTCTAATACGCTTTTTGCGGACGGACATCTTGACATAGCTGCTGTTTTTACGACTAAAATGGACGCTATAAAGGTGGACGGAACTCATATTGTCTGCGATGCGGGAGCAAGCCTTGCGGCTGTTTCTAACGCTGCCTGTAAGGCAGGGCTTGGCGGTATGGAATTTGCCTCGGGCATTCCTGCAAGTGTGGGCGGCGCGGTGTTTATGAATGCGGGAGCATACGGTGGACAAATGTCTGACGTTGTTGTCGAAAGTATCGCGCTCAATAAGCGGAGTGGGCAGCTAATGCCACTCACGCGACACGGCTTTGGTTACCGCCATAGCGTTTATATGAAAAACAAGGAGCTCGTTTGTATTGGAGCAACACTCAAACTTGAGTATGCGGATAAGGCGCAGATAATCGAACGCATAAAAGAGCTCGCGGCACAAAGAAGAGAAAAGCAGCCGCTTGAATATCCAAGCGCGGGTAGCTATTTCAAACGTCCCGAGGGAGATTTTGCGGCAAGGCTTATCGACGTATGCGGACTTAAGGGCACATCTGTCGGTGGCGCTGAGGTCTCGCAAAAGCACGCAGGCTTTATAATCAACAAGGGCGGTGCAACCTGCGCGGACGTTTTGAGACTTGAGG
Source organism: Oscillospiraceae bacterium (assembly GCA_015063845.1). Lineage (GTDB taxonomy): Bacteria > Bacillota > Clostridia > Oscillospirales > CAG-272 > HGM12713. The sequence goes on from SVTJ01000001.1 coordinate 46,850, forward strand.
AGATAGTCAAAGATCGGGTCTATGAACAGACGGGAATTATGCTCGAGCGCGAGATAGAAGTTATAGGATAACGGAGGAAAAATGAGCTTTACAGAGGAGATAGTAAACGAGCTTTACGACTTTGCATTGAATAAGACCTGTTGCAGAAAAGCGTTCCTCTGCGGTTTGCTTTACGGAGCGTTGAGGGAAGAGCCTTCAAGGCAGTATAAGAGCTTCTTTTACAGACTGAACGATGCGGAGTGCGCCGCGGCTCTTATTGACGCGCAGTTCTTTACGGGTGTTAAAACTGAGATTAAGCAGACCAATAGAGGCGGGCATAGCGGATACACTATATCTTTCGCCTCAAAGTCGCTTTCACTTGTGCTTTCCGATATTGACAGCCGCAAAAAGAGTATAACGGAAGCCATCGGATTTAGATGTGAGGAATGTCAAAACAGATTTTTACGCGGCGTGTTTATATCAAGCGCGACCGTTGCGAGACCTAAAAGCGGATATCACGTTGAGTTTTCCATAGTAGGTGAAGCTCGCGCAGATGCCCTCAGTCAAATACTTGAGGAAAGCGTAGCGCGTCCAAGCAGGGCAAAAAGATCTGGCCGTATTGGTCTTTACTACAAAAGTAACGCAAAAATAGCTGACCTTTTGCACGTGATAGGTGCATCAAACGCAAGCTACGACCTGACCAATCTCTCAATAGAACGAGATATAAGAAATAACGAGAACAGAGCTACAAATTGCGTAACCAGCAATATAAAGCGTACTGTCGGCGCGTCAATGCGCTATATTGAAGCTATCCAATACCTTGAAAAAACGAACAATATCGCTCTACTTGGTGAGGAGCTTGAGTATACGGCGAGACTGCGAGTAGAATACTTTGAATCGTCTCTTTCCGAGCTTGCGATGATACACAATCCCCCTATATCAAAATCGGGGCTCAACGCAAGGCTTGCAAAAATACTTGCCATAGCGGACAGTGTGAAAGAAGAGATTTTGTAGTTTTCTTGACAAAAATAAGGCTTTGTGTTATAATTTTTAGAGTAGGAATAACCTTTGAGAGGTAAACATATATGGAACAAAAAAAGAAGATTGTGTCCGACAGTATATGGAGCATAGCGGGTCTCGTTTTTATGAACGTCGCTATGCAGTTTGCCGTCTATCCGCTTTGGGAAAGACGGGCAGGAGAAGTCGCACTCGGTAATATACTTTATCTTATCTCGCTTATGAATATTTTCGCTATTTCCCTCGGCGTTGCGGTGAATTATGCGAGAATGAGAAAAAGTGCTACTGATACTACAAGTAATTCGCCTTATTTCGGCGTGCTTTTGGGAACAACAGTAGTAGCCTTTGCGGCAGCGATGCTTATTGCCTTTTTCGGCGGAGTTGAAATGACTCTTCCCGAGGCATTGCTTTTCGGCGGACTTACGGTAGCAACGATGTGGCGTTATTATGCCGACGTTGAGTTTAAGCTGTATCTTAACTACAAGAGCTTTTTCTTATACTATACGATAATCGGCGTAGGATATCTTGTGGGTATCGCACTGTTTTACGTTACGGGGCTTTGGCCGCTTACCTTGCTTGTCGGTGAGATATTTGGTCTCATATATGTGCTTCTGAGAGGTAAGGTGCTTCGTATAGACGGACCTATTTACGGAAGTGATACGGGAGAGCTCGTCAAGCTCGTGCTTATCCTTTTCGGATCTGAGGCAATATCAAATCTGATATTTAACGCAGACAGAATAATGCTCAAGCCCATACTTGGTGCGGAAGCGGTAACGGAGTACTATCTTGCATCTTTGCTTGGAAAGACTATTGCGCTTTTGACAGTACCTCTGAGCGGAGTTGTAATAGGCTATCTTTCCAAGTATAAGGGTGACCTCTCACTCAAGGCAATGAACCTTATTTTTGCGGGCTCGCTTGTCTGCGCGGTGCTTGGAACGGCGGCGTGTACGGTTGGCTCGTATATAATCATTCCGATACTTTATCCCGATCAAATGGCGGATATCAAGCAGTATTTTATAGTCACAAACCTTTCTCAGGTGCTGTACTTTATAGCTAACGTTATAACGGTTATACTGTTAAGATTTGCAAAGTCGAGATACCAGCTGTACGTTAATGTAGTATATGCAGTAGCCTTTGCTGCGATATGTATTCCGTCGGCACTTCTCGGAGGCTTCTGGGGCTTCTGCATAGGACTTCTCGCTACTTGTACTATAAGATTTGCAGTGGCAGTCGCTTTGGGCTATTTCAGTATAATAAGCACAAAGCGTAAGAGGGCAACTGAATGAACGCGACGTATTTTATACCGATAATAATGCTCTTGTTGATCGTTTTGATAACTCAACAGAACGAAAGAGCTATGATGAAAAAGTTTATAACAAGAAAACGCGGAGAGGAAAGAAAAGTCATGCAGGAAACGGCAAAAAGATTTATTGACAAGGAATGTATAATCTATACATTCAATTCACAGCAGCTCATAGGCTTTATAAGAGAAGTAAATGACGGTGCGATCTTGCTCGATAACAAGGGCTCGCTTGAGGCAGTCAATCTGGAGTTTGTTACGAGAATAAGAGAGTATCCGAGAAATAAGAACGGAAAGAAAAAATCAATAGTTGCAGACTGAATAAAAAAGCACGCTTGTGTCGGGTGACACAAGCGTGCTTTTTTGTTTTATCTGTTGAGAAGTCTTATTGTTCTCATAAATGTAAGTCTGTTTCTTACAAGAGGGGAGAGGTTAACAAGGTCATACTTTATAGCCTCATCGACCTTTATGTCGCTGAGCGTTACGCTGCAACCAGAGCTTGCAAGATACTCACGAACCTTCTTTGCTGTAGGAAGTGTATCGTTGGCGAGCTTTTGTATGTCGCTCCACTTTTCGAGCAGAACTTTTTTGTCGACCTTAAGAAGAGGATCGGGAGTGTTTTCCTTGATGAGCTCATCGGCAAGCTCTCCAAAACGCGCTTTAAGTACGCTTTCGTTGCTTTCGGGGGCTTTGAGAAAATCGTTTTCACTAAGTGACTTGGAGAGCACGTCGAAATAACGCTCGACTACAAGCGCGGTCGCAACACCAACCTTTTCGCCGTGATACGCTTCATTATCCTTAACCATAACACCCATCTCGATGAAGTGAGATATGTGGTGCTCTGCGCCCGATGCGGGACGGGAATTTCCGACCATCTGCATTGCAAGTCCGGATAGCACGAGAGCATACATAAGGGCTTCGATAGCAGCTACATCCTGAGCCTTGATAGCTTCAAGATTGTCAACTACTTCCTTGAGTGCCGCCTCTTCCATATCGATTATTCTGTCGCAAATGTACTCACCGGTTATCATGTTGGCGTATCTCCAATCAAAGAGAGCGGTGTATTTACCTATCATATCGCCAATACCCGATGCGGTGAGCTCGTAGGGGGCTTTTGCAATTATATTTGTGTCAGCGACCATTGCTATGGGAGGTACTGCGGGTAGAGTTTTTTTTGTTCCGCACCAAGTCATAACGGCAACGTTTGAAACGTATCCGTCCACACTTGCAGCAGTGGGAACTGAGACAAAGTTTATTCCGCGTGTGAACGCAACGTAGCGTGTGATGTCGTGGATAGTGCCTGAGCCGACAGCAACGAGCAGATCTGCGTCAAGACCTGTGTCAACGGTAGCAACGGCTTTTTCGGTGGGGTGAAGTCCTACGGGGTTAAGTCTTATAACGGTTGAAAAATTGCAGATATCCTCAGCCCTTTTTCCTGCGACTTCGTACGTATTATAGTCACATACCATAACAATTTTCTTGAAATCCCCAAGTTCAGCGATAACAGAGGGAAGCTCTTCAAGAGCTCCTGCATTCATAACTATGTTGTCGGGGAAAACTGTATGCGCTCTGCCGCAAATGGGGCAGGGGGTGTTATTCTTTTCTATTTTGCCTAAGAATTCGCGGTTGTTCATTTTACTACCTCACTTTTTTGTCCGTAATAAGCATTTGCTCCGTGTTTGCGGAAATAATGTTTGTCAAGAAGCACCTGGTCAACTCTTTCAGTCTGTCCAAGGGATATCGTGCGATAAGCCATTTCGGAAACTCTCTCGAGAACAAGTGCATTTTCAACTGCTTTGTCAGCATTTTTACCCCAAGCGAAAGCGCCATGCGAAGCTACAACTACCGCAGGGATTGCATCTGGATCTATATTTTCAAAGGTTTCAACAATAACGTTTCCCGTCTCTTTTTCGTACTCTCCGTTTATCTCATCTGCCGTCAAGGGGCGAGTGCAGGGGATATCACCGTAAAACGTATCTGCGTGTGTCGTTCCAAACGCCGTTATATCGCGCTTTGCCTGCGCAAAGGTCGTAGCGTAACGTGAGTGCGTATGTACTACACCGCCGATGTTTGGAAATTCGCGATAGAGCACAAGGTGAGTGGGAAGATCTGATGAGGGATTTAGCTCTCCTTCAACTACCTTTCCCGTGTTCAGATCGACAACTACCATATCTTCGGCTTTCATAATGTCGTAGCTTACACCCGAGGGCTTGATAACTACAAGACCTTTCTCTCTGTCGATACCTGATACGTTGCCCCAGGTGAGGTCGATAAGACCGTAACGGGGAAGTGCGAGATTTGCGAGGAAAACTTGTTTCTTTAACTGTTCAAGCATAATTTTTCTCCTTAATTTTATTGACAGGAAAACTACTATCTGCTATAATTATACTACGAAACGTATAATTTTCAATATTTGGTGATATTTTTGAAAAATGCGCAACAATGCGCAAATGCTCGGGAGGTCGAAATGAAGCTGTCCGAAAGAGAAAGACAAATAATCGAGATACTGAAAAAAGAGAAATATGCAAGCGTGGAGCACCTTGCGAAGATGACGTATATCAGTGCATCTTCCGTTCGCAGAGATCTTGCACGACTTGAGCAAATGGGATTTGTCGAGCGCAGCTATGGCGGAGCAAGTATTGCGGGAAGCGGTACAGACACTCCGCATCTCGTTGCGAGAATGGCAAAAAATGCGAGAGCAAAGCGCAAGATCGCGCAAAAGGCGTCGAGGCTTTTGAAGGACGGAATGACTGTAATACTTGACAGTTCCACAACTGCTTACTATATGGTCGATCTTATTGCCGAGAAAAAGAATATAACGCTCATAACTAATGGTATATATACTGCACAGAGAGCGATAGGAAAGGGAATTACGGTCTATCTCACGGGCGGCAGAAGCGAGGGTGGACGCCCTGTTCTTACGGGCAGCTACGCCGAGGAAGCGCTTGAAAAGATGAATGCTGATATTGTGTTTTTTTCTTCAATGGCTATGACTGACAGCGGGGTGATATGCGACTGTACGGAGAGTGAGAATAAGATAAGAAAGATCATGCTTAAAAGAGCAAGCGTCAAGGTTTTGCTTATAGATAAAAGCAAATTGGGCAAAAACGCGCAGCACGTGCTGTGTTCCAAAGATGACGTTGATCATATCATAACCGAGGAATAATAGAAAGCACCTGCGTATGAACGCAGGTGCTTTTTTGATTTATTTACTGTATAAATACGCGCCGTTTTCCTGGGCTTGAAGAGTAAATCCGTACTCCTTGAGTAAGCTTTCCGACAGTAGCACGTCGGTAACTATGTGATCGATATCGGACAAGGAAAAGACAGTGAACGCTGAGACGGTATTGAATTTATCTTCATCGCACAAGAATACGCTCTTTGACGCGCGTGCGTGCATGGTTTGTCTGAGCGCGGTCTCTTCTTCCGAATAATCTGAAATTGTTCCGTCCTCGCAAAATGAAGACGCAGAGAAGAAAAACAGGTCGGCATTAAAACCGTTGACGGTATTTTCTGCTTGACGGCCAACAAACGCCATCGAAGACTTCACGAGCTTGCCACCCGTGGAGAAAGTCCGCACGTTGTTTTCGGCAAGTACACTGCAAAGTGGAAGACCGTTGGTGACGACTTTTATGTCATCGGTCTCCTTTATGTGCTCAGCGAGATGAAACGCGGTGGTCGATGCATCTATAAAAACAAGGCTTGACCGAGATAAAAGTGTTGCCGCAAGCTTGCATATTCTTGCTTTTTCAGTTGTTCTTTTTCCTCTGCGAAAAGCTACGGGTGTATTTACCGTGTCGTCCGCGGGTATCACACCGCCGTGACTGCGACGCACATACCCCTGATTTTCAAGGAAGCTGAGATCTCTTCTTATTGTGGGCTGACTTGCGTACAGTCTCTCACTAAGTGCGCGGACTTCGGCAAAACCTTCTTTTTTTAGTATTGCCATTATCTCAATATGACGCTGGTTCTTAAACATAATATCCTCTCTATAATACAAAACAAATAATGAGCGAATTTGAGCGTTTTTTATTGTTTGAGCCAAGTATTGACAGATAACGCTCAATTTATTATAATTATATACGTAAGAATATAGATTGTCAATACGCAAAATAATTTTTGATGATTTAAGAACGGAGTGAAGAAAATGAAAGAAAAGATTAAGCTCATAGCGTTTGACCTTGACGGTACTTTGACACAGCACAAGACGAAGCTTGACGCGCGTAACAGAGCGGTATTGGATCGCCTTGCGGAGAAGTATTCGCTTCTAATGGTCGGTGCGGGACAGTGTATGCGCATATTTAACCAAATGGACGGATATCCTTTGGATATTATCGGAAATTACGGCTTGCAGTACGGCACGTACAACAAGGATACAAAAACGCTTGATATAGTTAGAGACGAGATCTTGCCGTGTGATAAAGCTTCTGTTGACGCTCGTGTGACAATGCTTCGTGAAAAATACGGGTTTACCGAATTTGCGGGAGAAAGTGTTGAGTTCCATCCCTCGGGATGTGTGACATTTGCTATTCTCGGTACAAATGCAAAGGCAGAAGATAAGCTTGCTTTTGACCCCGATCGCTCAAAGCGCCGTGCAATATATGACGAAGTGTGCGAGGTCTTTTCGGAATACATAGTTTTTGTTGGCGGCTCTTCCTCGTTTGATATGGTGTCAAGACCGTATAACAAATATTACGCACTTGACCGTTATTGCAAGGAAAAGGGGCTTACACATGATGAGGTAATATTCGTAGGTGACGATTACGGACTCGGCGGTAACGATGAGTCGGTATATAAGTCTGATTTCGGATTTATATGTGTCGATGATTATACCAAGCTCGAAGAATACTTGGCAGAGATTTTATAAGGAGTAGATATGAATATTTCGGAACTTTTGAAGGGAATAGACAGATGTGAGTGCGGAAACTCGCATAAATGTCCCATTGATAGTGTTGTTATCGGTAAAAACGCTTGTGACAGCCTCGCAGAGCTCACAAAAGAGTATAGAAACATACTTTTGGTTGCTGATAAGAATACGTATGCGGTAGGTGGAGAAGCGGTCGTTGAAAAGCTTGGCGGAAAGCTGGCTGAAGCCTTTGTTTACGATACCAATGAAGTGCTTGTGCCCGATGAGACAGCAATAGACGCTTTGCGTGCGCACGTGAATGACAATACAGATCTTATTATTGGAATTGGATCGGGCGTTATAAACGATCTTTGTAAGCACGTCAGCTTTGTGTGCGGACTTCGCTACTTTATCGTGGCGACCGCTCCATCGATGGATGGATATGCTTCGAAGGGAGCAGCGCTTATTCTTGGCGGTATGAAGGTAACGCTTAATGCAGACGTGCCGAAGGCTATAATCGGTGACGTTGATATGCTCGCATCGGCTCCGCTTGATATGATACAGGCAGGCTACGGAGATATTATAGGAAAATACTCCTGTCTCAATGACTGGAAGCTCAGTCAGCTTGTGAACGGAGAGTATTTGTGCAATACGGTCATGAATGCGACCTACGATGCCGTGGAACAGACTGTAAAGCTTGCTAAAGGTCTTAAAGAGCGCTCCGCAGAGGCTGTTGGACAGCTTATGAAAGCACTTGTTGCGGTTGGTATCCTTATGGCGTACGTTGGTAATTCACGCCCCGCATCGGGAAGTGAGCACCATATGTCGCACTATTTTGAGATCGTGGGTATAGTTCGCAATGAAGCCTATCTGCCGCACGGCATAGACGTGTGCTGTTCCGCGATAGAGACTGCGAAGCTCAGAGAGAGACTTCTTGCGCTTGATAACGTTGATGATGCGAAAACTCATTTTGACCGAGAAGAATACGAAAAGGAGATACGCCGTATATATACGGATATTTCAGACGAAGTTATTGCACTTCAAGATAAGCTTGGCTGGTACGACGTAGACAGAGTAAGCATATACCGCGAGAAGTGGGCAGATATCCGCAAGCTTCTTGCCGACTGCCCATCGTCCGCAGAGCTTCTCGCGCTAACCGAGCAAATAGGCATATCATATGATAACTTCAAAAAGTTGTATGGAGATGCAAAAATAGCAGACGCGCATCTTTATGCAAAGGACCTTAAGGACCGTTACAGCGTGCTGTGGATGTATTACGACCTGCTTCATTGAGCAGATGAATAAAAAAAGACCTTGCAAAATTTCTTTTGCAAGGTCAATTTTTTTGTTTAGCTACCTATCCGTAAGGGATCAGCCTTTGATTGCAGCCTGAGCAGCAGCAAGACGAGCTATCGGTACACGGAAGGGAGAACAGGATACGTAGTCAAGACCGATGCTGTGGCAGAACTCAACAGACGTGGGATCACCACCGTGCTCACCGCAGATACCTACGTGGAGCTTGGGGTTAACGGGTCTACCAAGAGTTACAGCCATGTTCATAAGCTTACCAACACCTGTGGTGTCGAGCTTAGCGAAAGGATCGTTCTCGAAGATCTTAGCGTCGTAGTATGCGCTAAGGAACTTACCTGCGTCGTCACGAGAGAAGCCGTATGTCATCTGTGTGAGGTCGTTTGTACCGAAGCAGAAGAAGTCTGCGTTAGCAGCGATCTCATCAGCGGTAAGACATGCTCTGGGAATCTCGATCATTGTACCAACCTCATACTTGAGGGATACGCCTGCAGCAGCGATCTCAGCGTCAGCAGTAGCAACAACTACGCTCTTAACGTACTTGAGCTCCTTAACGTCACCAACGAGAGGAATCATGATCTCAGGAACTACGTTCCAATCAGCATGAGCCTTCTGAACGTTGATAGCAGCGCGGATAACTGCAGTTGTCTGCATCTTAGCGATCTCGGGGTATGTTACAGCGAGACGGCATCCACGGTGACCCATCATGGGGTTGAACTCGTGGAGAGAAGAGATGATAGCCTTAATGTCCTCAATACTCTTGCCCTGAGCTTTTGCAAGGAGAGCGATGTCTTCCTCAGTAGTAGGAACGAACTCGTGGAGAGGAGGATCAAGGAATCTGATACATACGGGTGTGCCCTCAAGAGCCTCATAGAGCTTCTCGAAGTCAGCCTGCTGGTAGGGAAGGATCTTTGCAAGAGCAACTTCTCTCTCCTCAGCAGTGTTAGAGCAGATCATCTCACGGAAAGCTGCAATTCTGTCAGCCTCGAAGAACATGTGCTCTGTACGGCAAAGACCGATACCCTCAGCGCCGAGCTCACGAGCCTTCTTAGCGTCAGCAGGTGTATCAGCGTTGGTTCTAACCTTGAGTGTTCTGTACTTGTCAGCCCAACCCATGATAGTACCGAAGTTACCGGAGATCTCTGCGTCAACGGTAGGAATGATACCGTCGTAGATGTTACCTGTAGAACCGTCGATGGAGATGTAGTCGCCCTCAACGTAGGTCTTGCCTGCGAGAGTGAACTTCTTGTTCTCCTCGTCCATAGCGATCTCACCACATCCGGATACGCAGCACTTACCCATACCACGAGCAACAACTGCTGCGTGAGATGTCATACCGCCACGAACTGTCAGGATACCCTGAGCAGCCTTCATACCTGTGATGTCCTCGGGAGATGTCTCGAGACGAACGAGAACTACCTTCTTACCAGCGTTGTTCCAAGTCTCTGCGTCCTCTGCGGAGAATACAACCTGACCGCAAGCAGCACCGGGAGATGCGCCAAGTCCGCGACCCATAGGAGTAGCAGCCTTGAGAGCCTTAGCGTCGAACTGGGGATGGAGAAGTGTATCGAGGTTTCTGGGGTCTATCATAAGAACAGCTTCCTGCTCGGTCTTGTGTCCCTCAGCAACGAGGTCAACAGCGATCTGGAGAGCAGCCTGTGCGGTTCTCTTACCGTTTCTTGTCTGGAGCATATAGAGCTTTCTGTTCTCAACAGTGAACTCCATATCCTGCATGTCGTGGTAGTGGTTCTCGAGGATAGAGCATACGTTCTTGAACTGCTCGAATGCCTCGGGGAACTTTTCAGCCATCTGAGCGATGGGCATAGGTGTACGAACACCTGCAACAACGTCCTCACCCTGAGCGTTTACAAGGAACTCACCCATGAGCTTCTTCTCACCCGTTGCGGGGTCACGAGTAAATGCAACACCTGTACCGCAATCGTCACCCATGTTACCGAATGCCATTGCCTGTACGTTAACTGCAGTACCCCAAGAGTAGGGGATATCGTTGTCACGGCGGTAAACGTTAGCTCTGGGGTTGTCCCAAGAACGGAATACTGCCTTAACAGCTCCGATGAGCTGCTCCTTAGGATCGGTGGGGAAGTCAGAACCGATCTTAGCCTTATACTCAGCCTTGAACTGCTCTGCGAGCTCCTTAAGATCGTCAGCTGTAAGATCAACGTCAAATGTAACGCCCTTCTTAGCCTTCATCTCGTCGATGAGCTCCTCAAAGTACTTCTTACCAACTTCCATAACGACGTCGGAGTACATCTGAATAAATCTTCTGTAGCAGTCGTAAGCCCAACGAGCGTTGCCGGACTTCTTAGCCATAACTTCAACAACCTCTTCGTTAAGACCGAGGTTGAGGATGGTGTCCATCATACCGGGCATGGAAGCGCGAGCTCCGGAACGAACAGATACGAGAAGGGGATTCTCGAGATCGCCGAACTTCTTGCCTGTAACGGCTTCCATCTTTACGATGTACTCCATTATCTCAGCCATAATTTCGGGGTTGATCTGTCTGCCGTCCTCATAATACTGAGTACAAGCCTCGGTGCTGATCGTGAATCCCTGAGGAACAGGAAGACCGATCTTTGTCATTTCTGCAAGGTTTGCTCCCTTACCGCCGAGAAGCTCACGCATGGATGCGTCACCTTCGGAGAAGAGATAACAATACTTCTTTGCCATTGGAAAATACCTCCATATTAAAAAAATTTGACATATTTAACGTTATCGGGCGCAGAGCGCCTAATAACTAAGTTATTATACCATATATTTTCCAACTTCGCTACACATTTTCTGAAATTATGCGCGCGTATGCGTGTAAACTTTTTATGAACAAATGTAAAAAAACGGCTTTGTCGTTGATTTTTTGACATAAGTGTAATATAATATTAAATTGGAATATAAGTAGCATAGTTGTAACGGAGATATTATGGCAAACATTTTTGATCTATTCAAACAAATATCCTCGGGGGAAAGCGCAAAGAGCCTTCCCGTGGAATACATAGTTGTGGGTCTCGGGAACCCAGGTAGAGATTATGAAAATACAAGACACAATGCAGGCTTTTTAACCATTGATCATATAGCCGAAAAATGCGGTGTTAAAATAGACAGAGCACGCTTTAAGGCACTTACGGCAAGCGCAAGTATTGGCGGCAAGGGCGTTCTTCTTATGAAGCCTCAGACTTTTATGAATTTGTCAGGTGACGCCGTAGGAGAGGCTGCTCGATTCTATAAGGTACAGCCCGAGAATATAATCGTTATATCCGACGATCTCAACCTTGACGTTGGCAGACTTCGTATTCGAAAGAGCGGAAGTGCAGGCGGACAAAAGGGTCTCAACGATATAATTGAGAAGCTCGGAACGGAGAATATTCCTCGTGTGCGCGTAGGTGTCGGCAAGAAACCGCATCCCGATTTTGATATCAAGGATTGGGTATTATCGAATTTTACAAAGGAAGAAAACGCAGTACTCAAGGCGCTTTATGATAAGGCGTATTTGGGTGTGGAGAAGATAGTTGCGGGAGACGTTGACGCGGCTATGCAGATATGCAACGGAAAATAAACCGTTGTGTATACGGTTTGAAAGGTTTTTTTGATGAATATAGTTACAGATTGTATAAGGGCAGACGGTGAGTATTCACAGCTGTTAAAAGCCCTTGGTGCGGCAAAGAACGCCAATAGACCTCTGCCACTTGCAGTGACGGGTCTTTGCGACGGTGCTGCCGATGTTTGCTATGCCGCGCTCCTATCGGACATAAAGAAGATCGATAAAAGAACGGCATTGCTAATATGCTCCGAGGAAAAAGAATGCGTTCGTATGCGCGCTTTTCTTGAGCAGTTTGGCTTTAAGGTAGCATTTTATATAGGTCGCGATCTGACATTTTATAATATAACCGCCTCTCACGAGTACGAGCATGAGAGGCTTCGTGTGCTGTCAGGACTTCTCGACGGCTCTTTTGATGCGGTTATAACAACGCCAGATGCGGCACTTGGATATACCATTCCGTCTGATAAACTGATATCATCTATGATGTATGTTGATTTCGACAACAGCACGGTCAATCCTGCTGATTTCGCTGCGCGACTTGTGGCGAGCGGATACGTTCGTACCGAGCTTGTCAGCGGAGCGGGACAGTTTGCCGTTCGTGGAGGCATTATAGACGTATATCCCGCAAGCGCGAGATTTTACGATATTGACGATAAAGTAACAACAGGCTCGCATCCTTTTAGAATTGAGCTGTTTGGAGACGAGATCGACAGAATGGAGATGTTCGACCCCGAAACTCAAAGAATGACGGTACCGCTCAATAGAGTAGAGTTTTCTCCTGCACGAGAGCTTCTCGTGGATGCGGAAAAGAGAAAAGAACTTATATCTGCCGTTAAGTCTCGAATAAATAAGAGCAGCGATGAAAGAGCAATATCCGAGCTTCGTTCTGAATTGCTTGTCCTCGAAAGCGGTGCGGACATTACCTTTGCGGATAAATATACCACGCTCATTTACCCTGAGCGCGTTTGTCTGCTTGACTATTTTACAAGACAAAGTACGGTATTTATTCGAGGAACTTCTGCTTGCTTTGATAGGATAAAGGCGGCGGAGTGGCATATAAACCAAACGATAGAGGAGCTTTTGGAGGGAGGAACTATCTCTTCAAAATATACCGACTATTGTAAGAGACAGCCCACATTTGAGGCTTTTCTCGCTTGTTCGGCGACAGTTCACTTTGACGCTCTGGGACAGGGAATGTCGGGCAAGAGACTTGGCGGGATGTTTAATTTCCGCACAAAGCATATGGTGTCATATTGCGAAAATCTCGAGCTCCTTTGTGAAGATATAGACAGTTATAGAAAGACGGGCTATAGAGTTATAATCGGAGCAGAGACCGAAGCTTCTGCAAAAAATCTCTGTGCAATGCTTGAAGACAGAGGCATTCACGCTATGGCGGAGGTGCGATCGGGTGAGTTTGGTATAGACGTGCTCCCGAAAAATCTCGTGCTCATCAGATGGCAACAATACACCAGAGGCTTTGAGCTGACCTCTGCCAAGATAGCTATACTTACCGTATGCCCCGAGGCAAGAGAAAGCTTGCTTGCTACGGGCGGCGTAATAAAGAGAAAACGCAAAAAGAGAAGCGGAACTGAGACCATACTTTCCTACAACGATCTTGAGATCGGCGATTACGTCGTTCACGAGGTGCACGGTATAGGACAGTATATGGGTATCGAAAATCTTACGGTTGACGGTGTAAGCCGCGACTATATAAATATTCATTATGCGGGAAGCGACAGACTGTTTTTGCCTGTCGACAAGCTCGATATGGTGTCAAAGTATATAGGAGCGCATTCCGATGACGGACTTGTCAAGCTTTCGAAGTTTGGCGGCTCGGAATGGGGAAGGGCGAAGGCTAAAGCAAAGGCAGCCGCTAAAGATATTGCAAAGGATCTCATAAAGCTCTATGCGGAGAGAAGCCGCAGACCTGGCCACGCATTTCCACCCGACGATGATATGCAGGCTGATTTTGAGGCAGGCTTTGAGTATGAAGAAACTGGCTGTCAGCTTGACGCGATAGATGATATAAAGCAGGATATGATGAAGGCGACACCTATGGATAGACTGCTTTGCGGAGACGTTGGATTTGGAAAGACTGAGGTCGCTATGAGAGCTGCGTATAAGGCGGTTTTGGGCGGTAAGCAGGTCGCGGTACTTGTGCCGACAACCATACTTGCGCTTCAGCATTATCAGACGTTTACGTCAAGAATGCGTTCTACTCCCGTCACTGTCGATATGATATCCCGTTTCAGAACACCAAAGCAGCAGGCTCAGTCTCTGCGTAATCTAAAAAACGGTAACACAGATATCATAATAGGAACACACAGACTTATCTCAAAGGATATAGAGTTTAAAGATCTCGGACTTTTGGTAGTTGACGAGGAACAAAGATTTGGAGTTACGCATAAGGAAAAGCTCAAGCAGCTGGCGGGCAATATTGACGTGTTGACACTTACGGCAACTCCCATACCGAGAACGCTCAATATGGCGCTTGGCGGTATCAGAGATATATCTGTTCTCGATGAAGCCCCAGGCGATAGACTTCCCGTGCAGACGTACGTTATGGAGTATGATGAGCTTATAATCATCGAGGCTATTCGCAGAGAGCTCAGACGTGGCGGACAGGTGTTCTACCTATACAACATAGTTGAGAGCATAGACGGATGTGCCGCAAAGCTTGCTCGCGCTATTCCCGAGGCAAGAATAACAGTTGCTCACGGCAAGATGGATAAGGATCAGCTTGAAAGCATTTGGGAGGATATGCTTGCGGGTGATATAGATATACTCGTTTGTACGACGATCATAGAAACGGGTGTTGATATACCGAATGCGAATACTCTCATAGTAGAGAATTCACAGCGTCTCGGACTTTCACAGCTTCATCAGATAAGAGGAAGAGTAGGACGTTCGGCAAGACGTGCGTATGCTTATTTTACGTATCCCAAAGACAGAACTGTAAACGAGATCGCAACCAAGCGACTTGAAGCCATAAGAGATTTTGCAGAATTTGGTGCAGGATTTAAGATAGCGATACGCGACCTTGAGATACGAGGAGCGGGAAATCTGCTTGGCGCTGAACAACACGGTCATCTTGATGCTGTGGGATATGAGCTTTATATTAAGCTCCTCAACGAAGCAGTTCTTGAGGAGAGGGGAGAAAAGATACCCGAGAGGGCGGAGTGTACGGTTACACTGAAATGTGACGCGTATATTCCCGATAAATACGTTCCGTATTCCGCTCAGAGAATGGGGCTTTATAAGAGAATAGCCGCTATTGAGTGCGAGGAGGACAGAGTGGACGTTCTTGATGAGCTTATAGACAGATACGGTGATGCGCCGAAGCCTGTCACCAATCTGCTCACCATAGCTCTTTTGCGCGCGTCTGCAAAGAAGTGCGGTATAACTTCGATAATTGAGGAACAAGCGATTGTAAAACTTAATTGCAAGTCTCTTGATTATCTTGTTTGGCAAGAACTTTCGGGAGAATTTCGCGGAAGACTTCGCCTTGGCGGCGGAGATGCTCCAAGCGTTAATTTTAAAAAGCAGTCTGGAGATAATATTCCCGAGATCTTGCTGAAATTGTTTTACAGATATGCAAAAATACTTGAGGAACAAGAAATAGAGTAGTTATAAGAAAGGATAACACAAATGAAGGTGTTGAAGAGAATTTTGGTGATCGTGCTTTGCGTAGCGTTGCTGGTCACAAGTCTTGTCGGTTGCTCATCAAGAGGAAAGAAGCTCATGGAGCTCGAAAAGTCCAATATAACCGTTAATATGTTTATGCTTTTGATGTCCAGAACAAAAGGAAATCTTGCGGCGGCATATGGAGACAAGGTAAATACAGAGGCTTTTTGGGATACAGTGATAGATGCGTCGACAGGAAAGACCTATAATGACTATTATAAAGAACAGGTGCTTCAAAGTGCAAAGACTTACCTTGCCTGTCTGTATCTGTTTGACGAGCTTGACCTCAAGCTCCCCGATAGCTATATAGATGAAATAGACGCAGAGCTTGCGGAGCTCATCGAGTATGATGCTAACGGTTCGAAGGCTGAGTTCAATTCAATGCTCTCATCTTTCGGTGCGAACTATAAGATACTTCGCGAGGCGTATATAATGGAAGCAAAGATATCTTATCTTAACGACTATTTGTTTGGCGCAACGGGAGAAAAGATAGCAACTGATCTTTATGAGGATTATTATCAGCAAAATTACGTTCGCTTTAAGCACGTGTTCTTCTATACTATGGATATAGCGTACGTTGAGGACGAGAACGGTGACGACGTTTACTTTACTTCCGAGGGAAGAGTTGCATACGACAAGGAAAACGGCACAAAGAAGCAAGAGAACGGAGCGGTCGTTAAGGATGTTAACGGAGATATTATCTTTATAACGTCAGACGGAAAGATAGCGTACGATAAGGAAAACGGTACGCGTAAGGCACAGACCGACAGCAAGGGAAATGCTATTACCGAAAAACTGAGCTCAGACGAGATAATCGCTATCAGTGATAAGGCAACGCTTATGACTGAGAGCGTAAAGAAAGGCGACTATCAAGCATTTGACGCGCTTGTTTCCGAGTATAGCGAGGACGAGGGTACTGCCAAGTATACAAACGGATATTATCTTACAAGGACAAGTGATTATATACCTGCCGTAAGAGATGCTTTGTTTGATATGGAAGTAGGAGAGGTAAGAAAGATCGTTCCCGAGGGTGAGGACGCATACGGTATACACGTTGTTATGAAGTACGAGCTCGATAAGGGCGGATATGCAGAGGAGGCAAACGGAGACTTTTTCCGTGCGAGCGACGGATCGTATAACTTCCTTTCCAATATCAAGCAGGAATTGCTCGCTGACTATATTGATAAATACATTTCTCAGATAGTCATTGACGAAAAGCTTTTGTCAACTGTAAGTATGAAGTCGGTAAAAGCAAATTATCACTATTGATTTTTGATAACCTATTGACAAGAATAGGAAAGTGTGGTATAATTACCCACGTAAAACCGCATAGAAATCGGGGGTGCCTATTATGGCTGAGATGGCGAGAGCCGAACCCTTTAACCTGATACGGATAATGCCGGCGTAGGGAGATTGGTTTCCGACCTTTTAGAAAAGATACGGAATTTTATTCAACCGCACGGAGATTTCCGTGCGGTTTTCGTATTATTTTTAAGGGGGTGTAGTATGAAAACTACGTTCAAAACTCAAAGGTTGACGGTTTCCGCCGTCATGCTCGCATTCGCCACCGTGCTCGCCATAGTGTGCGAATTTATTCCATTCCTCAATCTGCCTTTCGGCGGAGGATTTACGGTGGCAAGTATGTTGCCTATTGTTGTGATATCCTATATGTACGGACTTAAATGGGGCTTCTTTACGTCCTTTACTTATTCCGTGATACAGGTGCTTATGTCACTTATAATGGGTAAGACTGTGCTCGCACTGTTTACCCCGTCCTCGGACGATTATATGGGACTTGGCGCGGCATTTGCGATAATTATAATCGATTATCTTATTGCGTATACTGTGCTAGGTATCGGCGGTATATTCCGCAACTGCATCAAAAACAAGGTGCTGGCTATCGTTCTCGGAGTTGTGGTAGCACTGTCGCTCAGATACGTTTGTCACATTATATCGGGATATATCTTTTACGGCGCATGGGCTGAATGGTTTTTCTCGCAGGAGGGCTTTTACGCAATAGGCGAGAAGATACTCGGTACTTTCAGCGGTAAGGGACTTGCACTGCTTTATTCAATATTCTATAACGGACTTTATATGATCCCCGAAATTATAATAACGGCGATCACGGCATCGGTCGTGTCTCCGATATCTTACATCAAAAAAATGGACAACTAAAATGATAGGCAGAAGCGTTTTGCTTCTGCCTATCATTTTACATTCTTTTTCTCATGTTCTCAAGCGCGCCCTTTTCAAGACGTGACACCTGTGCTTGTGAGATCCCTATCTCCTTGGCAATCTCCATTTGAGTTTTGTTGTTGTAATAACGCATGGTGATTATAGTTCTCTGGCGCTCGTCGAGAGACCGTATAGCTTCCTTTAATGCAATATTTTCAAGCCATACCTCGTCGTTGGACGAGGTGTCGCTTATCTGATCCATGACATATATCGAATCTCCGCCTGAATCGTTGTATACAGGCTCGTAAAGTGATATCGGCTCGATGATCGCTTCCATGGCTCTGACGACGTTTTCTTTGGCTTCACCTAAGCGAGCGGCTATATCGTTGACGGTTGGCTCGCATTCCTTTTCTCGTATGAGCTCTTCTTTTGCTTGCAGAGCACGGTATGCGAGATCTCTAAGAGAGCGGCTAATGCGTATAGAATTATTGTCGCGCAGATATCGTCTTATCTCGCCAATTATCATAGGGACAGCATAAGTCGAGAACTTTACTTCGAGTTCTATATTAAAATTGTCTACCGCCTTGACAAGACCGATACACCCGACCTGAAAGAGATCGTCAAGATTTTCCCGCCTGCCTGTAAAACGCTGAACAACACTGAGTACAAGCCTTAGATTTCCACCGATAAGCTCACATCTTGCTTGCTCGTCTCCTTGCTTTGTGCGTAAAAGAAGCTCTTTCTTTTCTTCGTCCGTCAACACCTTGAGCTCGGAGGTGTTGACACCGCATATTTCAACTTTGTTATAATACATAAAATACTCCCGAAAGTGTAGCACGAGTGTGCCTCTTATCGGGAGTATTGACATTTTGTGGGGTTGTTTATTCAGCTACATCACTGTCACTTTTTACCTCTGAAAGGGAAGAGACAAGCGAGTTTTCCAGACGATAGATTTTATCACACATTACAAGCTCATCCTTGTCGTGCGTAATAAGTATTGCGGTCTTATCGGTGAGATACTCGGAAACTACCGATATAACACTTTTCTTTGTGTCCTCGTCGAGCCCCTTGAAGGGTTCGTCAAGCAAAAGAAGGTCGGGCTCGTATGCAAGTGCTCGAGCGATAGATACGCGTTGCTTCATTCCGCCCGATAATTCGTTGGGGTATTTGTCTGCGCTATCGGGAAGCAAAAGATTCAGATATTCACGTGCCTTTTGCTTGTCGTCACAAACGCATTCCACGTTTTCAAGTGCGGTCATCCAAGGGAACAAACGTGGCTCTTGGAAAATGTAGCCTACCTTTTTATAGCTGTGAGTTATAGTTCCTTGGTAACGAACAAGTCCCGCTATGGCATTTATCAGTGTGGTCTTTCCAATGCCAGATGTACCCGTTAATGCGTGAACCTTTTTATCGTCAAAAGAGAAGCAAAAGTTATCGAGTACCGTTTGCTTATCGAATTTTACGGTTACGTTTTTAAGTATCAGCATTGTTTGCTCCTTTCTTTACGACCCTCAGCTTGCGCGCAAGTGCTTCAAGTCCCCAAACGAAAAGCTTTTCGATGATAATGCTGAGAACTATAACAACAAGTGTCCACGCGAAAAGCGCAGGGGTCTCGAGATAGGTCTTTGAGAAGTACAGCTCTGTGCCGATCGCGTTTTTTGGCGTTGACAGTACCTCCGCGGATATGCCTGCTTTCCACGCCATGCCGAGAGATGAACGGCATGCCGCCATAAAGAACGGCGCGACAGACGGAACGTAAAGCTTAAAAAGCTTTTTAGCGGGTGTGAAATTGTAGACCCTGCTTACCTCAATAAGGCTCTTGTCGACCGATCTTATTCCTTCCGAGACGTTGGACCAAACTATCGGAATGACAATAAGCGCGGTGATGAACAAAGGAAGAGAATTTCTATTTATCCATAAAAGAGCAAGTATGATAAAGGAAGCAACGGGAGTGGATTTTACGACCGCGAGTACAGGGGAGAGCAAAGCGTTAAGTATTTTCGAATGCTCCGTTATTACAGCGAGAAGCGTACCTATTATAAGCGATATGATTATACCTGCGACGATCCTCAATAGAGATGTACAGGCTGTTTGCCAAAATTCGGCTGTAACTGCCAGCTCTCCAAGAGCTTTAATGACCGACGTCGGTGAGGGGAAGAGCAGCTCGCTGTTTACACGAAAGGAAACAAGACACCAAACGGCGACCCAAAATGCGATGACGCCGATGATCTTTAAAGCATTAAACAGTATTTTTTTAGCTTTCATATCCGTTTCCTTTCGTAATATTAATAATTTCAGCCTGCGTTTGCAGTGTTGAGAGCGACGGTTACCTTAGGCTCGGGAAGTACGGCAAGAGGAGCAAGTCCGGCTGCGAATGCCGTTGCAAGAGCATCGGGGCTGTTATAGGTCGTGGTGTCGAGAATGACATCCTTTCCAACTTCAAGTCCTGCTGCTGTGAGAAGAGCAGCTGTGATATATTCGGGATTAGAGCCTGCACCGGGAAGATAAATGGTCTTACCCTTAAGGTCAGCCAAAGTCTTTATGCCCTGATCTTCGTTCTGAAGGAGATAGAGCACACCAAGCGTGTTGAGTGCGAGTAGCTGAAGCTTGCCGTTAGATGCGTTGAACAGCTTGACTGCAACGTTTGTGGGAAGAGCTGCAATAGCGCATTCCCCCTTAACGATAGCACCCGTTATACCCTCGGCAGATGCGTGAAGCTCAATGTTATAATTCATACCTGCGTTACCAACCTTGCTGTCTTCAATGACCTTTGCCATTCCGAGAGCAGTTGTTCCGTTCAGGGCGTATATCTTTATTTCGGTATCCTTGTTAGCGGCAGATGCGTCACCGCTTGCGGTGTAATAGAAGCTGTCGGTGGGAAGCTTACCTCCGATAGATGTCTTGTTATAAGCAAATATCTTCTCGGAGAAAGTGTTCATAACGGGCTTCATATCGTTGCCTGCTATATAGCAGATGTTGCAATTGGGAAGAGCCTTCTTTGCTATCGCTGCCTTGGGAAGTATTCCAGCATTTACGATAGTGTTGATGGCGTCGTCGCTTCCTGTCTTGATAAACTCTACGGATGCGCTGTAATCAGCGAGAAACTTTGCAAGCTCATTGGGATGTTCGGCAGCCCAAGCGGTATTTACGACAAGGCAACCCTGAACAAGAGTATTTGCGCCGTTGAGCGTTTCCCATTCTTTTGTCATGTCAATGGCAACGGTTGCCTTTGCGGCGGTAGTGCCGTCAGTACCCGACGGAGTATTGCTGTTAGGCGCAGCAGGTGTATTAGTGTTGTCAGCCGCGCAAGCCGTAAATAATACGAGCATAAGGAGCGCGAGCATAAGCGATAAAATTTTTGTTAGTGTTTTTTTCATGGTGATGTTTCCTTTCTTGGGGGTAGATTAAATATATAAAAACCTCTTTTTGAGTTAGTTTTATTTGTAACTGAAAAGAGCATTTTTATCTAAAACTAAAATGTTTTTTCCGTCTTTCTTTATTAGGCCCTCGTTTTCAAGCGTCTCGATAGCTCTGTAAAGAGAAGCACGACCGACACCTAAAAGTTCGGCGAGCGATGACATCGATACCGACGGAAGTGTCATATCCTCGGTGCAGTTCTTTGCAATATAAGCGGCGAGCTTGTTTTCAACCGTGCCCGCTGTAAGCGTGGATATCTTTTTATTTAGATAAACTATCTTGTTGCTCATTAACAAAAGGTAAGCTTTGAGCACGACAGGGTCGTTTTCGATCAAATCGCAAAAAGCTTTGCCGTCTATAAAAAGAACTTTTACCGCTGTCTTCGCAATGATGATGCTTGGGAAGGGCTCGTTATCGCAATAAAGATTTGCAACACCGAACATATCGCTTTCGCACATAAGCTTTAGCAGGGCGTTATCCTTTGCTCCGTACGGTTCGCATTCTGCTTTTCCCGAAACGATGATACCGACAAGCTTTTTTTTGCTGTCCCTTGAATAGATCACCTCTCCTGAGCGATATTCTTTTACGAACAGTTTGTCATCAGTAAGATATCTGTCAATATTTTTTGTATCGGCGCAGGCAAGTATTCTGTTTTTTTGTGTACAAGAATAAAGTACGTCTCTTTTCATATTGCACCTCTGGATAAAATGTCTCATATGAGACAATTTTATTATAACATCAATTTTTCTGTTTGTCAATATCTATACCGCATAATTTGTAAACAAAATGTAAATATAATTAAAAAACTATTCTATTAATGTATGTAAAATGGTACAATTAATATTCAAGGAATATTAGATATTAGGAGGATTATTTATGACACTTTTAATACTTGCAGCGGGAATGGGATCACGTTATGGCGGACTTAAACAGCTTGATCCGATAACCAAAAACGGAGAGTTTATTATAGACTTTTCGGTATATGACGCAGTTATAAACGGTTTCGATAAAATAGTATTCGTAATTAAGGAAGAGAATCTGGAGATATTCAGAGAGACCATTGGAAAGAGATTTGAGAAAAAGGTAAAGGTTGAATATGCTTTCCAGAAGCTTGAGAATATACCTTGCGGCTTCAGCGTTCCCGAGGGTAGAGTTAAGCCTTGGGGTACTACGCAGGCAGTACTTTCCGCAAGGTCTCTTATCAACGAGCCTTTTGCGGTCATAAACGCAGATGACTTTTACGGCAGAGGCGCATTTGAAATGCTCTCGAAGCACCTTAAGTCTGCAAAGAATGCAGAGTATTGTATGATAGGTTATATACTTAAGAACACTCTTACAGAAAACGGTTCTGTCGCAAGAGGCGTATGTACTGTTGAGAACGGATACCTTAAGAGCATAAACGAAATGACAAAGATCAGCCGCGCGGGAGAAGTTGCGGTTTGTGAGACCGACGACGGAAACGTTGAGATTCCGCTTGATACTATTGTTTCTATGAACTGCTGGGGCTTTACACCCGATGTCTTTGATAAGCTTGAAAAGAGCTTTTTGGATTTTCTTGCAAATGACGACGGCAATATAAAGAGAGAGTGCTATTTGCCTATGTCTGTTGGTGAGTTTATGGCAGACGGTATCTGTACGGTCAAGGCATATGCTTGTGAAGATAGATGGTACGGTGTTACATATCAAGAGGATAGAGAAGGCGTTGTAAACAGCCTTGCAAAGCTTGTTGAAAATGGAACGTATCCTGATAAGCTTAACGAAAACGTTTGATAAAGAGAGGTAATAAATATGGCTATTCTTATTACTGGTGGAGCAGGTTATATAGGCTCGCATACCATGGTGGAGCTGCTCGAGGCAGGAAGAGAGCTTGTTGTTGTTGATAATTTTCTTAACAGTAAGCCTGAATCTCTTGAAAGAGTGAAGAAGATAACGGGTAAGAATTTTAAGTTTTACGAGGTAGATCTTCTTGACTACGATGCTCTTGATAAGGTCTTTTGCGAAAACGATATCGACAGTTGCATTCATTTTGCGGGACTTAAGGCAGTTGGAGAGTCTTGTGCAAAGCCGCTTCTTTACTATCACAACAATATCACGGGAACACTCAATCTTTGCGAGATAATGCAGAAGCACGGTGCAAAGAGAATAGTGTTCAGCTCTTCCGCAACTGTTTATGGTAAGCCTGCAAGCGTACCGATAACAGAGGATTTTCCTCTTTCCACCACCAATCCTTACGGTGAAACGAAGCTTATGATAGAGAGGATCCTCAAGGACTTGCATGCGGCTGACAACGAGTGGAGCGTTTCCGTTCTTCGTTATTTTAATCCCATCGGTGCTCATAAGAGCGGACTTATAGGTGAGGACCCGCAGGGTATTCCCAATAACCTTTTGCCGTATATCACACAGGTTGCATCGGGCAAGCGTGAGTGTCTCTCTGTGTTTGGTAACGACTATAATACACCCGACGGAACGGGAGTACGTGATTATATTCACGTCGTTGACCTGGCAAAGGCGCACCTTAAGGCTATTGAGCGCGCAGAGACCGTGACGGGTATCGAATACTTCAACGTTGGCACGGGAATCGGATATTCAGTCCTTGATATCGTTCACGCATATGAAAAGGCAACGGGAATCAAGATAAACTACAAGATAGTAGACCGCCGTCCCGGTGACATAGACGAGTGCTACGCTAACCCCGAAAAGGCATATAACGTGCTTGGCTGGAGAGCGGAGAATAACATCGAGGATATGTGCAGAGACTCCTATAATTGGCAGCTCAAGAACCCTAACGGATACGGAGATTGAAAATGAATATAGAGAAAAAACTTTTCGGTACACTTTCTGACGGCAGAGAGGTGTACGCATATACGCTTAAGAATAAAAACGGGATGTCCGTAAAGCTTCTGACTTACGGTGGCGCGATAGCGCAGATCGTAGTTCCCGATAGAAATGGTTGCTTTTCAGACGTTGTCGGCGGATATGACTGCATTGAGTCTTACGTTGGCGGTGACGGATATCAGGGCGCACTTATCGGACGTTTTGGTAATAGAATAAATAAGGGTAAGTTTACGCTTGACGGCGTGGAGTATAGCCTGTTTATCAATAATAACGACAATCATCTTCACGGTGGAGAATACGGATTTGATTCAAAGATATGGGATGCAGAGCCGATAGACGGTGACGAGCCTATGCTCGTGCTTCGCACGACCTCTCCCGACGGAGATGAAAGCTATCCCGGCAACCTTGATGTTAAGGTTACTTACCGTCTCACAAATGATAACGGACTTGTTCTGAGATATGAGGCTACTACCGATAAGGCGACGCCCATAAATCTTACAAACCACTGTTATTTCAACATACGTGGATATGCGTCGGGAAGCGTACACGATCATGTGCTTATGCTCGATGCGGATACGTTTCTTCCTACCGACGAGCGTCTTATTCCCACGGGTGAGCTCAAGAGCGTTGAGGGAACAGCGTTTGATTTTCGTACCCCCAAGGCTATCGGAAATGATATCAATACCGACTGTGATGAGATAAACTTTGCGGGCGGATATGACCACTGCTTTAATTTCACAGGCGGCGAGACTGTAGAGCCTGTTAAGAGAGCGGAGCTTTATGACAGTGTAAGCGGCAGAGTTATGACCGTTTATACAAATCAGCCCTGTGTTCAGTTCTATACGGGTAACTTCCTTACGAACGAAAAGTATCCCTTTAAGGGTGGATACCGTCAGTGCCCGCAGACGTTTTTGTGCCTTGAAACCCAGCATATGCCTGACAGTATAAATCATGAAAACTTTACGAACTGTGTCCTCAGACCGGGAGAAAAGTACGATTATACAACAGAATACCGTTTTTCGGTAAAATAATATAAAAGGAACACGGGCAAGATAATCAGTCTTGCCCGTGTTGAGTAATTATATGTTTGTTGATGAAATATTGCTTGCGACGAGAGACGAGGAGATAGATTATTTCAACTCGGGAGAGCATACCACGGATATGCCACTTGGATACGTCAGTGCTCGTCCGTTTGGTATCTTTCCGCGTCTTGGTATTGAGAAATTGAGTTTGGGCAGAATAACGCTGTTTTGCGGAAGCAGTATAACGCCTATCGACTATTTGCTCAGAGTTGTTGCTTCGCTGCTGGGTGCGTCGGACTGCTTGGAAAACGATGACGCGCGTTACGTGTCGGAATATAAAAGATTTTGTATTACACGTCACCGCTCGCAAAGAAGAGCGGAGTGTGTGTTTGTTGGCAAGGACCAAATAACGCAAGAAATGAACAAAATACGCAAAAGCCGTGATTACAAGAATATGATAAGTATGGAGGAGCTTTATGATGATAGGATAAACGGTGAGGCGATATACGTCATTGAGATGCCCGAATGTGGAATGTCGGTAGAGGAATGTGCCTCGGTGGCAGACCTTATTTATGACACGTCAAAGCATACGGGAGCTCAGTTTATAATATCAACCAACTCTCCGATATTTATGGGGATAAAGGGTGCTTTGATATACGACTTCGACAGACGTCCGTTAGTGCCGCAGCCTTATTACCGTTCAAGCGTGCGCAAAAGCTTTACAAGGATAAATGAGCAGATATGCGCTTCGCATACAAGAAAAAAGGACTAAAAAAGACAAAAATTTATTTTTGCGCAATATTATGTTGAAATTACGGAGAAATAGTGATATAATATACGGGTATAGACATAAACTGTTTAACAGAGGTAGATAATATGATTTGTAATTCCATACTTGACGCTATGGGTAAAACGCCTATAATAAGGCTTTCGCGTATGTGCGATGAGGATAGCTCCGAGGTGCTTGTAAAATTTGAGGGCCTTAATATCGGCGGCTCTATTAAGACGAGAACCGCGTACAATATGATACTTGATGCGGAGAGCAAAGGTCTTATCAATAAAGATACGATAATAGTAGAGCCTACAAGTGGAAACCAGGGAATAGGCCTTGCGCTTGTAGGGGCTGTAAGAGGTTATAAAACAGTCATTATAATGCCCGATAGCGTTAGTGAGGAGAGAAGAAAGCTGGTTAAGCATTACGGTGCTGACGTTATTCTCGTTCACGACGACGGCAATATAGGCGAGTGTATAGAGGAATGTATGCTGACCGCTCTCAGAATGCAGAGAGAGGATAAGAACGTGTTTGTTCCTCAGCAGTTTGAAAACCCCGCAAATCCTCAGATACAAAGAGAGCAGACCGCTGTTGAGATACTTGAGCAGGTTGACGGACCTATCCACGGCTTTTGTTCGGGTATAGGAACGGGCGGAACTATCACGGGTATCGGAGAGGTGCTTAAGGCGGCAAACCCCGATATGGAGATCTGGGCAGTCGAGCCCGAGCATGCGGCAATACTTTCGGGAGGCTCTATCGGCACACATATCCAAATGGGAATAGGAGACGGACTTATCCCTAAGATACTTAACGTAAATATTTATGACGATATCTGCATAGTAAAGGACGAGGAAGCACTTCGTACCTCAAAGGAGCTTGCCTCTAAAGAGGGAATCATGTGCGGTATATCAAGCGGCACAAACGTAGCGGCGGCAATAAGACTTGCTAAAAAGCTCGGTAAGGGAAAGACGGTCGTGACCGTTCTGCCCGACACTGCTGAGAGATATTTCTCGACCCCCTTGTTTGATGAATAAAAAAGAAGGACAGCTTGGCTGTCCTTCTTTTTTTGAACACAACGAGCTCTTTGCTGTGTTCATTCTACTTTTAAAGTGAATCAATATATCTACACGCTGCAAGAGCGGCAACTGCGCCGTCAGCGGTAGCGGTCGTTATCTGTCTTACGTTCTTTGTACGGCAGTCTCCTGCAACGAATACACCGGGAGTTTTTGTTGTGCATGCCTCGTCGGCAACTATATATCCGTAGTTGTTGAGTTCTGCTACGTTGTCAAACGCATCGTTTTCGGGAACGTGACCGATGGCAACGAACAATCCGTCAACGGGCAGAGAAGTGTCTTCTCCTGTTTCCGTATTATGAAGCTTTACCCCCGTAAGCACGTCAGTCTTTTCAAAGCCCGTAACAACAGTGTTGAATATCATCTTTACGTTAGGCTTGCTCTCAAGTGCGCGTATCATCTTTGGCTCACCTGTGAGTATAGCAAGATTTTGAATTATTGTTACCTCAGCGCAATTTTCGGATAGCATCATAGCCTCAACGAGCGCGGAATTTCCGCCACCCACAACACCTACCTTGCGACCTGCATAGAAAGCTCCGTCACATACGGCGCAGAACGAGATGCCCTCACCGATAAGCTCGTCTTCACCCTCAACACCAAGATGTCTGTGCTTACAGCCTGTTGAGAGAATTACCGTTTTTCCCTCAAAGCGGTCTGTGTCGGTTATGACAGTTTTTGTCGCGCCATTGTCGATAACACCCGTGACCTCGCACATTTCGATGTCCGCACCGTGCTCGGTGACCTGATCAAGCAGCTTCTCGGCAAACTCGTTACCGCTCATCTGCATAAATCCGGGATAATTCTCCACCTTGGGAGAGTAGGTTATTTGACCGCCAAAGGTCTCTTTTTCTAAGACAAGGACCTTTTTGTCGGCTCTAAGAGCATAAAGTGCGGCAGTAAGTCCTGCGGGACCCGCACCTACGATTATTACGTCATACATAATATCACCTCTTGAAAATTGGGGTGTTGCGTTGGAGCAACACCCCGCTTTTATTATAATTTACGCGTTGATAGTGTCGATATACTTACGGATATTGGATACGCCCATTATCTTTTCAGCCTTACCGTCCTTGAAAACTACCAGCGTGGGAGCCTGCATGATGCCATACTCCTTTGCGAGATCGGGCTGCTTGTCAGCGTAAACAGTCTCGTAAACTACGCCTGCTTCGCCAAGGAATCTCTCAGCCATTTTACAGTTGGGACAAGTTGCTGTCTTGAAAAGTATAAGTCTGTCAGCAGCACCGTCTTCATATACTGCTTCCTCTGCTATTTTGGCATCGACCTTTTGCTTGTCGAACTTCTCAACGGAGGAAGCAATATCGTAAAGCTTTCTGTTCTTGTACTCTTCAGCCTTACCGTCGTTCCAGTTCTGAACGGGACGGTAGTAACCTGTTATACGGCTGTAGACCTCAGTCTTTTCACCGCAGAAGGGGCAAGTGAACTTCTCGCCTGCGATATATCCGTGTGCCTTACATACGGAGTACGTGGGAGAGAGAGTATAGTAAGGAAGCTTGTAGTTCTCAGCAATCTTGCGAACAAGGCTTGCTGCGGAATCCCATGTGGGAAGCTTCTCACCGAGGAATGCGTGGAATACTGTACCCGAGGTGTAGAGTGTCTGGAGCTCGTCCTGAATGTCAAGCGCCTCGAATATATCGTCGGTATATCCAACGGGAAGGTGAGAGGAGTTGGTGTAGTAAGGAGTATTTCCTTTTTCGGAAGCAGTGATGATCTCGGGGAATCTCTTAACGTCGTGCTTAGCAAGACGGTAGGATGTGGACTCAGCGGGAGTTGCCTCAAGGTTGTAGAGGTCACCGTACTTTTCCTGATAGTCAGAAAGTCTCTCTCTCATATGATTGAGAACGTTCTTCGTGAATTCCTGAGCCTCAACGGTTGTGAGGTCCTTCTTGATCCAGTTAGCATTGAGACATGCTTCGTTCATACCAACAAGTCCGATGGTGGAGAAGTGGTTGTTGAACGTTCCAAGGTATCTCTTGGTGTAAGGATAAAGACCCTCGTCAAGAAGCTTTGTGATAACAGTTCTCTTTATCTTAAGCGAACGAGCTGCGATATCCATCTTGTGGTCAAGTCTCTCGTAGAAGTCTGCCTCGTTTTCAGCAAGATATGCGATTCTGGGGATGTTGATAGTAACAACACCTACAGAACCTGTGCTCTCGCCGCTTCCGAAGAATCCACCGGACTTCTTTCTGAGCTCACGAAGGTCAAGACGCAGACGGCAGCACATACTTCTTACGTCGCTGGGCTCCATATCGGAGTTGATGTAGTTGGAGAAGTAGGGAGTACCGTACTTGGATGTCATCTCGAAGAGAAGCTTGTTGTTCTCGGTCTCGGACCAGTCAAAATTGCTTGTGATGGAATATGTGGGGATAGGATACTGGAAGCCACGGCCATTAGCGTCACCCTCGATCATCGTCTCGATGAACGCCTTGTTGACCATATCCATTTCCTTCTTACAATCCTTATACTTGAAGGGCATCTCCTTACCGCCTACGATAGCGGGAAGCTCTGCAAGGTCAGCGGGAACTGTCCAGTCAAGTGTGATGTTGGAGAAGGGAGCCTGAGTACCCCAACGTGAAGGTGTATTAACACCGAAGATGAAGGACTCGATGCACTTCTTTACCTGATCATATGTGAGGTTGTCTGCCTTAACAAACGGAGCGAGGTATGTGTCGAAAGAAGAGAATGCCTGAGCGCCTGCCCACTCGTTCTGCATGATACCGAGGAAGTTTACCATCTGGTTGCAGAGCGTTGCGAGGTGACTTGCGGGAGCGGAAGTGATCTTACCCGTAACACCGCCGAGACCCTCCTGAATGAGCTGCTTAAGCGACCAACCTGCACAGTAACCTGTAAGCATAGAGAGGTCGTGAATGTGAATATCTGCGTTTCTGTGAGCGTTTGCTATCTCGTCGTCGTAGATCTCGGAGAGCCAGTAGTTAGCTGTGATAGCACCCGAGTTGCTGAGGATAAGTCCACCTACGGAGTACGTAACTGTGGAGTTTTCCTTAACTCTCCAGTCGGTATTCTTAACGTAGCTGTCAACGATATCCTTGTAGTCAAGAATAGTGGACTTCATATTACGCATCTTTTCTCTCTGCTTACGGTAGAGAATGTATGCCTTTGCAACGTCTGCATAACCTGCCTGAACAAGTGTGGACTCAACGCTGTCCTGGATATCTTCGACAGCTATCAAGCCTTCCTTTATTTTAGGCTCAAAGTCAGCTGTGACCTTAAGTGCGAGAAAATCGATTACGTTGGGATGATACTGCTTTTCCTGAGCTTCAAAAGCGAGCTTTATAGCTTCGCTGATCTTCTCAAGGCTGAAATCGGCGACCTTGCCGTCTCTTTTTAATACCTGATACATGGTCTATTCTCCTTTTTCGTTATAAATTTATTTAAGCATATATAATTATAAATGAATTTCGACAAAAAGTCAATTGTGAGATATCACAATATATAGGGGTCGATATTGGAACTTATCACAATATCTTGTATAAATGTTGACAACTCAACACAATATTTAGTGTTGCGCAGAAGGGTAGAACTTGAGCAAAAAAATAACGCCGCAAGCGACTGAAATCCTTGCGGCGTATAGGTTTATTCGTTGCTTTTGAGTGTGTTTCCGTCGATCAAAGCGAATATAATTACGGTTATAAGCGAGTACGGTAGTGGGCAAAACAGTCCTGGATTTACTTGTGACATAAGGAGCACACCGACGTAACTCATTCCAAGTGCACAGATCAAGATATTGTCCTTGGTGAACATACCTTTGATAATAGTACGCGCTCTTACGAAGAGTTGATATCCGTAAGCAAGTATTCCTATACTGCCAAGACTTCCGACTATTTGAGGAATTATCATATGATACCACGTAAGAGCGCCCGCCTTTGGACTGTATAAGTCTGTATTGCCGGTATATCCTAGTCCGTGACCGAACATTGAGTTTTGTTTGTAGCCTTCCCATGCGCGAGTAAGTAGCATATAGCGATCCTCGTCTTTGCTAATGAGTGATGAGAACGTTTTCTTCCTTAACACGATACGTAATATATCTTTCGAAAAGTAGAAGGCGAAAAAAACAGCAAGGGTAGCTATAATTATATAAATGTATCTGTTTCGTTTGTCAATGATAGCAAACAAGATATAGCACAAAAGAAGTTCTAATGAACCGAATATAATACCGCCTCTGGATTGCGATAGAAGTATTGCGGCAAACATGATAATGGGGGACACGATATGAAAGCGATTTTTTGAAGCAAAGAAGAAAGGGCACGGAATAGCAAACATCAAAAACGTAGATAGATTATTCTTTGCCTGAAGCTGAATGCTTGCGGAAAGCTTTTTATAAGTAAGAATAAATCCTCTGCTGTCGTATATGCCTTTAAATGCCATAACACACGCCAACAATCCCGCAATATAAAGTATCGCAAGAAGCCTTGCGCGCACGTCGTAATCTCTTTCGACGCACATCTGAGATTTGAGCAAAATATACGCGACCACCATTCCGACACCTAAGAATACAACGTAAAAAAGCGATACAGGACGAAAATAGTCAGCTGCCGATATCGTTCCTATACCGCCAAGCATAAGTGCTGCGGAGACGGCAATAAGAGCATAGAAGGTTGAGCCGAGCTGTATCTTTTTACTGTATATAACAAAATGAAACAATATAGAGAGAACTGCCGGAATAGCTATCCACCAGAACTTTATAAACGTGTCAAACGAATTGTAGCATTTAGTTATAAAAACGCAAAGAAGCATAAAGGGAAGTGTGGTGGCAAGAATATCCTCGCAAAGAACGAGTGCGAGGCAGATTAGTATAACAAATCCGACAGCGCCTATAACTTCCTTGCTGAATAGAGTGATAAGGCAGGCAAGAGAGAATAAAAGCAGATAAAAGAAAGGATTCAGGAAAATTTTATTAAATATCCTTGATGGCTTTTCAAATATTTTTCTTGTCTTTTCTATCATTAAAAGTTACTCCTCCATTCCTCTCAGACCTGCAACGCAAACGTAAGGCTTGACAAGCTCCAGCATTTCTCTCATAGTCTGTTCGGAGTGAGCGGAATATCCTTCCTCTATAAGCTCGCCGCTATCCTTGAAGCGCTGCAGATAATACTGCTTAGCCCCTTCGATAAGCTGTGCGATCCCGAGGATATCTTCCTTTGTGTGGAGCTGTTCGACGACAGTCGTACGAAATTCATATTCGATATTGCTTTGCTTGAGAAGTGCGATACTTTCAAGTATTCCTTCGGGCATTTGCAAAAGACCGATGGCTTGCGCGTACTTATCGGGTACGTTTTTTATATCCATAGCAACGTAATCGATTATACCGAGCGAAATGATCTCTTTGAGTCTTTCGGGAAAGGCACCGTTTGTATCAAGCTTTACGAGAAATCCCATTGAATGAATTTTCTCGATAAAGGGAACTATATCCTTATGAAGCAAGGGTTCGCCACCTGTGATACATACTCCGTCGAGAATGCCTTTTCTTTTTTCTAAAAAAGAGAAGAATTGTTGTTCCGATAAGTCACCGTCGCTTTCATTTATGACAAGAGAAGCGTTGTGACAAAACGGGCAACGAAAATTGCATCCAAAAGTAAACACAGTGCAAGCTACCTTGCCGGGGTAATCAAGAAGTGTGGTTTTTTGAAGTCCTTTGATCTTCATATAAGCTCCTTAAAAAGTTTTTTGTGGGTAATAACAATGAGTATTTTTGATGTATTAACGCTGATATTTGGACTGTCTCTTTTTCTGTTTGGAATGAGCTTGATGAGCGATACTCTCAGAATGAGCACGGGAGACCGTCTAAAAGACGTGCTCGGAAAACTGACGGACAAGCCTATATCAGGTTTTTTTCTGGGGTTTGGAGTGACCGCTTTGATACAGTCGTCTTCCGCAACTACTGTGATGATCGTCGGTTTTGTCGACGCGGGTACTATGGTACTAAAACAAGCGGTAAGCGTTATAATGGGCGCAAACGTGGGTACGACCGTTACGTCATGGCTAACGGCACTGGCAGGTATTGAAGGGGGCGGTGGTGTAAGCTCGATAATGCAATGGCTGAAGCCGTCGTCGTTCACACCCATAATAGCGTTTATCGGTCTTATATTTTATATGAACACAAAAAACGACAAACGAAAGAGCATAGGTCTGGTAATGCTTGGATTTTCCGTTCTTATGATAGGTATGGAAACCATGTCGGCAGCCGTATCGGGGCTTTCGGAAAACGAGAGCTTCAGATCTATACTGCTTGCTTTCGAAAATCCAATACTTGGAGTTGTCGCGGGTCTTGTTATGACCGCGGTGGTCCAAAGCTCATCGGCGTCTATCGGTATACTTCAATCCTTCACTTCTACCGGTGCGATAACACTTGGAAATGCGGTGCCCATCATTATGGGACAAAACATCGGTACTTGCGTGACCGCACTCATATCATCGGTGGGGAGCGGTAAAAACGCAAAAAGAGCCGCATTCGTGCATTTGCTTTTTAACGTTTTTGGATCGGTAGGATGTCTTACTGTTTTTTATATATTTACAAGATTTTTGCCTGCCAACGTTATACACGGAAGTATTGATATGTGGGGGATTGCGATCGCCCATACCGCCTTTAATCTTATATCGGTAGTATTCTTGTTTCCGCTGTCTCGTTTTATCGAGAGCGTCGCTACCCGAATGGTCGTTGGCAATAAGTAAGATACTGTGCTTGAAAAAATATAAGTATCCTCTTGAATAATTTTTTTGCGTGTGTTATAATTAGGTAACAGTTTTGTGCTACAAGAGGTATTTGATGAATATTGGTGAAAAGATAAGAATGCTGAGAACGTCAAAGCTTATGACGCAGTCAGAGCTCGCGGGAAGCGAGATCACGAGAAATATGCTCAGCCGTATAGAAAACGGGGCAGCTCAGCCCTCGCTTGATACCTTGAGATATCTTGCAAAAAAGTTGAACGTTTCTCCCGGGTTTCTTCTTGCCGAGGGTGGTGACGAGCAGATATATCTGAAGCATAACGAAATGCGCGACATCAAGACCGCATATCTTATGGGAAATTTCAGAATATGTAGAGATATGTGCGTTAACAGTGAGAGCGGAGAAGACGATGAAGTTCAGCTTATTCTCGCTGAGTGTACTCTTGAGATAGCGATAGAGGAGTTTTCAAAAGGAAACCTCAGAGTTGCTTGCGAGTACTTTGACAAAGCAATAGATGCTTGTGCGGGAACTATATATAACACGAGCCATATCTCTTCGAGAGCGGCAACGTATTTCAAGTATATGCGTAATTTGTCCGCAACTCTTTCTTCAAACAGTGTCGACGAAACTGACATTCCTGCTTGGTCTGCGTTCTCGGACGCTTTCAGTGTCTACGCAGAGGCTTTCCTTGCGTTGAGCGGTAACGGTGAGATATATGCGTACCCATCCGACCAAAGCATTTACGGTATGCATATCGCAGCTATCAAGGCTATAAAAGAGGAGCAATATGAAAAGGCGTACGAGTGTCTGCATAAAATCCTTGTCAGTGACGATATCGCGCCGGAGCCGATGATGTATTTTGTTTTCAGCGACATGGAGATAGCCAGCAAGCAGACGGGGGATTTCAAGGGCGCTTATGAGTATTCGATAAGCAAAATGGAGATATTACAAAAGCTCCTGTCATGAGGTGTAAAAATGATTTATGATATAACTCAAGAACTTTTCAGCGGAGGGGTTTGGCCGGGAGACTTCGCTCCCGAATACGAAAGAACAAGATCGTTTGATAAGGGCGATACCTCAACTGTGTCTATCTTTAAAATGAGTGCTCATAACGCAACTCATATCGACGCTCCCATACATAGGATAAAGGGAGGAAAGGGAATAGACGAGATTGCTCTTGATGCTTGCGTCGGTGAGTGCGAGGTCATATCTATAAACGATAAGCAAAGACTTATTGACACAGATGCCAAACGGATACTTATTCGAGACTGTAAGACCATAGACGTTGAAGTGGCACGGCTCCTTGTTGATAAGGGCGTCGTGTTCGTTGGCGCAGAGGGTCTTGGTATTGGCGACAGACCGACTCACAACGTGCTTCTAAGTGCAGAGGTGGTTATACTTGAGGGCGCGGTGCTTTCGCACGTTCCCGAAGGAAAGTATTTTTTGAGCGCGCTTCCCATAAAGCTTGGTGGGTTTGACGGCGCGCCCTGCAGAGCTATTCTGATATCTCAGTAAGCTTTTTGTTTTTCTCGCAGAGCTTAGAGAGAAGCAGCCAGCAAATAACGTAGAATCCAACGCATACGAATACGTCAAAGAAATAATAAACGATCATAGTGATTATCTCTGCACCGCTTGACGGAGCACCGTAAACCGATGCATAGAATATGTCGTAGCGTATTCTGGAGATTATCTTAATTACCGAAAGCATGATTCCTGCTATAAGCATAGTGCTGTGCATGGGATTTGCTTTAGAAAATATCTTGTTAAAACCAAGCGGATCACCGTTTAATTGGCTGCCCAGATGTTGGGCGGCCTTTTTTAGTTCCGCACGCTGCATATGGTATGCTTTAGCAGCTCTTGTGGCAAGCAAAAGAACGACGAGCACTTGAGCACTCTCCATGATCACAGCGAATACGACCGATGAAATGTCAAGGCCGTCAATGTAATTGTAGGTAAGAAATGTTATAAGAAGATCGAGGGCGCGTCTTATAAAACATGCTGCTATGTATATTCCCGAAAGTACAGCGGCTTTTTTTGCCGAATATATTATTGCAGCGAATATTATGAATGAATAACAAAGGGCAAACGCGAAAACCTCTGTAAGCTCAATGACCGAGTCTAGCAACTCGGGAATTGCTGTTACGCTTACCGTAAAGTCGGAAGCGGTATAAACATACAGCGGTGCGAGTACAAGCGAAAGCAAGAGAAACAGCACGCTTGTCGCAAGGATCATATATTTTATCAAGGGAACGGTCTGAGTATTCTTTTTCATATACCTCTCCAATTTTTATAGTTATACATATATATTCTATCACATATGACACCGAAATTGGTGATTTATTTGTAAATATTTAAAAAAAATCGAATTTTTTTATTCCTTGACAATCGAATACTTTTGGAGTATAATATTCGGGTCGATATTTTACAAAAAGGACTTTAATTTATGGTAGTTTCACTAACGATATCCGTCGTAACTGTGCTCGTCTTTCTTTTGAGCGTTTTGTTCTTTCCAAGCGTTGGAAACAGCAAGAAGATAAAAATATATCCGTTCGTACCTCTCTTGGGGGCTATTATGATAATCGCTCTTAGCTCGCTGAGTTTGGGCGAGGTTGTATCCTGCTTTACCGAGAATACATCGGTAAATCCCGTGAAAATACTCGTTTTGTTTTTGTCTATGACAGTATATTCTATTATACTTGACAAAACGGGATTTTTTGTTTACATATCGAATGCTGTGCTCAAAAGGGCGGGGCATAACCAGTACAAGCTGTTTTTGTCGTTGTATGCGGTCATTTCGGTGCTGACCGTTTTTACTTCTAACGATATAGTTATTCTGACTTTCACGCCGTTTATCTGTCATTTTTGCAAGAGCGCAAGAATAGATGCAGTACCGTATTTGATTATGGAATTTGTTGCTGCGAACACATGGAGTATGCTGTTGCTTATAGGTAATCCGACAAACATATATATTTCGGGTGCTTTTGGTATAACCTTCTCTGAATATCTTGTCAATATGGCATTACCGGCAGTGTGTGCAGGTGCTGTCTCGTTGTGCATAATGCTTGCTGTTTTCTCGAAAAAGCTTAAGCAAGAGATGAGCGCCGATACACAGCCGTGTGTTATCACCGATATACCCCTTATGACGGTTGCTCTTATACATCTCATTGTATGTATTATATTGCTGTCAGTTTCGCAGTACACGGGTATGGAAATGTGGCTGATCTCTCTTGGAGTTGCTGTCTCTGCGATAGTATGCTCTGTGGTGGTTTTGGTTACGCGCAAAAAGAGCGTTGCACCTATTGTCGTCTCTCTCAAGGGTCTGCCCTATGAGATAATACCGTTTGTCGTAGGTATGTTTATTATCGTGCTCTCACTTGACAAAGCGGGAGTTACGTCGCTTCTCGCAACTCTTATCGGAAAGGGCGATCCGTGCTTTTCTTACGGTATATCGTCAATGCTATCGTCAAATCTTTTGAACAATATACCGATGAGCGTGCTTTTCAGTAAGATACTCGCAGCAGGTGGCACTAAGCAGGCAATATATGCTACGATCGCGGGCTCGAATATCGGCGCATTCCTCACTCCCGTCGGAGCGTTGGCGGGAATAATGTGGTCTAACATTATCAAACAGAACGGTGTTCATATGTCTGTGGGAAAATTTGTGATATACGGTGTTTGTATAGGTGTGCCGACCATGCTTTCGTTGTTGTTTGTTATAATGCTTACCGTGTAAGTTTGTGCGAATTACCGAAAATATTATGGATTTGTAAAAATCTCGCAATAACCGTTTACAAAATTAGAAAAATGTAGTAGAATATATGTATTAATTATTATAGTTATTTGAAAGGTGTATAATTTATGCAGAACCAGCCTAAGTATAAGAGAGTGCTTTTGAAGCTCTCGGGTGAGGCGCTTGCACAGGGTGCAGACGGAATTTTGAATTTTGACTTTATAATGTCGGTGGCAGATGCTCTTAAAAAGTGTATAAACGAGGGTGTTCAGATCGGCATCATTGTTGGCGCGGGCAATATCTGGCGCGGCAGACAGGGCGGAAAAATGGATAGAGTAAGAGCGGACAGTATGGGAATGCTTGCAACTACTATTAATGCACTTGCTCTTCAGGATACCTTTATTCAGGCGGGACTTGACGCAAAGGTCATGACTGCC
Organism: Oscillospiraceae bacterium; assembly: GCA_015063845.1. Taxonomy (GTDB): domain Bacteria; phylum Bacillota; class Clostridia; order Oscillospirales; family CAG-272; genus HGM12713. Next base: position 84,701 of record SVTJ01000001.1, read on the forward strand.
GTTGAAATGGAGACCTTTGCAGATAAGTACGTTACCCGTAATGCCGTTGCGGCGCTTGAAGCAGGCAAGATAGTTATCTTCGGATGTGGACTTGGCGCTCCGTATTTTTCGACGGATACGGCAGCGGTGCTTCGCGCGGCAGAGATACAGGCGGATGCGGTGCTTATGGCAAAGAACATAGACGGCGTTTACTCGGCAGACCCCAAGCTTGATCCTACAGCTGTTCGCTATGATGAGATCACATATAAAGACGTTCTTGAAAAAGAGCTTAAGGCACTTGACCTTACGGCAACAACGTTCTGTATGGATAACGATATCAAGTGCTATGCATTTGAGCTCAAGGATCCTATGAATATCTATCGCGTCATTATGGGCGAGAAGATAGGAACAGAGCTTCACAGATAAGAGTAAAAAATAATTGTTTAAATAAATTCACGGAGGACTATTATGAAACTCAACACAACAGAATTTGAAAACAAAATGGCTAAGGCTGTTGCAAACTACCAGGAGAACCTTTCTACAATTCGCGCAGGACAGGCAAACTCTGCAATACTTAACAAAGTAACCTTTGAGTATTGGGGCTCTCCCACACCTATCAAGGATATGGCTGATATAAGAGTAGCGGACGCAAAGACGCTTACCGTTACTCCTTACGATGCATCTACACTCAAGGAGATGGAAAAGGCAATACTTGCTTCTGACGTTGGAATTACTCCCACTAACGACGGTAAGGTAATTAGACTTATTTTCCCTCAGCCCACAGAGGAGCGCCGTCGTGAGCTTGTAAAGCAGATACAAAAGTTCGGTGAGGAAGCAAAGGTAGCTATCCGTAATATCAGAAGAGACGCAAACGATCTTTGTAAGAAGATGAAGAAGGACGGGGAGATGACTGAGGACGAGCAGAAGGCTTCGGAAAAGTCGGTCCAGGACCTTACAGACAAGTTCATAAAGGAAGTTGACGCTGTAACTGCAAAGAAGGAAAGCGAGATAATGAAGATCTGAGTAAGATCTCGTTTCCAACAAAAACAGGGCGGGTTTTTGCCCGTCCTGATTTCTATATTAAGTGTTTAAGTTAAGGAGCAGCATATGGCAGTTGAAGAGAGAACAGAATGTCCGATAGCGCATATAGCCTTTATTATGGACGGAAACGGCAGATGGGCAAAAAAACGCGGTATGCCGAGAGAGTTTGGTCACAGACAAGGAGCGGAGGTGTTCAGAAAAATACTTCGCAGATGCTGTGAGCTTGGAATATGCGCGTCGACCTATTACGTGTTTTCGACCGAAAATTGGAAAAGACCCAAAAAAGAGGTAGACGCTATAATGGAGCTGCTCGAGAGATATCTTGACGAATGTGAAAGAGAGATGGAAAAGAACGACGTCCGCTTCGTTTTTCTCGGGGATAAATCCGTATTTTCGGAAACCGTGCAAAAAAAGATGCTTCACATTGAGGACGTCTCAAAGAAAAACCGCTATATCGCAAATCTCGCGCTTAACTACGGAGGGAGGAGCGAGATATGTATGGCAGTAAATAAGCTTATCGACGAAGGAAAAACTAATATTTGTGAGGATGATATCACAGGCGCGCTTTATACCGAAGCGTCTCCTCCGCTTGACCTGATAGTAAGAACGGGAGGGGATCTGCGTATTTCAAATTTTCTTTTGTGGCAGGCGGCTTATGCGGAGTTTTATTTTACGGATAAGCTATGGCCCGATCTTGTTCCGACCGACGTTGATATGATCGTAGAAAACTTCACAACGCGAAACCGTCGTTTTGGCGGAGTTTGAGGAGGTAAGTGGTTGATATGTTAAAAAGAATAATTACGTCTCTTGTGGCGGTATGTGTGCTCGTTCCTGTGCTTATACTTTCGGGAACGGCAGTTCTGCCTGCTGCGGTGGCGATTGTAACTATTATAGGCGTATATGAGATGCTCAAGTGTCTTGGTGTGGAAAAGAAGTATTATTTGTCCGTGCCTGCTTACGTAATAGCGGCGGGAATGCCTTTTTTGATGAGATATGCGGATGAGTTTTCAGTGGCATTTTCGGTAGGCTTTGTCGTTGCGGTCGCAATGCTGGTGTTCGTTTTCGTATGCGTGATATGGTCGCACGGAAGTTTTAAGTTTTCGGATGCGATGGCGGCTTACGTACTTACGGCATACATAATAATCGCCATGAACTCGATAATATACGTGAGAGATTTTGATGATAACGGTAAGTACGCGTATTTGCTTATTTTCATCGGCGCGTGGATGACAGATATATTTGCTTATTTTTCGGGCGTGTTCTTCGGCAAGCATAAGCTTATAGAGGACGTCAGCCCCAAGAAGACCGTAGAGGGAAGTATTGGGGGCATATTGTTCTGCGCACTGTCGTTCGTGTTGTTCGGTGTGATCACCAATATATTCTTCTACACCGATGCAAATCTCATTTTCCTTGCTGTAAGTGGAGTTATCGTTTCGGTAATATCCCAGATAGGAGACCTTATCATGTCAGTCATCAAGCGTCACTACGGTATCAAGGACTATGGAAAGATATTCCCCGGACACGGCGGAGTGCTTGACAGATTTGATTCGGTTCTGATCGTTTCGATTGGCTTGGCGGCTATTTGTATGTTTGCGAGCATTGTTGGTATCGAGCTTTTGTGATTGGAGTAAACTATGTACGATAAAAATATCGCGGTCCTCGGCTCAACGGGGTCGGTCGGTGAGCAGGCGCTCGACGTTGCTGACAAATTCGGAATGCGCGTGAGCGCGATAAGCGCGAACAAGAACGTAAAAAGAGCAGAGGAGCAGGCAAGGAAATTCGGTGTTTTATGTGTTGCCATGGCGGATGAAAAGTCCGCTGCAGACCTTAAGCTAAGGCTTGCGGATACCGACGTTAAGGTGTATTCGGGCGAAAACGGAATATGCGAGATGATAGCGAGTGAAAAACGAGATGTGGTGCTCAATTCAATAATCGGAGAGGCGGGTCTTATGCCAACGCTTGCGGTTATCGATACGGGTAGCAGACTTGCGCTTGCCAATAAGGAGTCCTTAGTTGTCGCCGGAGAGATAGTTATGGCGAGAGCTAAGAGGAACGGCGTGGATATCCTTCCTGTTGACAGCGAGCATTGCGCTATATATCAGTGCCTTAAATCAGGAAAGCAAAATGAGATAAAGCGTATACTTCTTACGGCGTCGGGCGGTCCTTTCTTTGGAAAGAAAGCTGATGACCTTAAGGACATTCGCGTTGAGCAGGCGCTTGCTCATCCTACGTGGTCTATGGGTGCCAAAATCACTATTGATTCCGCTACAATGATGAACAAAGGATTTGAGGTTATAGAGGCTGCGCATTTGTTTGGTGTTGACGCTCAAAACATTCAGGTCGTCGTTCATAGGGAGAGTATAATACATTCGATGGTGGAATATATTGATAACAGCGTTATCGCTCAAATGTCAGTACCCGATATGAGACTTTGCGCGCAGTATGCTATCACTTATCCCGACAGAATGGATGCCGTAATAAAGGAGCTTGATCTTTTTGACGTTGCAAATCTTACGTTTGCAAGACCCGATACGGATACCTTCCGCTTACTTGAATATGCATTTGATTGTGCGCATAAGGGCGGCGCTCTTCCTGCGGTGCTCAATGCCGCAAATGAGATCGCGGTAGCACGTTTTCTTGAGAACAAGATAGGATTTTTTGACATTATCGAAAGTGTGTGTGATACGGTCGACAAAATGCAGACCGCAAGAGACGTACACACTCTCGAGGGAATAATCGAATGTGACAGAGAAGCAAGAGAGAGGATATCGGGCTTGCTTTGTGTGTGACTGACATCCGTGTGAAATAATTGAACGGAGAAGATTTGCTTAATGTGGGGCTTTATCGGATATTTTTTAATAATACTTTTGGTGTTCGGCGTACTGATCTTTATACATGAGCTTGGACATTTTCTGACAGCGAGAGCCTGCGGTGTTACCGTTAATGAGTTTGCTATCGGTATGGGTCCGAGACTGTTTTCTTGGACGTCGAAAAAGCATAAAACTAAATATGCGTTGCGTTTGTTCCCGATAGGCGGATTTGTCAGTATGCAGAATGAGGACGGCATAGACGAGGACGTTCCGCCCGATGACGAGGGTAGCTTTTGCAATAAGAGCGTTCCAAAGAGAATGCTTATAACCGTTGCGGGAGCTACTATGAACCTGTTGCTGGGTTTTGTCATTATGGTGGTGATAGTTTTCGCAACCAAAAATCTTGGTTCTACCGTCGTTCGAGAGTTCGCGCCTAACGCGATATCGAGCGAAAAGCTTATGGTGGACGACGAGGTGCTTAAGGTAGGAAACACAAGAGTTCACACGTGGAACGAGCTCGCGTACGAGATAATGAACAGCGGATATGAGCCTGTTGATATCACGGTAAGACGAAACGGAGAAAAGATAGTTCTTGAGGACGTAAGGTTTGGTACTTTTGAGGATACGGGTGCTACGTTTGGAGAATGCGACTTTCTGCCATACGCGGAAAAGGCTACTTTTCCGAATTTAATGAAACATGCTTTCTTCAGGTCAGTATCAACAGTCAAAATGGTACTTGACTCTATAAAGGGACTTGTTACGGGACGTTTTGGAATTGATGCGGTGTCGGGGCCTGTCGGCGTTGTCGGAGTGGTGCAAACCGTATCAAGACAGGGCTTTATCAGCTTTTTGTATATCATAAGCGTTCTCACAATAAATCTCGGTGTGTTTAACCTTATACCTTTTCCCGCACTTGACGGAGGAAGATTTTTGTTCCTCGCCATAGAGGGAGTTAGGGGAAAGCCGATAAACAAAAACGTCGAATACTATATCAATTTCATTGGAATTATGATACTGTTCGCATTTATGATATTCGTGACGGTCAAGGATGTTTTAAATTTGATTTTTTGAGTGATATTTTATGAAGTATAACGAGATAAGAAGAAAAACAAGAAAGATAAGGATCGCAAATACAGAGATAGGCGGAGACTCGCGTATTGCTATACAGTCAATGACTAATACGGATACGCACGATAAACTCGCCACTCTTACACAAATAAAGGCTCTTGAAAATGCAGGCTGCGATATCGTAAGGATCACCGTGCCGGATATTGAGGCTGCGGATACTATCACGTATCTTAAGGAAAACGGTGTACGCATTCCCGTCGTTGCCGATATTCATTTCGATTATCGTGTTGCGCTCAGATGTGCCGAGCTTGGAGTAGATAAGATACGAATAAATCCCGGAAATATAGGTGACGATGACAGAGTCAGAGCGGTAGTTGATGCCTGCAAGAAAAATAATATCCCGATAAGGATAGGCGTCAACGGCGGCTCGCTTGAAAAGCATATACTTGCGAAGTACGGTGCGCCAACGCCCGAGGCACTTTGCGAGAGTGCGCTGTATCATGTGTCGTTGTTGGAAAAATTTGATTTTTATGATACGGTCATTTCTATGAAGATATCCGACCCGTATAAAATGATACTTGCAAACAGGTTGCTTGCTGATAAGTGCGATTATCCGTTGCATCTCGGTGTAACCGAAGCGGGAGCGAGAGAGAGAGGAATGCTTAAGAGCGCGGTGGGTATTGGAGCGCTTTTATGTGACGGTATCGGTGATACTGTTCGCGTATCTCTCACAGATGATCCTATTGAGGAGATACGCGCCGCAAGAGCGATTTTGCAATCCGTAGGAATAGAGGGACAAGCAGGGCTTGATATAGTCAGCTGTCCTACTTGCGGTAGAACAAAGATAGACCTTATACCTTTGGTAGCAAGTTTTGAAGAAGCCGCCAAAAAAGAGGGACTTTTGGATATGCCTCTGAAGGTGGCTATTATGGGCTGTGTGGTAAACGGCCCAGGGGAGGCAAGAGAAGCTGACGTCGGTATCGCAGGCGGAAAGGGAGAGGCTGTCCTTATCCGCAAGGGCGAGATAGTTCGCAAGATATCGGAGAGCGATATCGTTGAATGCCTTATTTCCGAAATAAAGAAGATCAGAGACGGGGAGTGACCTAAAAGCTCCTTGTCGATAGATAAATGGAGCATTAAATGGGACAGAAAAATCTAAGAGAGTATTTAAGTAAATATCTGCCGCCAGAAAAGTATGAAAACATACTTGAGAGCGGTAAGGTCAGCCGAGCACGGGTTGACAGAGATAGAAAGATTCTCGAGGTCTTTGTGGATTTTGAAGATATAATTCCAAAGACATTCCTTTACGATATAGAAAGACAGGTCGTTGAAGCATACAAGATAAATGCTTTCAAGCTGTTTCCACAGTATCCGTCGGAGCTTTTTAACTATGACTATGTGACTGAGATACTCCGGGAGGCAGAGCGTACGGGGTACGTTGCGAGAGGATTTTTCTCAGATTATACGTATACGCTTGAGGACGACAAACTTCATATTCAAATACCGTTTCCCAAAAACGGTGTCGCGCTTCTTGAAAAGGCTGAGACCCCAACTGTTATTGAAAACATCATAAAGAGCGAATTCGGTATTAGAATTCACGTAACTATTGAACACGATGATAACGTTACGCTTGAAATGTCTGATTATCAAAAGCAAAGACTTGAGGAATACGATAGGCAGATCCTCGAGGCGGAAAAGAACTATTCCGCACATGATTCCGAAGAGAGCTTTGAATATAGAAATGCTCAGCCCGAGCAGCAAGAAGGACGTCTTCCGAGAGTCGCATCTATATATTCGAACGAAGCGACAACTGTCACAAAAGTGAACGGACAGCTCAAAATAGGCTGTAAGACCTTTGATATTTCTGCACCTAATTACGTTCTGGGAATGTCGTTTCAGATCGATCCCGTGCCGATATCCACGGTTAAAAAGCCAACGAGAAATATCACTTTTATTGGTGAGATATTTGATTTTACGACCGATACGAACAGAGCGGGAGATAAGTTTAATCTGTCATTTGCGATATTCGACGGAGACAGCTCTATCTACGTAAAGCGTTACAGTATGACGCAGGAGGATATAGGCGAAGTAACAGCTGCTATTTCCAAGGGAAAGACAGTTGCCGTCCGCGGATATACAAAGCAGGAAAGAAACGATCCTTCAGAGCTCTTTATGAACTATACTGACATTGCCGTTGTTTCGACTGTCGAAAGAAAAGATAACGCGGAGCAAAAAAGAGTAGAGCTCCATCTTCACACGAATATGTCCGCAATGGACGCGCTTATCCCCCCTGACGTTGCTGTTAAAACGGCGCAAAAGTGGGGACATAAGGCAGTTGCTATAACAGACCACGGAAACGTCCAGGGCTTTCCCGAGGCGATGCTTGCGGCAGACAAATGCGGAATGAAGGTCATTTACGGAATGGAAGCATATTTCGTAAATAATACAGCAAGTGCAGTTTACGGTAATTACGTTGGAGAATTTTCCGACGAGATAGTTGTTTTTGACCTTGAAACCACGGGACTTTCAAAAACCGACTGTAAAATAACCGAGATCGGCGCGGTAATAATAAAGGATGGCCAGATAATTGAAACTTTCAATACGTTTGTAAATCCCGAATGTCCGATTCCTGAGGAGATACAAAAGCTCACGTCGATAACCGACGATATGGTAGTTGACGCACCTACTATTGAAAAAATACTCCCTGAATTTTTGGACTTTGTCGGGGATCGTTTGATGGTGGCACATAATACCGACTTTGATATCGGTTTTATAAGACACAACGCAAAGATGTGCGGCATTGAATTTAACAATCCGTATCTTGATACACTGGCGTTGTCAAGATACATAAACGGCGATCTCAAGAATCACAAGTTGAACGTGCTTGCAAAGCACTATGAGCTTGAGGAGTTCCATCACCATAGAGCGTGTGACGACGCGGCGATACTTGCGCATATATACTTCAAGATGGCTGAACAGATGCTGTCTGCGGACATAAGAAATTTCAGAGAGCTCAACAATGATATGCAGACAAAGACTGATCCTCTATCCTTAAGACCGTATCACCAGATAATTCTCGTTAAGAACCAGATGGGTATGAAAAATCTTTATAAGCTTATTTCAAAGAGCTATCTTGATTATTTCCATAGAAATCCGAGAATACCTAAGACCGAGCTTGAGGCGCACCGAGAAGGACTTATCATTGGCTCTGCTTGCGAAGCGGGAGAGCTTTTCAGAGCAATACTTGATAATAAGTCTGAGAAGGAAATCGAGGACATCGTTAATTTTTACGATTATCTTGAGATACAACCTATCTGCAATAATAGATTTCTCATTACCGAGGGAAGCGTTGCGGACGAGGAAGGACTGCGCGAGCTTAATCGCAAGATAGTCGCGCTTGGTGAAAAATACGGTAAGCCTGTTGTTGCGACGTGTGACGCGCATTTCCTCAACGATGAGGACGAGATATACCGAAAGATACTTCAGGCAGGAATGAAGTTTAAGGATTTTGACAGAGATATACACCTTTATTTCAGAACTACAGAAGAAATGCTTGAGGAGTTCTCATATCTTGGCGAGGAAAAGGCAAGGGAAGTCGTAATCACAAATACAAACCTTATTGCTGATATGATCGAGCAGACCCGTCCAATTCCCGAGGGCTCGTTCACCCCTAATATGGAAGGCGCAGAGCAAGACCTTGAGAATATGTGTTGGGCAAGGGCTAAGTCGATGTACGGCGATCCTGTTCCGGAGCTTGTAAAAAACAGACTTGAAAAAGAGCTTACCTCTATAATCAAAAACGGTTTTGCTGTGCTATATATGATAGCGCAGAAGCTTGTTTGGTACAGTGAAAGTCAAGGATATCTTGTAGGTTCAAGAGGCTCGGTCGGTTCTTCCTTCGTCGCTACGATGGCGGGTATTTCCGAGGTGAATCCGCTGCCGCCTCACTACTACTGTCCTAAGTGTCAGCATTCTGAGTTTTTCACTGACGGTAGCGTAGGCTCGGGCTTTGACCTACCCGATGCGTACTGTCCCGTGTGCGGTGAGAAATATTGTGCCGACGGACATGATATACCGTTTGAAACCTTCCTTGGCTTCTACGGAGATAAATCTCCCGATATAGACCTTAACTTTTCCGGTGACGTTCAAGGTAAGGTGCATAAATATACCGAGGAGCTTTTCGGCGCGGAAAACGTTTTCCGTGCGGGAACGCTCGGTACGCTTGCCGACAAGACTGCTTACGGATTTATCGCAAAGTATTTTGAGACAAAGGGTGTCAGCGTCGGAAAGGCGGAGATGGAGAGACTTATCCAGAACTGTGTAGGCGTAAAGAGGACTACAGGACAGCACCCTGGTGGAATTATCGTTGTACCTCGTGAATATGAGGTCTACGATTTTACTCCTGTTCAGCATCCTGCGGACGACCCCAATTCCGACATAGTCACGACGCACTTTGCATTCTCTTATCTGCACGATACCATACTTAAGCTCGACGAGCTCGGACACGATATTCCGACTAAGTATAAGTATCTCGAAAGATTTTCGGATACCAGCGTAATGGACGTCCCTATGAATGATCCCGATGTTTACGCGCTTTTCCATTCACCAAAGCCGCTCGGCGTTTCTCCAGAGGATATTGATTCTCCGATAGGAACGTTTGGACTTCCGGAGTTTGGCACAAGCTTTCTCCAGCAGGTTCTCGTAACCGCGAAACCTAAGAATTTTGCTGACCTTTTGCAGATATCGGGATTGACACACGGTACGGGCTGTTGGCTTGGAAACGCGGACGAGCTTATCAAAGCGGGTATATGCGATATATCGAACGTTATAGGCTGTCGAGACGATATTATGAATGCTCTTATAAGGTACGGTCTTAACAATGCAACTGCGTTTAAGATAATGGAGAGCGTGCGAAAAGGACGAGGTCTTACACCAGAGTGGGAGGCGGATATGCTTGCGCATAACGTTCCCGAATGGTATATTGGCTCATGTAAAAAGATAAAGTACATGTTCCCGAAAGCACATGCTGCGGCATACGTTATGTCGGCAATACGTCTTGGCTGGTATAAAGTACATATCCCGATAGCATTTTATTGCTCAATGTTCACAGTTGCCCCCGGTGCGTTTGACGCAGAGGTGGTAATGAAGGGAAGATCAAGTGTCAGAGCACTCATAAAGGATATTGAAAAGAGGGGAAAAGAGGCATCTCCCAAGGAGCAGAGCTCTATACCCGTTCTTCAGCTTATCAATGAGTGTATGGCAAGAGGAATAAGATTTTTGCCAATAGATATTGAAAAGTCGGACGCATATATCTTTTTGCCCGAAAATGGAGCGATCCGTATGCCTTTCTCGGCTTTGCCGGGACTTGGCGAGAATGCGGCGCTGAATATAATTGCCGCGAGAAATGAAGAAAAGTTTTTCTCGGTAGATGATCTTAGAATAAGAGCAAAGCTTACTAAGAGCGTTATCGAAATATTGAGAAAGAATAAGGTTCTTGATAACCTTAACGAAACTGACCAGCTGTCATTTTTCTAAAAACCTGAAGAAAGGAGGGAAGTAATGAAAAGATTTATCGCACTTTTACTTTCTTGTGTATTTCTATTTTTAATATTGCTTCCCCCCGTATCAGCTGAGAAAGCAGAGGTAAGCGAGGCGGAAAAGTTTAAAAATGCCGCTGTATTTTCGTGTGTTTACAGTGAAGCCGATAAGCAGATATTTATTGACGGTACTGTAAATCACGACGTTATGCTCAATCACCGAGACTTTACTATCAAAGTATATTCGTTTTCCGCTGATGGCACTTATGAGCAGTTTGCGCAAAGTGCTAATAAGGTTGCTCTCGCAAGCGCAAATATGACAATTAAATTCACCTTCCACTTTGATGCTATTACAACAAAGCAAAAATATGCGAAGTATGCTTTGGTATTTTGTTCGCCCGATGGCGAGGAATATCTTGTGGGAGATCCGCTTATTCCTACCGTAGCATCCGAATTTGAGTATACCCTTGGAGACCGTTCCGCATATAAGGGAATTCTTATCGACGACCCTACCGAGATAGATATGTCAGGTGCGGGAAGAGTAATTATCGACGTTGATCTTGATAAAGCTTTTGCCGATAACTCGGATAGCATTATATATCCTATAAACGATACGAGCGTTTATTTTGGAAGAACATTTGTAACCGATATTGACAAAAAGGTTATTGAAGCATATGCCTCGGGCGCGAGCATATATTTGCGTTTTTTGACACGTGCATCAAATGCCAAAATGTCGGTAGCATATAACGCAAATGATAATAGATATACCTTGCCCGATCTTTATAACGGTCAAGTTCTCGATATGATATATGCCGCTTCTAGTTTCTTTGCCGAACGCTATGACGGAAGTCACGGTCTTATAAACGGAGTTGTGCTTGGAAGTAAGATCGACGACGTTGTTGATACCAATTACATATCCTCAATATCTCTTGATGAATATGCACAGCGTTATTCGTTTTATCTTACCGTGGTCGCCAATGCTATGCGTACGGTGAATTCAAAGCTTGACGTTGTGATCCCTATTAGCGACGTTAACGATTATTCTGAAGCGGTTTCGCAAACACGCGAGTGGGGGGCGGACGAGCTTCTTGAAAGAATAGTCGCAAATCTTGACAGCAGTGTTTCGGGAAGCTTTGCTTGTACAGTGATGCTTCAATCTGCATACGTCCCGTTTGGAATATCCAACCTCAATATAAAAAATGGAATAGATATGTCCAAGATAGACGATAGCGTAATCAACGCTCATAATATAGAGGGTTTTACAACGTATTTAAGTGAGCTTTCGAAAAGATATTCGTGTGTTCCCACAAATGTGATCTATATGTGGGAGCAGCCGTCTGACTTAAGAGGAAATGCGCTTTGTTGCGCATACGCATATAACTTTTATAAGCTTTATTCCTCTCCCGTTGTATCGTCATTTGTAATTTCTGTTGATGCTTCTTCAATAGATGCCTATGAGGGTGTGGCGGAGCTTGTCAAGCATATTGATGCGAAAGATAATACCGAATATTCACAACGGTTTGCCGAATATTTTGGCAAAAAATCGTGGGAGCAGGTCTTGGGCGGCAGTGTCAACGTCAAGTCCTTGTATAGGCTTATAGAAAAAGAGATGAGCACGACAAGGAAAGACGGATTTATCGGTGAGTTTGACTATATTGATTTTTCAAATTCTTCGGTAATAAACTATATGCATAAGGGCAGTAATACCGAATATATACGATATGAGTATGACGGTATTGAAAAGCGAACTATGAAGGTGGCGTCTTCCACACTCAAGGTTGGCGATAGCTTCGGCTGCGTTGGAATTTATGAGTATAGCGAGGGATATGCGTACACACCGACAATGTCTCTTCGATTAAGAGTAGACGGCGACGTTGATAATGCACTTTACGAAGTGTTGCTGATCTTTGGAAGCGGAAAAAATAGAATAGTTTCCAAAGGCGTTGTTGCTGATAATGAGATCACTACACTGTATTTTGATGCTGATGACTATTCAGCCGAGTATATGGCGGACAACGTAAGAATAAGCGTCAGATGCCTGACCGATGGCTCTGAGGAGTGCGTATTGTGGCTTTACGAGCTTTCGGGATACAGCGATAAATATGACTCCGAACAGCTTAGTTCTCTTATTGAGGAACAAAGAAGAAAAATAAGAAATCCCGATGACACGGATGATGACAACTGGAACAGAAAAATGCTTATCACAGTTGTTGGTGTCGCACTTGCCATAATAGCTGTGGGGGCGGGACTTCTTATGGTGTTCAAAAATACAGACAGTAAAAAGAAAGAATAAAGAAAGGCGGTGACGAGAATGTCGGAGTTCGTTCATTTACATTTGCATAGTGAATACAGTTTGCTTGACGGTGCTTGCCGTATATCCGATATTCCCGCGCGCGCCAAGGAATGCGGACACGAGGCTGTTGCACTTACTGACCATGGAGTTATGTATGGCGCGGTAGCATTTTATCAAGCTTGTAAAAAAGAGGGCATCAAGCCTATTATCGGTTGTGAGGTCTATGTTTGTGTGGGCTCGCGGTTTGATAAAACTGTGTATTCGGACGGAAGCGGAAGATATAATCATCTTGTCCTTTTGTGCAAGAACGAGACGGGTTACCGCAATCTTATATACTTGGTATCAAAGGCATTTACAGAAGGCTTTTATTCTAAGCCGAGAGTTGACCTTGAATTGTTGAGAGAACACTCCGAGGGACTTATTGCGCTTTCTGCATGTCTTGCGGGCAGAATACCCGCATTGCTTTCCGCGGGGGATTATGCCTCTGCCGTTGATTACGCAAAAACCATGTCGGATATTTTCGGCAAGGATAACTTTTATATCGAACTGCAAAACCACGGAATGGCAGAGCAGGTACAAATATTACCTTTGCTCGTAAAGCTTGCAAATGAATGCGAGCTTCCGCTTGTTGCTACAAATGACTGTCATTATCTCCGTAGAGAAAATGCGCAAACTCAGGCGGTGCTTATGTGTATCCAAACGGGTAACGTTATAACAGACGGCCGTCCTATCGGATTTGAGACCGATGAGTTTTATTATAAGACAACGGCAGAGATGAAGATGCTGTTTGGCAAGTACGAGGGTGCTATTGAGAATACCGTTAAAATTGCGGATAGATGTAATTTTGAATTTACCTTTGATGACCCCAAGCTGCCTACATTCAAAACTCCCGACGGTACAAATTCAAAGGACTATCTGAGAAAGCTTACCTACGACGGACTTGAAGCAAAGCTAAGCAGTGGTGCTCTTGATTACCGTCCGCAGGGGGAGAAGGTATACAAGGATAGAATTGAATACGAGCTTTCGGTTATATCCAAAATGGGGTATGACGACTATTTTCTTATAGTTCAGGATTACGTTGGCTTTGCACGCTCCAAAAATATTCCCGTAGGTCCGGGAAGAGGCTCGGGAGCAGGAAGCCTTGTTGCATATCTCACGGGAATAACCGACGTTGACCCAATAAAATTTGATCTGCTTTTTGAAAGATTTCTAAATCCCGAGCGTGTAAGTATGCCCGATATAGATATCGACTTTTGCTATAACCGACGCGACGAGGTCATAAAGTATATGTTCGAACACTACGGAGAGAACCACGTCTCGCAGATCATAGCATACGGAACACTTGCTGCGAGGGCTGCTATAAGAGACGTTGGACGTGCGCTGGGTATGTCTTATTCCGAGGTTGATCCTATCGCTCGCGCTGTTCCGCATGAGATAGGAATGACGCTCAAGGATGCACTCAAGCTTCCTGCGCTCAAAACGCTTTACGAGGGTTCGGATAGCGTAAAACAGCTTGTAGATACGGCTATGCAGCTTGAGGGAATGCCGCGAAACATAACGGTGCATGCGGCAGGACTTGTGGTAACTGATATGCCTGTTGCAAAATACGTGCCTTTGGCTGTGAGCAACGAGACGATAGTTACACAGTTTGATATGGATACTATCGCAAAGCTCGGGCTTCTTAAGTTTGACTTTCTTGCTCTCAGATATCTTACGATAATCGACGATGCTTGCTCATTTATAAAAGAGACGCAAAGCGAATTTGATATAACAAAAATACCGATAGACGATAAAAAGACGTACGATCTTATTTCCTCAGGCGCTACTCTTGGCGTTTTTCAGCTTGAATCGGGCGGAATGAGACAAATGCTCTCCGAGCTTCGCCCCGAGGGAATTGACGACGTTATTGCGGCTATCGCGCTTTACCGTCCGGGTCCTATGGATTCTATCCCTCAGTATATTGAGGCTCGTCACAATCCCGATAAGATAAGATACGCGCATCCGATACTTGAGCCGATACTTCGCTCCACGTACGGTTGTATCGTTTATCAGGAGCAGGTAATGAGTGTCTTCCGCGAGATGGCAGGATATTCATACGGACACGCGGATATCGTTCGACGCGCTATGTCGAAGAAAAAAGCGGACGTTCTTAATGCTGAGCGAGAGAGCTTCCTTGACGGATGTCGAAAAAACGGTATTGACGATAGTGTTGCGGGCGCGATATTTGATGACGTATCATCCTTTGCAAAATATGCATTTAACAAGAGCCACGCGGCGGCGTATGCTATGATATCTTATAGGACAGCATACCTTAAAGCGCATTATCCTTGCGAGTATATGGCGGCGCTTATGACGTCTGTGCTTGGCAATCTTACAAAGCTCGCTGAGTATATAGCGGAATGTTCAAAATACGGAATAAGAGTACTTCCTCCCGACATTAACGAGAGTAGAATGTATTTCCACCCAAGCGGAAAGAATATAGTTTTTGGATTGTTGGCGCTTAAAAACGTTGGAAAACAATTCGTGGAGAGCATTATTCGCGAGAGAATGACTGCGCCTTTCGCCGACTTTGAGGACTTTATCACTAGAATGTCGGATTACGATATCAATAAGAGAATGGTGGAGGGTCTCATAAAGGCGGGTGCTTTTGATAAGCTCGGCAATTTCAGAAGTCAGCTTCTCACCTCTTACGAGCGTCTTATAGATATCCGAGCAGAGAAGAGCAAGAGCAATATTTCGGGTCAGCTCGATATGTTCTCATCTGCCTTTGGACAGATCGATAACTCGCCCAAATTCGAATATCCGAATGTTCCCGAATATTCCGTCAAGGAAAAGCTTATGATGGAAAAGGAATGCTCAGGAATGTATTTCTCTGGTCATATGATAGACGGATATTCAAAGCATATCGATACACTTTCATCACGCTCTATCTCAGAGCTTGTTGACAACGAAGATCTCGAAGAAAAGCAAAGTGTAACCGTTTGCGGAATTATCAGTAACGTTACCGTCAAGAACACCCGAAAAAACGAGAAAATGGCGTTTATCACAGTCGAGGATAGATACGGCGAGATAGAGTGTCTGGTTTTTCCAACGAAATATACCGAGTATAGGCATATGTTGAGACAGGACGCGGCCGTTTGCGTTGTGGGTAATATTTCTATCAAGGAAGATGAAGCTTCTAAAATACTTGTGAATTCTATTACAGAGCTTATCGAAAACTCAAACTTTAAGCCGAGTGAGAAAAAAAAGAGCCTCGAGCAGAGGCGTGAGCCTGCTGCCGAGAGCCCTCTCGCAAAGGCAAAGATCAACAAGATTTATTTAAGAGTTGACGATCTTGAATGCGTTTCTTATCTTAAGGTGAAGAATATTGTTGATATTTTTGACGGGGACGTTAGCGTGATCTTCTATGATCGAAGCACATCTCGTTATCTGAACTATTCACACGGTATCGCTCTTTCCGACTATGTCCTATCGGAGCTTCGTGATATAATCGGTGATGAAAACGTTGTTACAAGATGAACTATACCGAATAGTCTTCAATAATTGAATAGAGTTGTTGCTTACCAACGACTTCAAAGCCCTCCTCAAGCAGCCGTCTGTCTGCTATGGGGAGGGTTTTTACGTATACCTCGATTATTTCCTTGAGAGTTCCGTCGGGCAAAAATATGCCGATCTTCCCCATATGCTCACGTACTATAAATACTTGTTCCTCGTCTTCGTAATATATTTGCGTAATATTATCATCGGTATCTGTATTTACGTATACGTATTCTGTGCGAATGCTTCCAACTGTCTGAGTATTCTCCAAAGGTGAGTCCGAGCGTGAGATGAGCTTTACACTCAGCGTTACACACACAAGGAAAAGAAGCGAATAAAGACAAGATATGCGTAAAAGCCTTTTTTTGAACGTTTCATTCATTTTTCAATAACTTCCTCCGTTGATAAGTTTTACATTATTATTTGCCTACACGTGATTAAATATACGGTAGTGTGAAATAATAAGAAAAGTAAGCGTAGGAGGGAATATATGCTGCGTAGATTATCTGTTTTTTTACTCAAGCTTTTGCTCGTAAGTGCCATAATTATCGTGGGTGCTGCGATAATTATAGGTATAGTTTTTTCTATATACGTTGATAAATATGTTGACAAAAGCATTGACGAGGAGCTTTTTTACGTTGTCGGCTCGAACGCACAGACAAAGTTGTATTATTATGATTACAGCGACCGTGCAGCAAGGCAGGGAGAGGCTGTTGAGATGAGCGAAGAGCCGCTTTACGGAGGTTATAGAAGCAAATACGTAAAAAGCACTGAAATACCTAACGATCTAAAAAACGCTTTTATAAGTATAGAGGACAAGCGATTTGAAAAGCACAAGGGGGTTGACTGGTGGCGAACTGTCAGCGCAGGCTTTAACTATTATCTTAATTTCAGCGGAAGCTTTGGCGGATCAACTATCACTCAACAGCTTGTAAAAAACGTGACCGACAATGACGACTATTCATTTCAGCGAAAGATACAAGAGATATTCTGGGCTCTTGATCTCGAGACAAAAATGGACAAGCAGGAGATACTGGGGCTATATCTGAATATCATAAATCTATCACAAGGCTGTTACGGAGTTGGTGCTGCAGCGGATTATTATTTTTCTAAGGACGTATCAGAGTTAAGTCTTTCCGAATGCGCATGTATTGCCGCAATTACCAACAGCCCTACCTATTATGACCCTATCAGAAATCCCGAAAACAACGACAAACGCAGACTTTTAATACTTGAGCAGATGTATGACCAAGGGTATATAAATGAGGAGGAGTATATAGAGGCGTGTTCACAAAAGATCGTTCTCAACGTAAAGGATCATTATGAGGATACACACATAAATTCTTGGTATACCGATATGGTCGTTGAGGACGTTATGAGAGATCTTATGGAACAGTACGGATATAGCAGAACGATGGCTAGCCTTATAGTTTACACGGGTGGGTTGCAGATATATACGGTTATGGACAAGGACGTTCAAGCTACACTTGATGAGTATTATTCAAACGAAAAAAACTTTGCCTCATCGAAGGGAGGAGAATTGCCCGAAAGTTCAATGATAGTTATTGACAGTCAAACTGGAGATATACTCGGTGTTGCGGGCGGTATTGGACTGAAAAAGGGAAATAGAATACAAAATCTTGCAACCACCAGCGTTCGTCCCGCAGGGTCGGTTATAAAGCCTCTTTCTGTATATGCGCCCGCGCTTGAAGACGGTGTTATCAATTACGCAAGCGTGTATGACGATACCCCCGTAAATTTTGGAAATTATAATCTTGATGCAAGTAAAGGAAAGATCGTACAGCCTATCGCGTGGCCGAGAAACGCAAATGGAATATATAGGGGACTTACCAATATCAATTACGCAATAAAGCATTCCATTAATACAGTGACTGTAAAGGTGCTTGAAGACATCGGTGTTGATAGATCGTTTGATTTTCTGTATAATGATCTGGATATGAAAAGCCTTATTGAAAGCAGGACGCTTGAAGACGGAAGTGTTATCAGCGATAAGGATTATGCCGCTCTTGCGCTCGGACAGTTCAATTACGGCGTCACAGTCAGGGAGATAACCGCTGCCTATTCGATATTTGCAAACGACGGTATATATAATTCATACCGTTCGTATTACGAGGTTACCGACTCGAACTCAAACGTTGTACTTGAAAACAAATATAACGGAAAGGCAGTTATGAGCGAGGAGAATGCCGATATTATGACGCTTATGCTTATGAATGTAACAGATAGTGGAACAGCATCCGATATAAAACTTCGTGAAAGCATAAACTGTGCCGGTAAAACGGGAACGACACAAAACAAATATGATAATTGGTATATTGGATATACGCCGTATTATATAGGCGGAGTTTGGATGGGATATGAGTATCCAAAAGCACTATCAGATTATCAAAGCAATAAATGTATTGAAATATGGGATGAGGTAATGACCGTCCTTCACGAAAAGCATATAAACGGAGAAAGTGTGAAGAAATTTGATATCAGCGATAATATAGTTCAATGCGAATACTGTGTTGATTCGGGAAAAGCAATGACTACCGCTTGTAAAAGTGACCCGAGAGGGAGCAGAGCAGAGACGGGTTACTTTATAAAGGGAAGTGAACCGAAAGAGCCATGTGACAGACACCTGCTTGCAGATTATGACACGGTCAGCGGTGGGATAGTTATAGGCGCTTGTCCTAATGAAAACGTAATTAAGGTAGGTCTTATAAACGTCAACAGAGCCTTTCCAATGCAGATATACGTCAGTGATGCGCAATACACCTGGAGAGATATCGGTAGGTACGTTCTCCCCGAAACATCTCCGCATTTACCTTTCTATAATAACATTCTCGGTAATAATATTTATAGCGGAATAAGCAAGGTCGAATACCAATATAACCGAGCTTGCAGAGAACATTTTAATTATTTCGATTGGAAAGAAAAACAAGAGGACGGCGGATGACCGCCGTCCTTGATCATTTAGTTATCGAGCTTGGCAAATTGGCTGTTGTAGAGCTCAGTATAGAAGCCGCCCTTTGCTAGAAGCTCTTTGTGTGTGCCTTGCTCAATGACATTTCCGTCCTTCATAACGAGTATCTTATCTGCCTCTATTATTGTGGACAGTCTATGCGCGACTATAAAGGAAGTGCGTCCTTGCATCATTGTCGCAAAAGCTTTTTGTATGCGTATTTCAGTACGAGTATCAATAGAAGAGGTAGCCTCGTCAAGAATAAGCATCTCGGGTAAACAAAGAATTACGCGAGCGATACAAAGCAACTGCTTTTGTCCCTGAGAGAGCGCGCCGCCATCCTCACCTATTACCGTATCGTACCCGTTAGGCAATCTTCGGATAAAGCTGTGAGCGTGTGCTGCCTTTGCAGCGGCTTTGACTTCTTCATCGGTGGCATCTGGATTACCAAAAGCAATGTTTTCGCGTATCGTTCCTGCGCACAGCCAAGTGTCCTGAAGGACCATACCGAAAGAATTTCTCAGCGTATGTCTTGAGATATCGTTGATATTCTTTCCGTCAAGAAGTATCTCTCCGCTGTCAACGTCATAAAAACGCATAAGCAGATTGATAAGTGTAGTCTTGCCACAGCCAGTAGGTCCGACTATGGCAACTCGCTGTCCCGTGCTCACCTTGAGATTGAAATTATCAATAAGCTTTTTGTCGGGAGAATAAGAGAAGCAAACGTTTTTGAACTCAATATCGCCCTTGAACTTTTTGTCCTCAAATTCTTGTGCTTCCGTGAGTGTGGGTGCTTCTATAAGAGTAAATACCCTTTCAGCGCATGCGATAGAGTTTTGAAGCTCGGTGACGACCCCCGAAATCTCGTTAAAAGGCTTTGTGTACTGTGTAGAGTAAGCAAGGAAGCTTGAAAGCATACCGATACTTATGAAATCGGGGTTATTGATGCACAGTAGCGCGCCTGCAAGAGCGACCAACGCGTATACTGTACTGTTTACAAATCTTGTTGAGGGATTTACGAGAGAGGAGAAGAAAATCGCCTTGAGAGACGCTTTTCCAAGTCGTCCGTTGACTTCATCAAAGCTTTCCTTTGCATTATCTTCATAATTGAATGCAAGCACAAGCTTATGTCCCGATATCATTTCGTCAACAAGTGTTGTCTGCTCGCTTCTTATTTCGGATTGCAGCTTGAACATAGAGTAGGTCTTCTTTGCGATAAAGCTTGCAACGAAGAACGAAAGGGGAGTTAGGAATACAACTATCAGCGTGATAGGTACGTTTATCATCAGCATGAATATAAGCGTGCCAACAATAGTCATAATTCCGTTGAAAAACTGAGTAAATCCGAGCAGAAGGCCGTCAGCAAACTGGTCAACGTCCGTTATAACACGGCTGACGATATCACCCGTTCTATTCTTGTCAACGTAAGAAATGGGGAAGCTTTGTATCTTGACAAACGCTTCGTGGCGGATATTCTTGACAATACCGTAAGTCATTCTGTTGTTGAGTACGTTGATTATCCATTGCAGAATAGCCGTGATAACAACTGCCACACCTATCTTTACAAGTATTGCTGCAATACCGTCGATGTCAACAGCGCCTTTACCAAGCGCTAGATCAATAGCGTTTCCGACAAGTATCGGAACGTAAAGCGTCAGAGCTACGGTAATAGCCGTAAATATCAAGGAAAGAATAAAGTGGATACGGTATATCTTGAGATATCCGAGTATTTTGAAGAAGGTCTTAATGCTTTGAGTGTTCTTTTTGTTTTTCATCACATCGTCACCTCCTCGGGGAATTGTGAGCGATAGATGTCGCGGTATACCTCGCAACTATCAAGTAGCTGTTCGTGCGTTCCGCTGCCTACTACCTCTCCGTCATCAAGCACAAGTATAAGGTCCGCGTGAAGTATCGACGAGGTCCTCTGAGATACGATAAAGAGAGTAGGGGAGTAGTCAAGGGAGCAAACAGCCGCGCGAAGTCTTGCCTCAGTCGCGTAATCAAGCGCGGATGCCGCGTCGTCAAGTATAAGTATCTGAGGCTTTTTGACAAGCGCACGCGCGATCGTCAGCCTTTGCTTCTGACCGCCGGAGAAATTGCTTCCGTTTTGCGCAACCTCGGTGTCAAGGCCTTCCTTTTCAAGAACAAACTCCTTTGCCTGAGCAGCGCTGAGCGCTTCCCAAAGCTCGTCGTCACTAACGTCGTTACCGAGAGTTAGGTTTGAGCGAACAGTACCTTTAAACAGCTGTGCCTTTTGAGGTACAATGGCAACCATATCGCAAAGCTCTTCCTTAGAGTAAAGGGAAGCGTGCTTTCCGTTGATAAATACGTCTCCCTCGGTTGCCTGATAGAAACGGGGAATGAGATTTATGAGAGTGCTCTTTCCCGAGCCCGTTCCGCCGATAATACCGACGGTTTGACCTCGCTTGGCTGTAAAGCTGACGTTATTTATAGCATGGTCGCCCGACGTACTGTATCCAAAGCAAACACCGTCGAATTTGACCGAGCTGTCGTCGTCTGCTTTTTCAGTTTGCGCATGCTTTATTTCTTCGGTCTCCATATTCAGAATAGAGGAAACACGGTGCGCACTTGCCTGAGCCTTGTTCAGTGTTATAATAAGGCTCGCGAGCTTGATGAGCTCAACGAGGATCTGAGACATGTAATTGTAAAGAGCAACAAGCTCGCCCTGAGTGATGTTGCCTGTCTGTACGTTGAGCGCACCCAGCTTGATAAGTATTATTACGGCAAAGTTGATAATAACGTACGTAAGGGGATTCATAAGAGCAGAGATACGTCCGGCAAAGACTTGTATCTTGGTGAGATGCTCGTTCTTTTTGTCAAAATCCTCTATCTCGTCTGCCTCTTTGTTGAAGGCTCTTACAACACGTGTACCGTTATAGTTACCTCTTACCTTGCCGAGCACCTTGTCAAGTCTCGCCTGAGATCTTTTGAATATCGGAATGCTCGTAAGCATTATACCGAAAACGATGATAGCAAGTAGGGGAATTGTGACCGCGAATATCAGCGCAAGCGGTACGTCAATGGTAAATGCCATTATCATAGCGCCGAATACGATAAATGGCGAGCGCATAAACAAGCGCAGAAACATATTAATTCCCGTTTGAACTGCATTAACGTCGCCCGTCATTCGGGTGATAAGAGTTGACGTGCCAAGCTTGTCCGTGTCAGAATATGAAAAGCTTTGTATCTTTGAGAACAGCGCGCTTCTTATCTTGGTGGAAACACCGACAGCCGCGCGAGCGGAGAAGTACTGTGCGCTGATGGCACAGACAAGACCTATGACCGCAAGCGCCATCATAACGCCGCACATAGTGAAAACGGTTTTAGTGTCGTTATGCTTTATACCGACGTCGATAATTCTCGTTACACATAACGGAACAAGTAATTCAAATATCGCCTCAAGACATTTAAAGAGAGGCGCAAGCACCGATTCCACTCGGTAGCCCTTGAAAAATTTAAGTAATGGTTTCAACTTTCTCTCCTGATAAAAGTGATAAAAAGAAATAATCTCATATAAAAAATTAAGCGACCCGAAGGTCGCTTAATGTGTTTGGTGGAGACAACTAGATTCGAACTAGTGACCCCTTGCATGTCAAGCAAGTACTCTAACCAACTGAGCTATGCCTCCGACAACGTTTAGTATTATATCATACTTTATTGACTTTTGCAATAGTTTTTTGAAAAAAGTATTGTGTTTTTTAAAATAAATGCTATAATTACCTTGTCACACAAACTAAATAATTTGGAATAGGGGTATTTTCTTTTATAGGGATACGTGCTGCGCACTTTTTATTGTTAATGAAAACCACCAGCTGTAAGGCTTTACATTTTGACAAAACCAAAGGGAGTTGACACATCTGTAGCTACAGGGTAACACCGCAAGTGGTAAAGGAATTACGAATCTATAGGCTCAGCGCATAGAATGCCCCAATGATGCAAAATGTATGCCATCAAAAGGCTGGTAGTAATATAATTTTTGGGAGGAAAAAATGGTAAAATTTTTAAAAGGTATGGGTATTGTTGAATTAATTGTTTCAATAGTTATCGCAATATTTCTGTGTGCTAAAATGTGGGATTATGATGAGGCTTTGGCTTTAGAAACAGCTATTGGATTAATAATAGTAAGTGTAGTATCGTTTATCTGTTGTTTAGCTTTTGCAAATATGTACGGAAATATTGAGAGTATGTATGCAATGATCTATAGGATGTATCATAACGAAGAACGGAAAACTGAAAGTGATACCACGTATAACTTTATAGGAATTAAAAACGAACCTGAAAGTACCAAGAGTAAACGAGGATGGATTTGCGCTCACTGTGATACACAGAATAGTGAACATGAGCAATATTGCAAAAATTGTGGAAAATACAGATGATATTTGTCACTGCAAAAAATGAGTAAAGTCATAATGTTTATTTATGAGTTGATATATATCTTAGGCTATTAACTATCACCCTCGGCTTGATTCCTCCCGTGATTATCATCAGCAGGATATAGAGAACGGCGGAAAGCGCGATATGCGCCCAAACTCCGCCTAAGGGAGTGACGTTATTTATAAGAAGATGTACCGCTTTTGTGGCGACAACGATACATCCGAGCGGTCTTGCCACCCAAAGAAACACGTGCGTTTTTACACGACTATTTGTCAGCAGTCTTGTGATACTCAGCGTTGCATTTATAAGCTCGGTGAAATAAACCGTGACTATATAGCCGTTTATTCCCATAATGGGTAGTAAAATAGCAACGAGTATTACCGAAATAAAAGCGTCGGCAATGTTTACCCACATTGTGTAGACGTGCTCGCCAAGTCCTTTAAGCATAGAATCGACCGCGGTGTCAAGGTACATAACGGGTATAAGGGGCGCTATCATAAGTATGTAAAGTCCCGCAGTGTTTGACGTTGGATAAACGGCTTTTCCTAGCTCAAGGGAAAAACTCATTATCACACCCGCACAGCCGATAGAGAATATCAAAACTGTTTCAAGAACTGTGCAAACAATGCCTTTAATACGTCTTTCGTCACCCGTCGCAACGCTTTCCGCGACCTCGGGTATAAGTAGCCCTGCAAAAGATGCGGTTATAGCGGACGGAAACAACACAAGGGGGAATACCATACTGCCAACAGTTCCGTATGCCGCAAGTGACATATCTCGCGAGCTGCCGCTCTTTTCAAGTCCTCGCGGTATCAGAATATGCTCGATAGTTACAAGTGCTGAACGCATATACGCGCTGAGCGCAAGCGGCAGAGAATTACTGATAACACTTTTTGTTATTTGCTTTTTCTCAATCTTGTCAGGCTCTGCTTTTGCTTTTGCTCTGCCTAAAAAATACATAATAAGTCCAAGAGCAAACGAAATAAGCTCGGCGATGGCACCGCCTGCGACAACAGCAAGGCAAGCACTCTCGGTGTCGTTTGCTCCAAGTAGAGCAATAAGGGCGATGCAAGCATATATCTTTGCAGCTTGACCGAGTATCTGCGTAACGGCATTTTTATAAACCTTACGGACGGCGGAGAAGTAGCCGCCAAGCACGGACGACGCGGCAATTGGCACGAGAGTGACGGACAGTACTTTTAGTGAAAGTACTGTTCTTTGGTCGCGTAAAATATTTATTCCGATAAATTCAGCGAATCCAAAAAGTACGACCGAGGCAATGCTTCCAAATATTACCGAATAGCATATGCATCTTCTTAAAATGCAGTTTATCTTCCCTTGTTTATCGGGTGGGATACGACTGCTTTTTTCTGTGCCTGTATCTCCAAGCGCGCCCGCAACAAGTCTTGTGGTTGCAAGATTTATGCCCGACGTAGCAAAGGTCAACGCAAAGCCGTATACGGTCGATATCAGAGAGAAAAGTCCCATAGCGACTGCGCCGATCTTATTGGATATATATACGTTGAACGCAACCGCAACCGTTCGCATTATAACGGCAACGATGGCCATTAAAAGTCCGTTCAAAATAAATCTTCTTAGTCTGTTCAAGTGTACTGTCCTCCGCAAGAGGTGATAATTGATTATATGCTTAAGTGTTTTATGTTAGAATTTTTCGTGAAAACATGCTCAAAAATCTACATATTGACAAAGAAAAAACTATAAAAACCCGTTGACAACAGTCGAATAATTTGATATAATTTATTTTAATATTATTTAAATAAGCTGTGTGGTCACGGCAGGGAGGTTTTATGGATTACAGCAAAAAATTTATCAAGGAAGGCTTGACCTTTGACGACGTACTTCTTGTTCCCGCAAAAAGTGATGTTCTGCCCGCAGACGTTTCTCTCAAGACAAGACTTACGAACAAAATTTCTTTGAACATTCCCGTAATGAGTGCGGCTATGGACACCGTTACAGAGTCGGGTCTTGCGATCGCTATCGCTCGTGAGGGTGGAGCAGGTACTATTCACAAGAATATGTCTATTGATGCCCAGGCCGATCACGTTGATAGAGTAAAGAGAAGTGAGAACGGCGTTATCACTAACCCCATATTCCTCGGTGCTGATAATTACGTTTACGAGGCTGAACAGCTTATGCGTAAATTCAGAATATCCGGTGTGCCGATATGCGATGAGAACAAGCGTGTTATTGGTATCATCACAAACCGCGATATGCGCTTTATGGTTGATTTCAACGTTAGAATTTCTGATGTTATGACTAAGGAAAACCTTGTCCTTGCTCCCGAGGGAACAACACTTGCCGAGGCACAGGAGATACTCCGCAGTCACAAGATAGAAAAGCTTCCTCTTGTTGACGAGAACAACGTACTTAAGGGCCTTATCACTATCAAGGATATTGAGAAGGCATCCAAGTATCCTAACTCCGCAAAGGACGAGCGCGGCAGACTTATATGCGGTGCCGCTATCGGTGTTACTAAGGACTGTGTTGACCGTGCAGGTCAGTTGCTTGCTGCAGGCGCGGACTTCCTTGTTCTCGACTCCGCACACGGACATTCTCAGGGTATTATGAACAAGGTGTATGAAGTAAAGAACGCATATCCCGAGTGCCAGCTTATCGCAGGTAATATCGCAACGGGTGCCGCTGCATACGATCTTATCACGGCGGGCGCTGATGCTATAAAGGTCGGTATAGGCCCCGGATCTATTTGTACGACCCGTGTAGTTGCAGGTATCGGTGTTCCTCAGATCACGGCTATTTGCGATGCTGCAGAGGTTGCTGATAAGTACAACATTCCCGTCATTGCTGACGGCGGTCTTAAGTACAGCGGTGATATAGTTAAGGCTATCGCAGCGGGCGCAAGCTCTGTTATGATAGGTTCTATGTTTGCAGGCTGCGAGGAAAGCCCCGGAAGCGAGGAGCTTTATCAGGGTAGACGCTTCAAGGTATATCGCGGAATGGGCTCTATCGCTGCTATGGAAAGTGGTTCTAAGGATAGATACTTCCAGGAAAACAACAAGAAGCTCGTTCCCGAAGGAGTTGAGGGACGTGTGCCTTTCAAGGGAGCTCTTGCAGATACTATCTACCAGCTCATGGGAGGTCTTCGTTCGGGTATGGGTTACTGCGGCGCTGCTACCATTGATGCACTCAGAGAGAACGGCCAGTTCGTTCGCATCACAGGTGCAGGTCTGCGAGAATCTCATCCTCACGACATCAACATTACAAAGGAAGCGCCTAACTATTCTTCTATGGCGTAATTTGAACGTTAAAAACTACCGATTTTTTCGAAAATCGGTAGTTTTTTTGCATTTTTTGAGCAATATTATTCAAAATTGTATGTACAAAAACAAAATAATATGATATAATATAAGATGTATATTTGTATATTTTGGAGAACAAAATGGAAAAGAAAAACTATAAAAACACAAGACGCGACGGACGCATGCCGCAAAACGGCAAAAGAGAGTTTCAAAAACGAGACAATACTCCCGTAGAAGAAGTAAACGAGGGGCTCGTTATTGGCAGAAATGCCGTTCGTGAGCTTTTGAAATCAGGAAGAGCGATCGATAAGATATTCGTTCAAAAAGGTGAACGTGAAGGCTCTATCGTCGTTCTTGTTGCCGAGGCAGTTGCAAGACATATACCTATGGTAGAGGTCGAAAAAGCCAAGCTCGATAAGATGACCGCTTTTGCAACACATCAAGGTATAGTTGCTATGGCATCGGAAAAAGAGTATTGCTCGGTCGAGGATATATTGAAGATAGCTGAGGAAAGAGGAGAAAAGCCGTTTATTGTTATAGCGGACGGTATAACCGATCCTCATAATCTTGGCGCACTTATAAGATGCGCTGAGGGGGTTGGGGCGCATGGACTTATCATTCCTAAAAGACGCGCGGTGGGGCTTACTCCTGTGGTCACTCGCTCGTCGTGCGGCGCTATCGAGCATCTCGCAATAGCAAAGGTAACGAATCTTGCTTCTACCGTGGATATGCTCAAGGAAAAAGGAGTATGGATATTTGCAGCCGAAGCAGGCGGAGATGCATATTATAATACTGATTTCAAGTGCGCTTGCGCAATAGTTCTTGGCAGTGAGGGTGAGGGAGTTTCAAGGCTTATCAAGGATAAGTCGGACTATATAACCTCGATCCCTATGTACGGTCACGTAAATTCATTCAACGTTTCAACTGCTGCGGCAGTTATACTTGCAGAAGTAGCAAGACAGCACAGAACAGTTTAATCTATGAAGTTTCGCAGAGGAGGTACATATGAGCAACGAATATAATGTCAACGATATGTTGACTATGCTTAAGAGCTCTGTTAACTCACAGCAAGAGAATCCACCGCAAAATACAGATATAGATGTGAGTGGTGATATGTCAGAGGATGCGCTTAAGGCGCAGCTCAAAAATAAATTTTTTGATAATGAAATAATTCCTTCGACCGAAGAGGAAAGTGCCATCGGTGAATATACTATTGACCATGATTTTCTGAGTGATATCGAAAATATGAGAGATCAGGAGCAAGAAGTTAAAGCGCACAAGGATGAGCTTCCCGAAGCTTCGATGGAAGAAGCACAGGAATTGGATGAGCCTCCGTTTGACGTTGATGTGAAAAAGAGTGTTGATGATGCACCTTTTGACGTTGATGCCGAAGATAGCGAGGATGAAGCGACGTTTGAGCCTGAGGTGATTGCAGATGCGGAAAGCAAAGAGACGGGCGATGATACGTTTGTTTTTGAAGATTTTATACTTGTTCCCAATGAAGAGCCCGCATACTCCGAAGATAGCGAAAATATATCGGAGAGTGACGTTGAAGAGAAGATCGACGCTTTTGCCGAGAATGTTCAGATAGTTGCCGCCGAGGAGGACAGTGTTTTTATTGAAAACGTGTTTGATGAGACCGAAGATGAGGACGGAGATTTTGATGACGACGAGGACGCTGATGATCAAGTTATTTTGGCAGACGATCTTTTCGAAAGTGCTGAGAAGGTGGCAGACGAAGCTCCCGTAGAACTGTCGGAGAGCATTGATGAATTGCTTAGTGTTGAAGAAATAGACGAATTTGAGGAATTCGATGAGAGCACTCCCGCCGACGAGACCGTTGATGTGGCAGAGACAAACGAGCAAGAAGATGTACAGGAAGAGGCACAAGAAGAGCCTCACGAGACTTTCATTGCTTCGATGAGAAAGATAGGGTTTGATTTTTCAAACGAAAGAACCGAAATCAAAGACACGTCAGAGCAGTCTCCCGTCGAGGATGCGGAGAGCGAAGAGCTTGGCGACGATCTCAGAGATGAGGATCTTGACTATTCGACAATAAATCTTATGATGCAGTTCTGCGACAAGGACGAGCTTGATAAGACTATTGGTGATGAAAAGATAGAGAGCTATTTGCGTCAAGAACAATCCGAGATAGCCGATGAACAGATATCCTCGGCTGGATTTGAGGGCGAGGAGTATTCAAATAACAAGCAAAATGAGCGCATATATGAGAATTATAAGCATGCTCGTTTTGTTGCGCTTGCAAAGCTTTGCGGTTGCGCGTTTCTTGCGGTAATAGCAACTGTTTTTGAGATGATCCCCTTACTCGGTGTAAATGCGGACGGTTTGTTCGATTACACGCAGTATCCCGCCGTTTACGTTTTGTTTGGCTTGCAATTTGTAGCGTTTGCCGCTGCAATCTGTTATAAACAGCTCTGGCAAGGTCTCAAGCGTGCATTCTCGTCTACACCAAACAAGGATTCTATCGTTGCGGTCATACTTGTTCTTACCTTTGTTTATGACGTGATAATCTCTATAATACTTGCTGTTACAGGTGACGATCTTCCCGCAATATTTAATGCTGTAGCCGTTATTACGGTCGCAATTTCCGCTGCTGCCGATTACATTCGTATAACGGCAGAAATGCGTGCATTTTCTGTGTATTCTTCGGATGCGCAGAAATTCACAATGATAAAAGAAAGTAAGCAGGGAAGAGTTTCGTCCAAAATGTATGTCGGCGGTCTTCCTATGGAAAAAGACGTCTATACAATAAAGGCAATTGATTTTCCGCGTGGATTCTTTAAGTGCGTAGGTAAAGGCAGAAGTGCGGACAAAATAATAACCACGGCTCTTATACCGGTGCTTGTTATAAGCCTTATAGCCACGATCTTGACGATAGTGTTGGGTGCGGGTGCGTATGATGCTTGCTCGGTATTCTTGCTTACCGTTTATGCTGTTTTGCCCATTGCATACATATATTCGGGTAATTTCCCCAATGCTTTCGCGGCACTAAAGCTTGCGAAGCGCGGCAGTGCCGTTGCGGGTGAAAAAATGATCGAGAAATACAACGGCTGTGACGTTATCGTATTTGAAGATCTTCATATGTTTAGAAAGTGCAAGACCGAGGAGGTCGGTATCGCGATGTACGATACGCGATTTGCGTATCTCACGCTTGGCTGTATTGATGCACTCTATTCAAAAATAGGCGGACCTCTTTCGGGTATGCAGATGCAGCTTCCCGACGTTTTCAAGTTCACCGACGTATCTATTCGCCGTATAACACGTAACGGTGTTGAGGCTGTGATAGACAAAAAGCATGTGATAATTGCGGGTGACATTGAGTTTATGAAGCGTTACGGACTTGCTTTTCCCGAGGATGAAAAGAAGAGTGACCGTTCGTCACTTTGTGTGTCTATAAACGGAGCTGTTTCGGCAAAGCTCAGCGTAAGATATGAGACTGAGCCCGTATTCGAAATGATAGTCGAAAGACTGTACTCGGAGGGCATACTTTGCGCCATTGAAACGTACGACCCACTTATAAACAGCGCGATGCTTCAAAGAGCCAGAACACTTGGCTCGTCTCCCATCAGTGTTATACATATGAATGCGGAAGATTTTGTTAAGAAAGAGGTGTCGGATTTCCGCGAGGAGCTTGACGGTATTGTATCTTGCGCTTCAAAGCTCAAGCTTGCAGAGGCTGAAGTGTGGGTGAAGCGTCAGTCGAAGATAAACAAGATACTTAAGACAGTCGCGATCGCATTTTCGGCGGGCGGCGCATTGCTGGTGACGCTGTTTGTTGCAGGCGGAGTGGTCGGAGCTATAAATCAGTTCCATATTCTTATGTATCTGTTGGCTCAGATAACCGCAGCGACGGTGATAATGCTTTTGAAATTCCCAAGAAAAAACTATTTTACTACTGACGCGCTGTATTTTGAGTATGAAAAACAGCACGAGAAAGAATTGAAAAAGCAGCAGGACAAAGACAATTAATCAGATAAGAAAGACGTTAAAATGAACAAAGAAAAAAGCACGATACTCAAGTCCGTAACAAAGCCCGGAAGATACTCGGGCGGTGAATACGGTCAGATAATAAAGGATAAAACAAAGGTCAAAGCGCGCTTTGCGTTTTGCTTTCCCGATACGTATGAGATAGGAATGTCCAACCTTGGATTGAGAATACTTTACGGAGTTCTTAATAAAGAGGATGACGTATGGTGTGAGCGCGTTTATGACCCGTGGGTGGATATGCAGGAAAAGATGCGTGAGCACAACTTGCCGCTCTGCGCTTGTGAGAGCGGAGACCCCTTGACGGTGTTTGATATGGTTGGATTTACGCTTCAGTATGAGATGAGCTATACCAACGTTCTAAATATGCTTGATCTTGCAGGTATTCCTTTGTATGCTAAGGATAGAGACGATAGCTTCCCGATAATCATTGGCGGAGGCCCTTGTGCATATAATGCCGAGCCCGTTGCGGACTTCTTCGACCTTTTCGATATAGGTGAGGGGGAAGAAATGCTCCCCGAGCTTTGCCGTCTTTATATCAAAATGAAAGACGAGGGAAGATACACAAAGCAAGCATATCTCCGCGAGGCGGCAAGAACTATTGAGGGGGTATACGTTCCGTCGTTTTACGACGTTACGTATAATGATGACGGGACTATAAAGGCGTATACACCTATTTACGACGATATACCAAAGCAGGTCAAAAAGAGAATAATCACCGATATGGATAAGGCGTATTTCCCCGACAAGGTGGTTATGCCGTACATAGAAACTGTACACGACAGAGTTATGCTTGAGGTGTATAGAGGCTGTATCAGAGGCTGCCGCTTCTGTCAGGCGGGAATGATATACCGTCCCGTAAGAGAGAAAACTCCCGAGGTGCTCAACGAGCAGGCAAAATGTCTTTATGAAGCAACGGGATACGACGAGATATCGCTGACCTCACTTTCTATTAGTGACTATACCCAGCTTGAAAAGCTTACAGAGCAGCTGCTTGAATGGACAAATGACAATATGGTCAGCCTTTCGCTTCCGTCACTCCGTGTGGATAGCTTTACTAAGGAGCTTATGGACAAGATAGCTTCGGTCCGCTCCTCGTCGCTGACCTTCGCGCCCGAGGCGGGAACTCAGAGACTACGTGACGTTATCAATAAAAACGTTCGTGAGGACGATCTGCTCAGAGCCGTAAACGTCGCTTTTGAAGCTGGCAAGAATACCGTCAAGCTGTATTTTATGTCCGGACTTCCTACGGAGACTTATGAGGATCTGAAGGGAATTGCCGATCTTGCGGTGTCTGTTATTGATGCTTACTATAAGTGTCCTACGAGAAACAAGGCAAAGAAGCCTCAGGTCACGATAAGCGTTTCCTGCTTTATTCCTAAGCCTTTTACTCCGTTCCAATGGGAGGCCCAGGATACTATGGAGATGCTTGCCGAGAAGCAGGAATACCTTGGCTCTCAAATAACGGATAGAAAGATAAGATATACTCACCACGATGCCCGTGTCAGCCGTGTTGAGGCGGTGCTCGCACGAGGTGACCGTCGTCTTGCACCCGCGCTTGAGCTTGCTTGCCGTGAGGGCTTTAAGTTCGACTCTTGGGACGAGTGCTTTGATTACGATAAATGGATGTCGGTGTTTGAGCGCACTGGTGTTGACCCCGCATTCTATGCAAACCGCGCATTTGGTCTTGATGAGGTGCTTCCTTGGGATATTATCGACTGCGGAGTATCAAAGGAATTCTTCCTGCGTGAAAGAGCAAAGGCATATGGTGAGACTACAACGCCCAACTGCCGTGAAAAGTGTAGCGGTTGCGGCGCAAATGCTTTAGGAGGTGAGAGAACGTGTTGCCCGAAAAAAGCAAATTGACCGAAAAAAAGCGACTCAGATCGCTCCCCGAGCTTGAGCGTCCTCTTACTGTAAGACTTAAGTTTAGAAAAACGGGTAGCCTACAATATATCTCGCATCTTGATCTTCAAAGAACCTTTATGAGAGTTATCGTAAGAGCGTGTATACCTGCGTGGTATACAAAAGGCTTTAATCCGCACGCAAAGCTTGTTTTTTCAACTCCTCTGAGTGTTGGCGCGCAGAGCACTTGCGAATATCTTGATATAAGAATAGACAGGGAAATGTCCTGCGATGAGATAAAGGATAGGCTAAACGCGGAGCTTACGGACGAGCTTTATATTACCGACGCATATATTCCCAAAAATGATTTTTCGGAGATAGCATGGTCGTCGTATGATATAGAAATACGCACGGCGGAAGCAAACGCAGAGCTTGCGAGCAAGGCAAAGACGTTGCTTACGACCTCTCCTCTTATGATGATAAAAAAGAGTAAGTCGGGAGAGAAAGAGGTCGATATAATTCCTATGATTAAGAGCGTGGATGCTTATTATCACGAGGAGAATAAAACACTTAAAATAAAGTGCGTTCTCAGCGCTTCAAGCACAGTTTATCTCAACCCCGAAATGCTCATAACGGCACTTAAGAACAATCTTGGTATTATGAGCGGTGATCCTACCGAGGAATGGTACACCATTATGAGAACGGGGCTTTATACGGGTGAGTTGGAAATATTTAGATAGGATTCTACACTATTGAGTAATAAACATAAATGAACATTTGGAGGACATCTTGGTATGCAAAACATTGACGCTTTATTGGAACAATATAAAGTAAGTATTTATACAGGAGATTCTGATCACGTCAAAGACTGGAACTTTCTTGTTGAAAATTGTGATCATAGTGCTATCTGCGATATGATAAATACATTGTGTGAGAATAGAGTTGTTAACGGGTGCGCTTTGTTTATATGTGAATATGAATACGGTATGCTGAAATACAAAAAGGGCTATAAAAAGTTTGAATTTATATGTACCGTTGATGATAAGGCAGTGACTAAAAAATTTTATGCTAAAGTGGTTTATCCTAATCAAATAAAGTTCACTGCTAAATACGAAAGAACTCAAAAGGCTCAGTTGTTAAAGGAGCAAAAAAAATATCAACCTTCCAAAAGAATATCTTTGGAAAAACAACAGAAATTAGAAAAAGCAAGAGCAATAAAGTTGGAAAAACAACGAATTAGACGTATAAAACTGGACAAAGCATTCAGAATAATTAAAAGAGTTCTCGATATAACTTCAATTATTCTTATGGTTTGTGTATGTATATTCTTTTGTGTTGTTTCGATAATGATGCTAAAAGATAACTCAGATGTTGATGATATAAAGATATTTATGGCAGACCATTATTCTTTTGAGGATGTAACTGATCAGAATATTGATGCAACTGTAATGCTTTCTTTGCTGTTTTCTTTCGGTATATTGGGTTTCTTGGCAACGAGATGCCGCCATTATTGCAAGGGGGCATTAATTTCCAAGATTATTAATGGAATATTACTTGGAGTATTTATTGCGGCATATGTCGGATTGACTATTACAACCATTGTTGAGTATTCAAAGTATGGAATAAGAGAGGTTTGTAACGGTAGTGCGGCAGATTGGTTTTTACATTCATTCCAAAGCTGGTTTGCAGTGTTTTCTATTTTTTTCACATTAGCGTCAATTATATGGTTTATTATTGCTATGGTATATGACTTCTACAGTATAATCACAACAATAGGATATATATTGATAATAGTGGCACTTCCTTTGATGTTTGTTGTAGTTTGTGTGGGATTGTGTGTGTTGATTCTTGGTGCTATTGGTGGTACAGAAAAAGATGAAGGCATTGGTTCGCTATTTTCAAGAATGGGAGACGATGGTGGATCATCAGATGACTCTTCAACATATAGCTATTATTCGAGCTACGGCGGACGTCAAGAGTTGACCACTACGGATGGCAAGACTTTTTACGATAGTAGCGGGCATATTGTCGGAAGAAGCGATGATAATGGTACAACATTAAATTTGACCAATTATATGGGTGAAACGGTTGATAACGTTGAACTTCGAAAAGAAGATTAACATAAAATTGATGTTTTTTAGTTAAATTAAAAACAGTGCCAAAGCAAATGAAAGCTTTGGCACTGTTTTGTTTATACGTAAAGAAATATAGTTACGTTATACTTGTTTATTCAATAATCCCGCCGCCGACTACCGTGTCGCCATCGTAAAAAACTACTGATTGACCGCTCGCGATCGCTCTTTGCGGTAGGTCAAATTTGACTGAAAGTCTATTGCCGTCAAGCTTGGTTACAGTAGCCATCGCGGGAGTATGTCTATACCGTATTTTTGCTTGCAATCTTACGGGTGTATCAAAGCTTTCATCAGTCAAGATGTTTATATCTGTTGCCGTCAAGGTATCTTTATAAAGCTGCTCGTCGGTACAAAGCATTACTGTGTTTGAGGTGACGTTTTTTTCTCCTACGAACATAGGAACGCCAAAAGCTACGCCGAGTCCTTTGCGCTGACCGATAGTGTAATTTATTATTCCTGAATGCTCACCGATGATATTTCCGTCGGTATCGATAAATCTTCCGCAAGGAAAATCATAGTTACAGTTGCTTTTTATAAAGGACGCATAATCTCCGTCCGTAATAAAGCAAATATCCTGACTATCGGAACGATGAGCGTTAGAAAAGCCGTTTTCTTCGGCGATTTCTCTTATCTCGGGCTTTGAATAGTCGCCAAGCGGGAAATATAAAAAGGGAAGCAGCTCTTTTTTTATTGACCATAGAAAATAAGACTGATCTTTATTTTCGTCCTTAGCTTTTTTTAGCAAATACTTTCCGTTTTCTTGCTCAATTCTCGCGTAATGTCCTGTTGCGAGCGCATCGTAGCCAAGTGAGCGCGCAGCATCAAACAGCTTTCCGAATTTTATATGCCTATTACATTCAACGCAAGGATTGGGGGTAGCTCCGTTTATATAGTCGCTTATAAATTTATCTACGACCTTTTGTCTGAAGCTGTCTCCCAAAGAGAGCACGTGATGGGGAATGCTGAGGTTGTCTGCAATTTCCTTGGCATCAGCGCAGTTTTGGTCAAGTGTGCCGTCATCGGTATCGGTGATAATTTTGTCATTATCCCAAACCTTCATAGTGATGCCGCCGAGTGTGTGTCCTTCATTCTTCAGGAGCAAAGCGGCAACGGCGCTATCCACGCCGCCACTCATTGCTACAAGTACTTTTTTTTTCATATGATCACCAATCTCTTGTAGTTAATTTGCCTTGTGCAATAAGGTTTTCAAAGCCTTTTTGGCGTATTATCTCATACACGGCTATTGCTACCGAATTGGAAAGATTGAGCGAGCGAATGGTATCTCTCATAGGTATACGCACACAAAAGTCTTTATTATCATATAGGATATCCTCGGGAATCCCGCGTGTTTCCTTGCCAAACATAATAAAAACATTGTCGGGGTACTCAATTTCCGTGTATCCCTTGGGGGCTTTTGTGGAAAAATAATAAGTATTTCCGATAGCTTCGGGACGCTTTGTGAGAAAGTCCGCGTAGTTATCATAATAGGTTATATCAAGCTTGTCCCAATAGTCAAGACCTGCTCTCTTGAGCTTTCTGTCGTCTATCTCAAAACCCATAGGACGGATTATGTGAAGGGAAGCACCCGTGGCAGCGCAGGTGCGGGCGATATTTCCCGTGTTCTGCGGTATTTCGGGCTCGTGCAAAACTATGTTTATTCTATACATAACTAAATTCCTTTTGTTTTTATGAGTATATTATATTATCTTTTTATATATTTTTCAAGGGTATAGAAAAAAGTTTACAAAGAACGCCCCCACTTGTTCGTTAATTCTCTTGAAAATGACATAAAAATGTAGTATAATAAAATGAATATATGTTTTTTGGAGGTCACTATGGGACTTGTAGATAAAATTTTCGGAACGTATAGCGAGCGTCAATTAAAGAAACTTGAAAAGGCTGTTGATTATATCGAGAGCCTTGCCCCTAAATATGCCGCTATGTCTAATGAGGAACTCTCGGGAACGACAGCACGTTTAAAAGAGCGTCTTGCTGACGGCGAAACGCTTGACGACATTCTTCCCGATGCCTTTGCCGCTATCCGTGAAGCAGACGATAGAATTCTCGGTAAGCGTCCGTTCCGTGTTCAGATAATAGGCGGTATCATTCTTCATCAAGGAAGGATCGCTGAGATGAAGACGGGTGAAGGAAAGACACTCGTCGCAACTATGCCCGCATATCTCAATGCTCTCTCGGGCAAGGGCGTTCACGTTGTTACCGTTAACGACTATCTTGCGCGCCGTGACAGCGAGGAGATGGGACGTGTATATGAGTTTATGGGACTTAAGACAGGACTTGTTGTTCACGGAATTTCTCCCGATGACAAAAAGCAGGCATATCTTGCGGATATCACGTACGGAACTAACAATGAGTTTGGCTTTGACTATCTGCGTGACAACATGGTCGTTTATAAGGATCGAATGGTACAAAGAGGTCATAACTTTGCGATAGTAGACGAGGTGGACTCCATACTCATAGACGAGGCGAGAACGCCCCTTATCATATCTGGTGCGGGTGAAAAGTCTACCGATATGTATGATAGAGCAGATGCGCTTGCCAAAACGCTCAAAAAGTACGTTATCAAAGAGATGGACACCAAGGAAAGCTACGATGATATAGACGCAGATTACATCGTAGACGAGAAGGCTAATAACGCTATACTCACACCGTCCGGTGCTGCGAAAGCAGAGAAGTTCTTTGGTATCGAAAACCTTTCCGATGCTGAAAATTCCGAGATCGCGCACCACGTTAATCAGGCTATAAGAGCTCGCGGTATTATGAAGCGCGACGTTGATTACGTTGTCAACGAACAAGGCGTAATGATAGTCGATACTTTCACGGGCCGTCTTATGCCTGGAAGAAGATATTCTAACGGACTTCATCAGGCAATCGAAGCTAAGGAAGGCGTTAAGATAGAAAAAGAGAATAAGACTCTTGCTACAATAACCTTCCAGAACTACTTTAGAATGTACTCAAAGATATCAGGTATGACGGGTACGGCACTTACCGAGGAGCTTGAATTCCGCGATATATACAGCCTTGACGTGGTCGAGATACCCACGAACAAGCCGATGATAAGGATCGACCATCACGATATTGTTTACAAGTCTGTAAACGCGAAGTATGATGCGGTCGTTGAGCAGATCGTCGAGTGTCATGAAAAAGGACAGCCCGTGCTTGTGGGTACGGTATCTATTGACAAGTCCGAGGAGCTTTCACGCCGACTTAAGCGTGAGGGAATAAAGCATACCGTGCTTAACGCAAAGTATCACGATAAGGAAGCTGAGATCGTAGCTCAGGCAGGTAAGCTTGGCGCGGTTACTATCTCCACAAATATGGCGGGACGTGGAACGGATATTATGCTTGGTGGAAATCCCGAGCATATGGCGAAAAACGAAATGCGCAAGATGGAGATACCCGAGGAGCTTATAGCAATGGCTACGGGTACCGCACCTATTGATGACGAAGATGTCAAAAACGCAAGAGAGATATTCCGTGAGCTTCATGAGAAGTATAAGGCAGAGATAGCTCCCGAGGCTCAAAAGGTAAGGGAAGCGGGCGGATTGTTTATACTCGGTACCGAAAGACACGAAAGCAGACGAATCGATAACCAGCTCAGAGGACGTTCTGGTCGTCAGGGAGACCCCGGTGAATCGAGATTTTTCCTGTCTCTTGAGGACGATCTTATGAGACTGTTCGGCTCCGAGAGAATGCTCGGTATGGTAGACCGTATGGGGCTTCCCGAGGATATGCCTATTGATGCAAAAATACTTTCGGGAACTATTGAGCGCGCTCAAAAGAATATTGAGGAACAGAACTTTAAACGCCGTAAATACGTTCTTACCTATGACGACGTAATGAATCAGCAGAGAAATATCATCTATAAGCAGAGAAACGACGTTCTTAACGGTGAAGATATAAGCGAGACCATAAAGAAGATGATACTTGCTACAGTAGAGGAGACGGTAGACACCTTTATGCAAGGTGATGAGTCCGAAATGTGGGACTTCTACGGGCTTAGAGAAGCTTATAAGGGGCTTCTTACCACACCTGATGATTTCGCGTACTCAGATGATGAGCTTAAGTCTGTTAAGAAGGATGACGTCGTTGAGCTTCTTTGCGATAGAGCGATGAAGCTTTATGATGAGAAGCAGGAGCTTATCGGCACAGAGAGATTTGAGGAGCTTCAAAGAGCTGTTCTTTTGCAGAACGTTGACAAGAGCTGGATGGAGCATATTGATATGATGGATGACCTTAAGGGAAGCATCAGACTTCAGTCCTATGCGCAGAGAGATCCCGTAAATGAGTATAGGATACAAGGCGCTGATATGTTCGACGCAATGGTCGACGAGATACGCGAGCGTACTTCGAGAATGATACTTTCCATAACGGTTAAGACGCCCGAGGTCAAGAGAGTGCAGATAGCAAAGCCTCTTAGTGAGGGCTTTGAGGGGGCAAACGGAGAGAAGCCTAAGAGAGTTACTGTTGTTAGAAAGGCGTCGGTCAATGTAGGCAGAAACGATCTGTGTCCGTGTGGCTCGGGTAAAAAGTACAAGAAGTGCTGCGGTGCGCCGCAAAATCAGCAGTGATATATCAGAGAACTGTTAAACACAAAGGATTTCAAAAATGGGATTTGGAATTTTATTTATAGGTTATTTTGTTGCAGCAATAATCTTTATCGGGTATATGTCGATAGTGAGAGTGTTGGGATGCGCTGTAATGCTCATCTCAACTCTTAAGCTGCGAAAGTACAATAGAACGTTCGATATGCTTTTGATAGTGCTGGGAGTATGTATCCTGTTCTATGGGTTTGATGCGGTAGTTGATATTTTGGGCATAACACTTGCAGGTACTACGGCAACGCTCGTGCTATTGGCGGATACGTTGATAAACTTTGCACTGAACTCAAGCTTGCTACTATCGATAAGAGCAATAGCCAAGGAGACTGAAACGGACAAGTTGTATTTTGCGGCGACGCGAAATCTTGTTTTCTTTGGAATATTGCTTGTTCTTCAGCTTATTGCTAAGCTGCCTTTTAAGGTCACGCAGAATCTTAATATTATAGCTATCATTTTGTTGCTTGTGCTTTCGGTACTCAATCTTGTCCTTATTTTCCGCTGTTACGCGCAGATATGTGATTCCGGCGACGTTGAGATGGAGAGAAAGCCTTCTCGGTTTGCGTTTGTAA
This sequence comes from Oscillospiraceae bacterium, assembly GCA_015063845.1. Taxonomy (GTDB): domain Bacteria; phylum Bacillota; class Clostridia; order Oscillospirales; family CAG-272; genus HGM12713. The sequence goes on from SVTJ01000001.1 coordinate 124,777, forward strand.
ATAAGTACAGAGATGAGATGGATAAAAGACGCGCCGAGGCAGATGCTGAGCGTGAACGCATAAAGAGGGAGCGTGATATTAAGGGCGAGCAAAAGAGAAGAAATAAAAAGAATAAGAAATAGGAGGAAATATGCAAAGGTCAAAAAGATATGTAAATTTTAAAGCTATTGGATTATCACTTATATTCTTGTTCAATCCAAATATCAATATCATAGATGTTCTTCCAGATTTCATAGGTTACATACTTCTTTGTCTGGCACTTGTTAAGCTTGCGGATCTTAATGATACGCTTTCGGAGGCACTCGATGCTTTTAAAAAGCTTATAATAATCGATGCAGCAAAGATACTTGCGCTTATGTGGACCTTTGGTATCAGCGTGAGCAGTGAACGCAACTCATCGATCCTTTTGTGGGCGTTTGTTTTCGGAGTGCTTGAGCTTATATTTGTGATCCCCGCTTTTATCAAGCTTTTCAAGGGATTGTCAGAGATAGGTTATCTTTATGAGAATAGCTCAATAATCGCCAGCAAGCGCGCGTATTCAAAAAACAAAACGGACAAACTTTGCGTTTTTACGGTAGTATTTCTTGGATTTAAGGCACTTATGTCGTTTGTCCCAGAGCTATTGAATTTGACGTCTCCAGAGTATTACGACGGAAATACAACGCAAAATCTCTATCAGTTTATAGGTACTATTCGCCTTTTGGCATTTGTTCCCACGCTTATTTTCGGTATCGTGTGGCTCTGCCGTGTATTGGCGTATTTCAAAAAGGTAAACAGTGATGAGATACTTATGCCTGCACTTGATAAGGCGTATGCAGAAAAGGTGCTTCCGAGAGACGGAATATTTATTATAAGAAATGTTACTACGGCTCTTTTGATACTTGCCGTCTCATGTGTGCTTTGTTTTGATCTGAGACTTGAAAATATAAACGTTATTCCAGATTTTTTATCTGCTGTACTGCTTATATGCTTTTTTATTGTGCTGGGGAAAAAGATAAAAATAAAAAAGGCAATACCTATATTGCTGGGTGCCGTATATTTTGTCACATCAGCATTGGCAAGTTTTTTTGAATTTAAGTTCTTTGAGAATTATTATTACAGTGCGGTTTACAGAAGTGCTGACGCATTGAACGCTTACAGAGCGATGCTGATATCATCAATAGCAAACGTTTTGGCATTTGTTGCAATATTTGTTTGCGTATTGATCTCTCTAAAGAAGATCATAGCCGAGCATTGTGGACATATAACGATAAGCGGAGAGAGCGCATCGGGCGCACAGCTTGATATGTCGATAAAGAAAGAGTTGAACAAAAACATAATTATTTGTGCGGTTGGCTTGGCGGTGTATGCTATTACAAACATTTGCTACGTTCTTCTTGCCAAGGAATACGGTTTTATGTTCTTCATTGATGTTGTTGGAGCAATAATATTTGTGGTAACGTTTTTTAAGGCTTATTTTGATATTTCAGCGGCAGTTAAAGCTAAATATATACTGTCATAAATTACCGCCGAATTGTACGAATATAACTGTACGATTTGAGCATACTTAATATTGCAAAGGGCAATAGCCCAATGCAAAATCTTGACTTTCAGGCAGGTCTTTCGTTATCGAATTTTCTGTGTAGGCGTTCATTCCGTCTATGAGGGACGCTTACAGAGATCGTTGATTAAAAGGAGACGTTATGGAAAAGCCGAAAAGCAAGAAGAAAATAGAATACACCTACGATATCAACAGGTGTGAAAGTATTTTTGACGCACCCGATGATCAGCCGTACCTCGACAGTACCGAGGGCGGAAAATGGGGAAAGGGAAAGGACGATATGCCTAACAGCTTATACGATTATACCCCCTATAACAACCCATTGCCATATTGATAGGTGGAAACGACACCCGACCGATGCTTACGCTTCGGTCGGGTCGCTCTTTTTCATAAAAAAGATTTTAAAAATTTTAAAATATACTTGAAAATACAGCTATAATCTGCTATAATATATAGGTAACTGAAATTTGGGCAAAAGCCTAAATGACAGGCTGTAAAATAAGGCCATACAAGCCGGGGAATTAGCGGAGCCCTGTACCTGAAATCCGCTACAGCAGGGGTGTATTCCTTTTTTGAGGACCGAGTTTTGGCGGTCTGTTGCCGTTCCTGCTGCGTTGAGGAGTGGGTCTTGCGCAATTAAGGGCTGTGAACCATGTCAGGTGGGGAACCAAGCAGCATTAAGCGGTTTACTTGATGTGCCGCGAGGTAGCCTGCTCGGAGCAGGAGGTACGGTGTACGCGTGGAAATGACGTTCGATCTTTAGGTGTATGGTCTTATTATGCAGCCTGTTTCTATTGAGAGGAGGAGAGTGCTATGCATCAGGCATTGTATAGAAAATGGCGTCCGCAAACGTTTGATGACGTATGCGGTCAGGAGCACATTACCTCAATTTTAAAATATGAGACTGAGCACAACAAGTTTTCTCACGCATATTTGTTTTGTGGCTCTCGCGGAACAGGAAAGACCACTTGCGCGAAAATACTTGCTAAGGCTGTCAACTGTGAAAGTCCCGTGAACGGAAGTCCGTGTAACAAGTGCGCGTCGTGTCTCGCAATCGACAGCGGTGCTGCGACGGACGTCCTTGAAATGGATGCTGCATCGAACAACGGTGTCGATAATATTAGAGACATCAGAGATGAAGTCGTATATATGCCAACGTCGCTAAAATACCGTGTGTATATAGTCGACGAGGTGCATATGCTCAGTGGAAGCGCTTTTAACGCACTCTTGAAGACGCTTGAAGAGCCGCCTGCTCACGTTGTGTTTGTGCTTGCTACTACCGAGCTTCACAAGCTTCCAACTACAATTATATCCAGATGTCAACGTTTTGACTTCCGACGTATTTCAACCGAAGTACTTATGGATAGGTTGTCGTATATCGCAGAAAATGAAGGCATTAAGTATCAAAAAGATGCCTTGCGCGTTATAGCGAAAATAGCCCAGGGCGGTATGAGAGATGCTATAAGCTTGCTTGAGCTTTGCGCGGGAACACGCAATGAGGTCGATCTTGCTGTCGTTAACGAAACGCTTGGCGCGGGGGATAGAGACAGTATCGATAATACCGTAAGGGCAATTGCGCGAGGTAATTACGATGCAATATTTGCAACTGTAAACGATGTGGTAAACTCATCAAAGGACATAACGGTATTTTGGGAAGACCTTGCGGCATATTACAGAGATATGTTGGTTATGAAAACCACCGCTTCCGCTCAAAGGTATCTTGATCTTACAGAAAATGAGAGCGAGCAGCTTAAGGCAACATGTTCTTTGTTTACAAAAGAGACATTGCTCTGGCATTGTAAGGTCATTGACGAAGCGTATCACATTATGAAAAAATCGGGCGGAGCTAAGCGTACCGTGGCTGAAATGGCGCTTATAAGAATATGTGACGGAACGCTTGATAATTCCGTTGATGCGCTGTCTTCCAGAATATCAAAGCTTGAAAACGCTTTGGCGTCGGGCGTGTATAAGTCGGCTGCGGCTGTTGATTCGAATGAGACTAAGGCGAAAGAATCTACTGACACAAAAGCACCTAAAAACGAGGAAGCAGTAGCAGAAACAAAACCAAGTGAACTCCAAAAAGCAGATACGGGCAAGTGCGAATTGAAGACGCTAAGAGGATGGTACGAGATCGCAGAAAAGGCGGCAGCAGGAGACGCATCGTTGGGTGCATTTCTTAAGATGGCTAAAGCTTTTGTTGACGAAGACGGAAATATATACGTCAAGTACCCTAACGATTTTGTGAAAACCATGGTTGAAAGTGCTCACGCGGAGGACGCAATACTTGCGGCTATCCGTTTGGTGCTTAAAAACGATATTTCACGCGATAAACTCATTTTCGGTATGTTAGACGGTGATGAGAGCGGCGATGAATTTGAAGATATGATTATATAAAAAGGAGTTAAAAACTATGAGAGCAAACATCCCGAAGGGAATGGGCGGCGGCCCTCAGAATATGAACGCAATGATAAAGCAGGCACAGAAGATGCAGGAGGATATGGCAGCGCTTCAGGAAGAGCTTGATGCGCGTGAGTACGATATCTCTGCCGGCGGCGGTGTTGTCGGTGTTAAGATAAACGGCAAGAAAGAGATACTTTCTATCGATATTCAGCCCGAAATAGTTGATCCCGATGATATCGAAACACTTTCCGATATACTCGTTGCTGCTGTGAATGAGGCGATAAAGAGAGTTGACGATACAAACAATGCGGAAATGTCCAAGATAACCGGTAGCGTTGGCTTCCCGGGAATGTTCTGATATGACGGATTATATTGAGTCGCTCCAGAGACTTTCGGAGCAATTCTCAAAGCTTCAGGGTGTTGGACGTAAAAGCGCTATGAGAATGGCATTTTCGCTCATAGAGTTTGATGATGAATCCGCACAAGAGTTTGCGCAGGCGATCATTGACGCAAAGAGAATGATACACAGATGTCCGCTTTGCGGAAACCTTACCGATAAGGACGAGTGCTATGTTTGCTCGGATCTTTCGAGAGATACAAGTATTATTTGTGTTGTTGAGGACGTAAAAGCACTTATGTCTATCGAAAAGGTAAGGGAGTATAAGGGAGTGTACCACGTGCTTCACGGAGCGATATCTCCCGTTAACGGCATCACCCCCGATAAGATACGCATCAAGGAGCTCATAGAGCGTGTTGGAAGCGGTGACGTTAACGAAGTTATCGTTGCCACGAACCCTACACAAGACGGCGAGGTTACGGCGATGTATATCTCGAAGTATCTAAAGCCCTTGGGGGTGAAGGTAACAAGACTTGCATACGGTATTCCGGTGGGCTCTGATCTTGAATATGCGGACGAGATAACCTTGGGCCGTGCTATTGAGGGCAGACGTGACGTTTAATACATAAAAAAAGCAGACGGTTTTATTCGTCTGCTTTTTTGCATATATTATCTTAAATGAATAAGCGGAGGAACGTTATGCAGTCAAAACGGAGAAACACGAGACGTATAAAAATTATTGCCATTATTATATCATTGGCAATGCTGTGCTCTGTGAGCGTGATTTATGCGGTTGCTGAGGAAGCAAATAAGTATCCTACTCTTAATCTGGATTGCAGATCGGCGCTTCTCATGGAAGCAGAGACGGGGAAGATATTGTATGCTAACAATGAAAATGAAGCATTGCCGCCTGCTTCTGTTACAAAGGTTATGACGTTGCTTCTGGTGATGGAAGCACTTGAAAGTAAAAAGATTGCGCTTACCGATATGGTGGCGGCAAGTGAGCACGCTTGTTCAATGGGAGGCTCGCAAATATATCTGGAGGTGGGGGAGCAGATGTCTGTTGAGGACCTGCTGAAAAGTGTTGTCATAGCTTCCGCAAACGATGCAGCAGTTACTCTTGCAGAATACATAGCGGGTACGGAAGATGCATTTGTTGAGATGATGAACAAAAAAGCCGCAGAGCTTGGAATGAAAAACACTAATTTTGAAAACACTAACGGGCTGGATGATACGACGCAAAATCATGTTACTTCCGCTATGGATATAGCTATCATGTCGCGCGAATTGATAAAATATAAAAAGATCACCGAGTATAGCAGCATATGGATGGATACTGTCAGAAACGGCGAATTCGGCCTTACGAATACAAATAGACTTATAAGATTTTATAAAGGCGCAACGGGATTGAAAACTGGATCTACATCAAAGGCGGGCTTTTGTATTACCGCAACAGCCGAGCGAGACGGCATGACGCTTATAGCGGTCATTATGGCATCTCCGAGCAGAGATGCGAGAAATGCATCAGCAGTATCGCTGTTAAATTACGGATTTTCAAATTTTGCATTATACCGTGATGCGGAGTGTGCAGGGGAGAGTGTGAAGGTTATAAACGGAGTTGAAAATACGTGTTCGACTGTGAAAGAGGGATTTGTTGCTGTCGTTCCGAAATCAAGTATCGGGCAGGTGGAAAAGGTGTGCGAAATATCGCAAGAAATAAGTGCTCCCGTGAAAATAGGAGATGAGGTAGGAAAGGTACAATACACGCTGAACGGAGAAGAGCTGGGGAGCGTAAGAGTGTTGGCAAATAAGGAAATAAAACAGTTAAATTTCTTTGATATTTTGATAAGAATAATTGCAAAAATGGTACTAAAATAATTAAACCGTTGTGATTTAATAAAAAAACGAAATTAATATTATAAAAATCCAAATTGTTACAAAAAAATCACAAATTATTATTAAATATATTCATTTTATGTTATATAATATAATCCTACGTTTTTATATAGATAGTGAGGGACCAAAATGACGTTAAGATTAAAGGATAAGTATATCAAATCTTTTGTGGATGAAGCTGAACTTAAGGCAATTCAGTCGGAGATAACCTGTGCTCATAAGCAGCTTCTTGAGGGAACAGGTGCAGGCAATGCATTCCTTGGATGGACTACGCTTCCAGATGACTACGACAAAGAAGAATTTGAAAGAATAAAAAAGGCGAGCGAGAGAATAAAAAAGAGCTGTGACGTATTCGTTGTTATCGGTATCGGCGGTTCATATCTTGGCGCGCGTGCCGTCATTGAATTTATAAAGTCTCCCCTTTATAATAACCTTAAGAAGGATACCCCCGATATTTACTTTGCGGGATGCAATATAAGCGCTCAGTATCTCAATGAGATACTTTCCATTTGTGAGGATAAGGATGTTTGCATCAACGTTATATCTAAGTCGGGAACAACTACCGAGCCTGCGGTCGCATTCCGTGTATTCCGCGCTTTACTTGAAAAGAAGTACGGCAAGGACGGTGCAAAGGAAAGAATATTTGTTACGACTGATAAGGCACGCGGAACACTTAAAAAGTTTGCCGATGAGGAAGGCTACGAGACGTTCGTAGTTCCCGATAACGTTGGCGGGCGTTTCTCGGTTCTTACCGCTGTTGGCCTTCTTCCTATATCCGTTGCGGGAATAGACATTGATATGCTCATGAAGGGTGCGTCTGACGCTGCGCAGTACTGCAAGGCAACAGCTGACATTGATAAAAATGATTGTATGAAGTACGTTGCTCTCAGAAATCTTATGTACAGAAATGGCAAGTCACTCGAGGTCATGGTAAGCTACGAGCCCTATGCCGCAATGTTCAACGAGTGGTGGAAGCAGCTTTATGGCGAGAGCGAGGGAAAGGATGGAAAGGGTATATTCCCGTCTTCTGTGATCTTCTCCACAGATCTGCACTCACTCGGTCAGATACTGCAGGACGGTCAGAGAAATCTGTTTGAGACTGTAGTGTACGTAAAGGAACCCGCGACAAAGCTTGAGATACCCTACGATGAGGCAAACGTTGACGGTCTTAATTTCCTTGCTGGCGTTGACCTTAATGACGTTAACAACAAGGCGATGAAGGGAACTATACTTGCTCATATCGACGGTAATGCTCCCAATATCTTCATTGAGATCGAAGATAAGAGCGAGCATTCACTTGGATATCTGCTGTATTTCTTTGAGTTTGCTTGCGGCGTTTCCGGATACGTTCTTGGCGTAAATCCCTTTGACCAGCCCGGTGTTGAAGCATACAAAAAGAATATGTTCGCGCTTCTCGGAAAGCCCGGATATGAGGAACAGAAGAAGGCTCTGGAAGAAAGATTAAAATAATTATCTTTTTTTCAAATAACTCTTGCAAAAATCTGCTTTATTTGTTATAATATATTTGAGCAGTAAATTACTGCAATAAATTTATCGGAGGTCCGGAATGTTAAAATTGATAATCGGTGTAAAAGGCACGGGTAAAACCAAAAATCTCATCAACTTGGTAAATACCGCATCTGAAAACTCTCACGGCGATGTAGTTTGTATCGAAAAGGGTACAAAGCTCCGTTATGATGTAAAGTATACAGCAAGACTTATTGATACTAATGAATATTACGTAACCGATGCACAGTCGTTGTACGGCTTCATCGCAGGTATATTGGCAAGTAATCACGACGTTACCGATCTTTTCATAGACTCTGCTCTCAAGATCTGCCAGAATGATATTGTTGCGTTTGATGCTTTTGTTGAAGAGGTAAACACTCTCGCAGCAAAGCTCAATGTTAAGGTAACTATGACTTCCTCTATTCCCGTTGAGGAAGCAAGTGAGATAGTTAAGAAATATCTCTAATTTGAATTACACAATTTACTAAAGCCTTCGGTACTCGTGCCGAAGGCTTTATTCGAGTAAGGAGGAAAAATGGTACTTATTATCGCCGAGAAGCCAAGTCTTGGTAGAAACATAGCAGCCGGTATCGGCGATTTTAAGCGCAGAGACGGTTATCTTGAAAGTAAAGACTGTCTTATAAGTTGGGCGTTTGGCCATCTGTTTTCGCTTGCGGATATTGAACATTATAATCCGCGTCCGGACGGACAAACAAAATGGTCGATGGAAAATCTTCCTTGTCTTCCAAATAGTTTTGACTATGAGCTGCGTAAAGAAAAGGGCGGGCAGGTAGACAGCGGTATCCTCAAACAGTTTAAGGTTATAGAAACGCTTTGCAACAGAAGTGACGTTGACGTTATCGTGAACGCGGGAGACGCAGACCGTGAGGGCGAGATAATAGTGCGAAACTGTATAGCGCATGCCCTGAAAACTCCAAAGACAGTAAAGAGACTTTGGTTGCCCGACCAAACAAAGGAAACTGTTGAAGCATCATTTAAGGATATGAAAGACGATGCCGACTATGATAATCTTGCAAACGAGGGTTATGCGAGAACGTATATAGATTGGCTCTACGGCGTAAACCTCACAAGATACGCAACGCTGCGTACGGGAACGCTTTTGCGTGTAGGACGCGTTATAGTTCCGATAGTAAAGGCTATATACGATAGAGATATGGCAATAAAAAACTTTGTTCCCGAGAAGTATTATTCGATCGCGAGCAAGGAAAAAACGAACGGTCAAGTAGTCGACCTCCAAAGTAAACTCAGATTTAACGCAAATCAACACGGCACAGCACAGGCTAAATGTGATGAATATAATGCTTGTGAGGCATTAGTTACGGATCTCAAAAGAAAAAAAGATACGCTTTCTTGCGGAAAGCTTTATTCGTTATCCAAGCTTCAAAATGTGCTCGGCAAGAAATATAAAATGTCTATGGCGCAAAGCTTGGAGATAGTTCAAAAGCTTTACGAGGAAGGATATTTGACCTATCCGCGTACTAATTCCGAATATCTTGCGACTGCAGAAAAGGGAAAAGTCAAAAAGATACTTGAAAACTGTCAGAAGCTCGGTTATCCCGTAGCATTTAAGGATAAGAAAACGATATTCGACGATAGTAAGATAGAATCGCACTCGGCAATTACACCGACGTATAAGATACCCGACAAAAATAGGCTCAGCGAAGTTGAGATGCAGGTATATTCAACTGTATTCCGCAGATTTGTCGCTGTATTCTGCGCGGAGGACTGCGTTGTTGAGCGAGTTGAGATGACGGTCAGTGTGGGACAGCTCGAGGATTTTGTTCTCAAAGGGCTTACTATTAAAGAGAAGGGCTGGACAAAGTACGACGACAGTACACAAAAGGATAAGATACTTCCCGACCTGCAAAAGGGTGACAGGGTATGTATTGATTTTAAGCCGCTTGAAAAGGAGACCACGCCACCCAAGCATTATACGATAGAAACACTTAATAATTATCTCAAGAATCCGTTCAGGGAAGAAAAAGCTGCTATTGATGACACAATGGGAGCGGATGACGCTGAAGAATACAGAGCAATGCTTGAGGGAGTTGAGCTTGGCACGGAAGCAACTCGTACGGGTATTATTGACAATGCGAGAAAGAGCGGCTATATACAATTGAAAAAGGATGTATATACTATACTTCCTGATGGAATATATATGATAGAGTCGCTTTCGCGTCTCAACATAAATATGGACAAGTTTAAGACCTCTGAAATGGGTAAAGCACTTAAACGCGTTTTTAGAAATGAGATAGCGATCGAAGATAGCGTTGAGCTTGCTAAGAATGAGATCAGACAGTATTTCGAAACAAAACAGGTACCAATCGAAGAAGATACCGATACGGGCTTCTTTGGAGATGTTGTCGGCTCGTGTCCGCTTTGCGGAGCAGAAGTAAAGCGCGGCAAATACGGATATGGTTGTATGGGCTATAAACAAGGATGTAATTTCAGAGTGAATTCTTATATCTGCGGTAGATCCGTTTCCGCATCAAACGTTAGATTGCTGTTGGAAAGCGGAAGAACTTCGAAGATCAGAGGGTTTGTGTCTAAGCAAGGCAAAAGCTTTGATGCGTATCTTAAACTGTCGGACGGAAAATGTGTGTTTGATTTTGATGATACGCTACATAATTAAAAAAGGAGAAAGAATATGAAAAAATCGATCAGAATCCTGATATCTGCTGTGATAACGTTAATTATCGCGGCTGCGCTGTTTTACGTTTGGCTTCCTGCGATAAACGTATACAATCAAGAATTTTGGATATTCCTTACTGTTTTAGTTGTTGTTTTTGCGGCAACGTATGTCGTTATTGGACTTAAGAGAAAAAAGTATGACGTAAAGGTAAACAAGCAGACCTTCAAAAGTGCGGGTGTTAAGGTGTTTATAATTGCAGTTGCTATACCCGTCGTTGTTTTGATAGTCGGTAACGTTATCTCCTCTACTTTCTTTAATGCAGCAAAATACTCTCAGATAATTGAGGTAAAGGAAGCTATTTTTGAGGAAGATATGCCCGAAACGGGACTTGTTACTAATATCGCTTTGATGGATTCCGACTCGGCAAAGATACTCGGTGATAGAAAGCTTGGTGCGCTTTCTGAGGTGGTATCTCAGTATCAGATAGGTGCCGGCTACTCACAGATAAACTACAAAGGAGCTCCGCAAAAGGTAGCTAACCTCGAGTACGTAGATTTCTTTAAGTGGTTTAACAACAAAGACAAGGGTGTTCCCGGATATGTTATGGTCGATCCCGTGAACAGCTCTGCGGATTATATAGCTCTTTCAACACCTATGAAATACGTTGACAGCGCATACTTCGCTGAGGATCTTCACAGAGCACTGCGTATGTCATATCCCACTAAGATATTCGGAAATTATTCCTTTGAGCTTGACGAAGCGGGAAATCCCTATTGTATCGTTTCGTGTATGTCTCCGAAGGTTGGAATGTTCGGTGCTATGGACGTGACCGAGGTGGTTGTTTTCAATCCTTGTGACGGCTCGCACACGCTTTATGCGCTTTCCGAAACTCCTTCTTGGATAGATAACGTATTTACAGGTCAGCTTGCATCGCAAAAGTACGACTGGTACGGAACGCTTAAAAACGGTTTCTGGAACAGTGTGATCGGTAACAAGGACTGTAAGGTAACGACCGATGACTTTGGATATATCGTTATTGAGGACGACGTCTGGTTCTTTACGGGTGTTACTTCCGTCAGCAGCGATGAGAGTAATATTGGATTTATCATCAGCAACGCGAGAACTGGCGAGTATAAGTTCTATCCCGTTATCGGCGCGGAAGAATATTCGGCAATGATGGCGGCTGAAGGAGAGGTTCAGGAAAAAGGCTACGTTGCGTCTTTCCCGTCACTTATAAATGCCGCAGGTGAGGCAACCTATATAATGGTGCTTAAGGATAACGGCGGACTTGTGAAGCTATACGCTCTTGTTAACGTTGAGAATTACAGCATAGTTGCAACGGGAACAACGCAGGCGGAAGCTAAGCAAGCGTATATTGACTTGCTGCGTTCCGAGGGAATAATAAAAGAAAACGTAGAGGTCGAGCCCGTGACACCTCAGGTCGAGACCAAACAAACGACGATTACTGTAAAAAAGGTGACAATTGCGACTGTTGACGGCAATTCCGTGGTTTATATAAACGGAGATGACGGAAACATTTATAAAAAAGCTCTTTCGGCTGACGAAACGCTGCTTCTTATAAAGGAAGGCGACAAGATCGATATCACCTATATCGATATCGCAGGTGCAGATAAGATCAAAGAACTCCAGGTTTGGGGTATAAAAGAGTAAAAGAAAAACGCCATTGACGAAAGTCAATGGCGTTTTTTATTTATTTGTGATAAAGCTTTTTAGTTGCGTAAGTCGGCTCGGTCGTCATATTCATACCAAGCTTTTTATAGATGTTATTGTCAACGTTGGACAGCATTACACTGACGTGCGCTTGACAGCCCTTAAGCTTTGGAAGCTGTTCCATAGCAAGCGCCGCAACGGGGTTTGTCGTAGCGGATATTGCAAGAGCTATGAGCACTTCGTCGGAGTGCAGTCTCGGGTTATTGTTTCCAAGATTTTCGACCTTGAGCTTCTGCAAAGGTTCAAGAACGACTACGGGAAGCAACAGCATCGCATCGTCAATACCGCCAAGACGCTTGAGAGCGTTCATAAGTGCGGATGCGGCAGCACCCATGAGCTTTGATGTTTTTCCTGTGACGATAGTTCCGTCGGGAAGCTCTATTGCGGCAGCGGGCTCGCCCGTTTCTTCAGCCTTATCAAGAGCAGGAGCAACTACCTTTCTAAACGACGTATCTACACCAACCTTGCTCATAATAAGCTCTGTCTTATATACCTCTTCTGCGTCAGCCGTGCCCGTTCTCTTGCGACAAAGCGTGTCGTAGTATCTTCTTACTATCTCCATCTTAGAAGCGTTGCAAACCACCTCATCGTCGGTGATACAGTATCCTGCCATATTTACGCCCATATCTGTGGGGGATTTGTATGAGCATTCGCCGTATATCTGCTTGAATATCGCCTGGAGAACAGGGAATACCTCAATATCTCTATTGTAATTTACTGCTGTAATTCCCGTTGCTTCAAGGTGGAACGGGTCGATCATATTTACGTCGTTGAGGTCTACGGTCGCTGCTTCGTATGCCATATTAACGGGGTGCTTGAGAGGAAGATTCCATATAGGGAAGGTCTCAAACTTTGCGTATCCCGCTTTTATACCGCGCTTATGGTCGTGATAAAGCTGAGAGAGGCAAGTTGCCATCTTTCCGCTTCCGGGACCGGGAGCTGTTACAACTACGAGTGGCTTCTTTGTCTCAATGTATTCATTTTTACCGTATCCGCTGTCGCTAACTATCTTTCGTACGTTTGTGGGATATCCCTCGATAGGATAGTGACGGCAGACCTTAACGCCAAGATTGTTAAGACGCTTTATAAACGCGTCGACGGGAGCTTGGCTTGCATACTGTGTTATAACAACGCCGCCAACGTCGATACCTATGTCGTTAAATGCATCTATAAGGCGAAGCGTGTCCATATCGTACGTGATACCGAGGTCACCGCGTATCTTATTCTGCTCGATAGAGGTAGCCGAAACAACGATAAGAACCTCTGCATCATCCTTAAGATTGAGAAGCATTCTTATCTTACTGTCGGGCTGAAATCCTGGGAGCACTCTTGCGGCGTGATAGTCATCAAAAAGCTTTCCGCCAAACTCAAGATACAGCTTTCCTCCAAAACTCGATATTCTTTCAAGTATTTTCTTTGATTGAAGCTCGATATATTTATTGTTGTCAAAGCCTAAAGCGTTCATAACAAACCTCGCAAAAAAATCATTACCTATATATTTTAATACATTTTGCGATTTTTTTCAATAGTAAAATGTAAATTAAATCATTTATTTTAATAATACCTTTCTCAAAGCTCTAAAAAGCGGTGAGTATACTGTCAAATTTCCAATAAATGCATAATATATTAGGGAAGAGCAAACGCTCAAATATTTTCAGGAGGATGATTATATGTCTGAAAACAGATACCCGTGCTCGGGCTCGGACAGGAGTTTTTCCAAGTCGGAAACTGTTTGTATAGATACAAACAGAGTTTTGGATTCCTGCCGTGACAGAGATTGCTTTGAAGACGTAAAGGTGTTGCTCACAGACTTCGGTAACGATATCATAGAGCATACAACGAGTATCAGGGCAAAGGACGCGCACATTGCGTGGACACAGATATCGATAGAGCCCATAAAATTTAACAAAGGATTTTATTCAGTAAATATCAAATTTTTCGTAAAGCTGTGCTTTGAGGCATGCCTTTGCGGCGGTAAGAGCCAGTATTTCGACGGTATTACCGTACTTGAGAAAAAGGTCATACTCTACGGTAGCGAAAGCAACGTAAACGTATTTAAGAGCAGTTTTGACTGCGCTGATTTTTGCGCTGATATAAAGCCCAGCAATCCTTGCAGAAACGTTCCTACCGCGGTAGTAGAGGTGGTAGATCCCATAATTCTTAACACGAAGGTAAGAGAGCCTGAGGATACATGTTGCTGCTGTTGCTGTTGCTGCGGAGATATTCCCACGGGTGTTGCGGGAGATATCGGCGGACAGCTTTGCGACAGTGACGGTAGATACCTGACTGTTTCGCTGGGGCTTTTCTCGGTCGTAAGAATAGTTCGACCTGCACAGTATCTTATCAACGCAACTGAATACTGTGTTCCCGATAAGATATGCATATCGGCAGAAGAAGACGATCCGTGCTCGGTATTCAGAAATATGGCTTTTCCCACATCAGAATTTTGTCCCCCCGACTTTACACCGCCACATCACAATGATAAGGGCGGTAAGTGCGGCTGCGGAAACTAAAAAAACGGGCGAATGCCCGTTTTTTTATTATTAGAATGTCTCGACTGATTTTTGCAGAAATGCTTGCGTGAGCTGAGATTTAGGAGCGTCAAATACCTCTGAGGGAGTTCCGGTCTCCTCAATAATTCCGTTTGCCATAAATATAACTTTGTCCGAAACGTTCTTTGCAAACTCCATCTCGTGAGTTACGACTATCATAGTGCAATCGGTAGATTTAAGATCCTTGATTACACGAAGCACTTCTCCTGTGAGCTCGGGGTCGAGTGCAGACGTAGGCTCGTCAAAGCAAAGAATGTCGGGAGAAAGAGCAAGCGCTCGAGCGATAGCCACACGTTGTTGTTGACCGCCAGAGAGCTGGCAAGGATAGCAGTCAGCTTTTTCTGTAAGTCCGACCTGCTCAAGAAGCTTCTTAGCGTGAGCGTTTATTTCCTCAATGCGTGTTTTCTTTTGTTCCGCGGTGAGTTTTTCCTCTTTTAGACGCATTTTAGGTGCAAGAGTTATGTTATCCAATACGCTGTACTGTGGGAACAGGTTGAAGGATTGAAAAACAAGCCCAAAATGCAAACGCTTATTTCTTATATCGCTATCTTTATATTTTTTCTTTTGCTCCGCATCGTATATTACATTACCGTCAATCTCGATCGTACCAAGGTCAGGCTCTTCGAGAAAATTGAGGCAACGGAGCAGGGTAGTCTTTCCGCTACCCGATGAACCGATTATTGAAAGTACCTCGCCCTTTTCAAGCGCAAAATCAATTCCTTTGAGGACCTCGGTCTTGCCGAAGCTTTTACGAATATTTTTGATTTCAAGTAAAGCCATTATGTCCTCCTATTTACGCCTTGAAATAGCTCAGGCGTTTTTCAAAGTAATTGAACAGCAGAGTGAGTACACCAACAAACAAGAGATAGAAAACTCCTGTATAGAACAGCGGCCACAGCAATGCACGGCTCGCGAGCTGCTCTGCAAGCTTAAGTATCTCAACGACCGAGATAACTCTTGCAAGAGCTGTATCCTTTACCAACGTGATTATCTCGTTGGACATAGGG
Source organism: Oscillospiraceae bacterium (assembly GCA_015063845.1). Classification (GTDB taxonomy): domain Bacteria; phylum Bacillota; class Clostridia; order Oscillospirales; family CAG-272; genus HGM12713. The sequence goes on from SVTJ01000001.1 coordinate 140,402, forward strand.
GGAATAATTCTCTTGATCACTTGCTTAAGTATTACCTTGAAGAATATTTGCATTTTGGTCATTCCGAGAACCTGACCTGCTTCTCGCTGACCGACGGAAATGCTTTCGATACCGCCTCTGTATATCTCGCTGAAATAGCAAGCATAGTTGATAACAAAGGCTATAAGAGCGGACAAGAATCTCGCCGATATCGTAAATTTAAATCCAAGTACAGTTACCAATAAGTCCGGTAAATGTATATTGAACAGCATGCCCGGAACGTAGAATACTATGAACAACTGAAGCATAAGAGGAACGCCTCGTATTATCCATACAAATACCTTCATCACATATCTGACAGGCTTAAATTTTGTCATAGTTCCTGCGCAAATAAGAAGACCTAACGGCAGTGCAAATAAAAGTGTAAGAATGAACAGTAAGCACGTTACCTTAAAGCCTTCGAGCAGAAATAGTGTAACTTCCCAAAAACTCATTTTAATATCCTTAAAAAAAATTACTCAAATAACAGCACCGCAGTCACAAAATGGACTGCGATGCCGTTGATTTATCAGTGTCTGCTATTAGTATCAGTTATACTCGGTGATAACGTAGTTAGAAAGACCGTACTTCTCAGCGAGAGCTGCGAGAGTTCCATCAGCAGCAAGCTCTTTGATAGCGCCGTTAACCTTAGCGGTGAGGTCACTGCCTTTCTTGAAGCCTACGGAGTATTTCTCAGAGGGAATCTCGATGCTGTCAACGATCGTAAGGGAAGCATAGTCGCCCTTGCCGATAATTGTCTTAGCCATGGTCTTGTCGATAACAACAAACTGTACGTTTCCGCTCATAAGCTCGTTAAGAGTAGCTGTCTGAGCTGCACATCCGATATAGTTCTTTTCATCTGCGAGGAAGCCCTTAACGACACCCTCACCGGCAGAGCCTTCCTCAGCTGCGCCCTTCTTGTCAGCGAGAGCCTGTGCGGTATTAAGAGTAGCGGCATTTTCTGCCTTAACTACAACGCACTGCTCGTTGTTCATGTAAGCGTAAGAGAAATCTACCTTATCGCTTCTTTGGATACCGTCATCGTCTGCGCAGTTGGAAGTAAAGCCGTTCCAAATGCAGTTGATAGCGCCGGACTCAAGCTCAAGATACTTGTTGGACCATTCGATAAGCTTGAACTCAACGTCCATACCGAGCTTAGCAGCAACGAGCTGAGCAAGCTCTGTATCAAAGCCTACGAGGTTGCCACTTGCATCCTTATAGTTCATCGGCTCATAGAGAGTGTAACCAACGATAAGCTTCTGCTTAGGTGCTTCTGTTGTGTCATCAGCTGCGGGAGCGTCGGCGTTCTCGACGGAACATCCGACAAAAGCGAACAAGCACATAATAAGTGCAAGTGAGAGAGCGATCAATTTTTTCATAATAAAAACCTCCGTACCGAACTTCGTCGGCATAATAATTTTGTTGGCAAAGGTCATTTTAACGCTTTACCTTGATAAAACATTAATATGATACCATATTTAAATACGTTTGTCAAGCCATTTTTTAAATATATTTTGAATATAGAGCTTTTTTGTTATTTTGTCGAAAATATTTTGAATTTTTACGCGCTAAAGTATTGAAATTGAGAGAGATTTGATATATAATTAATGTATCAAAGAATTTTAGGAGGATAAGGCTATGGATTACATGGAACTGTATCACCACTGGTTGAACAGCGAAAATACCGATGAGGAAACAAAAGCAGAGCTTCGTGCGATTGCCGATGACAAGGAAGAGATAGAAAGACGCTTCTATTGTGAGATGGAATTCGGTACCGCAGGTCTTCGCGGTGTTCTCGGTGTAGGTATAAACCGTATGAATAAGTATATCGTAAGAAAGACCACACAGGGATATGCCGAGTATATTAAGAAGGCAGGAGCTGACGCTTGCAAGAGAGGAATCGTAATTGCACACGATAACCGTCGTTACAGTGTTGAGTTTTGTCGCGAAACAGCAGGCGTGCTTGCCAAGAACGGAATTCAGGCATATATATTTGATTCGCTTCGTCCCACTCCCGAGCTTTCTTATACGGTAAGACATCTTGGAGCGTTTGGCGGAGTTATGATAACCGCTTCTCACAATCCTCCCGAATATAACGGCTATAAGCTCTACGATGAGCGTGGCTGTCAGCTTGTTCCCGAGCTTAATGATAAGGTTGTTGATGAAATAGCTAAAATAGACGATCCGCTTTCCGTTAAGGCACTCACACTTGACGAGGCTGGCGACCTCATAAAGGTGCTTGGCGAAGATGTTGACGAGAGCTACTATAAAGACATTCTTTCGATTTGTGTAAATCCCAATATTAAGAAGGATATCAAGATAGTTTATTCTCCTCAGCACGGTACGGGTAACGTTCCCGTAAGAACTGTACTTGACAGACTTGGATATAACGTTATTCCCGTAGAAGAGCAGTGCTATCCCGATACCGAGTTCTCTAACACTCCCAATCCTAACCCCGAGACCGACGATGCATACATACTCGGTATGGAATATGCAAGAAAGTATGATGCGGACATAGTTATCACGACCGACCCCGACTGTGACAGACTTGGCGTTGCCGTTAAGCAGAATGGGGATTATGTCAGAATGACAGGTAACCAGTCGGCTGCCGTTCTTCTCGAGTATATTCTTTCGCAGAAGGCAAAGAAGGGAACACTCCCCGCAAACGGCGTTATGTTTAACACCGTCGTTACGTCTGACCTTGGTGACAGGATTTGCGATAAGTACGGAATAAGCGTTGAAAAGACGCTTACTGGCTTTAAGTTTATCGGAGATAAGGTCTACAAGCACGAGCTTGCTGGAGATAAGCAATTTGTCTTCGGATACGAGGAGAGCTACGGTTGTCTCGTTGCTGACTTTGTAAGAGATAAGGACGCTGTTCAGGCATCTTTGATGCTTTGTGAATCCGCTTCGTATTATCACGAGCAGGGAAAGACGCTTATAGATGTTCTTAACGAGCTTTATGCGGAGCACGGATACTTCCTTGATGCGCTCGACAACTTCACATTCAAGGGAATTGACGGAGCAGATAAAATATCTGCGCTTGTTAACGGACTTCGTAACGATCCGCCCGCAGTTGTCGGCGACGTGAAGGTTAAGACACTTGAGGATTACAAGTCTAAAACAATGATGGACGCAGGCTTCCCGAGCTCAAACGTGCTCAGATTTATTCTTGAGGACGGAAGCTGGGTAGCAGTACGTCCGAGTGGCACTGAGCCTAAGTGTAAATTCTACTTTAGCGTAGTTGCAGAGAACAAAGAAAAAGCAACTGAAAAGCTTGCAGTTATGCGCAAGGTCTTTGAAGCAGGTTGCTAAGTTGAAAATATTGACCGCACTTTATTTAAGTGCGGTCTTTTTTTATTCAATGACATTTTGTGACACGGTAGCATAAGATGTAATTAGAGACTTACGCGTAAGCTCTATAAAAAACAGAAAGGTTATGATACTATGTACATTGACAAAGATACCTCAAATGGCTGCAATTTGAACGAAAGTCTTTTGAGAAGAATGTCCTGCGGTTGTGAGGGTAATACAGTAGATACAACTCAGGGCACATCCGCCTGTAACGGCAAATGGGGGCTTAAGGATTATCCTTTGGCGATGGTCTATTCACCGCTTCAGGAGTTTTGCGAGCTCTACGACCTTGATGACGCATTGAAAAATGGAACGCTTTTTAAACAGCTTGATCTTCCTTTCATGGGAGAAAGCGTTGTGAGAGGAGGCGGCTGCCGTGGTTGACAGATACAGTAACGGACGGGGAATGGGCAGAAGCTCGCTTGGCAGAAGCTCCTGTGGCTCTTGCAATTCGTGCGGTGACAACAGCGAGTGCAAGAAGATGCTTGCATATCTGCAAAAGGTCGAGTTCTCTATGATAGACACTATACTATATCTTGATGCTTATCCGTGCTCCGCGGAGGCGTTGAAGTACTACTATAAGCTCAAGGAAGAGCGCGCAAAGCTTATTGATGCGCTCTCGAAAAAGTGTAATATGCCTATAACAAGCTTTGATAATGCAAGCACTGACGCTTGGTCTTGGACGGACGCTCCTTGGCCTTGGGAAAATGCGGCGAACTAAGAGAGAAAGGAAGACAGACTTATGTGGATATACGAAAAAAAGCTTGAATACCCTGTAAAAATAAAAAATCCCAATCCTCAGATAGCGCAGGTGATAATATCACAGCTTGGCGGACCCGACGGAGAGCTTGGAGCATCAATGAGATATCTTCATCAGAGATATTCAAGTCCCGATAGCAAGGTTACAGGAATTCTTACTGACATCGGAACTGAGGAGCTTGCTCACCTTGAGATCGTGGCAGCAATACTTCACCAGCTTACCAAAAATCTTACACCCGACCAAATAGCGGGTACACCTTTTGCTACGTACTTTGTTGACCATACCGTCGGAACTTATCCCGTCGCTGCCTCGGGCGTTCCTTTTGATATGAAATATGTAGGTGTAAAGGGAGATATCATTACAGATCTTCACGAGGATCTTGCGGCAGAGCAAAAGGCAAGAACAACGTATGATAATATACTTCGCCTTGTTGACGATCCCGACGTTCGTGATCCTATCAAATTCCTTCGTGAGCGAGAGATAGTCCACTATCAGCGCTTCGGCGATGCTCTCAGAATGGTACAGGATAAGCTCGACTCTAAGAATTTCTATGCTATCAACCCATCTTACGATAGAAAAAATAAGTAGTTGATACTATCTTTTGCATTGGCAACGTAAGCGTTGCCAATGCATTTTTTCATTGACAGTATTGATTATTTATTGTATAATAGATATATACATTTACGCAAGGAGAACAAGAGTATGAGGCTTATATTTAAACAAAGATTTTTCTCTTGGTTTGATAGCTATGACATATACGATGAAATGGGTAATACACTCTTTACTGTTAAAGGTGAGCTTGCGTGGGGACATTTGTTGCGCATATACGATGCAATAGGGAATGAGATAGGTTGCATCAAAGAAAAGGTGTTTACATGGCTGCCTAAATTCGAGATGTATTTTGGAGACAACTACGTGGGTAGTATCAACAAGGAGTTTTCGTTTTTTAAACCCAAATTCAATATAGATTATAAGGGTTGGAATGTAAATGGCAACTGGCTTGAGTGGGATTATGAAATTGTGGATTATAAAGGGCAAACCGTTGCTACAATTTCCAAACAGCCTTGGAATTTTACAGATACATATGTAATTGACGTATATAACCCTAACGATACTGTGTATGCCCTTATGCTTGTCCTTGCTATAGACGCGGAAAAGTGTTCGCGGGATTGATATGTACAGAGAGTAGCTGGATATTACGGTGCACGATATAATTGGAGAAAGTATATGAATTTGAATTTTGATATCAAAAAATTTATTTTAGATAAAACAATAGAGTATATCAACCAAATGCCTAAAGATGTTTATGTTTTGTATTATTTTATCAACACCAATGAGGGAACTGCAAAAGTTCCAACCTTGTCTTTGATGTATAATACGTTATCCGAATTGGGCGAGAATGGAATTGAACCTAACGAAATTTCTTGGAATTTCGCTTGTTGGAACATCGAAGAATTACCTATGATCGGTGATAACATAAACGATAGCAAAGAAGCGGAGAAAAGTATATTGATGCTATCAGAATGGTTTGAAAGCAACGGATATGATAGTTCTATGATAATAAAGGATCCATTGGACGGTTATTTTGAGATGACAAAGGCTTACTTTGTTTTGTCTGAAATAATAGAGAAAATTGCACCTGAGGTAAAAGAAGTCGCAAGAAACAGATTTAACCGTGAAGTGGTATTATTGTTGGGTGAATATTCTTATATTCCAACTGATATCATGAGGATAGCAGCAATGAATGGTATCGAGGCACAGCCTTTCATAACGTATTGCGAGGACATGCTTTGCTGGAACGAAGATTTAAACTGTACGGCGGAGCAAACCTTTGAAGAAAATTATGAACAAATGATTTACCAGAATAAAGAAATAAGTCGTATGTTAAAGTATGGCTTTGATGAAGATAGCGAATATGGCAGAGTTTTTTCTGAGTTTCTTGAAAAGGTAAAGAAAGAGTTTAATGATAATAACACCGGGGACGGTTCTGTGTGCTAATTAAAAATAGTTTTTACCGCATTGGTGATGCTTTGCCGCCAATGCGTTTTTTTGTTTTTTTGTAAAAACGAAAAAAAGACTTTATTTTTTTTGATATATGTGCTATAATTATAAAAGCGCGTAAATGCGACACTGTGAAAGGAATGGCGAAAGACGTGGATAAGGTTGACAATCAGAATTATAGCGTTAAATATTTGAATAATATTGCTTCTCCGCAGGACTTTAAGGCTATTCCCAAGGAGAAAATGACAGAGGTCGCAGAGGAGATAAGACGAGAGCTTGTGAGAATAGTCTCTCAAAATGGCGGTCACCTTGCTTCAAATCTCGGCGTGGTCGAGATGACTATGGCTATACACCGAGTATTCGATTCTCCCGAAGATCATATTATCTTTGACGTTGGTCATCAAAGCTACGTTCACAAGATGCTTACGGGTAGGTATTCTCAAATGGATACACTCAGGCAGTCGGGCGGTATTAGCGGATTTACCAATAGGGAAGAGAGCGAGCACGATTGCTTTGGCGCAGGGCATAGCTCGACGTCGTTCTCGGCAGGGCTTGGTTTTGCTGTTTCGGACAAGCTCAACGGCTCGTCTGCGTATACCGTAGTTGTTCTCGGTGACGGTGCATATACGGGCGGTATGGTACACGAGGCACTCAACAACTGTCGCAAGGACCTCAATCTTATAATCATTCTCAATGAGAATGAGATGTCTATATCAAAGAATATAGGTCGCTTCGCTACGCACCTCTCGAAGCTCAGAACAAGACCGGGATATTTCAAGACAAAAAAGGCAACGGGTACGTTTTTGCGCAAGATACCGCTTATCGGACGTTGGCTGTACAGAGTGGTTCGAGGAGTTAAAAAGCTGTTTAAAAATCTGCTTTACGGCTCTAACTATTTTGAGAGTATGGGGCTTACTTATCTTGGACCAATTGACGGCAATGACTATGCTGCGGTTGAAAATCTCCTTAGCGAGGCAAAGAAGCTTAACGAAAGCGTTGTCGTACATCTCAAGACCGTGAAGGGAAAGGGCTATGAGCCCGCTGAAAAAGCACCCGACATATATCACGGTATGTCTCCTTGCGCGGGGACTTCAACCGCTAAAACCTGCTTTTCCAAGGCTATGGGGCATGTTATTTCCGATCTGGCGGTGGAGAACGATAAGATATGCGCTGTTACCGCCGCTATGTGTGACGGAACAGGACTTTGTGAGTTCAAGGAAAGATTTCCAAAGAGATTTTTTGATGTCGGCATTGCGGAGGAGCATGCACTCACGTTTGCTGCGGGACTTGCGGCTAACGGAATGCGTCCGTTCGTTGCCATATATTCCACGTTCTTACAGCGTGGCTTTGACAATATAATTCACGATATCGCCTTACAAAAGCTTCCCGTTATAATGTGTGTGGACAGAGCGGGGCTTAATGCGGGTGACGGTGCTACGCATCACGGTATGTTTGACGTAGCGTTTTTATCTGAGATACCGAATCTCAGAATATATACGCCCGCGACGATAGAGGTATTAGAGCTGTGTATAAAGGACGCGCTTGAAAGAAATATGCCTTGCGCTATAAGATATCCCAATGGAACGGAGAAAGACGATATCGTTTCCGCATTTTATTCGGGAGAGCGTAAATTGCCGCTTGGCGCGGTATGTAATTTCGAAAAGCATACGCCGCTTGACGCGGTCATAGTTACGCACGGCAGAATTGCTCAAAACGCACTTGTCGCTCAAAAAATGTTGGGCGAAAGAGGTGTAGCTGTCGGTATAGTTCTTCTTGAGGTATTGAAGCCGTACAACGTGACACTTGACAATATTCTTTCGCTTATTCCAGACGGTACTCGCTCGATTGTTTTTCTTGAGGAAGAGATAAGAAGCGGCGGTATGGGAGTATGTTTGTGCGACGAGTTATCGAAGCGTGGCGAGGTAAATATCAATACCAAAATTATGGCTGTTGATGATATATTCGTTACCGATAGAAAAGTCGGTGAGGACATCTACACGTCGGCAGGTATCGATGCGGATAGCATATGCGCTGCGATAAATAAAATATAAAATAAAAAAGACGGTGCTTCATTCGGAGCATCGTCTTATATTTTTGAAAACGAGCATTTTTCTTCTTGTACATCTATCCCCGAAAGAATGCTTTCATACAACATAATTCCTCTTTTTAACGAGCCTTTCCCAAAGTGCTCTCTTATATAGTCGGCGGTGCTGTCAAGATGCTCTTGTTTTTCTGCGTTGTATGCGGATGGGGATATGCACATTTGAAAGCAGTTGTCATCAGTAAGATTTGTAGCTCTTACTCCCAATGAACGCACGGGCTTTCCCGATATATGGTTGGCTCTGTAAAGTCCAAAGGCTTCTTTGAAGAGAGCTTGCACGGTACGACAGGGGAGAGGCATTTTCGTTTGCCTTTCATAAGAGTTAAGTTCTCGGTCTCGGACATATATCTGCACGGTAGAACAAACGAAATTCAGCTTGCGCAGGCGTGCCGATACAGTTTCGCAGAGCTCGTAAAAGACGACCTTTATCTCTTCGTCGTTGATGATATCACGGCAGGTGGTTATACTGTTTCCAACCGATTTTATAGGTATGTCGATGTTTGCGCTTATGACGGGAGAGGTATCAAGTCCGTTTGCGTAATTCCACAAGCATATACCGTTCTTTCCAAATACCATTTCCAAAGCTTTTGCGTCGGTATTTGCGAGCTCGCCTATTGTTTTTACGTTTAATCTTGCAAGAGCTTTCTTTGTGGCCCTACCGACAAAAAGCAGGCTATCTGCTGGCAGAGGCCAGACTGTTTGTTTGAAATTTGACGGAGATATAAGCGTAGTGGCATCGGGCTTCTTTATATCCGAACCGAGCTTTGCAAATACCTTGTTGAAGGATACTCCGCAAGATACAGTTACCCCAAGAGAGCTTTTTATCCTATTTCTTATATCATTGGCGATAAAAATACCTTCGTCATATGATGACGCGATATCGGACACGTCAAGCCAGCATTCATCTATACCAAACGGCTCAACTTTGTCGCTATATTCCAAATATATGCTTCGAGCCATTCTTGATATGGCTATATAGTCATCGTAATGAGGCGGAACGGTTATGAGTGCGGGGCATTTTTCTCGCGCTGACCATATAGGCTCACCCGTTTTCACTCCAAAGCTCGCGGCAAGAGCGTTCTTTGCGAGTATTATCCCGTGTCGCTTTTCAACGTCTCCCGCAACAGCAACAGGGGACGTGCCAAGCCAAGGTCTTTTCAAGCACTCTACCGATGCGAAAAAATTATTCAAGTCCGAATGAATAATTACTCTATTCATAGTATTCTCCCTATTGACAAAATAGAACAAATGTTCTATAATTATTATACTACGGTGATAGGAAAATGTCAACAGGTAATATTTTAAAAATAATTATTACAGATACTTTATTTATGAATATTTTTGTGGTATAATTATATGGAACGCTTTATCAAGGAAAGGAAGTGAGCAAAAAAATGAAAGATCAGGTATTCAAGCTGCATTCTCAGTATCAGCCGAGCGGAGACCAGCCCGAGGCTATACAAGGTCTTGTTGACGGTATAAGAAGCGGAAAGAGATATCAGACACTTCTCGGTGTTACAGGCTCTGGAAAGACTTTTACTATGGCAAACGTAATAGCTCAGATAAATAAGCCGACACTCGTTCTTGCTCACAACAAAACGCTCGCAGGACAGCTTTGTTCTGAATTCAGAGAGCTGTTTCCCGAAAATGCGGTGGAATATTTTGTGTCATATTATGACTACTATCAGCCCGAGGCATATATTCCCGGCAAGGATATGTATATAGAAAAGGACGCTATGATAAATGATGAGATAGATATGCTCCGTCATAGCGCAACGTCTGCGCTGTTCGAACGCAGAGACGTCATTATTGTCGCAAGTGTATCTTGCATATATTCACTTGGAGATCCGCTTGAATATAAGAGTCTTGTTATGGCACTTAGACCGGGTATGGAGATGAGCAGAGACGAGCTCGTAAAGAATCTTGTAAGAATAAGCTATGACAGAAACGATCTTGCGCTTGAACGCGATAAGTTCCGCGTTCAGGGTGATACGGTAGACATAATCCCCGCAAATATTGGCGATAAGGCTATACGTGTAGAGTTTTTCGGTGATGAGATAGACAGGATATGTGAGATAAACACGGTTACCGGCGAGGTGCTGAAGACCTTGAGCTATGCGCCGATATATCCCGCGACACACTATGCTGTGTCGGACGAGAAAAAAGAGAAAGCGCTTAATGCGATATTGCTCGAGATGATAGCTCGAAGAGACTATTTCTTGAGCGAGGGAAAGCTTATCGAAGCCCAGAGAATAGAGGAACGTGTAAAATACGATATCGAGATGCTTCGGGAAGTGGGATTTTGTTCGGGTGTTGAGAACTATTCGAGAGTTCTCGCGGGAAGACCCGAAGGATCTACTCCCTATACATTACTTGATTATTTTCCCGATGACTTTATTATGTTCATCGATGAGTCGCACGTAACTCTTCCTCAGGTGAGAGGTATGAGCGGCGGCGATACTGCAAGAAAGAAGAATCTTGTTGAATACGGTTTCCGTTTGCCGTCTGCGTTTGACAACAGACCCTTGTTTTTTAATGAATTTGAGGAAAAGCTCAATCAGGTGGTGTTTGTCAGCGCGACCCCCGGAGACTTTGAGCAAGACAACTCCGAGGCTGTTGTGGAACAGCTTATTCGTCCTACGGGACTTGTTGATCCCGCCGTTGAGGTGAGACCCATCGAGGGACAAATAGACGATCTTATCGGTGAGATAAGGCTTCGCGTGGAAAAGAACGAAAGAGTTCTCGTAACAACTCTGACGCGAAAGATGGCTGAGGATCTCACGGGATATCTTGAAAACAACGGAATTAAGGTAAAGTACATTCACTTCAACGTTGATACGATAGAGCGAATGCAGATAATAAGAGATCTGAGACTTGGTGAGTTTGACGTGCTTGTCGGTATTAATCTTTTGCGTGAGGGGCTTGATATCCCCGAGGTGTCTTTGGTGGCTATACTTGATGCAGACAAAGAGGGTTTTTTGAGGGCTGAGCGAAGCCTTATACAGACCATCGGACGTGCGGCCCGTAATGCCGAGGGTAAGGTCATTATGTATGCTGATAAGATCACGGGTTCTATGGAAAGAGCGATAAAGGAAACAGACCGTCGTCGAGCCGTTCAGCAAAAGTTCAATGAAGAACACGGAATAATTCCCAAGACCATAAAGAAGGATATAAGAGATATTATCGAGATTGGTAAGACTGATAAGTCTGCTGACAGACACAATAAGGCTCAGCCTCGAAAGAAGCTAAGTGCCGGCGAAAAGGAAAAGCTTATCGCGGAACTTACCAAGCAAATGAAGGACGCGTCAAGGCGTCTTGAGTTCGAGCAAGCTGCATTTATCCGAGATAGGATCAAAGAGATAAGAGAAGAAAAATAAACAGAGGAAACACAATGGCAAGATCTATAGTTATAAAAGGAGCAAGAGTAAATAATCTCAAGAATATTGACGTTGAGATACCGAGAGACAAGCTCGTCATATTGACGGGACTGTCGGGCTCGGGTAAATCCTCACTTGCTTTTGATACGATATACGCAGAGGGACACAGACGTTTCGTTGAGTCGCTGTCCTCGTACGCGAGACAGTTTTTAGGTCAGATGGACAAGCCTGACGTTGATATGATAGAGGGGCTTTCTCCCGCTATATCTATCGATCAAAAAACGACATCCAAAAATCCACGTTCAACTGTTGGAACGGTAACCGAGATATATGACTACTTGCGTCTTTTGTACGCGAGAATAGGTGTTCCTCACTGTCCTGTTTGCGGTAAGGAGATAAGACGTCAGTCTACCGATACCATAATAGATAAAGTTATGGAGCTTGACGAGGGTACTCGCTTTATGGTGCTTGCTCCCGTTGTTCGCGCGCAAAAGGGAATGCACGAAAAGGTATTTACTAATGCAAAAAAGAGCGGATACGTCAGAGTGCGTGTCAACGGAAGTATATACGAGCTCTCCGAGGAGATCAAGCTTGATAAGAATAAAAAGCATAATATTGAGATAATCGTTGACCGACTTGTGATGAAGCCCGATATACGTTCAAGACTTTCCGATTCCATCGAGAATGCACTCAGAATTGCGGAAGGTCATCTCACGATCGTCACAGTGCCGAGAAGCGGGGAAGCTGAAGAGCTTGAGTTTTCGCAAAGCTATGCTTGCGAGGAGCACAACGTTTCTTTTGGCGATCTTGAGCCGAGAATGTTTTCGTTCAACAACCCTGCGGGCGCATGTCCGCACTGTGCGGGTCTTGGAGATATGCGCCGTGTTGCCGTTGACCGACTGATCCCGGATGACAGACTTTCGCTGCGCGAAGGTGCAATCGCCGTTAACGGATTTAAGACGATGGAAGAGCAAAGCTGGAACGGCCCTTTGTTTATAGCCGTTGGAAAAAAGCACGGATTTGATCTTGATACCCCCGTGAAGGATCTTTCAAAGGATGCGTATAATATTTTACTTTACGGTACGGGTAACGAGTTTTATGAGATAAGACGCTGGTTTGGCGGTGTTGAACATCATCAGAAAACTCGTTTTGACGGAATCGTTGCAATGATAGAAGCCCGTATCCAACAAAGCGGTAACGACGATTACTATGAGCAGTTTATTGAGGAAGCTCCTTGTCCTGTATGCGACGGAAAGCGTCTCAACCCCAACTCTATTGCAATAACTGTCGGCGGCAAGAATATTGATGAGTTTTGTCGCTTGTCCGTAGAGGCATCGCTTGAATTTATAGAAAACTTTGAGCCCGAGGGAATGGAAAAGGTCATCTCTGCGGAGATCATCAAGGAGATAAAGGCAAGACTTGGTTTTCTTAAGAGCGTTGGTCTTGAGTATCTGACACTTTCAAGGAAGGCGGGCTCGCTGTCGGGCGGAGAGGCTCAGAGAATAAGACTCGCAACGCAGATAGGCTCTGCGCTTGTCGGGGTTTTATATATACTTGACGAGCCGAGTATAGGACTTCATCAGCGTGACAACTCAAAGCTGATTGAAACGCTCAAAAAGCTTCGTGATCTCGGAAATACGGTTATCGTCGTAGAGCACGACGAAGAAACTATGCTTGAATCGGACTTCATCGTTGATATAGGTCCCGGAGCGGGAATACACGGCGGTGAGATAGTTGCGGCAGGTACGCCCAAAGAGGTCATGGCATCCGAAAAATCTGTTACGGGTGCTTATCTCGCGCGCAGAAAGAGTATTAAAGTTCCTCAAAAGAGAAGAAGCGGTAACGGTAAATTTTTGACTGTTAAGGGTGCTTATGAGCATAATCTTAAGAATATCGACGTTTCTATTCCGCTTGGCTGCTTTAACTGCGTAACTGGTGTTTCGGGTTCGGGAAAATCCTCTCTTGTAAATGGGATTATCGGTCCTGTACTTTCAAGAGAACTCAATCACGCGATACGCGGTTCGGGACACTACAAGTCAATAGATGGTATTGAAAACCTCGATAAGGTCATAGTTATCGATCAAAGTCCAATAGGACGTACACCGCGCTCAAATCCCGCGACGTATACGGGACTGTTTACCGATATAAGAGAGCTCTTTGCTCGTACCGCAGACGCTAATGCGAGAGGATATAAATCGGGAAGGTTTTCCTTTAATATCAAGGGCGGTCGCTGTGAGGAGTGCGAGGGAGACGGAGTTAAAAAGATAGAGATGCATTTTCTCCCCGACGTATACGTTACTTGCGACGTATGTCACGGAAAGCGCTACAACAGAGATACTCTTGAGGTCAAATTCAAGGACAAGAATATCTCCGACGTGCTTGAGATGACAGTCGAAGAGGCGCTTTTGTTCTTTGACGGAATACCTAAGATCAAGCAGAAGCTTCAGACTCTTTATGACGTCGGTCTTGGTTATATAAAGATAGGTCAGTCCTCGACTACAATTTCGGGCGGAGAAGCGCAGCGTGTCAAGCTCGCAACTGAGCTCTCACGCAGAGGAACTGGAAAGACTATGTATATTCTCGACGAGCCTACCACGGGACTTCATACGGATGACGTTGCCAAGCTTATCGAAGTACTTCAACGACTTTGTAGCGCAGGTAACACATTGCTTGTCATAGAGCACAACCTTGACGTTATAAAGACGGCTGATCATATTATAGACCTCGGTCCTGAGGGCGGAGACAAGGGAGGAACGATAGTTGCACAAGGAACTCCCGAAGAAGTTGCTCGCTGCGAAAAGTCGTATACGGGGATGTATTTGAATAAAATATTGAATAAATAGAGTTTTATGCATATATTCAACAAAAATACGACTTGATTTTGGTATTTTTATGCCAAACTCTATTGACAAATGCACAGTTGTGCTGTATAATTTATGTACAAATATTATAATTTCATTTGGAGGATAAGAAATGAAAAAGATTATTTCTTTGGTTCTTGTAGCAGTTATGCTTGTTTTTTGTCTTGCATCCTGCGCAAAGAAAAACAGTGATTTTGTAGCAACTGATGCTACTGACCTTATCCAGGAGGATTTTGGTATTGCAGTTCAGAAGGGCAATGCAACTCTTCTCGCTGAGGTCAACAAGGTTGTTGATGCTTGGGTAAAAGACGGTACAATGACTAAATACGTTGATTACTATACAGCACTTTCCGATTTCGAAGCAGGTGCTGAGGGCGCAACAAAGCCTGACGCGGGTGATCTTAAGCTCACTTGGGATTTTGGTGCTGCAACTGAAACTATAACCGTTTACACCGAGTCGGGATTTGCTCCTTTTGAGTTTATCTCTAACGGAAACGTTATCGGTGTTGATATCGCTATCATGAGCGAAGTAGCTCTTAACATGGGTAAGAAGCTTGACGTTCAGGACGTTGCTTTTGACACTATTCCTACTTGTGTTCAGCAGGCAACGGGTGATGCTGTCGGCGCGGCAGGTATGACCATTACCGATGAGAGAAAGGAAACAGTTGACTTCTCTAACATTTATTACAGCTCTACTATCGTAGTAGTTTCCGCAAAGGATAAGCCCATCTCTACCGTTAAGGATCTCACAGGCCTTAAGGTTGCTGTTCAGGAAGGAACAAGCGGTGATATTATTATCTCTAAGGCAACAACGACTGACGGATATAAGTATATCACGGAGAACGATGCAGGTGAAGAGGAAGAAGTAACCATCAAGTGCGGCGAGGGAACTGAGGTAGTTCGCTACAAGCAGTACGCTCTTGCTCTTGAGGATCTTAAGGCAGGAAGAGTTGATGCAATACTTATGGACAAGCTTCCCGCACAGACAATGCTCGCAGTAGCTAACTGATTTAAATATTATTAAGAACTATCAGTGAGAGAGTTTTTACTCTCTCACTTGTTCTGCTAAAGGAGATTTTAACGTGTTCTTTGAAACGCTATGGAATAGATTGAGCAGGGCTTTGCTTGAACAGGGTAGATGGAAAATGTACCTTGAAGGCCTTGGCAATACACTTGTTATTGCACTTATTGCTACGCTTATAGGTACTACTATCGGTGTACTGTTCGCAATGATCAAGTACATAAATAAAAAAAGCGGTAAGCTTAAGATAATATCAAAGATAGTTGACGTTTACATAACTATCGTTCGCGGAACCCCTGTCGTTCTTCAGTTGATGATACTCTATTTTATTGTATTCTCTGGTTGGAACAACGGAATAATGATAGGTGCGATAACTTTTGGTATTAACTCGGGTGCGTATGTTGCCGAGATAGCCCGCGCAGGCTTTGAAAGTGTTGACGACGGTCAGATGGAGGCAGGTAGATCACTGGGTATGTCTACGTGGCAGACTATGTATCATATCATTATTCCTCAAGCTGTCAGAAACTGCTTGCCGCCTCTTTTCAACGAGTTTATAACACTTGTTAAGGAAACCGCTATCGTTGGTTACGTTGGAATTATGGACCTCGGAAAGATACCGGGACTTATACAGTCGAGAACTTTCGACTATTTGTTCCCGCTTTTGATAGCAGCTTTGCTGTATCTTGCGGTCGTAATGGTACTGACAAAGATATTGCATATTATTGAAAAGCATTTTTCAAAATCCGATAGACGTAGCGGAGGTGTTGCAAATGGAAAATAATAATACACCGCTTATTCAAGTAAGAAATCTTAAGAAAAGTTTCGGTGACGTGGCTGTTCTTGATGATATTTCAACTGATATTTATAAAGGTGAGAGAGTGGTCGTTATCGGCCCGTCAGGATCAGGTAAGAGTACGTTTTTGCGTTGCCTGAACTGTCTTGAGGACCCTACGGGTGGAGAGATAATATTTCAAAATGAGAATATTGCCGACCCCAAGGTAGATATCAACAAACACCGTCAAAACATGGGTATGGTGTTCCAGCAATTCAATCTTTTTAATAACAAGACTGTTCTGCAAAACATTATGCTTGCGCCTATGACCATTTACGGTAAAAACGCAAAGAAGAACGGAATCGGCAAAAAGCAGTTTGAAGAGCAGTGCAGAGAAAAGGCAATGAGTCTTCTTAAGCGTATTGGTCTTGAAGATAAGGCGAACGTTTATCCGTCCACTCTTTCAGGCGGACAAAAGCAAAGAATCGCCATTGTAAGAGCGCTTGCGATGGAACCTGAGGTCATGCTTTTTGACGAGCCCACATCTGCTCTTGACCCTGAAATGGTTGGAGAAGTACTTGACCTTATGAAGGAGCTTGCAAAAGAGGGAATGACTATGGTTGTCGTTACTCATGAAATGGGCTTTGCCCGTGAAGTCGCGGATAGAATACTCTTTATGTGCGACGGAGTTATTGCCGAAGAAGCGGCTCCCGATGAATTCTTTAATAATCCTAAAAACCCCAGACTTCAGCAGTTCTTGCAGAAGGTACTTTAAACAAAAAAATGGATTTCCGAACGGAAATCCATTTTTTTGTTGTTTTTTAGTTTTCCTGAGCGTCCTCAGCGTGAACGTCAACGGATCTGATAGCTGACTTCAAAAATCTGATCTTTGTTCTGTCATGACCTGTTTCGATCATAACGGTCTCTTCCTTGATGCTTACGATCTTACCGATTATTCCACCGATAGTCGTAACCTCATCGCCAACCTGAAGATTGTTACGCATATTTGCGATCTCTTTTTCCTGCTTCTTCTGAGGTCTTATCATGAAGAAGTAGAGAACTACAAACATTACGACGATTATTATGAGTGAGCCAATTGTTCCCATAGTATTCCTCCCAAAATCAATTTGACTTATTATACCACAACTGCGCGTATATTACAATTAAAGAATTGTGAATAATTTGTTTAAAATTTCCTAAACTTAAAAATATTAGTAAAACTGTTGAAATCTTTATATTATTGTGGTATAATAAAATATGTATATCTACGTGAAAAATCGGAGGGAATATGACCGATAATAAATATATTGAATGCGCAAAGGTAATAAACACTCACGGGTGTCGCGGCGGTATCAAGTTGGAGTCTTGGTGTAATTCACCGTATGATCTCGCAGAGCTTGATACGGTCTACGCAAAGAAGTCGGGTGCTTACGTAAAATATAAGGTCTTGAAGACATCTGTTTTTAAGCAGTTTGTTATTATGGAGCTTGAAGGTGTATCGGATATGGATGCGGCTTTGGCAATGAAAAATACAGTTCTTTATGCAGATAGAGAAGATTTTGAGCTTGAAGACGGAGAATTCTTTATTGCCGATATTATCGGTGTTGATGTTATTGATGCTGAAAACGGAACTGTTTACGGAAAGGTTACCGATATAATCAATAGAGGTGCGTCTGATATTTACGTTATAGAAACAGCAAACGGGGAAAGAATGATACCTGCTGTTGATGAATTCATCGTCAAAGTTGACGTAACCAAGGGCGTATTTGTCAAGACTATTCCCGGATTGCTGGATTGAGGTCGCTATGATATTTGATGTAATGACGCTATTCCCGCAGCTTGTTGAATACGTGCTGGGAGAAAGCGTAATAGGACGAGCGCAGAAAAGTGGTGCGATAGAAGTGGCTTGCCACAATATAAGAGACTATTCCGAAGATAAGCACCGCCGCGTTGACGATACCCCGTACGGTGGCGGTAAGGGAATGCTTATGGCTGCACCGCCGATATTCAACTGTTATGACGCTATACTGAAAAAACGATGTGATATTACGGGTAGGCGCAAGGTCGTTTATATGTCGCCTGCGGGCAAAATACTTGATCAGAAGATCGCAGATGATCTTGCCAAGTGTGAACACGTGGTCGTACTTTGCGGTCACTACGAGGGTGTTGACAGACGTATAATCGACGAGATAGTTGATGAAGAGATATCGATAGGTGATTACGTACTGACAGGTGGAGAGATACCTGCGTGTATCCTTGTAGACTGTGTTGCAAGACTTGTAGATGGAGTGCTTGCCGCTCCCGAGTGCTATCTTGACGAGAGCATAACGGGTGGTTTGCTTGAATATCCGCAATATACGAGACCATACGAGTTTCACGGCGTGAAGGTCCCCGATGTACTCATATCAGGGCATCACGAAAATATTGAAAAATGGCGTAAAGAGCGCTCCATAGAGCTTACAAAAGAGAGAAGACCCGATCTGCTTGAAAAATACGAAAGGAGATAACGTTTATGAAAAGGCGTGCAAAAAAGAGCGTCAACGAAAAGAATAACGTCGTTGGTGTGAGTTTTATAATATTTTTGCTTGATAAGCTTGCAAACGCGATATATAACGCCTTAATTAACGGTGTTTTCGGACAGGCATTTACGGCGTATAATAGAGAGCTTATAGCTTATAACGAAGGTCATGTTTCTGCTTATTTCAGAGGTACGGTGAAATCCCGCCATTTCTTCAGACGTGTGAGAGAATATGTTTCCTGCAATTTTGAAAATAGTTTCTTTTTGACCAAGCTAAGAAAAGGTGTGTGCTCGTTGGCACATGTACCGTTGAAAATATACGGAAGATTTTTCTTGAGCTTTGGAATTTATACTTTGCTTGTTTACTTTATAAGAACGCTTCTTCCAATCTTGGGAACAGCAAATGATGACTATCTGTTTATCGGACTTGCTGTGTGCTGTATAACCGCACCGTTACATTTCTCAAGAGTAACTCTTGCAAAAGCGGTTCGCTACGGGAAAATAACGTCGACAATATTTGTTGATTGCTTTGGATATAGAGACGAGAGCTTCGAGAAAACTGTTGAGATTAAGAATTCAAGCTCGGGAATTGCCATACTTTTGGGACTTTTTGCGGGTGTCGCAACGTTCTTTGTTCATCCCTGGGCGATACTCGCTGCACTGATATCTTTTGCGTTTGTTGCTTTGATAGTAAATACCCCAGAGATAGGAATACTGATATCTATCTTTTCGTTACCGTTCCTTGCTATTGTGGATCATCCAACTCTTTGTCTTGCGGTATTGGTACTGACTACCTCGATATCCTACGCAATAAAGCTTATACGCGGAAAAAGAGTACTCAAGTTTGAGCTTATAGACATCATGGTCTTGGTGTTCGCGATATTGGTATTTTTGGCGGGCGCAATAACTGTCGGCGGCAGAGCGTCGTATAATTCGGCACTTTTGTCGTGTGCTATGATGCTTATATATTTTCTTATAAAGAATTTGATAAGGACCGAAAAGTGGCTCAGACGTTGTGTTCTGGCATTTGTAGGTTCGGGTACTGTTATAGCCGCTTACGGTGTTATTCAGTATGTTCTCGGTTTTGCTGTGGACGATTGGTTAGACACAACGTATTTTACAAATATATACGGAAGAGCAACGTCGGTTTTCGATAACCCGAATTATTTGGCGGCATATCTTTGCGCTGTATTTCCGTTTGCGCTTTATTGCGCTATAAACCGTGAGACGACCAAAGAGCGTTCGCTTTATTCATGGGCATCGGTTCTTATAGTTGCTTGCATAGTTTTCACTTGGAGCAGAGCGGCGTGGATAGCTGTTATCGTTTGTTCGATCGTATTCTTTATGATAAGATCAAGAAAAACGGTGAGATATATTATTGGTGTACTGTGTACTATCCCGTTTTTGATATTTATTATTCCTGACAATATACTCACACGCTTTATGAGTATTGGTGATCTGGCGGATTCATCTACGCTATACCGTGTTTATACGTGGATTGGCAGTATTAAGATGATAAAGGATAACCTATTGGGCGGTATAGGATACGGCACGGAAGCATTTGCTGAAGTATATCCGTCCTATGCTTATGCAGGAATCGAGGAAGCTGTTCACAGTCATAGTCTCTATTTGCAAATAATCATAAGCATGGGTATAGGCGGAATTCTTTGCTTTGCTTTTGTCGCGGTATTATTTGCGCAGAAGAGCTTTGAGTATATAAAGTCACCGTGTAATGATGATACGCGGACTATAACGTCAGCTGCACTCGTGTCTGTTATCGGCTTGCTGATCATGGGTGTGTTTGATTATATTTGGTATAATTATACTGTTTTCTTTGCTTTCTGGATGGTTATGGCTATCGGCGTTGCCGCGGTCAAGATTGGAAACAGAGAAAAAGAAAGAGAAAAGGTCTCTTGTAACACGGATGATTATTCAGCTTTTTTAGATATAGATTGTAAGCGTTAAGGAGAATGTTATGAACGAAAATAATGCAACAGTTACAAAAACGCAAAAGAGCGAAAAGAAAAAAGGTAAGTTCAATTTTATTGACTTCTTGCTCATTCTTATCTTGGTAATGCTTATAGCTTCTATCGTTTACGTACTTATGCCAAGTAATTGGATAAAAGGAATGTTTGCGGATAAGTCGGTAAATATTGAGTATTCCATTGAGATAATCGGTGTGGATAAGGCTTATATTGAGAATATCAAGGATAACGACGTTGTTCTTGACGGTGTTAGTAAGGCGAATATAGGTACCGTAAAGGCGGTCACTGATATTACCCAATACACAGAGCTTAAGTACAACGAGGAAACAAATCAAGGTGTTCTTTCGCCCGTTGAGGGAAAGTATAACATTATCGTTACTATAACCGCAACTGCGGACTATAATGAGGGTCAGGGTTATACGGTGAATGGGACGAGAATTGCCGTCGGCGAAAAGATCAATGCAAGATTCCCGAACTACGTTTGTGATGGA
Organism: Oscillospiraceae bacterium; assembly: GCA_015063845.1. GTDB lineage: Bacteria > Bacillota > Clostridia > Oscillospirales > CAG-272 > HGM12713. Next base: position 161,661 of record SVTJ01000001.1, read on the forward strand.
TATTGCATTAGCGTGCCTCGATAATAACACAGTAAAGGAGTAGTTTTTATGAAAAATACAACTGATAACGTAAAGAAAGTTCCGAGATTTGGTATCTTGGATTTCGTTATAATACTTCTTGTGATAATTGCGGTGCTTGGGGTGTTTTTCCGAACCAATATCATTAATATGATAAATAACACCAAAGATCTTCAGAAATATACGGTTTCATATACGATAGAAAATGTCCGTTATACAACGCCTAACTTTATTAGCGTAGAGGATAAGGTATATTTTGCCTCAAATGGTGAACAGTTTGGCACAATTATCAATGCATCGGAAAATATGAGTGCGCTTGATACGACCTTACCGTCCGAGAACTTCACGACTGCGACGGGTGAGATCGTCGAGGTTTTCTATCCCAACAACGAAACACGCGTCAAAGCGATGGGAAGACTTGAATGTGATGGAAGATATTCGAGCGATGGCAGCTTCCTTGTCAACGGAAAAGAGCATATCGCAATGGGTCAGTATATAGACGTTAAAACAGAGTACGTAACCGTTACGATAAGGATCGATGAAATTACCGTAGTAAACGCGTAAATTTGCAAAAACATGTCTCTTTTTTTGGTAAAGTGTGAAAAATGAAGGTGTTTTGGCCTGTTTTGTTGAAAAAGTTTATTGAAAATAACCAAAGTTTATCTATTGATTTTAATGGCTTTTTTTGATATACTATTAGTATAATAAATTCGTGTATATTTTTATACGGTTGGTATTACGAACAGGAGCAGTATTATGGTAAAAAGAGACGTAACGATAACAAACAATATTGGCTTGCATGCAAGACCTGCTACGTTTTTTATTCAGAAGGCAAATTCATATAAGTCATCGGTTTGGATAGAGAAGGATGAACGCAAGATTAGCGCTAAGAGTTTACTCGGTGTGCTTTCGCTCGGTATTGCTCAGGGTATGACTGTTACTATCATTGCTGACGGTCAGGATGAAAAGGATGCCGTTGACGGTCTTTACAACCTTATCGATACAGGATTTGCTGAATTTGATAACTGATTGATTTGGGTGTCGCAAGCTTGCGACACCCTTTTGATTTTTGAAAGAGGAGAATGTAAATGCCACAAGATACAAAGAAGACAGCCGAGCTTCTTCTAAAAGCAAATAGCTTGCCGTTATGTCCCGGCGTTTACATTATGAAGGACAAAAACGGCAAGATAATCTACGTCGGTAAATCAAGAAAACTCAAAAACAGAGTATCCCAGTATTTTCAAAATTCAAGGAAGAATTACAAAACTTCGCGAATGGTAGGTGCTGTCGATAACTTTGAGTATATCGTCTGCAAAACTGAGATAGAAGCATTGACGCTTGAAAACACACTGATAAAGCAATACTCACCAAAGTACAATATAAAGCTGAAGGATGCAAAATCATATCCGTATATCAAGGTCACGGATGATGAATATCCGCGTATTGTTTTTACACGAACAAGAAGCTCCGATAAGGCAAAATACTTTGGTCCGTTTTCGGGCACCGCAACCGTATATTCAGTTCTCGATATTCTTCACAAATCTCTCGGTATTCCGTCATGCAAAAGACAGTTCCCAAGAGATATTGGGAAAGAACGTCCTTGTATATATTATCAAATGGGACAATGCTGCGGTCTTTGTACGGGGAACGTAACTAAAGATGAATACAATTCGCTTATCAAATGCGCTATTGACGTGCTTCGCGGAAACACATCGGCTGCAATTCAAAAGCTCAGTGAGCAGATGATGCAGTTTGCCGAAGATGAAAGATTTGAGGCGGCGGCAAAGTGCAGAGATACGGTTGCCGCGCTTGAGAGACTTCATCAAAAGCAGAATGTCGTTGCATCTCCCGATACGGAGATGGATGTATTTGGACTTTGGCAGGATGATTACTGTACGAGCATATCGTGTGTATACGTTCGCGGCGGTGCAGTTATTGACAAGAACGACTATGTGTTCGGTATGGAGACCGAAGTCGATGAGGGGGCATTGTCTGCTTTTTTAGTTGAGCACTATATGAGACGTGATACGATCCCTAAGGAGATAATCGTATCGTTTGTTCTCGAGGACGCGGATAGGGAAATGCTAGAAACTTATTTTTCGCAAAAAGCAGGAAGACGTATAATCGTAAGGCATCCCGAGAGAGGAAATACACGTCAGCTTTGCGATACTGTAGTGTCGAACGCCCAGCAGAAGGCGCAACAAGTGCGTTTAGAGGCTCAAAAGGACGAGACTGTGCTCGTCAGCCTTGCGCAGCTCTTAAAGCTTGAAACAGTACCTGAGCGCATCGAGGCATATGATATATCGAACATCGGCTCTGAGAATATAACGGCTGGAATGGTCGTTTACGTTAACGGTAAGCAGAGCAAGAACGATTACAGATACTTTAATATAAAGTCAGTTGACGGTACGGATGATTACGCTTCTATGAAAGAGGCAATTAGACGCCGTCTTAATCATCTCGCTTCCGACGCAACAGGTTCGTTTTCCGAATATCCTGATCTTATGCTTATTGATGGCGGACGAGGACACGTTTCGGTAGTTCGTGAGGTGCTTGATGAGTTTGGTATTGATATACCCGTTTTCGGTATGGTCAAGGATGACTTTCATAAGACTCGTGCGTTGTGCAATCAAACACAAGAGATAAACATAGCAAAAGATAGAGCAATTTTTACGCTTATCTATAAGATACAGGAAGAAGTGCACCGTTTTACGGTAGGTCACACTTCAAGCGCGAAACGCTCTACCTATAAGCATTCATCTCTTGAAAAGATAAACGGAATAGGTCCGTCAAAGGCTAAAAAACTATTGCTTCATTTTGGCACTCTGACGTCTCTCAAGGCGGCTTCGATAGAGGATATAGCAGCTGTGTCGGGCATATCCGAGCGAGATGCTGAGGCAGTATATTCCTATTTAAAAAACACCAAGGCGGTAACTAAAAAATGATGAGAATTATAACGGGAACAGCAAAGGGAATACGACTGAAAACACTCGAGGGAGACACAACGCGTCCGACTGCTGAGCGAGTTAAGGAAGCGGTGTTCTCTATGCTCCAGATGGACATTGAGGGCAGAGAAGTGCTCGATCTTTTCTCAGGCTCCGGTCAAATGGCGCTTGAGGCACTCAGTCGAGGTGCAAGCTCGGCTGTTATGCTTGACAGTTCCCCTGCGGCAATATCCGTAATAACCGAGAACGCAAACAAAACAAAGCTAATTTCGAAATGTACGATAAGAAGAACTGACTATCTTGATTATATTAAAAGAAACAGGGGCAAAAAGTTCGATATAGTTTTTCTTGATCCGCCATATGCCTCTGGATACTATAAAATAGCGCTTCGCGCACTTATTGATAGCGATATGCTTAAGAATACCAGCCTTATCGTTTGCGAAAGTGGAGAAGACACTATCTTTGGTGGAGATGAGCAGCTTGCAAAAGCATTTTGTGTCGTAAAGCAATCAAGATACAGTAAGACGTTTATAACAGTCATTTCTCCTGCAGAAAAGGAGGATGTGTAAATATGAAGGACGGTAAAAGTATTGCGGTAGTACCGGGAAGCTTTGATCCGATAACCAACGGGCATATCGACATCGTAAAGAGAGCGGCAGAGGCATACGACGTTGTGTATCTAGCCGTTATGGTGAATGATCAAAAAAAATATATGCTTGATATGGAGCAGAGACGGGTGATAGCAGAGGCGTGTCTTTGCGATATTCCAAACGTTAACGTCATATCGTCTGACGGTATGCTTTGGCAGCTTGCAAAGGAGTTGTGTGCAGATGCGATAGTTAAGGGTTATCGAAACGAAGTCGATTATGAGTACGAGCAAAAGATGGCACAGTTTAACTATGAGCATAATCAGGACGCTCCTACGGTCTTACTTAAGGCTGATCAAGACCTCGAGACACTTAGCTCAACGGTGGTTAGAGAGCGTATAGCGAATGATATGCCTATTAGCGATTGTTTACCTGAGGTCGCTATAAAAATGCTCAAAGAGTTTCTCGCTAAAAAAGAAATTTAAATTAAGCTTCATAATGTGAATTGTCCTCCCATATAATTTAGCAGAAAGAATTTTGTTAAATTATTGGGAGGATCATATTTTATGGGTGAACACTCAATTTATCGTGATATCGCAGAGAGAACGGGCGGAGATATCTATATCGGCGTTGTAGGGCCCGTCAGAAGCGGTAAATCGACGTTTATTAAGAGATTTATGGAGGCACTCGTTCTCCCTAATATCGACGATAATTATTCGCGTGAAAGAGCAAGAGACGAGATGCCCCAATCGGCAGCAGGTAAGACGGTTATGACTACCGAGCCTAAATTCGTTCCCGATGAGGCTGTGACTATAAAGCTTGATGATTGTGCCACACTTCGTGTCAAAATGATAGATTGCGTCGGATATATCGTTAGTGAAGCACTTGGTACGATAGAGAACGGCCAGCCAAGAATGGTGCACACGCCCTGGCAGGAAGAGCCTATGCCTTTTGTTGCCGCCGCTGAGATGGGCACGGAAAAGGTTATTAAGGAGCACTCTACTATTGGTATGCTTATAACCACCGACGGAAGCATTGGAGAGATATCACGGGAGAGCTACGTTGAAGCAGAAGAGCGTGTTGTCAATGAGCTGAAAGCTATTGGTAAGCCTTTTGCAATGATACTTAATTCTGCTGAGCCTACGAGTGACAGAGCAATTTCGCTGGCATATGAGCTTGAGGCGAAGTATAAGGTTCCCGTTGCTCTCGTCAGCTGCTCGGATCTTGACGCTGAGGATATAAAGAATATTCTTGACCTTGTTCTCCACGAGTTTCCCGTAACCGAGCTTAGAGCTAAAATACCTTCTTGGATGAGCGCTATTGATGCCACTCATGAGATAAAGGCGTCTATATATTCGACCGTGAGAGCGTGCGCTGATAAGATAAGCAAGGCGGGCGACATAAAGGACGCTATTGAGTTGCTTGCTGAGAATGAATATATAAAGTCATATTCGCTTGATGAGATAGACCTTGGAAGCGGAAAGGCATATGCGAGCATAGAGCTTGACAATTCGCTCTATTACGATGTGATAAGTGAGCTCACGGGATTTGAGATCGACAGTGAGCAAGCATTGATAGCATTGTTGCGTGAACTCGCTGTCGCAAAGAAACAGTATGACAGAGTAGCAGAAGCACTTGAAGCAGCGGAAGAAAAGGGGTATGGAATAGTTATGCCTACTATCGAAGAGCTGCATCTTGAAGAGCCGCAAATAGTTAAGCAGTCGGGCGGATACGGTGTCAGACTTTGTGCGTCAGCTCAGTCGATACATATGATACGTGCCAATATAGAAACTGAGATAAATCCAATAGTAGGTACTGAACAGCAGTCAGAGGACCTCGTGAAATATATGCTTAAGGAATACGAGGCAGAGCCTGGACGTATATGGGAATCCAACGTGTTTGGCAAGAGCCTTTACGAGCTTGTTAACGAGGGATTACACACAAAACTCGAGCATATGCCGGAGGAATCAAGAACCAAGCTCTCGGAAACACTCGAGCGAATAATAAACGAGGGTAGCGGCGGACTTATCTGTATAATACTCTAAATAAAAAAACCGACAGAGAAAGGCTGGTTATCATAAGGAAGTTTAATTTCTCTTGTAGGGATCGGCGTCCTTGACGGTCCAAAAAGGTATTATTGCTCTGCTGTAAACAAAGATACCCCCGACAGATTGAAAAAATCTGTTGGGGGTAGTTTATTCACATCTATAAATTGAAATTCAGAGAGTAGATCACTTCAAAATGTCAAAAACTATTCTATCGGATACTCAACATCTAGCATTTTTTCAACTTCTTCTTCGGTAGCATAGAATATATTAGAATAAACTTCAATATTTGTTCGTGCATTAGTATCAAATGTAGCAAATATATCAACAATGGTATATAGCCTTATCTTAACTATTTGATTATGAATATTAACATATTCAGATTCATACTCTTTTGCTATTTTCTCGGATTTCAAGTCTGCGTCTTCCATACTTAATGCTTTGATTAAAATGATTCTTTCTTCCCAAGCTGGTGTTTCATCCAGTAATTCATTATCTATACTATAAAACTTTGATTGATATAAACATTTTACTGCATACATATCTTTCATAATACTTATCTCCAATCTAATCAACAGTTTCTTATTTGTCATTCTGTTTTATCGCCAGTTTCGCCTTTGTATTACAAAGACATAGGACAAAACCCATACCCCTATAATGCTGATTAAATTATATCATAAATCGGCAGAGAAAACAACATCTCTGCCGAAAATAATGTGTTACGGACCGTCGAGGACGACGGTCTCTACAATTTTGTAAACATCTTTATGAGAAGGAGCCTAACTGTCGGTTTTTTTTATTTATTCGTCATCGACACCTCCAAGTGTCGAGAGCGGGTTTTTCTCCATAGCTTCTTCCATGCTGCGGTTGCTAACGTGAGTATATATCTGAGTCGTGTTCAGCTGTTCGTGTCCAAGTATATCCTTGAGAACACGGACATCGACGTTACCCGTTTGATACATAAGCGTTGCCGCTGTATGACGGAGCTTATGGACCGAATAGTGCTTTGATTCAAGCCCTGCCATATCAAGATATTTGTAGACCATCCATTGAACTGTCTTTACGCTGATGCGTTGCTCGCGGTTACTGAGAAACAGTGCGTGTGTAGGGGCATTCTTGTGCTTGTCTCCGCATCTTTCCTCAATGTGGTCGGAGAGTGCCGTTCTGCAAGCGTCGTTAAGATAAACAATGCGTTGTTTATTTCCTTTACCTGTAACTGTCAGTGAGCGCAGCTGAGCGTCAACGTCTTCAAGGTCGATACCAACAAGCTCGGACACTCGCATTCCGCAGTTCAAAAACAAAGTAATTATAGCGTAGTCGCGAACGTTAGTTTTTGATTCCTTATCGTTTTTGACAGCCTTTAGCAGCTCAAGACTCTCTTCAAGCGTCAAAAATTTTGGTAATGCCTGCTTTTTTTTCGGCGCTTCAATGTCGGATGCGGGATTGTCCTCAAGCATCATACGTTTTGTTGTGAGATATTTGAAAAAGCCCTTGATGGAGGACAGCTTTCTTGATTTCGCCGCTGCCATATTTCCTCTTACGTTGTCGGCATACATCAGAAATTCATATATGTCCTCGGTCGTTATATTTCGTATGTAATTGAGATCTATTCCGCGAATATCTATTTCCTCGAACTCTTCGCTCTCAACGCTTATTTTTTTGTCGCGCGCCAATAGGAATCTGAAAAACGTACGTAGATCAAGCAGATATTCGGATATTGTTTTTTCGGATGCGTTTTGAATAACGGATTTGTATGACGCAAATTCCCTCACAAGAGGTGGGAGCGTGTTGAGCGGTACGCTGTATGCCATGATTTTCTCCTTCTTTTTTTGAGATTGTGTTATCTTTAAGTGAGAATTTAGTTGATAAAGTGTAAACTTTTATTATAGGTTATTGAAAAAGGGCGGGGGATTGTTTATAATGTAGATAATATGTTTTATATCCTATGGAGGTATATTCGTGAAGGGCTTCTTCGGTCAGTATTCATATAGCATTATTAAAATGTTTGTAAACCAGTTTGCCATATCTATTTTCGGTTCGGTCCTTGCTATGGCAACTGCGGCTTCAGGCAACAAGACACTTACGCTTGTTGTTAGTATATTTGCAATAATCTTTTACTTGTTCTTGATCTACACCATGACTTGGGAGATCGGAGCTAAGGATAAGATATCGGTCGACGTTGGCAAAAAGCCGTACCGTCCTTACATTGGACTGCTGATGTCTCTTGTTGCTAATATTCCCAACTTTATCATTGCAATCGTATACACTATCGGCTACCGTGATATGGCGGTCGCTCAGTGGGCGGGAACAATGACGTTTATCGCACGTGTTGCGTCGATATTCACTGAGGGAATGTATCTTGGATTTATCACAGCGATCAACGTTGCTGGCAATCCCATTCAGCATTATTGGTGGGCATACTTTGTTATCACGATCCCCGCTATTATTACTTCATGGATCGCGTATTTCGCAGGACACAAGAACTTCAGAATCGTAGCGGGATTTTTCAATAAAAAACCTGATACGGCAAATAAAAAATAATATTTCTCCCCCTGCTCATAAGAGCAGGGGATATTTTTTTAGTAAAAGTTTTTATATTCGATATTCTTAACGGTCTTTCTTCTTGTCTTCATCAGGAAAATATAGAAGTATATCAACAGTGATATCGTAATTATGCAAACGCAGATAATTACGGCGCGGCTGCAAAGAAATATTCTTGCATTGTGCAAAAATAAGATAAGTCCGTTAGCTTGAATATCTTCTTTGGTAACGAGCTTTGATGAGGCGATGACCTCACCGTTATATATGACGTCTACTCCTCCCACGACTACGTTTTTACTTAGTGGTGCTTGTAAGGTGTCATAATGAAGATAGGATCTGTATTCCAAATCGCTGTTAACGTCAATGTCCCGAGGAATAAGAGCATAAGCGTCCTCTGCCGAAATGCAAGGCACGGAAGCGGTCTCTTTGCCGTCCTCGGGAGATGCGAGCTCAATATCCGCAAAACAAATATCTTTTCCGCTCTCGAGTACCTTTGTGTATTTAAAATTGTCAAATCCATAGGAAAGTAGGGTGTTTGCATATTCATAAGAATATATGGTTCCGTTGTGCTCCTGCGCGCCCATGACTATACATATATACGCCTCATCACCGTGCTCGGCGTATACGATTGCTGAGTATCCGCCAAGATCCGTAAAGGAAGTAATAAGACCTTTTACGTTTTTGTTATTATATCCGTCGGCATAGTAGGTGTTTATAAGAGAGTTACGGTTATTAACTCTCACTTCCGTGCCGCCATTGTCAGAATATGAAAAATACGGAGTTGAGCTCATGCGGACATATAGCTCGTTTTTGCTTGCCAGCTTCGCAAGTGAAAGAATATCCGAAAGGGAAGTGTACATTTTTTTGTCGTCAAGCCCCGTTGGATTTGTATAGCTGCTTGACCTTAACCCCCACTCGTTGCATTTGGCGTTCATAAGCTCCACAAACGCCTCTGTGCTCTCTGAGCACAGCTTTGAGACAACTATAGCGGCATCGTTTCCACCACCGCACAAAAGGGCTAGAAGCAACTCCTCTACGGTCACTGTCATTCCAGGCTTTAGTCGAGCAGTAAAGCCTTCTGTTCCATCAAGAAGCTCTGAGGTTATTACTATCCTTTCTCCGAGCCTATCGGAAAGAGTTTCACAAGCAATAAGCCCCGTCATCATCTTAGCCGAGCAAGCAGCGAATATCTTTTTATTCTCACTCTGCTGGAAAACGATCTTGTCAGCATTAACGTTATACAGACATATATCGCTCGCATATTTCATGTTGGGAAGCTCATTCTCATCCTCTGATGCAAAGCAAGTCTGACAAAACGCCGAGAGAAAAAAGCTCAAAGTAAAAAAGAAGGAAACAATTCTGAATGAAATGCGATTTGTATTCATTTGTTTCCTCCTTCAAAAAATTGAATATTATTTTATTTCCAAGTAATTCTTTATCAAGGCTTCCAAAAGCTCATCGCGGTTTATATGCGATATCTTTCCTCTTGCGTTTTTCCAGTCCGTAATGTATACGGGGTCTTCTGAAAGTATGTATCCTGCAATTTGATTTGTGGGGTCATAGCCCTTCTCGCAAAGAGCGTCGTAAACCTCCATAAGGATCTGTTTGATCTCTGTACTGTTGTTGCTCATTTATTTCCTCCACAAGCTCAAAGCTTAATTATTGTTTTTAGTCTTGCTGATAAAAATACAGCCGCGATGATCTTCGCTATGTCGGGCAATATAAAGGGAAGTACGCATACTGATAATGCGCTTAGAATATTTGGAACGGTAAAGCTTCCGTAAACCGCAACAAACCAAAGAGTGCCTAGTATATAACACATCAAAAGTGAGACCGACATAGAAAGCGCAAGCTTTCTTTTGGTACTTGCGTTAAAAGCTCTTATTATCGGCGGGATAAGCAGAAAACTCAAAATAAAACCGCCTGTGGGACCCATAAGTGCCGCGAGCCCCGACGAAAACCCCGAAAAGACGGGAAGACCGCAAAATCCAAGAAGTATATAAAGCGCAACAGATGCAAAGCTTATCTTTAATTCAAAGACGGAACATATAACAAAAATCGATAGCGTTTGGAGCGTAAAGCTCACTGTAAACGGTATTGTAAGCCAAGCCGATATAATGATTATCGCGGTGCACATTGAAATTATCGCCATATGCTTCGCATACGCTCGGTAGCCTTGTTTTTTATGCATTTGAAATCTCCAAAGAGTTGTTAAATATAGTATATCATTACCCATATGTTTTTTCTACAAACTAATTGTTAATTTTTATAAATATATGTCAAAAAATTATCATTATCTCTTGATTTTTAGCTTCATATGGTGTATAATATTCGAGGAATAAAATTAAAGGAGACATAAATATGTTAGTTTCAGCAAAAGAAATGCTTCAAAAGGCAAAAGCAGGCAAATACGCAGTCGGTCAGTTCAACATCAATAACCTTGAGTGGACAAAGGCTGTTCTTCTTACCGCGCAGGAGATGAATTCTCCCGTTATTCTCGGTGTTTCCGAGGGCGCAGGAAAGTATATGGCAGGCTATAAGACCATAGTTGGTATGGTAAATGGAATGCTCGAGGAGCTCAAGATAACAGTTCCCGTAGCGCTTCACCTTGACCACGGCTCTTATGAGGGCTGCTATAAGTGTATCGAAGCAGGATTTTCATCCGTAATGTTCGACGGTTCTCACTATCCTATCGCTGAGAACGTCGAAAAAACAAAGGAGCTCGTTGCGGTATGTAACGAGAAGGGACTTTCCATCGAGGCAGAGGTTGGCTCTATCGGCGGTGAGGAAGACGGTGTTGTTGGTGCAGGCGAGTGCGCAGATCCCGCAGAGTGCAAGATGATCGCAGATCTCGGTGTTACAATGCTTGCTGCAGGTATCGGTAACATCCACGGTAAGTATCCCGAGAACTGGAAGGGACTTTCCTTCGAGACACTTGACGCTGTTCAGCAGAAGACAGGCGATATGCCTCTCGTTCTCCACGGCGGTACAGGTATTCCCGAGGAGATGATAAAGAAGGCAATATCTCTCGGCGTTGCAAAGATAAACGTTAACACAGAATGCCAGCTTTCCTTTGCTGCTGCAACTCGTGAATATATCGAGGCAGGCAAGGATCTTTCAGGTAAGGGCTTTGACCCCAGAAAGCTTCTCGCTCCCGGCTTTGAGGCTATCAAGGCAACCGTCAAGGAGAAGATGGAGCTCTTCGGTTCTGTAAACAAGGCATAATCAAAATAATAAGCTTACAAAGGTTGCGACTTCTGCGCAACCTTTGTTTGATAATATTTCTTTTATCATTTTATGAAAAAAAAAGAAAGAGGTACTAAAATGACTAAGATAGATATTGTTTCGGGATTTCTCGGAGCTGGAAAAACTACACTTATAAACAGACTTATTCATGAGGCATACGTTGGTGAAAAGCTTGTCCTTATTGAAAACGAATTCGGTGAGATAGGTATTGACGGGGGCTTTCTTCAGGAGGCAGGCGTAGAGATAGCAGAGATGAACTCGGGCTGTATATGCTGCTCGCTCGTCGGAGACTTCAGCGAGGCTCTTAAAAAGGTGGTTTCGGAGTATGCTCCCGATAGGATCCTTATTGAGCCTTCGGGCGTTGGAAAGCTTAGTGACGTCACTAAGGCTGTTGTTGCAGCTGACATTCACGATGCTGTTATAAATAGCGCTGTTGTCGTTGTTGACGTAAATAAGTGTAAGCTTTACATGAAGAACTTCGGTGAATTCTTTAACGATCAAATAGAGCATGCGAGCTGTATTTTCTTCAGTCATACGGATAACACGACTGACGCAAAGCTCGCAGAGGCAGTTCGACTTGTCAGAGAGCACAATGCAACGGCAGAGCTGGTTACAACGCCGTCCGATAAACTTGATATTTCCGCATTGATAGATGCATTTGAAAAGCGCTCAACACTCGAGGAGCAGCTCAAAAAGCTTGCTGATGAGGAGATATGCCCGGAATGTGGACATCATCACGGTCATGAGCATCACCATCACCACGACCACGATGAACACGAGCATCATCACCATCACGACCACGATGGGCACGAGCATCATCATCACGACCACGATGAGCACGAACATCATCATGATCACGGAGAAGACTGTCATTGTCACGAGTGTGAAGAGCGTCATCACGATCACGGTCATCATCACCATCATCATGCAGATGAAGTATTTACAAGCTGGGGTAGGGAAACGATAAAGAAATTCTCCAAGGAGAGCATAGCCGCTATTCTTGCTTCTCTCGAAAATAGAGAAGAGTATGGATTTATACTTCGTGCTAAGGGTATTGTCGAGGGAGAGCATGGAGAGTGGATACACTTTGACTACGTACCTGGAGAACCTGACGTAAGAACAGGCTGCTCTGCAACGATCGGTAAGATATGCGTAATAGGCTCTAAGATCGACGAGAACGCTATCTGTGAGCTTTTTGAGGTGTAAGAATGAAATTGCCTGTCTATCTTTTTACGGGTTTTCTTGAGGGCGGAAAGACCTCTATAATTCAGGAGAGCCTTAACGACGAGAAATTTAATACTGGAGAAAAGACACTTGTTATTCTTTGCGAGGAAGGCTTTACTGAGCTTGACCCTTCGCAGTTCTGGGGTAAAAACGTTACCATTCATACTGTCGATGATAAGTCTTGGCTCACTCGTGAAAATCTCGAAGGATTAACGAAAAACCGCAAGCTTGACCGTATCATTATCGAATACAACGGTATGTGGGAACTCAAAGACCTTTACGCGGCATTTCCATCTGGGTGGGCAATATATCAGAATATGATGTTTGCCGACGCCAATACCTTTATCAACTACAATGCAAATATGCGTCAGCTTGTCTTTGATAAACTAAGTGATGCGGAAATGATAGTACTCAACCGTACACCTGCAAATATTGATAAAGAAGAGATACACAAGATCGTTCGCGGTATCACACGCAGAGCTGCTATTGTCTACGATTATCCTGACGGTCACGTTGAGTATGACGATATTGAAGATCCGTTGCCTTTTGATATAGACGCACCGATCATAGAGATTGACGATGCCGACTATGCGCTTTGGTATAGAGATCTTTCTGAAAATATGGCAGATTATAACGGCAAGGTAGTAAAATTCAAAGGACTTATCGCAGCCGATGACAGACTTCCTTCAAACTCATTGGTGATAGGTCGTCCTGTTATGACCTGCTGTGCCGACGACATTCAGTATAGCGGACTAATCAGCGTTTTCAAAAATGCAGGTACGCTGAAAACAGGAGATTGGATAACGGTAAAGGGGACTATTAAAATTGAAAAGCACAAGCTTTATCGCAATCAAGGCCCTGTGCTTTACGTTGAATCGACTGAATTCGCTGTTCAGCCAAAGCAGCCTGTGGCAACGTTTTATTGATAAAAAAAGAACACGGAAAAACTCCGTGTTCTTTTTTTATTCAAGCTCACCCGCAATAGGCGTGTCAAGCTGTACTAATTCTTTTTCAACAAGCTTCGGTTCAGCAAGGCCGTTAACACAGTCTGCGCTGATAATTACCTCGGCAACGTTTTCCTTAGAAGGAACGTCGTACATTACAGACATCATCAAATTTTCCATTATTGAACGAAGTCCGCGCGCTCCAGTGTTACGCTCAATTGCCTGAGCAGCGACAGCTTCAAGCGCTTCTTTGTCAAACTCAAGCTCAACTCCGTCCATCTCGAGAAGCTTTTTATATTGCTTTACAAGAGAGTTCTTGGGCTCATTGAGTATTCTCACAAGAGCGTCCTTATCAAGGTCGTCAAGCGGAACCGCAACGGGAATACGGCCGACAAGCTCGGGAATAAGTCCGAACTTAACTATATCGTGGGGAATAACATCCTTGTAGATACCTGCCTTGGTTTTTTCCGACTTTTTCTTTATCTCGCTGACAAATCCGATAGCCTGGTTACCCTGACGCTTTTCGATGATCTTATCAAGGCCCTCGAAAGCACCGCCGCATATGAAGAGAATGTTCTCGGTGTTGATTTGAATAAATTCTTGATTGGGATGCTTACGTCCGCCCTGAGGTGGTACGTTTGCGACTGTGCCCTCAAGTATTTTAAGGAGTGCTTGCTGTACGCCCTCGCCCGATACGTCACGGGTGATAGATCTGTTTTCGCTCTTGCGAGCTATCTTATCTATCTCATCGATATAAATAATACCTTTTTCTGCCTTATCTATATCATAGTCCGCTGCTTGGATAAGACGAAGAAGAATATTCTCAACATCCTCGCCTACGTAGCCAGCTTCTGTGAGCGTTGTCGCATCCGCGATAGCAAAGGGAACTTTTAGTGAACGTGCGAGCGTTTGTGCAAGATAGGTCTTTCCAACACCTGTGTTGCCTATAAGAAGTACGTTGCTCTTTTGCAAACTAACTTCGCTGACATTATCCTCGTCGGCATTCTTTTTTGAACGCTGATCGTTTTTGTCTCTATTGTAAAGTATACGCTTGTAGTGGTTATAAACTGCAACTGACAAAACCTTCTTTGCATCGTCCTGACCGATAACGTATTCATCAAGAACGCTCTTTATTTTCGCGGGCTTGGGAAGCGTTTCAAACGAAAGCTCGTCACCGACGGTTGCAGAAGCGGCGATGGTGTTTTCATATATCAGCTCCTGGCAAGCGTCAACGCAAAAATCGCATATATAAACGCCCGTAGGGGAGGGGATAAGAAAATTGACCTGGTTTTCGTTTCTGCCGCAAAAGGAGCAGTAACGCGTATTTGTGCCTTTTGTATTATTTGAAGACATTTGAAGATCCTTTCGGGAATATTTTAAGCTCTCTTTTCAAAGATCTTATCTATAAGTCCATACTCAAGAGCCTGCTTCGCGGTCATAAAATTATCGCGCTCGGTGTCTCTTGCGATCTCCTCGATGGGGCGACCTGTGTTTTCGGATAAGATCCTATTGAGATTATCTCTTGTGCGGAGAATAAGGTCTGCCTGAATCTTTATATCAGTTGCCTGACCCTTAGCACCGCCGAGAGGCTGATGTATCATTATTTCGCTATTGGGAAGAGCAATACGCTTGCCCTTAGCGCCTGCAGCAAGGAGAAAAGCGCCCATGCTTGCGGCCATACCGATGCATATTGTTGATACGTCACACTTAATGTAATTCATAGTATCGTATATCGCCATACCTGCGGTAACTGAGCCGCCGGGGCTGTTGATATAAAAGCTGATATCCTTATCGGGATCCTGTGCCTCAAGGAAAAGAAGCTGTGCAACAACAAGGGAGGCAGTTGCGTCATTTACCTCATCGGACAAGAATATTATTCTGTCATTGAGCAGGCGAGAAAAAATGTCGTAAGAGCGCTCGCCCTTTCCTGTCTGTTCCACGACCATCGGGACCAGAGCATTGTACATTTTGTTTTCCATATTGAACATAACTACCTCCAAATATTAAGTTGTAAGATTACTTTGTTTTGATAACTGCGTTAGCCTTAACGAAGTCCATAGCCTTCTTGACCTTCATATCCTCAGCAATAGCTGCTGCATCTATGCTTGCCTTGACCTGCTCGAGCTCTACGCCGTAAGCCTTTGCGATGTTCTCGTACTCACCGTTGATGTCCTCTTCGGTTGCCTCGAGATTCTCAAGAACTGCTATCTTCTCAAGAGCAAGTCTTGCCTTTACCTGACGCTCAGCCTGAGGTCTCATCTGCTCGCGGAGAGCATCAAGTGTAAGACCTGTGTACTTGAAATAGGTATTGAGGTCAAGACCCTGTGCGCGAAGTCTGTTGTCATAGTCACGAACGAAGTTCTCGGTTTCTGTAACAAACATAGCCTCGGGAATATCAGCCTCGAGCTTTTCGATAAGAGCCTCAACGAGCTTTTCCTCAACTGCGTTGTCAGCAGCGGTCTCGTGTCTCTTTTCAATTTTAGCCTTAAGATCAGCCTTATATTCATCAAACGTATCAAAATCTGAAACGTCCTTTGCAAAATCATCGTCAAGAGCGGGGAGTTCTACCTTAGTAATAGCGTGGATCTTGCACTTGAATACTGCTTCCTTACCAGCAAGGTCAGCTGCGTGATACTCAGTGGGGAACGTAACGTTTACGTCAAACTCCTCATCAATGTTCTTTCCGGCAACCTGCTCCTCGAAGCCGGGAATAAAGGATCCGGAACCAAGCTTAAGTGCATAGTCAGTACCCTTGCCACCCTCAAAAGCAACACCGTCGCAGAAGCCTTCGAAGTCGATAACAGCTGTATCGCCCATCTCAGCCGCACGGTCGGTAACGTCGATCTCTCTGGAGTTTCTCTCTCTAACAGTTTCGATCTCTTTGTCAACATCCTCATCGGTAACGGGAGTTACCTCCTTTTCAACCTCTATACCAGCATAGTCCTTGATCTCAACATCGGGCTTTACGAAAACCTTAGCGGAGAGAACAAGACCGTTCTCGTCTATAGAAACGATATCGAACTCGGGCTGGCTTACAACGTCGAGCTTTGCCTCTTCAAGAGCCTCGGGGTATACAGTGGGGATGAGGTCGTTTATTGCGTCCTCATAGAAAACGCCTGTGCCGTACATCTTTTCGA
Source organism: Oscillospiraceae bacterium (assembly GCA_015063845.1). Taxonomy (GTDB): domain Bacteria; phylum Bacillota; class Clostridia; order Oscillospirales; family CAG-272; genus HGM12713. The sequence goes on from SVTJ01000001.1 coordinate 178,348, forward strand.
TGATGGACTTAGGAGCCTTGCCCTTTCTAAATCCGGGAACTGTGATAGACTTTACCTGCTTGCGGTATACCTTATCAACAGCAGCGTCAAAGGTAGCCTTGTCAACAGTTATGTGCAGCTCGTACTGATTCTTTTCGATCAATTCAGATTTTGTTAAACTCATTTGGTTTAAACCTCCGGTAAATAAATAATAATTTTTTGCATACAGTATATATTGTACTTTTTTTTGACTCGTTTGTCAATAGATTTTTTGAAAAATCAGACAATTCTTGGCAGAAAATCAAGAAAATCCGCCGAAATCATTCTAAAGGTAATGTTATCAAAGTTGAAGCTATCGGAATGAGCATAGCTTCCGTGGATATGTCCGAAATAGCACGTACTGATATCATACTTTTTTAATACGTCCAATATGGGTCGACAAACAAATTCGCCCCAAACGGGAGGGAAGTGAAGAAATGCTATTATCGGCTTTCCTGTTTGGCCGGAGAGATTTTGTGCCTCGGAAAGGGACATGTTTAAACGTATAGCCTCTCTATTTACTATCTTATCATAGTCAACATTTTCTTCCGCGTTTTGCATTGTTCTGTCCGTGAACCAGCCGCGCGAGCCCGCTATAATATAGCCTTCCGCCTGGGTCGCGTTATTGTTGAGGATTTCGATGGTCGTTATATTATGTTCTTTAAAAAACGCTTGAAGCTTTGTGACGGTCGACCACCAAAAATCGTGATTTCCTTTAAGGATTATTTTTTTGCCTGGTAGGGCATTCAGCCACAAAAGATCACTTAATGCGTCCTCGGTCGTAAGCGCCCACGAAATATCGCCCGCTATGATGACGGTATCGTTTTCGCAAACTACGCGTTTCCAGTTGTCAGAAAGCTTATTTATATAATTATTCCATCTTTTTCCAAAGACCTCCATTGATTTCTGACTGTTAGCAGTCGCCAAATGAAGGTCGGCTATGACAAAAACAGCCATGATCGATCCTTTCGTATAATTTATTGTATTTTAGAGCACAATACTAATATTCTTATCAAGGAGGTTTGAAAGAATGAGCAATAAAAAATGCACAACAGATGCTTGCAACGTAAGCAAGGAGCACATCAAGGGCATCAAATGCGACGTTAAGAACTGCGTATATCACGATTGTGACACGTATTGTACAGCAGGTCAGATAGCCGTTGGAAACAGCATGGCAGCAAACGCCGCTTGTGACACTTTTAAGGAAAGAAAATAATCACTTTAAACACAGGGGTTGTCGCACAAGCGGCAACCCCGAGTGATTTTTACATAAACTTGTATACTTCCGTGAGCATCTCGTCTTTTTCGATAACAGTATCAAAATTGACTTTTCTGCTTGCAAGACCTCTGAGCGGATAGGAGATCTCGGTAGTGGTGAGAGCAGACAAGTCGTCAAGAGCACCTGTATCTGCGGACGCTGTCTTGTGAGCGATCGCTTCATAAACATCGGACGCAAACTTATAGGGGCTTGCGGTAGATGCTACTATCATCTTAGAGTTGTCGCCGCTGAGTGCAAGATACTGCTCAGCGCAGTTAAGCGCAACTGAGGTATGCGTGTCAGCAAGATATCCGTAATCGCGATAGAAGTGTTCAAGCGTTGCTCGTGTGCTATCCTCGTTGGCATAGAAGCCAACAAAGTTCTCGTCAATGACAGCCTTTACGTCGTCACTTACGGTATAAGCTCCGTTTTCATTGAGCTGCTTCATATATGCGGCTGTCTTTTCAGCACCTGCCGCAAAGAAGAGGAGGCGCTCAAGATTGCTGGATATAAGGATATCCATAGAGGGGGATATAGTAGTATGGAAATCTCTATTCTTATTGTACGTACCCGTAGCCAAGAAATCGGTAAGAACGTTATTGTCATTCGATGCGCAAATGAGCTTTCCAAGAGGAAGTCCCATGCACTTTGCAAGATACGCCGCAAATATATTACCGAAATTACCCGTTGGAACACATACGTTTACTTTCTCACCGTAGTTTATGTCTCCACGCGCGATCATATCACAGTATGCGGAAACATAATAGACTATCTGAGGAGCAAGTCTACCCCAGTTTATGGAGTTAGCGCTTGAAAGAATATAACCGTTCTTAAGAAGCTCTGCCTTTGCCTCTTCATCGGAGAATATCTTCTTAACGCCGTTTTGAGCATCGTCAAAGTTGCCCTTGATAGCGCAGACGTTTACGTTCGTTCCTGTCTGTGTAGCCATCTGAAGCTTCTGTACCTTGCTTACACCATCAACGGGATAAAATACCATTATTTTGACACCGTCAACGTCTTTGTAGCCTTCAAGAGCAGCTTTACCGGTGTCTCCCGAAGTTGCAACAAGAATAAGAGCAGTATTGTTTTCGCCTGTCTTAACAAGAGCTCTCGAGAGCAGACGAGGCATTATCTGGAGTGCCATATCCTTGAAAGCTGCGGTTGGACCGTGCCAAAGCTCAAGCGAATAAATAGTGTCGGTGACTTTAGCAAGAGGAGCCGCACCACCGGGGAAAGAGCTTTCGCAATAAGCTTCCTTGCAATCCGCTAAAAGCTCGTCGTATGTATAGTCGGTAAGAAACTTTGAAAGAACAGTAGCGGCTCTTTCGGGATATGTCATACCGCAAAGCTTCTCAACATCTTCCTTTGTGAGTGTAGGAAGACTTTCGGGCACGAAAAGTCCGCCGTCTGCGGCAAGTCCTTTTTTGATAACTACTGCCGAATCAAAACTATTCTTTTTTTGATCTCTTGTGCTGTAATACTTCATTTGAGTATCCTTTCTTTTGTGTTTTGCTAATATATTAGCCTTTCGGATCAAGCTCCAAAGGCATTTGTGATATGGTTGATCTCAAGTATGCTGTTATCGTCCTTGTTTAAATGTACCTCAATAACGTCAAATCTTGGCTGTAAGGTACGATATTTTCCGCTCCTTAGGTATGCGCGGGCAGCATCGAGTGTGCGTTGTTGTTTTGCTTTTGTAACTGCGGATGCGGGTGTTCCGTATTTATATGACATGTTTTCGTCAGTACTGCGTGTTTTGACCTCGACGAAAACTATATATTCTTTGTCTTTTGCAATGATATCGATCTCGTTATGTGAAAAATGCGCATTGCTTGCAACAAGCTTATATCCGTTCTTTTTCAAATACTTAGAGGCAGCCCGTTCTCCAAGTCTACCTATGTCAACTGTTTTCATCATTGTTTAAAAAACGGATGAACTTAGTGCGGTAAATAGGAGCAGGACCGTATTTGCGCAAAGCTTCCATATGGTCTTTTGTTCCGTAGCCCTTGTGCTTGGCAATACCGTACATTGGATATTGTGCGTCAAGCTCAACACAAAGTCTGTCTCTTGTAACCTTTGCGAGAATAGATGCTGCGGCAATTGACGGTGATATCGCGTCACCGTGAACAACCGGGGAAGCAGGAACGGGGAAGTCACGCGCAATGTTACCGTCGATCAAAGCGAAATCGGGTTTTACCGAAAGAGTGTTTATGGCTTCTTTCATCGCGTCCATAGTCGCTTGCAAGATATTCGTATCGTTAATTTGCTCGACCGTGCCGTAACAAATAGAATAAGCGATAGCCTCTTTGCAAATAACGTCATACAAAGCTTCTCTCTTTTTTTCTGTAAGCTTTTTTGAGTCGTTAAGCCCTTCTATATATAGACCGCAGGGAAGTATGACAGCCGCAGTTACGACAGGTCCGCAAAGCGGACCTCGACCTGCCTCGTCAACACCGCAAACATATGTGTAACCTTTGTCGATTAGGTCTTTTTCGAGAGTGTATTCGAGCATATTCTACCTCGTAGGAGCATCAAGAGATATTCGACCTATCTTTGCTGCTCTGTATTCGTCTATCAGCATATTCGCAGTGCGCTCGGTGTCGATCTCACCGCCCGAGATAAGGTGTCCGCGCTTTTTGCCGATGAGGCGGAGAAGATCATAGTTATTAACTTCGTCGATAGATGGAACTTCTCCGAGCTTATATCTTGTTGCAAGGAGGTCGGGATACATCTGACGAAGTCTTCCGCATAAAGCCGAAGCAATAGCCTCTATATCGAGAACGTCGTCCTTGATTGCTCCCGTAATAGCGAGATTTTCGCCAACGGCAGCATCTTCGAATTTAGGCCAAAGTACACCCGGCATATCAAGAAGCTGTATTCCGATATTTGTAGTGACCCACTGTTTATCAAGCGTAACTCCGGGACGGTTTTCTACCTTTGCTTTCTTGGTTCCGCAGAGCTTGTTTATAAGTGAGGATTTTCCAACGTTTGGTATACCCACGACCATGACCTTGATAGCTCTGCCCATCATGCCTTTTTCCTCGTATCGAGCTACCTTGTCGTGGCAAAGCTCTTTAAGCGCTGGTGCTATACTTGAAATACCCTGACCGCTGATGCAGTCTGTCTCTATACAAACTGTGTTTTGATTGGTATATTTTTTTGCCCAATACTCGGTAATGCTTTTATCTGCGAGAGAAGACTTATTCAAAAGGATGATAGTAGGCTTATCAGCGCATATTCTTGATATTTCCGGATTTCTTGAGCTGTACGGAATACGTGCATCAAGTATTTCGATCACAGCATCCACGCTTTTCAAATTTTCGGTTATAAGGCGTCTGGTTTTTGCCATATGCCCTGGGAACCATTGTATTGTTTGCGAGGGCATAACACGCCTCCTTAACTTGATTTATTTGACTGCTCCAAATTTTGAGAACGGAGATATGCGGAACAGTACCTTGCCGAGGATCCTATCCTCGTCAACGTATCCGACGTTGGTGGTGTCGGTGCTGTCCATTGAATTATTTCTGTTATCACCAAGCACGAACACAGTGCCTTCGGGAACAACAAAAGTGTGGACACCGCCGTTTTTATGGGCAAGGATATGAACCTTGTGTTCTTGAAAATGAACGTATGGCTCATCAAGCGTAAAGGTGTTGCCGTCCTTATCAGTAACTGTAACTTCCCATGTGTTTACATTTACCGTGACAGTATCTCCGCCGACACCGATAACTCGTTTAACAAGAGGCATATTAACTCTGCCGGTCTGGTGAAAAACGATTATATCACCACGCTTTGGCGTGTAAGCAAAATCGGAGATTATCAATGTTTCCTTATCAAGCAATGTATTGTTCATAGAGTCTCCGTCGACGTTACAAGTTCTGAATACGAACGAGAACAAAAGTATTACCGCACAAACGGCAATGACGAACAGCTCCACGTAGTCGATAAACTCGGAAAATCTCTTCTTTGGCGGCTCTGAAACAGTCGGTGTCTGCGTGTCCGAGTTGTTCTCAGGTGTTGTATCTAATATTTCATTTTCATTAAACTCAGACATTGTTTTACCTCTTAACCGTGATTATTTTTGTGTGAGGATATCCATCAAGGTATATCCGTTAGCGACATAGTATCCCATAGCTGCCGCACTGCTCTCGTCAAAGGTAGAGCAGCCTTTCTCGTCTTTTTCGGAAGAATAGATGAAGAAGGGAACAGGGTCTATCGTGTGCGTTCTCTTGCAAACGGGAGTGGGGTGGTCGGGAAGGACCATGATCTTAAAAGGCTCACCCGAGTTCTTAAGATACTCATAAACGGGAGCGAGTATCTTTTTATCGATAAGCTCAATGGATTTTACCTTGTTGTCGGTTTCAGCGCGGTGTCCGCACTCATCGGGTCCTTCTACGTGAACATATACAAGCTCAGTGCCATTCTTGAAAGCATCAATAGCAGCATTCGCTTTTCCATCGTAATTGGTATGAACATTACCCGTAGCACCTTCAACGTCGATGGACTTCATCTCAGCGCAAAGTCCGATACCTTTTATGAGGTCGACTGCTGAGATGACAGCAGCGTCAAGTCCCCACTTTTGCTTAAAGGAGGGAAGCTGAGGCTTTTTGCCTGGGCTCCACAGCCATGCGGAGTTTGCGGGCTTAAGTCCACGAGCCTTTCTCGCTACGTTTACGGGGTGATCCTTGAGAATGTCATAAGATTTTTTCATAAGCTCAAGGAACTCTGCGCCGCCGTCCTCGACACGTGGGAGATAGTCACCTATGCGTTTGCCGAGAATGTCGTGGGGGCGCATAAAGTTATATTTGTCGTCGCTGTTCTTCCAAATGAGACAATGACGGTAGCTAACACCCGTATAGAACTTTCTCATATCGTTTCCAAGCTCTTTTTCGAGCGTTTTTATAAGCTCGTCAGCCTCGGCGGTAGATATCTCGTCTGCGCTATGGTCGATTATAATTCTGTCTTCATATGTATCTTGTTCCTCGGTAAGCGTTACGACGTTGCATCTATATGCAGTCTCATCAGGCTGCATCTGTATACCCATACTAACAGCTTCAAGAGGAGAGCGTCCCTTAGAATATATCTTAGGGTCAAATGAGAGTATCGCCATATTTGCGGTGTCGCTTTCGGGGACCATTCCGTCGGGAACGTTGGAAACCGTGCCAACAAGGGATCTCGAAGCGAGCATATCCATTGTGGGTTTATCTGCTTTTTGCATTGGTGTGAGATCGCCAAGCTCTGCTATAGGTGTGTCTGCCATTCCGTCAGGTATAAGGATAAAGTATTTCATAGAATCAACCTCAAAAAAATAAAATATAATTAATTATATCACAAATACCTTGATTTTACAATGAATTTCTCAATTATTTAATAAAAATTTAAATAAATATAACTATTAATTCTTGAAAAATACTGTCGATTGTGTTAAGATATAAGTACAAAGTACCGAAGAGGTGTTCATATGGATAAAAAAGCTCAAAAATCAGAGATGAATAAAGCAAAAAAACGCTTACTGATAGCAATAGGCGTCATATTTTCATTGCTGATATTGCTTGCTGTGGCTTCTGCTTTGATAGATCTTTACGAAAACAATAAAGCGTCCGAGAGTGAAGAGATCGACTTCGATTTTTACGAAGCAAACTATGAAGAGGACATATTTCTGAACGAGGAATACAACAAGAAAATTTCCGGTGGATTTATCTCTTACGAAAAAGAAGACGTAACCGTAGGAATTAATAGGGACAATGCTTACGCGCAAGGAGAAGAAGTCGACTTCATCGTGGAAATGCTTTACGATATAATTTATGGTGACAATGTAGCATACAATCAGCGATTCAGCACTGAGTATTACAAAAACAATGCACCGAAGGATAAATTCACGATGCAGATGCTCTATGACGTGAAGATCTCTCATGTCTCCAGCGAAGTGGTGAATACAGAAGCAGGGAATTATACAAAATCTGTCTATACTGTGGAATATAGGATATATAGGAATAACGGTACGTTTAGGCGCGACATCGGAAATGGCGCACGCATTCAGTATATAACGGTGACCAATCGTACGGGAGAAATTCTGATAGACGAGCTCGTAACACCTACCTACAAATAAAAACCAAGACCGCGCAAAGCAAATTGCGCGGCCTTGAAATTATAGTGTTTTTACTGGAGCTGATCAACGATACCATGTACCCAGTTAAGGATATCGGTCTTTTCATCATCGTTGAGCTTTCCGCCGAGGAAAGGAAGTCCACCGATCTTGATAAACTTAACGTCACCGACAAGGTTTGTTCCTGCAGACTTAACAGTCTCAATAAGCTTGTCAGCCATCTTCTGATCACCGTCAACAAGAAGAGCTACGTTCTGTGCCTTCTTCTTATCAAGCTCGAAGCAGAAACGGCGAAGAATATCGTCGGGATCGCCCTTACCGGAAACAGCGAGTATAACAAGACGCTCGTTCTGGCAGGAGTAGGCAGGCGGAATAATGTCGATAGCGTTCGCATTCTGCGCAAGGTCGAATTCAACCTTTACAGCTTCAGCAATGCTTTTCATTTTTGCCTTACCGGAGTAGTAAAGAAATCTCATTTTGAGTGCCATAAGTAAATTCCTCCAAAGATCATTATTATGACTACATTATAGCACATAATGCGATCAAAATAAATAAACATTTTGTAAATCTTTGCAATGTAATCAAATCAATTTAACCGCTTTGAGGGAATACCTTCGGGGGAACAAGGATAACGACCATATTGGTGACTGTATTTTAACAGAGATAAAATTATACAAAATGCAAATTTTGTATAATTTAGGGAAGCGGAATTTGAGGGGTTTTAAAGTATCAGGTGGAATGATGTATTTGGAATACCCTGATATGAGCTTGATCGTGCTATATTTATGATGTTTGATAAGGAGTATTTGCCCTGTGAGTTTCTTGGATTTTAACTCTTTGATAATCAGCAATAACGATACCGATAGATCTTCGCTATCTAATACGCTTACATATTTTAAGGACCTTGGTATTCGTAGATTTATAGTTACCTGTGGTGTTGATCCTGCTATCGATACTTATTCAAGTATGCTATCCGATATTCGTGCTCTGCGTGCTGCTGCAATGGATGCGCGTCCACGCGCTGTGTCACTATTGGTCGTACCGTGCGTTCATTTGTCTTGTGGAGTCCTTAGAAACCCTATATTAAAGAAGCTGTCATATAATGGTACGCACATATTTGTTCAAGCACCTTTGTTTGTCGATGACAAGTGGCTTCCGTCCGATATCAATTATCTTTTGTATAAACAAAATCTCAAGCCTATATTTGTTTCCTTCGAGCGTAATCTTTTGACATCCGATTATGAGTTTGGCAATAAATTATACAAAACTCAAAGCTCGCGGTTTTGTCTTGACCTGAATTTTTTGACGGGTGCCGATGGAAGACGCCGTGTCGAACAAGCGATATTCAGAAACATTCCCGTTATACCTTGTGTTTCGGGTCGATTTGAAAACTACGAATCTCAGATTCGTCGGTTTGAGATACTTAAGACAAGACTTGGAGCATCCAATTATTACCGTCTCTCCAGGACGCTCAACGATAACGGCAAAGCATTGTTTACTTGACAGTTTTGATATTTATGTATTTTTGACGTGTTGCTTCCCCACCTCTCAAGTGTCTTTCTTGCTTGTTGATCGCAAGTATTTGTTTTGCTTGATAATATAGCGTCTTATTAACTCTTTTGAGCGTTTGTGTCACGTCCTTATGTACTGTGCTTTTGCTTATTCCGAAATGTGCTGCGACCGCTCTTACAGTAGCTTTGTTTTCTATCAGATACGTTGCGATGATAACGCACCGTTCTTTGTTACCTGAAATATACATCATTGCTTACATCTCCATTCGTTTGTTCTTTAAATCTATATGAGAGATAAGCGTCATTTATTATTAATTGAGGAAATTTACTATGATCAAGGAACAGTCCAAATTTAACAACTCCAATATTTTTGAAGGAATGCCATCTATATCCGCTGTCATTAAGTCTATCGAAAATGGAAATAGCGACAGACTTATTATTGCCGTGTACGTTGACGAACAAAGGGTCGATGCAAAGCGTAAAGAGATAGGATTTTTGAAAGCCAAGGCAGTACGGCACGGGTTTGATATCCATTTTGAAAAACATGAGCATATTGATGAGCTCGCTGTCGGTAATACACACGGCGGTATTATTGCGGAATGTACTGACAAAACTATCCCACTACTTGACGAAAAAAGCATAGTTTCCAATGGCGTTTATTATATGCTTGAGGGGATCGAGGATCCTTATAATTTTGGCAATGCCATAAGATCCTTGTATGCTTCGGGTGCTGACGGTATCATCGTAGGCTCGCGAAATTGGCTGGGTGTTGCGGGTACAGTTGCACGTGCTTCGGCAGGTGCATCGGAGCTTTTGCCTGCGTATGTATGTGACAGCGCCGCTGATGCTGTAAATATGTTTAAAGCTTGCGGATATAGAACGGTTTGCGCGGGTATAAGAGATTCCGTCTCCTTGTTTGAAACAGACCTTGCAAAACCAATATTCATAGTACTCGGCGGCGAAAAACGCGGCATATCACGAAGTGTTTTGGAGCTTGCTGACGATATTGTTCGAATCGATTATGGAACGAATTTTAACGGCTCGCTTTCTGCATCTGCATCAGCTGCGGTATTTGCATTTGAAGTGCTAAGATACAACAAAAAATAATAAAATAACCTATAACTCTTTATTGTTTGTTAAAAATTATTTGTTATAATTGTTATAATACGTGTATTGGAGATAATTTATGGATAAAACACTTGCCGTCATCGGCGTTGGTAATATGGCGGGAGCTATCATTTCGGGTATTCAATCTTCGGATATCGGTATTTCCGAAATATTTCTATACGATAAGCTAACAGATAAGTACTCTTCCCTGCCTCGCGGCAATTGTAAATATATTCCATGTGATAGCATATGGGATGCGATTGATCGCGCGGATTACGTTCTGCTCTCAGTAAAACCGCAGAATTTTAACGAGGTGCTTTCGGAAATATCACAGCACCCCCGTCACAGTAAAAAGGTGTATATAACGATAGCTGCGGGTATAACAGTTCAAACTGTATCAAGTGCAGTGAGTACTGACAGCGTAGTGCGTGTTCTTCCCAATATTCCAATGACTATCGGTAGTGGCGTATCTCTTGTTTGCAGAAATGATAACGTTGGCGCAGATGTATTTTCTTTTGTATGCCAAATGTTTTCTGCGTGTGGCTCTACTGTCGTTATCGAAGAAGAACATATGAACAGAATGATAGGTGTAACTTCTTCCTCACCCGCATACGTATTTAAATTTATTGATTGCATATACAAAGGTGCTATTGCGCAAGGATTACCTACCGAAGGACTTATCGATGCTATTTGTGATGTGTTTATCGGCTCGGCGATGTTGCTCAAACAGTCGGGAGAGACAGCTGACTCACTTATCTCAAAGGTCGCTTCAAAGGGCGGTACAACTCAAAAAGCGCTTGACAGTATGGATAGTGCCAATATCACGAATATAATCGTGGATGCCATGGTGGCGTGCACAAATCGTGCGGATGAGCTTGGCAGAGCCGAAAAGTAATATCTATGCTTGATTCAACATAATATTTAATATCTTTTTAGATAATGAGGTGTGTGTTGAAGTATACTAAAAGCTCCGATGAGATAAAATTAGAAAAGATAAAGATACTCTTTCAATTTGCGATAATGCTTATAGCTTCAATAGTTCTCGGCGTATGTCTGGCAAGGGTTATAAGCATTGACCTAAGGTCTACGGCAACGGCAAACATATTGCGCCATTTTTCTCCGCAAGGAACAAAGGGCGTGGGTGATTTTCTTGAGTATTTAAGGTATTCAGCTTTCGACGTTATTGTTGTCGTTTTGCTGGTGATATTTTCGTTTTCTTTTATCAATTACATCATTAGCGATATCGTTATCGTTATGTACGGAGCTAAACTTGGAATAGCATCTTCGCTGTTGCTTGCCATTCCCGAGGTGAGAGCTTTCGATAGATTTGTGTTTTTTACGTTTAAACCTCTGCTTCTTATCCTGATTGTATTATTCAGTTACAAAATGGCGTTGTTTTCGTTGGAGATACGAAGGTTTTCAAACAACGGCAGACTTGTTGCTGACAGAAGAAAAACGCTTTCTATGTTGCTTGCCTCGCTTGCTTTTATCGGACTAATTTTGATCATAAACGGACTTTACTGTCTGTGCCTATATATCTAATCAAAAAAAGGAAAGTATTTAAATTGAAAAACACAGGTGAAACAAAGAAAAAGAAATTTAAGCTTTTTGATATGAATCGTGACGGAAAAGGTGTTGATGATTTTGAAGACCGTAAGCCGACGCTTAAGTTTTTCTTCAAGTTGTACTTCAGAAAATTCACACAGCTGCTTCAGCTCAATTTGCTTATGCTGCTTATGGCGATACCGTTTATCGTTATGATCTTCGTATTTTTGCTCGGTCAAAAGACGCCGACAGTAACAAGTATGATGTTCGCTCCGCTTTACGGAATCGCAAAGTCGGGTGGCGATGTTGGTCTTTGGGGCGCGCTTGATCCTACTGTTATCCAGATGGAGATCCCGATATTCAGTCCCTTGGTTATGGGTATTATTATTGCTTTGATGGTGTTGCTTGCGGTAACGTGGGGATGGCTAAATACGGGTGCTGCGTACGTCACAAGGGGCCTTGTAAGGGGTGACCCCGTGTTCATTATGTCCGATTTTATATATGGTATAAAGAGAAATTTAAAGCAGGGTTTTTTCCTCGGACTTCTTGATTTTATTTTCTGTGCTGTACTTATTGCCGATTTTGCGTATTACTATAACGTCACGGGCTCTTTTATGGCTGACTTTATGTATTTCGCGATATTCGCATTGATAATTATTTATTTTGTAATGAGATTTTATATTTATCTCTTGCTTATAACTTTTGATCTGAAAACTTTCAAGATACTTAAAAATGCGCTTATCTTCTCTGTCCTTGGCTTTAAGAGAAATACGATGGCTGTGTTAGGAATATTGCTTCTTTTGGCTATACACATAGCACTTATTATATTGCTGCTTCCCTACGGAATCTCAATACCGATAGTTCTTCCCTTCGTGTATATTTTAGCAACCTTCCTGTTTATGTCGACTTATGCTGCGTATCCGATCATCGATAGATATATGATTGAGCCGTATGCTGACGAAAACGCTGACAACGACCAAGATACTGCAGACGAAATAACTGAATAATAAAAAACCGTTTGCTTTTTTAGCAAACGGTTTTTTATTTATTATGTTTTATAAAAGATATTCTGAAATTGCCTTAGCCGCAACCTTTCCGGCACCCATAGCGGAAATAACGGTAGCAGCGCCTGTGACGGCATCGCCACCTGCATAAACGCCCTCACGAGTTGTAGCGCCTGTTGACTCTTCAACGATAATTCCGCCGTGTCTGTTAACGTCAAGTCCGCTTGTTGTCATTTTTATGAGCGGATTGGGAGACGTACCAATCGACATTATCACGGTGTCAACGTCAAGCACGTATTCGCTGTCAGGTATGGGAATAGGTCTGCGACGTCCCTTCTCATCAGGTTCGCCGAGCTGCATTTTTATGCATTTCATACCGGTTACGAATCCGTTCTTGGGATCGCGCTTGTCTGTGGGATTGTTGTAGCCAAGTATCTCTGTTGGATTGTTGAGAAGGAGAAACTCAATTCCCTCTTCCATAGCATGCTCGACCTCTTCACGTCGCGCGGGGAGCTCTTCCATTGAACGTCTGTAAACGATATATACCTTCTCAGCGCCAAGTCTCAGAGCAGTTCTCGCAGCGTCCATAGCGACGTTTCCGCCACCGACTACTGCTACCTTGCCCCCCTTCATTATAGGAGTAACAGGCTCGTTTTTATATGACTTCATAAGGTTTGAACGAGTAAGGAATTCATTTGCGGAGTAAACGCCTTTGTAAGCCTCACCCGGAATACCCATAAAGTTTGGAAGTCCCGCACCAGAGCCTATAAATACAGCCTCATATCCCATATCAAACAGCTCGTCGACTGTAAGTGTTTTTCCAATGACTATATTTGTTTGAATATCAACGCCCATAGCCGTGAGGTTGTCAACTTCCTTTTGAACTATTGCCTTAGGCAAACGAAATTCGGGAATACCGTACACAAGAACTCCGCCTGCTTTGTGAAGTGCTTCAAAGACAGTTACGCTGAAGCCCTGCTTTGCAAGGTCGCCCGCACAAGTAAGTCCGGATGGTCCTGAGCCTACTATAGCAACTTTGTGACCGTTATATTCCTTGATGTCGGGTATCTCATTAGAATGTGCATTGTGCCAGTCGGCAACAAAGCGCTCAAGTCTGCCAATACCAACCGGCTCACCCTTTATTCCTCGTACACACTTGTTTTCACACTGTGTTTCCTGAGGACAAACTCGTCCACACACAGCAGGCAGGCTCGATGATCTTGAAATGATTTTATATGCGCCCTCAAAATCTCCGTCTTTAATCTTTGAGATGAACTCGGGTATATGGATATTGACGGGACAGCCGTTCACACAAGGCATATGCTTGCAATTGAGGCATCTGAGAGCTTCGTCTATGGCAGTTGCTTCATCGTAACCAATTGCTACTTCATCGAAGTTCTTAGCGCGTTCTTGGGGCTCTTGAGTAGGCATAGGATTTTTCTTTAACGACATATTTGCCATTTTACTTTACCTCCTTGCCAAACAAATTACATGTCTTTTCGTATGCGTGACGTTCAAAATCCCTGTACATCAAGCTACGTGACATTGCTTCATCAAAATCAATCTCGTATCCGTTGAAATCTGGGCCGTCAACACAAGCGAACTCCGTGACTTTTTTTCCGTCTCTGTTAAGTGTGAGACGGCATCCGCCGCACATTCCTGTTCCGTCTATCATAATCGGGTTCATAGATACCGTGCAAGGAATTCCCGTGGGACGAACTGCCTCAACTACAAACTTCATCATTATAAGCGGGCCTATGGTTATAACTTCATCAAAAGTCTCGCCGTTTGCGAACATTTCTTCAAGAGGTTTACAAACGTTGCCTTGCATACCGTAAGAACCGTCATCGGTCATCACGTAAAGCTTACTTGATGCATTTTTAAATTCATTCTCAAGAATAAGAAGGTCTTTGCTTCTGAAGCCTATTATTGAGGTTACATCACAACCTAAGCTATGAAGCTTTTGAGCAATGGGAAGCGCGATAGCGCAACCAACACCACCACCGACGATGCACACCTTCTTAAGTCCGTCTGTTTTGGTCTCCTTGCCAAGAGGACCGACAAAGTCCTGAATATATTCGCCTTCGTTCTTCTGATTGAGAAGCGCGGTCGTAGCTCCGACTATCTGAAAAATGATAGTAACGCTTCCCTTTTCTCTATCGTATCCGGCGACTGTAAGGGGGATTCTTTCACCCTCATCGTCAACACGAAGAATTATAAACTGACCTGGTTGCGCCTTTTTAGCCACAAAAGGAGCTTCGATCTCCATCAGCGTGACAGTAGGATTAAGAACTTGCTTTTTTAATATTTTATACATTTTTTTACCCTCGATATTGTTAAAAACTAACGATACATTATTTTAACACATTTCTCAAATAATTTCAATAGTATTTAACAAAAAAAGCGGACACACCATAAGGTGTATCCGCTTAAATTTTTGGTAATTAGTTGTTACCTGTGAGCTTTGCAATCTCTTCAGCAAAGTTCTCTTCCTTCTTCTCGATACCCTCACCCTTTTCGTAGAGGCAGAAGGATACGATCTTGATGTCTCCACCAAGGGCTTTAGCGGTGTTCTTGGTGTATGTGCCAACAGTAATATCGTCTTCCTTAACGTATGCCTGCTCAACGAGGCAAACGCGCTCGTAGAACTTACCAAGACGACCTGTAACGATCTTCTCAAGGATAGAATCGGGCTTGTTAGCATTCTTAGGATCGTTCTTCATCTGAGCGATAAGCACTGCCTTTTCCTCAGCAACTGCCTCAGCGGGAACATCCTCAATGTTAACGTACTGAGGAGGATTACCTGCAGCTATCTGAAGCGCAATGTTCTTTGCGTACTCAGCAAATCCGTCCTTATCAGCAACGTTTGTATCGAACTTAACGATAACACCTGTAGAGCCGAAGCCGTGAATGTAAGAGGAAGTAGTACCCTCAACAAGTACGAAACGGCGAACGGAGAGATTCTCCTTGATTACAGCGATCTGCTCGATAAGAGTCTGCTGTACCGTAAGAGCTGTATCACAGTAATTTGTTGCGAGAAGCTCCTCAAGAGTAGCGGGCTTGTTTGCGATGATCGTTGTAAGAACACCTGTAACAAACTCCTTGAATGCATCGCTCTTTGCAGCGAAATCAGTCTCTGCGTTTACTTCAACCATTGCAGTGAAGCCGTCCTTTGTCATTATGTCAACACGACCCTCTGCAGCTATACGACCAGCCTTCTTCTCAGCGGTTGCAAGTCCCTTCTCACGAAGGATCTTTACAGCAGCCTCAAAGTCACCGTCAGCTTCAACAAGTGCCTTCTTGCACTCCATCATACCGAGACCGGTCTGAGCGCGAAGATTAGCAACGTCCTTTGCGGTAATATTAGCCATTTTACTATTTTCCTTTCAATTTTTAGATTGTTTGAGAATTATTCAGCGTCTGCCTCAACAGCCTCTTCAACTGTCTCAGCCTCTGCGAGCTGCTCGCCCTGTCTACCCTCGATAACTGCATCAGCAAGTACAGAGGAGATGAGCTTAATAGCGCGGATTGCATCATCGTTACCGGGAATAACGTAATCAGCATCATCAGGATCACAGTTTGTATCAACGATAGCAACTACCGGAATACCGAGCTTCTTAGCCTCAAGAACTGCGTTTCTCTCCTTCTTGGGGTCAACTATGAAGATAGCTGCGGGAAGTGTATCCATGTTCTTGATACCGCCGTAGTTCTTCTCAAGGTCGAAGATCTCCTTCTGCTTTGCAGCAACTTCCTTCTTGGGGAGAAGATCGAACGTGCCATCTTCCTGCATCTTCTCAAGTGCATTGAGACGACCGATGGAGCGCTTGATGGTCTTGAAGTTTGTCATCATACCGCCGGGCCAACGAACGTTTACGTAGTACATTCCGCAACGAGTTGCCTCTTCCTTGATAGCGTCAGCAGCCTGCTTCTTTGTTCCTACGAAAAGGATGTTACCGCCCTGTGCGGAGATGTCGCGAACGAAAGCATACGCCTCATCGAACTTCTTAACTGTCTTCTGAAGGTCAATGATGTAGATTCCGTTTCTTTCTGTGAAGATGTACTCCTGCATTTTGGGGTTCCATCTTCTTGTGTGGTGTCCAAAATGAACGCCTGCTTCGAGAAGCTGTTTGATTGAGATAATAGACATTTTTATGTCCTCCTTTGGTTTTTTCCACCACATAGCAAGCGATTAATCCACCTAAGTGAAATCGCACCGCAGATGCCAATGTGTGTGTATTTTTTTATTTTGCGTGTAATCTCGTCACGCAACTGCAATATTATAACATATTATTAAATATCCTTCAAGTGCATTTTTGCATATTTACAAAATGTTTACAATTACCAGAAGCTTTTTCTCTTCTTACGTTTGTCGTCGGGGATAATGAACTCATTTCTGTCAAGGCGTACAAGTATTGCGTCCTCGCCGATACATTCTATTTTACACCATGGGATAATGATATCCTTTGACTGCCCGAAGCCTAAAAATCCCCCCTGCCCTTCTACTATAAGAGCGGTTATTTTTCCGTCGCATGTATTGATCTCGAAATCCGTGGGGCACCCCAATCTGACACCGTCACAAAGATTTATTACTTCCTTATCTCTAAGCTCACAAGTATTAAATCTTTCCAAAACATAAATCTCCTTTGCAATAGTTATTAAAACTTATGCAAAGGAGATTTTGCGTATTCATTTCTTCTTGACGATACCGGTTATAATGCCCGTTACTCCAAATATCACGATAGGAATGAAGGAAAGAACAAAATACGCGATAGGATTTGAGGTCATTTTCATAAGGGCTCCAAGCGGTTCAATAAGGTGTATCAGTGCAACAAATACTATGATCCCCGCACATAAGGCAAGGTAAGCTTTGTCTTTAACTGCCTTTTCGATATTTTTGATGCCGCCAAATCTTACGAAATACAGTACTATTGGATGTAACCATAAAAGCGAGCAGAATAGATATTCGGTCTCATACAAATATGGTCCCATAAATCCAATATAGTCAACGACCAATGGACATACAATTGCGAATATACTCGCAACAAGTGTAGATATCCAAAGCGGTTTGTTGTTAGAAATATAGCTCCTGATCGAAAGATCACCGTTAACATTTACACGAGATGGCCTTTTATCAAGTGCGAACATCAAGAGAACAAGCATATCTATAACAAATCCGCAAATGGCAATATGTCTAGCATCCAATACAGTCTCTCCAAAGAGCATAGGAAGTGCTACCATACATATACGAAGCAACTGAGTGCTCATTGCGTACGTAAAGAATGCGGACAGATTTCTTCTAACGACTGCCGTTGCGGCGAATGCGTTTACAAGCGCCATAAGCCCTCCGCGCTTGTCTTTTGAGGGACGACGAATAAGAATATCC
Source organism: Oscillospiraceae bacterium (assembly GCA_015063845.1). GTDB lineage: Bacteria > Bacillota > Clostridia > Oscillospirales > CAG-272 > HGM12713. The sequence continues at coordinate 196,280 of SVTJ01000001.1, forward strand.
GCTTGCGAACGAACTGTCTGGACACAGGACATGCTTGTAATTTCGCCTGATATATCAGTCTTTTCAAGCTCGTGTTGCGACGATGAGCCGAGTTTGCTGTTAACATCAGAACAAGATATAAATACATCAGACGACTTGATCGCATTCTTAAAAGTATCCGAGAATGCAATGACGGCAACTCCCTGCTCTTTACTGTGGACGTGATTGATAAGCTCGCATATATCAAAATCATTAAGTCCGTAATATGTACCTATTTCGCCGAATTTATAAGTGATGGGCTTTGCTTGTTTTACAAAGTCTGCTTTCTGAGCTGAAACACCCGGGCGAGCATCGGCGGGAACGTCAAGCAGTGCGGATCTATAGCTGTTTGGAATAAACGATATAACGCTAACTCCGCGTTTTTTTAGCTCGTTGATAGCCTTTACTGAGCCTATGTCGGTTTTCTCACATAAAACGACCGCGCCTACAAAGCATCTGTCACCCAGTGCTCCGTTTGCAGACAAGGTGCTACGCGTAAATATCAAAACCTTTTTACTGCTTGCAGCGTACATTTCGGCAGTATGGCGAAGCTTATCAACTCCGACGTTCGAAAGCGCTTGTACCGTACCGTTTACAATACTGTGTGTAACACTGCTGAGTAGATGCGTTCCCTCGGACACCTCGATAACGTAACCAAAGCCTCTGTCGGTATAATACACCCTATCGACGGGATCGGTTATGGTCGCTGATGAGAAAGATCTTACCTGGCATCGAATATTCAAAGCATCAACGTCAACGTTTGATTGGGCGAGGAACTGTGAAAGTCCTGTTTTATATCTGTTAGGCAGCAATATTCCAACGCTTACGGAATTATTGTCAGCGATGTTATATAAGGTAGCTGCCTCAAAAAGCAAGCTCAAGGACGGTGTTATTCGTGCGACCTGCTTTATCTCGCCCTCTACGTTGTATGCACCGTCGTAGTGCAGAACACCGTCTGTGACCGCACAACCGTCAAGCATAAAAACATACTTGACCGAGGATAGTCTATCAAGCGTTTCAGCAGTTCTTATAACGATAGGATTGGGCGCACTAAGGAGAAGCTTTGCCGCTCTTGCGTAAAATAATCTGCAAAGCGTAGTCGTAAGCTGTGTCAGCGATGATGCTGTTATGGCAAGCGCCGTTAAAAAGACTGATGAAAGTATAGAGGTTCCGCCGTTGATCCTGCTTATAACAAGACTTATAACACAAAACGGTAGGATACACAGCATAGAAATAAAGCTGACTATTGAGCATACCTTTTTTATCTTTGTAAGTGCCTTGGGCGTTATATCGGGCTTTTGCTCAAAAATACCGCCTGTCTTTGCTCCGAGATACGTATATTTTCCCACGGCATAAACAATAGCTCTTGCGCTTCCGTTCTCTATTATAGAACCTGCATGAATTATATTTGTAAGCTTAGTTGGGTCATTCCCGTCGTCTGGAAGCGTTCCGTTTGATTGTTTATTAAGAGAGACGTACTTGTTTTTATCCGTACGCATGAAAACTCTGAGACGGTCCGAAGTAACAAGGCGAGCATCTGCACATACTACGTCACCCTTCTCAAGGATCATAACGTCACCCGGTACAAGCTCATCTGAAGCTACACAATAAAGCTTTCCGCCTCGAATGACCTTGGCTGTTGGCATATAGTGTATTTGCATTTCCTCAAGTGAGCGTTGAGACCTATAATAGTAGACAAAGGATACGCCAACGCTTATAACCGACACTAAAATTACAGATACTCCGATAGACTTTTCCTCGAACGGGAGACAAAGCAACGCAGCAATAAGGAGCATTATGAGAGCAAAATCTGAGAAGATCTCAGATAGCATTTTACCCGTTGATCTTCTACGCTTTATAAACAGCGAGCCCGTTCTTTGAGAGTAAAAGTTCCATGCAGAACGAGCCGCCTTGCGGGACAGTCCCGAGGCGGCATTGGTTTTCAGTTTTTTCTCGACTTCACTCAAAGAGAGTGAAAACCATTTTTCGTTCATTTTAAATACACTCTATTACCAATTTATTTTGTTTTCTGGAATATTTAAGAGAAGCACCGCAGATCGCTTGCGTATAGTCTGCTATGATGCGTTCTGCGAGAAGATCCTCAACGTTTGCGGTTATAAATCTTCTCATATTACGAGCACCGAACTTTTGTGAGTACGAGCTCGACGCAATAAACTTGACAGCCTCGCTTGAGTAATTGAATTTAATTCCCTTCTCCTCAAGTGAGAGCTTAAGCTCACCGAGCATTATCTCTGCTATGCGCTCAAAGTCGGATACCGTCAATGAGTTAAAGGTGATTATCTCGTCAACACGGTTGATGAATTCGGGTCTGAGGAAATTGCTGAGTGCTTTCATGGTCTTATCTTCTCCGCGTGCGGTTTCATCTGCGTAAAATCCAACTGTGGCGGAAGAATTATCCGAGCCTGCGTTAGTAGTCATGACTATAACGGTATTCTCAAAATTCACTGTCTTTCCTCTAGCGTCCGTAATTCTGCCGTCATCAAGTATCTGAAGCAGAATATTGAGTACGTCGGGGTGCGCCTTTTCTATCTCATCAAACAAGACTACAGAATAAGGACGGCGTCTTATCTTTTCTGTGAGCTGTCCTGCCTCGTCAAATCCAACGTATCCGGGAGGCGCTCCGATTATTCTCGATACGGAATGCTTTTCCATAAACTCCGACATATCGAGACGGATAAGCGTTTCGGGGGAATGGAAAAGATCTGCTGCAAGTGTCTTTACAAGCTCTGTTTTACCAACACCCGTAGGTCCTGCGAATATAAACGAAACGGGCTTGCGCTTATAGGATATACCTGCTCTGTTGCGCTTGATAGCTTTTGCCACGGCAGCAACAGCCTTATCCTGACCGATTATCTTCTTTTTCAGTCTGCCCTCGAGAGTATCTATTTGCTCGTATTCGTTTTGTGAAATATCAGCAGCAGGAATACCCGTCCAAATTTCAATGACCTCGGCAATATCCGATTCAGTAAGCACAACGCTCTCGCAAGAGGGCTCGATTTCTCTGAGACGCTCGGACAGACCAAGCTCCTTTGACTTGATCGCAGCTATCTCCTCATAGCACTTTTGCGATGATTTTTCGTCCGACTGCGTTTGTGCTTCAAGTGTTTCTCTCTTATCCTTAAGAGACAGCAGCTCTTCGCGTATCTGCTGTGCCTCGTTAAGCACTGAGCTTGTTAGAGAAAGCTTGGAAGCGGCTTCGTCGAGCAGGTCTATCGCTTTATCTGGGAGATATCTGTCCATAATATATCTCTCGGACATAATAACAGCCCTGCGAGTTACGTTGTCGGGAATCTTTATCGAATGAAACTCCTCATAGTAATGCTTTATACCTTCAAGCATTTCGATAGTTTCGGCAATAGAAGGCTCGTTTACTGTAACTGGCTGGAATCTTCTTTCAAGCGCGGTATCCTTTTCGATATATTTGCGATACTCATTAAGCGTAGTAGCGCCGATTATTCTTATCTCACCTCTTGAAAGAGCGGGCTTTAGAATATTTGCGGCGTTTACACTGCCCTCCGCGTCTCCCGTACCAACAATGTTGTGCACTTCGTCGATAACAAGAATTACGTTGCCTGCTGCCTTTACGTCGTTAAGAAGTCCGAGAATACGAGACTCAAACTGACCTCTGAACTGAGTACCTGCTACGAGCGCGGTAAGGTCAACGAGATATATCTGGATCCCCTTGAGCTTGTAAGGTACGTTGTTGTCAGCTATTCGCTGAGCCAAGGCTTCGGCGATAGCAGTCTTTCCTACGCCCGGCTCACCGATAAGACACGGATTGTTCTTTTGACGGCGGCAAAGTATCTGAATAACTCTCTCCAGCTCCTTTTCCCGTCCTATTATACGGTCAAGTTTTCCGTCTGCCGCGCGCTTTGTAAGATTACGGCAATAGGTATCAAGAAATTTATACTTTTTGGGAGTATCGGATGACTTCTTATTTTTATCTTTCGATTTTTGGGACGGATTTGGTGTGATAGGAATACCCGCTTCGCCAAAGAGCTTCGGCATATCGATTGCAGGCGCACCTCCCTCCTCAAGATCATCGTTTTCGGTGGGAAGGTCGGACATATCCTGCATCATATCACCAAGACTGTCTTCCATGGTCTCAAGCTGGTCGGGAGAAATACCAAATTGATTCATGACGTTTCCGAGCATGTTATCAACAGGGATTCCCATTTCCTTTGCACATTTTATGCAAAGACCTTCATTGAGCTTGTTTCCGTTTTCTAATTTTGTAACGAATATAACCGCCACTCTTTTGTGGCATCTTGAACACATTACCATATTTCAGCTTACACAGCGAGAGCAAGCATAGCTTGCGTTACTGTTCCTTTCGGATATTGTTTATTAATTTGCTTTGCTTGATTTCTTCTTTCTTCAAGTAAGAATAGTGTTTAACGTATGCAACAAGTGCAGCCAAAGCGAATATTACCGCAGGCGCAAAGACAAATACCGTGATCACAGGGTGCGCAGCAAGCGTGTCTTTGCATATTATCGCAACAGCTATCGTAGCGTAGAACAAACAAACGGCAAGCTTTCCGTACCATTTGCTCACTACGTTGACACTTCTTCTTTTTATAACTATAAGTCCTATTATGAGCGTGAATATCTCCTTGACGAAGAACGGAATTACAAACCAGATAGGAACGATTTTTTTGATACAAAGGCTTACGAGAACCGTGCACTGCATCAGCTTATCGGCAAACGGATCGAGTATTTTTCCAAGGTTTGTTATCCAGTTGTTTCTTCTTGCGAGATAACCGTCAACTACGTCGGTAGCTCCCGCGATCAAAAAGATCAAAAGAGCTACATATATATTATCTACAATAAAAAATACGTATAAAAATACAAATACAAGAAGTATTCTAATTATTGACAAAATGTTAGGTATATTTTTTAACTTCATCTATATGATCCTCTCAATCTATATGTTTGTTTTTTTGAATTCAGAGAGAATATCAATTCAAATTTGCTACGAATTTCATTTTTTTATCGCTATTATGAGAGACATTTTTTCCAAGCTCATGTCCGTATCTTTTTACTCTCTGTAGCTTTATGATAGTGAATCGTGTGAACGAGAATTTAAAACCTACGATAATAAATAACCCATCAAGTGCCCCAAGAAGTCTCGCGAGAAGTACTGAGCGAATATCACTGTTTATTTCCCCGTTTACAAATCTTGCGAGTTGTTTTAATATAACGAATAGCAGAACAAATACAACAGTCGTTCCTATTGTGGCGAGAAGACTTTCAATTATCTTGGCAACTACGGGAAAGTTAAAAAGATTTTTGTCGATCTTCTTTATGAACAACAAGATATTTTCCCCGTACCACGTACTAAATACGTATGATATCCAAATCGAAGTGGAGATTACAAAAAGCTTGGAATGTATTCGTACAGCCTTTGCTTCTACACACGAGACAATAAATGAAATTATAACGGCAAGTACCGCAAAATCTATCAAATGCATATTACCAAGCTCCTTTCAAAAATTGTTTATTCCTCAAAGACGAGATATTCCGCTTTGGATTCTCCGCATATCAGAACAGTATCAGCGCTGTATAAGAGCATTTTTCCCTGACCTGAGGTCAAGAATTGATGGTGCGACGCTTTATAATCAACGCGTTTTACACCAAGGTCTGTTCTCATAAAGATAAAACCTTCATAAATGCCTATGTCGTTTACGGCAGTATCCGTCAACTCGTCAAATACGAGCTTTCCACCGCTATCAAATGCGACGGCATAATTCTTCGAGTTTTCGGTATAGGATACGGCAGCACCGTATTCATTAATGCAAAATCCCGATATCTGAGCGTTTACATATTCATAAACGTCTATCTCCTCAAAGTATTTATCGTATATACGCACCGATCTATCAGTTATGATAGCAAAATAATCGCTTGACAGATATCCGCATTGCAGTAGGAATTCACCGTCAACAGTGATAGTCTCGATTCTATCCATATCAGACAAACGGCGTATATCGATTTGCGTCATTCCGCTACCGTTTCCAATGTCATAGTAACAGATAGCCATGCTGTTGCTTTCACTGCTCATAGCTATGTCAAAAGCAAACTTGTTTGACGGAACGGTAAACAGACGCTTGAAGTTATCGTCATATATATGTACTAATGAGCGGCTGCTGAGATCTCTTGTCGTAATTGCTATTTTTCCATCGTTTGCGAAGCATGCGTCGGTAACGGGATAGTCGAGTGTTTCCGCGTATACCCTTGAAAATGAATTGTATACGGCAAAGCTTGTGCCAGCGGTATCGTAAACAAGGAAGTATTTATTTGAGCTCATAACGCAAGGTGATGAGAACTGAGACGTTGCTTGAAGTGTGCGACGTCCCGTTGCCGTATAGACGGAGATGTTGGACGGATTTGCCATAACAAGCCCCTCGCGGTACAGTGAGAAGAAATGCCTTGAATTTGAGCTATAAGAAAGCGTATCGTAATTAGAGGACTCAATATCAACGGCAGTTGAAAAGTCCTTAAGAAGATAGAAAAAATTATCGTAAGTGATCAAGCTGAAATTTGATATTAGCGAAACAACGAGAAATATTACAAGTACTATTATCAAAATTCTTTCGATTATCTTATATCCAACAGAAACGCTCGCGTAATATGTATCCCCCGCCGCATTAAAGTCCTCGTGACGGAGAACTTTTTCCTTTTGGGGGGTCGGATTAAAAAGCGCACCGAACTTTCCTGCAAGAGCAAGCAGATCGAATTTGTCTTTTAATTTGTTTTTGCTATCGTCTTTTTTCTTTTTATCAGACGTTTTTTTCATCTGCCTCCTCCTTTCAAAAAATCAGTATACTACTTTATTCAGGTATAAGCCTTGCGGCGGAGCTGTTATTCCCGCTTTTGATCTGTCTTTTACTTCGGTTATTTTATCAATATCATCGACCGATATTTTTCCTTCGGCAACCGATATAAGAGTGCCCGTGAATATTCTCACCATATTGTATAAGAAACCGTCGGCACTAACTTTGAAATATATTGCGTTCCCTTCTCTGTAAACGTCGGTTTTGTAAACAGTTCTTACCGTAGTTGCGACAGATGAATTAGCTGCCATATATGAAGAAAAATCGTGTGTGCCCTCAAGCTTTTTTGCGGCGAGACGCATTTGCTCCAGCGCATTGTCATCTATATGCTTTGGATAGTGCCACGCACGGCCGTGCAGAAACGGATCCCTTTGCTTTGCATTCCATATGCAGTAGAGATATTCCTTGTATTTCACGTCATATCTTGCATGGAAATCATCTCTAACCCAAGTGGCGGACATGACCGATATATCCTCAGGCAAATAAAAGCAAAGTGCCGAGGGTATCTTTTCAAGAGGAATGCTCGTCGGCAACGACTCCATACCTTTTTGACTGACGGTAGCGCAGAAGTGATTTGCATGGACACCGCTGTCCGTTCTGCTGCAACCAACGATATCGCAGTCAAATCCAAATAGTTTTTTTGCGGCGTTGTTTAATTCCTGTTGTACGGTAGGTGAAGAAGGCTGCACCTGATAACCGCAATATGCGGTACCGACAAATGAAATATCTATCAAAAGCTTAGACAAGATTCCCCCCATTTTTCTTTATTACATAGTAAAGCCAATATTCAATATATTAAACACAACGAGAGATGCGCCGAATACGATAATGAGTATCAATGGAATGAAGTCAACAAAGCGCACGTGCCTTACTTTCATTCTCGTACGACCTTCTCCGCCGTGATAGCATCTGCATTCCATTGCGGTCGCAAGGTCTGCCGCACGGTTGAAGGAAGATACGAACAAAGGGATAAGGATCGGTATGAGCGCTTTTGCTCGCTTAACGATACTTCCGCTTGAAAAATCAACGCCTCTTGCTTTTTGCGCGGTCATTATCTTGTCCGTTTCTTCAACGAGTGTTGGGATAAAGCGTAAAGCGATCGTCATCATCATAGCAAACTCGTGAACGGGTAGATGAATCTTTTTGAGAGGAGACAAGAGGTCCTCTATGCTGTCGGTAAGCTCTATCGGAGTGGTCGTATACGTCATAAGCATACAAGTTCCGATAATAAGAGCAGATATTCGTATTACGATAAACAAAGCGGAAAAAACACCTTCAAGGTAAATCTTTATAAATTTCCACTCGAATAGCAAAGTGTCTCCCGACGTCCAAAATATATTAATGACGGCAGTGAATATAAGAATAATTAATACGGGGCGAAGTCCGCCAAGAACAATCTTGAGCGGTATTCTGCCAAGAGCTATAAGTATTATCGCACTCAGTGCAAGAAGCGCGAAGCTGATAATATTCTTACACAAAAAAGAGCAAACGATATACAGTATCGCGAGAATTATCTTAACTCTCGGGTCTAATTTGTGAAGTGGCGAATTGGCGGGATAATATTGCCCCAAAGCAATACTTTTCATTATTTGTTTTCCTGTTTAAATAAATTATTGACTAAATAGTTGTAAGCACCGTCAACGGTGTAAATACCTTTTTCAACGCTTACGCCGCGTTGTTCAAGCATATTCATAAGTCTGGTTATCTGGGGAACGTCAAGTCCTACATCGGTAAGCTTGTCCGCTTCTCCAAACACCTCGGCACGTGTGCCGCTCATAAATATTTTTCCCGAAGCCATAACGATGAGATTGTCGCACAGTCTTGCCATATCTTCCATGCTGTGGCTAACTATAACGACTGTGCTCCCACTCTGTCTTTGATACTCAACGATATTGTTGAATATAGCATCTCTTCCACGTGGGTCAAGACCAGCCGCGGGCTCATCAAGTACCAATACGTCGGGACGCATAGCGATGATTCCCGCTATTGCTGCGCGCCGCTTTTGTCCGCCCGAAAGGTCGAAGGGAGAGCGGTCAAGCAATACTTTATCAAAGCCGACAAAGTCCGCAGCCTCCTCGACGCGAATCTTTATTTCGTCCTCGGACAGTCCCATATTCTTAGGGCCGAATGCGATATCTTTATAAATGGTCTCCTCGAATAGTTGATATTCGGGATACTGCATTACAAGTCCGACACGAAATCTGACTGCGCTTATTTTCTTTGGCTCGCTCCATATATCAGTTCCGTCGATAAGAACTCTTCCCTCATACGGTTTTAAAAGACCGTTGAACATCTGCACGAGCGTCGATTTTCCCGAGCCGGTGTGACCGATAAGTCCGGTTATTTTTCCGTGAGGAATGGAGATATTGATATTATCAAGCGCTTTTATCTCGTAAGGTGTGTCCTTACCGTGATAATAGCTTACGTTTTCTAAAATGATCTCAGACATTTCAATTATCCTTTTTCAGCGCGTTGGCAATTATATCAGCGCATTGTTCAAGCGTTACGCATTCGCCGATCTGTCGCTCTAAGTGTCCTTCTGTTATCAGCTTATGGATAAGCTCTGTGCCCTGAGGGACGTTAAGACCGCATTCCTTTAACATATCTTCGTGCTCGAATACGTAAGACGGTGTTCCGTCAAGCAACATACGTCCATCATCAAGAACGATTATTCTATCAGCAAGAGCAGCCTCTTCCATATAGTGCGTTATCATAATTACGGTTATGCCCTTTTCTCTGTTCAGACGAACGATAGAGTTCATCACCTCTTTGCGTCCAACAGGATCAAGCATTGCGGTCGATTCGTCAAAAATTATGCATTTGGGCATCATTGCTATTATTCCCGCAATAGCAACTCTCTGCTTCTGTCCGCCCGAAAGTCTGTGCGGCTCGTGCTTCGCATATTCAAGCATTCCAACGTCTCTGAGCGCCGCATCAACGCGTTCTCTTATTTCTTTTGACGGAATACCGAGATTTTCAGGACCGAACGCAACGTCGTCCTCAACGATCGTTGCTACCAACTGATTGTCAGGGTTTTGAAATACCATGCCAACACTTTTTCTCAGCTCAAGCAATTCTTGCTCGGAAATATTGTTAGCATCCACAAGCTTACCCTCAAGGTATATCTCTCCCGAACTTGGCGCAAGTATCAAATTCAAAAGCTTAGCGAATGTGGATTTTCCTGAGCCGTTGTGACCAAGGACCGCCACAAATTCTCCTTCGTTTATCTCGAGAGAAAGGTCTGAAAGCACGGGGCTATCGTTTACGTCGGCGTCCTCATATTTATACGAGAGACCAACTGTTTTAATAAATGGATTCATTAGTTATTCCTGCTTTGTATTTTAGTGTTTTTGCCATCTTGCGCTCGCGCCGCAAGGGATTGCATATCCCGTTTGGGTTGCTGGCAATCCGAGCTCTCCTGCCTCAATATTTCCACCGTGCTTTGAAGCCACAGTAAGACCGAGTATGTACTGCATAGCCGCAGGAGAAAGACCGGTCGTATATGAGTTGATAAGGAAGAACAATGGCTCGTCAGAAAGTATCTGCGCGGTAAGAGCTACAAGCTCGTGAACACTGTCCTCAATTTTCCATATCTCGCCCGAAGGGCCTCTGCCGTACGAAGGCGGGTCCATAATTATAGCATCATATTTGTTTTTGCGTCTTATCTCGCGTTCAACAAATTTCTTACAGTCATCAACGATATATCTTATATGAGCGTCGCCAAGTCCCGATGATTGCGCGTTGAGCTTTGCCTGCGCTACCATTCCCTTAGAAGCATCAACATGTACAACTGAAGCTCCTGCAGCAGCCGCTGCAATGGTTGCGCCGCCCGTGTAGGCGAATAAGTTCAGAACCTTAATAGGACGGTCCGCCTCTTTAATGAGCTTTGAAAACCACTCCCAGTTAGCGGCTTGCTCGGGAAACAGTCCCGTATGCTTAAATCCCATTGGCTTAAGATTGAATTTGAGCGAACCGTAAGAGATGGTCCACTGCTCAGGGAGCTTATTTTTTGTCCATTCTCCGCCACCCTTAGCTGATCTTTTATATACTGCATCTGCCTTTTTCCATGAAGGATGTGCAGCTGCGTTTTTCCAAATTATCTGTGGGTCGGGACGCCTTAATATGAAGCTTCCCCAACGTTCAAGACGTTCTCCGTCCGAAGCGTCAAGTAACTCATAGTCTGTCCATTTATCTGCTATCCACATAATTCCTCCAAATTTATTTTTGATTGTAATACTGCGCAAGCCGTGAATGTCCCGAATGCGCGTGACAGATAGCTATCGCAAGTGCGTCGGCTGTGTCATCGGGTTTAGGCGGCTTTTGAAGTCCGAGAAGCATTGTGACCATAGTTATGACCTGCTTTTTCTCGGCACGACCGTAACCAACGACAGCTTGCTTGACCTGAAGTGGGGTATACTCGAATATTTCTACTCCCATTTTTTTGGCACACATAATAATAACGCCTCTTGCCTCGGCAACTCTTATACCCGTTGTTATGTTTGTATTAAAGAAAAGCTCCTCTACCGCGAGGTGTTGCGGGTGGTATTGCTTTATAAGCTCCTTAATACCGTCAAATATTAAACAAAGGCGTTCTTCGGTGGGCATTCCAGCGGGTGTATCGATAGAACCGTATCCAAGCACCTTGAAATGCGAGCCGCTATAATCAACGACGCCCCAACCTACAATAGCAAGTCCGGGGTCGATTCCCAAAATCACCATACACACCTCCATAATAATCCATTCTCTATTATATCACAATACCTCCGTTAAGTCAAACAGATTTTTATTATTTTGTAAAATTTTGAATAGTTATTTACAAAATAATAATAGTATGATAAAATAATATTATATAATTTACTTACGGTGGTTTTATGCAGATTCTAAAATTTGAAGTCGGAAACACGGTCGAACTCAAAAAGCCGCATCCGTGCGGTTCTAAATTATTCAAGATACTTCGTGTTGGCAGCGAGATGCGTATAGTTTGCCTCGGATGCTCACACGATATGACTATCGACAGAATTAAGCTTGAAAAAGCTGTAAAGCGTTTTGTCGATGACAGTGAGCTATGAATTCAGAAAACAGCTCCAGCCGTTCTCTTTTGCGGTCAATAGCGCTTCCCTTTAAGCGTTTTTTTTCATCTGAATATGCGTATTTGACGCTTGCGTTTTTAATTCCCGCGCTCATAATGTATCTCGTTTACGTAGCAATGAGCATTCGTCCGTTTGGCGACGGCTCAGTGCTTGTTCTCGACATGAACGCGCAATATGTTTATTTTTTTGAAGCATTGAGAAATGCTTTGTACGGTGAGGGTAGCTTTGCTTATACTTTTTCGCAGGCACTCGGTAGCGAGTTTATGGGTATTTATACCTATTATCTCGCAAGCCCTCTTTCTTATATCGTCGCGCTTTTTCCGCAGTCTGCGATCCTTGAAGCGATACTTACGATACTTCTCATAAAAACAGGACTGTGCGGCGCTTCCTTTGCGTTTTATCTGCATAAGCATACAAAGAAAGATAACAAGCCGATAATTATTGCTTTTTCTTCGATGTATGCGCTCTGCGCGTATGCTGTCGTATATCAAAGCAACACTATGTGGATAGATGCAATGTTTTGGCTCCCGCTCGTTGTGTATGGTGTTGAACAGATGATAGCGTACGGCAAATATAAGCTTTATGTAATAACGCTCTGTATGACTATTATGAGCAACTATTATATTGGCTATATGGTTTGCATTTTTGTCACGCTGTATTTTGTATACTACTATTTCTCTTCTCCAAACGAATGGAAAAATCCTTATAATGAGCGTAAACATCTGCTTAGATCGTGTATAAGATTTGCATGCTTTTCACTTATTGCGGCAGCAATCTCGGCAGTCGTTTTATTCTCTGCATATTATTCGCTCACATTCGGAAAAACAACCTTTTCCACACCCGACTGGGGGAAGCTGAGCAATTTTAACTTTATACATATTTTCACAAAGCTTTTGCCTGCTTCGTATGATACCATACGTCCGCAAGGTCTGCCGTTTATCTATTGCGGGATTTTGAGTTTGCTATGCTTGCCTCTATTTTTTGTGGCGCGTTCGGTCAGCAAAAAAGAAAAGCTTTGGGCACTCGCTCTTGTAGCGGTTTTGCTATTTAGCTTTTATCTGTCACCGCTTGATCTTATATGGCACGGCTTTCAACAACCAAACTGGCTGAACGCACGATATAGCTTTATGCTCTGTTTCTTCTTGCTCGTCATTGCTTACCGAGGCTTGGGAAACATAAAAAGATCTCACGGCGCTTTTATTACGGCATCTGCGATAGTTATTATTGCCTTCACGCTTATCTGCTCGGCACTTGATTTTGAAACTTATATTGTAAGCGACGGTAAGATCGGTGCTAAAGCAGTCGTTATAACTGTTGTTGCAGCTGTACTTCTTGCTTTATGTCTTATATGGCTGTCGCATACAAAAAACAGAATTACTAAGAACGGTATATGTGCAGTGATCGCGCTTGTTGCGTGTGTCGAGATGTTTGCAAGTGCTGTATCGTTCACTTGGTCTATTGACGATGACGTGGCGTATTCGACCCATTCGAGTTACAATTCTATAGGTGAGCTTCGCCCCGTTGTTAATGAAATATATCAGAGAGACAAGTCGTTCTATCGTGCGGAAAAGCTTATGCACAGACGTCATAACGATAATATGGCTCTTGGTCTCAGAGGACTTTCTGGTTCTACTTCCACTCTTAACGCAAGCAAGGTGAGATTCCTTTCTAATATGGGATATTCTTCTTTGCTGCATAAGTCAAAATTTCTTGGCGGTACACCAGTGAGTAATTCATTGTTGGGTGTAAAATACATTATTGATACAGAAGGTTCAAATAAGCTCGATTCGTATTATGAAAGCGCTTTTAGTGTTGGAAGATACAACGTTTACCGTAATCCCAATTCTCTTTCCATAGCTTACGCTGTCGACAGTGGCATAAACACATTTTCGTTTGATGCTCATGACACTTACTTTGAAAAGCAAAATAAGCTTGTGAGTGCTATGTGTGGAAGTGATGACACGATCGAATTATATAAACCGATAAGTGATTACACATCAAACTGCGAGGGTGCTATAATCGACACAAACGAGGAATATAACGAGTACTCCCCTTCTTTTAAAGATAAGCCCGCTATCATCACATATTCTTTTGTCGCGACCAAGGATGCGGAATATTACTTTTTCACGCCATCGGACGCTCCCACCGAATGTGCCATTTCTGTTAATGATACGCCGCTTGGCACGTATCTCGGATTTGAGAGCACTCATATAGTTTCTCTTGGCAATTTTAAGAGAGGTGACGAGGTTACTGTCAAGATAACTCTCGGAAAGTATCCTCTTACCATAAACAACGGTTGCGATTATATCTGGTATCTTGACGACAACGCTTTTGAGTCGGCTTTTGAAAAGCTTAAATCAGCGCCTCAGCTCGTTACCGACGAAAACTGTTCTGATGATCATATTACGGGTACTATCACGACTTTTGACGATACTACGACCGTGTTGACTACCATTCCCTACGACAAGGGTTGGAAGCTATACGTCGACGGTCAAAAAGTTGAACATTATAAAACACTTGATGCGCTTATTGCGTTTGACGTCGGTAGCGGTGTCCACACCGTAGAGTTAAGATATAGCCCCGGCGTGTATTGGATCGGCTTGACCGTATCTCTTATATCGACTGCTACTTTTGTTTTGCTTTGTGTATTTGACAAGAGAGACAAGCAAAAACGTGATATTTATTGGACGCTTGAAAGCGTATAAAAAAACGAATAACGGAGGATAAAGATGTTTTACTATATATCAGGAAAGCTTGCTTATCTTGATTCGAACTGTGCAGTGATCGATGCAGGCGGTGTTGGATACAAAATGACCATAACGCACAACACTCATTCTCAGATGCCCCCTCATCTTACGGTAAGTGAACCACCAATTGTTAAGCTTTATAGCTATATGGCTGTCAGAGAGGACGGAGTGGAGCTGTTTGGATTTATGAGCGAAGAAGAGCTCTCTGCTTTTAAGATGCTTATAACGGTTTCTGGCGTTGGTCCCAAAGCCGCTGTTTCAATACTTTCACACTTAACTCCCGCAAAGCTTGCGGTTGCTGTGTGCACCGAAGATAAGAAATCCATCTCGCAGGCAAACGGAATAGGTCCAAAGACAGCCGCAAGAATAATACTTGAACTCAAGGACAAGCTCAAAGGACAATCTCTTGGCGATACTGATGATGAGCAAACAGCTATAATAACCGAGAGTAATGCTGCTTCGAGCAAGCTCAGCGATGCGCAAGATGCTCTTGCTGTTCTCGGATATTCGAGAAATGAAGCACTTTCCGTTCTTAAAACCATTGATACTACGACATTGGAGCTTGACGACATTATTCGTCTTGCGCTCAAAAAGCTCATGAGATAACCCATGAAAGGAGATATCGGATATGGACTTTTCTGAAGATTTTGATTTTGAAAACCGAATAATGACTACCTCCGCGATAAAGGATGACAGCGATGCTGAAACCTCTTTGCGTCCTAAAACGCTTGCCGAATATATCGGCCAGGAAAAAGCTAAGGAAAATCTTAAGATCTACATTGAGGCAGCTAAAATACGCGGTGAAAACCTTGACCACGTATTACTTTACGGACCTCCCGGTCTTGGTAAAACAACGTTGTCCAATATTATTGCCGCAGAAATGGGGGTAAATATAAGAATAACCTCAGGCCCTGCGATCGAAAAGCAAGGAGACCTTGCTGCACTGCTCACAAATCTTGCCGAGGGAGACGTTCTTTTTATCGACGAGATACACCGTCTTTCTCGCTCGGTCGAGGAGATACTTTATCCCGCAATGGAGGATAACGCTCTCGATATTATTATCGGTAAGGGCCCTGCCGCAAGGAGTATACGAATAGATCTTCCGAGATTTACTCTCATAGGCGCAACAACACGAGCAGGTCAGCTCACGACACCTCTTCGTGACCGTTTTGGTGTTATGCTCAAGCTCGAGCTTTATACCCCCGAAGAGCTTACAACTATTGTTAAGCGAAGCGCGGGAATACTCGGACTACCTATTACGGATGACGGTGCTTATGAGATCGCTTCGCGTTCAAGAGGTACACCTCGAATTGCCAACCGTCTTCTTAAGAGAGTTCGCGATTTTGCACAGGTAGAGGGTAGTGACAAGATCGACTCTAAGATAGCCAACTATGCTCTTCAAAGACTTGAGATAGACCAGCTCGGTCTTGATAATACCGACAGAAAGATGCTTGAAACAATTATAAAATTCTACGACGGCGGTCCTGTTGGTCTGGAGACACTTGCTGCGACGGTAGGCGAGGAAGCGGTTACGCTTGAGGACGTATACGAGCCTTATCTTCTTCAGATTGGCTTCCTTAGCCGAACTCCGAGAGGAAGATGCGTCACAAGACTTGGTTATGAGCATTTGGGAATTCCCTTCCGTTCTCAACCTAATTCTAAGAGCGAGCAAATTGATATTTTCAGCGAATAAAAAATATGCCATACACATTTCCTTGTGTATGGCATATTTTAATTAACAGTGGTATCAAGTATTCCGAGATGTATTCCGTCAACGCATCCGTTTCTTATAAATACGCGTGGAACACGTTTACCGACAGAACAAACGATCTCGTAGTTTATCGTTCCGTTTGCCGCAGCTATGGTGTCTGCTGTATTTATACAGCTACTGTCTCCAAATACAGTTACTTCGTCTCCCATTTGAACGTCGGGAATATCGGTAACGTCAAGCATAAGCTGATCCATACATATCCTGCCGATGATAGGTGCTCTCTTTCCTTTGACGTCAAGTGCGATCCCGTGCTTTGCGTTTGATCTCAAAAAACCGTCCGCATATCCCATTGGAACAGTGGCTATCTTCATCTTCTTTGGAGCAACAAAATCGCTGCCATAGCTTACGGTAGCACCTGCTTCAACTGTTTTTACATGTGAAACGACTGTTTTTAGCGACATAACGGGCTTTATATTCGGATGATTAAACGTGTCCGATGATGGCATAAGACCGTAAAGAATTATTCCGACACGTACCATGTTCATTCCGAATTCGGGATAGTCGACAGTAGCCGCGCTGTTGGCGCAATGCTTGTATTTAAAGACGATGCCTTTGCTATCAAGATCTTTGATGATCTCTAAAAATCTGAAATGCTGTTCATTTGAAAAAGCTTTGCCCGCTTCACCGCAATCAGATACGGCGAAGTGCGTGAAAATTCCCTCCGGAACGATACCGTCAAGCTTGCAAGCAAGGGCAATATCATCAACTGCGCTTTCATCGTCATATAAAAAGCCTAAGCGACCCATTCCCGTGTCTATCTTTATATGTACGTTGACTTTCGCCGCACTGAGAGACGCGTGATATGAAAGCTGCTTTGCGTACTCGAGAGAATATACACACTGTGATATATTAAGCTCTGAAAGCTTTTTTGCGCATTCGGGCGGCGTGTAGCCGAGAATAACGATAGAGCCACGTAGCCCCTCATTGCGAAGCTGCACCGCTTCTTCGATATTTGAAACAGCAAACCAACGCGCGCCTGCCTGTTCAAGTGCCTTAGCAACTCTCGGCGCGTGATGACCATAAGCATTAGCTTTTACAACGCAGCAAAGCTCAACGTCAGAAGCCAGATACGATTTTATACTGTTATAATTGTATATTAAATTGTCAAGATTAATTTCAGTCCATAGTCTTTTCCAAAAGCTATTCATTTTATCCTCAATTCTTGACGCGATATTATAGCGTAATTATAGCATATTTTTATTAAAAAGTCAACAAACTCAAAATATAATATTATGAATTATCAAACTTTATTCTTGCTTAATTTATTTTTAATAAAAGTATTGACTTTACCGTACTTATTGTGATATAATATTTAGCGTTGAGAAAACGCCGGTGTGATGGAATTGGCAGACGTGCTGGACTCAAAATCCAGTGGTAGCGATACCGTGTCGGTTCGACCCCGACCACCGGCACCAAAAAGCTCTGACATACTTTTGTATGTCAGAGCTTTTACTTTTACTCTGCGTTATTTGCTTGCTCATAGAGCTTTTGATTTATGGCATTCATACGTTCGGGAGATATCTTGATGACCTTTCTGTCGTAGGTAACAAGACCGTTTATCTCCTCTTCAACATCAGAGACCTGTGTGTACACACAGCCGCAAAGCCCTTTTCGGAGCAAAGGAAGGACTTTGTTAAGATATAGTTTTTCAAGTGACTGACAAAAAGTTTCTGTGTCCTTGAATTTTTTATATCCAAATTCTTTGTTCTCATTAAAAACGTGTCCATCTATTTTAAGTGAATATCCGCCGAATTCACTTAGCACTACGGGGCGTTTATCTTTGGGAACCTTGAGGGGTGTGTAATAGGTGTGAAGACTTTTAAGCTCTGTCTTTCCAACACCTTGATCATGCCAGCCACTCACGCTGTCAATGATACGAGTATCATCAAGCTCCTTTATAAGTTTAGTATATTTTTCGGAGTCAAACTGTCCCCAGCCCTCGTTAAACGGGACCCATACACCGATAGAGGTACAGTTTTTTAGTGCGTTTACAGTTTCATACACCGACTGTTCAAATTCAGCTCTTCCCTCTTCGTTTTCTCTGGAAAAGTATTTATAATCGTTATCCTTGTGTTTAAAACCAAGGAAAGGAAAGGCAGCTATGTGAGTAAACTTATATTCACCGCCACCGTTGACAAAATCCTGCCAAACTACAAATCCGAGCTTATCGCAGTGGTAGTACCAGCGCATTGGCTCAATTTTTATGTGCTTCCTTATCATATTGAAGCCCATATCCTTAAGCATTTTCAGCTCGTCAATTACAGCTTGCTCGGAAGGATAGGTCAACAAGCCGTCACACCAATATCCTTGATCTAAGACGCCACTCATAAAATAAGGTCTGCCGTTGAGAAGCAATCTTGGTTTTCCTTTGTTGTCTTTACCGATACCAAACGAACGGACACCGAAATATGAGCGGATACTGTCACCGCTAGATGTTGTCAATTCAAAATCATAAAGCTTTGGATGCTCGGGAGACCAAAGATCAAATTCATAATTTACACAGATGCTTCCCTTGAAGGTCGTTTCAAAAAAGCAATCGCTGCCATCAAATATCTTAAGCTCTTGCTCACCGTCATAATCCGTCGCGATAGTTACGCTGCGAGCTATCGCATCTGTTTTTACGGTGATATCCTTGATATGCTCCGTTGGCATACTCTCAAGCCAGACCGTTTGCCATATGCCGCTTTGAGGAGTATACCAAATACCACCCGGCGTTGAGGACTGCTTTCCTCTTGCTCCATGTGAGTCCTCAGTCGTGTCGGTGCATTCAAAGCGAAGCGTGTTCTCGCCCTCAAAAATAAGTTCTGCTATATCAGTCTCAAACGGCGTATATCCACCTCTATGTGAGCAAGCAAGCTTACCGTTTACAAAGACCTTGCAATAGCTGTCAACCGCTCCAAAATGAAGCTTTGTCGCTCCCAACAGCATATTCTTATCTATGTTAAATTTTCTTTCATAAACCAATAGCTCATCTTTTTCAAGTTTGAAGCCGTTCGCAACACCGCTGTTCTCTGCCTCGGGTGAAAAAGGAACAGTAACTGCTCCGCTAAACGTTGTTACTCCGTCCTTGATCTTTGATAATTTCCATTCACCGTTAAGGCAAAGAAAACTATCTCTAACAAACTGAGGTCTTGGATATTCGGAATGCGGTATTTCGCCTATTTTATAATTAGTTTTCAGCATTATCGGATCTCACTTTCGAGTTGATCTTAACAAGTAGCGGTATTAATATAAACATACCGAGAGATACTATTGCTCCCACAAGAAAGATCTGCGGAGCGGGAATGTATTGTGTTGTCATTACGTCAGCAGAATTCAGATCAGGGAGCGGTATATTCATTGTTTTATTGACAGCATTACCTATCATAGGACCAACAAGCATAGGTATCAGCACACTGAATACCATTCTTACGCCTTGAAGCTTTCCAACGGCACCTGAGGGGGTATGATCTCTTACGATAGACCCGCACAACGCCGATACAAATATATATCCCGTTATCATTACAAATCCGGCAAGTCCAAAGGTTACTAAAAGTGTAAGCTTGTCTCCACTCTGAAATACGTACATTCCAATAAGTCCAACAGCCATTATAGCACTGGCTATATATAGGAGCGTATATTTATTCTTTTTGTCGGAAAGTCTGCCGAGAAAAACGTTGATTATCGCGCCCACTATTATTGCAGCTCCAAAAACTATGCTGTACTCAATGACACTGAATCCAAGAAAAGTCTTCATATAAATTATCAGATACGGCATAAATACCTGACAAGCAATGCCGTACACCATAACGATAAGAAGAGTTACGTAGAAGGACGGATTTTTCTTCACGACTGACGGCATAAAGCCGTAAAATATATCTTTAAGAGTACCGTTTTTTGAGAGCTCTGCGCTATCCTTTATAAGAAACAGTCCAAATACACCGCATAGGCTTATAACAAGACCGAGAATCAAAAACAGCATCTTGTATCCCATAGCTTCAACAAGTATTCCAAATCCCCCCGCAACAATAAGCATAGCGACGAGCGGTAATATAGCAAGTATTCCTTCAACGCTGCCACGGAAAGACGGCTTAGTATTGTCGGTTACCCATGCGTTAAAGCAAGCGTCGTTTGCAGTAGAGCCGAACAAGGTCATAATACAGTCGCCAACAACTACGGCAACAAGTGTAACAAATACTGCGTTTTCAATCGGTACACCGAATAGTCCGTGCACAGTATCGGGAGACAAAAAGCCGAACAGCGCGACACTTACTCCCCAAATGATATATCCTATCGATATAAAGCGAGAGCGGTTTCCTGCTTTGTCCGAGAATGTTCCCGCAATAAGCGTAGCTATTGTAGCGACGATACCGCTGAGCTGAACCATAAGCGTTACGGTTTCGAGCGAAGGAGCAACTGTCTCAAAAACAAAGAGATTAAAATACATATTTTCGACCGACCAAGCTATCTGACCTATCAGTCCGAACAATATCAGTATCGACCAATTTCGTTTGCCAAATTTTTCTGTCATATTTGACCTCCTACCGCTTAGATATCTATATTATAACATTTGCTTGATTTGATGTCAATAACAAAACTTTTCCAAGGCAGCAAAAAGACGGTCGAAAACGACCGTCTTTTATATTTTGTTTTACTTGAAATATTCAACCGCAGACTCGAACATCATCATATCGTAGTTGCCTTCAACGTTCTTATAAAGTCCGTTGGAATATCTCTCAGAGTGTCCCATCTTACCGAGCACATGACCGTCGGGAGAAGTGATTCCCTCGATAGCAGCGCAAGAGTTATTGGGATTGTAGAGTATATCCGATGTGGGCTTACCTGAAAGATCTACGTACTGAGTTGCGATCTGACCGTTCTTTGCAAGCTGTGCGATCAGCTCGTCAGATGCAAGGAAGCGACCTTCACCGTGAGATATCGGTACTGAGTAAACATCTCCAACCTTTGCCTTCGCGAGCCAAGGAGACATATTAGACGCAATTCTTGTACGAACTATTCTCGACTGGTGGCGACCGATAGAGTTGAACGTAAGTGTAGGACAGCTTGCGTCTGTATCAATGATCTCACCGTAAGGAACGAGACCGAGCTTGATTATAGCCTGGAAGCCGTTACAAATACCACACATAAGTCCGCCTCTTACCTTAAGAAGCTTGTTGACCTCTTCCTTAATAGCGCCGTTACGGAAGAATGCAGTAATGAACTTACCCGATCCGTCGGGCTCATCACCGCCCGAGAATCCGCCGGGAACGAAGATTATCTGAGCCTCGGAGGCAAGCTTTGCAAACTGCTCTACGGAATCGGAAATACCCTTAGAGGAAAGGTTATTTATAACGAATATCTCTGACTCAGCACCAGCTCTGTTAAATGCCTTTGCGGAATCGTACTCACAGTTTGTACCCGGGAACACAGGAATAAGCACCTTGGGCTTTGCGCACTTAATAATAGCGGGAGCTCTGTTATCAATGCTATACTCAAACGCGGGTATCTCGCCCTCAGCCTCGGCAGCATGGGTCTTGTAAACTTTTTCGAGAACGTTTTCGTAGTCACTGTAAAGTGCTGACATATCGACCTTTTCACCTGCGAAAGTTACTGCGTTTTCAGCAACTGTCTCACCGAGCAAAATACCGTCGATCTCAACACCGTCTGCAACCTCAAGTATGAATGATCCATAGTTGTATGCGAATACGTCGTCTATAGCAATACCGTCGTTGAACTTAAATCCAATATCGTTACCGAATGACATCTTCATAATTGCCTCAGCAACACCGCCATACGTGGGTGTGTATGCCGCAAGCACTGCGCCCTTCTCTACAAGCGCTCTTACCTTATTGTAAAGAGCGATAAGAGATTTGGGATCAGGAAGATTGTCTTTTGTATATTCGGGAGTAAGCATATAAACCTTACTGAAAGGAAGCTTGAATTCGGGAGTTACTACCTCGCCGACCTTACCGGTCGTAACTGCAAAAGAGACGAGTGTAGGAGGAACGTCGATGTTCTCGAACGTACCGCTCATAGAGTCCTTACCGCCGATAGAAGCGATACCAAGGTCTTTTTGTGCCATGAAAGCACCGAGAAGCGCAGCCATGGGCTTACCCCAACGCTCAGCGTCCTTCTTAGGCTTTTCAAAGTATTCCTGGAACGTAAGATATACGTCTTCAAAAGAAGCTCCCCCCGCTATAAGCTTTGATACAGACTCAACAACGGCAAGATAAGCGCCGTGATAGGGGCTCTTCTCGGAGATGAAAGGATTATAACCCCATGCCATATATGAAACAGTGTCTGTGTCTGCGCTCTCTACGGAGATCTTATTTACCATTACCTGAGAAGGCGTACTCTGGTTCTTTCCGCCGAAAGGCATCATAACGGTTCCTGCGCCGATAGTGGAGTCAAAACGCTCGGAAAGACCTCTCTTCGAGCATACGTTAAGGTCGGTCGCAACTGCCTGCATACGCTCCTTAAAGCTTCCTTCAAGCTTTTTCTCATAAGCTGTCGTTGCCTTGGTAGCGATATCAATATGCTTTTCAGCACCGTTGGAGTTAAGGAATTCGCGTGAGAGATCAACTATGACCTTTCCGTTCCAGTGCATAACAAGTCTCGGAAGTGCTGTAACGTGCGCAACGATAGTAGCTTCAAGATTTTCCTTGCTAGCAAGCTCAATAAAGCGTTCAGCGTCCTGCTTTTCAACAACGACCGCCATTCTTTCCTGAGATTCACTTATTGCAAGCTCTGTTCCGTCAAGTCCTTCGTACTTCTTGGGAACAGCGTTAAGGTCGATATTGATACCGTCAGCAAGCTCACCGATAGCTACCGATACACCGCCTGCACCGAAGTCGTTACATCTCTTGATAAGCTTGGACGCTTCAGGGTTTCGGAACAGTCTCTGGAGCTTTCTTTCCTCGGGAGCGTTACCCTTTTGTACCTCAGCACCGCAAGTCTCGAGTGACGAGAGCGTATGAGACTTGGAAGATCCCGTAGCACCGCCGCAGCCATCGCGTCCCGTTCTACCGCCAAGAAGAATTATGATATCTCCGTCGCAAGGAACTTCACGGCGAACGTTCTCGGCAGGAGCAGCAGCTATAACTGCACCGATCTCCATTCTCTTTGCAACGTATCCGTCGTGATATATCTCGTCGACCTGTCCTGTTGCAAGTCCTATCTGGTTACCGTATGAAGAGTAACCCGCAGCAGCAGTCGTAACAAGCTTTCTCTGAGGAAGCTTACCGGGAAGTGTCTCGGACACGTGTCGTCTGGGGTCAGCCGCACCTGTTACACGCATAGCCGCATATACGTAGGATCTACCTGAAAGCGGGTCACGAATAGCACCGCCGATACAAGTAGCCGCGCCGCCAAAAGGCTCGATCTCTGTGGGGTGGTTATGTGTTTCATTCTTAAACAGCAACAGCCAATCCTGCTCCTCGCCGTCAACATTGACCTTGATCTTTACAGTACAAGCGTTGATCTCCTCGGACTCATCAAGCTTTGGAAGCTTACCCTCTGCCTTAAGATATCTTGTTGCGATAGTTGCGATATCCATAAGATTTATGGGCTTTGTTCTACCGAGCTGCTTTCTGACAGCAACGTACTCGTTATATGCATCTTCAAGAAGCTTATCCTCAAATTTTACACTGTCGATCGTTGTGAGGAACGTGGTGTGACGGCAGTGGTCGGACCAGTACGTGTCGATCATTCTTATTTCGGTTATAGTAGGGTCTCTTTGCTCAGTTCTGAAATAGTCACGGCAGAATCTTATATCGTCAAGATCCATCGCAAGACCGTACTGCGCAATAAAGCTGTCAAGCTCTGCATCACCGTACTCAATAAAGCCGTCAAGAACCTTTACGCTTGTGGGAATATCATAAGACATTTTAAGCGTTTTATGAGTATCAAGAGATGCCTCGCGGCTCTCAACGGGGTTTATAACGTACTTCTTGATCGCAGCTATCTGCTCTTCTGTGAGCTTTCCAAACAGACAGTATACTCTTGCGGTACGAACAGTGGGACGTTCACCGCGAGATATTATCTGAATACACTGAGCAGCAGAATCCGCTCTCTGGTCGAACTGACCTGGAAGATACTCTACTGCAAAAATAGTATCATACTCACTTGGAAGCTCATATGTAACAATATCCAGCTGAGGCTCAGAAAAAACAGTGTTGACAGCATAGTCAAACAAGGGCTTTTCTATGTTTTCAACGTCATATCTGTTATAAAGACGTATATCTTCAAGCTCCTTAATGCCGACAAGGCTTCTGAGCTCGCCAAGGAGTGATTTTGCTTCGTTTGCAAGCTCCTTTTTCTTTTCTACGTAAACTCTGTAAACCATTGATATCTCCTATAAATTATTTGTTGTCGATATATGCCCTGAGTGCTCTTGCACCAATATCTTTACGGTAATATGCGTTAGCAAAATTAACCTTCGGTACGTTTGCATATGCTTTATTGATAGCATCCGCAAGGTTATCTCCGATAGCAGTAACACCGAGCACTCGTCCGCCCGCGTTTACAAGCTTACCGCCATCAAACTTCGCTCCTGCAAAGTAAACCTCAGCTTCGATACCATCTTCAACGGTTATCTCATAACCGCCGTCATATTTTCCCGGATAACCAGCAGACGCCATTATAACACAGCAAGCGGAGCTATCCATAAACCTAACCTCGGTATCGGCAAGAGTGCCGTTGGTACAAGCCATCATGATCTCGAGAAGATCACCGTCAAGCAAAGGAAGCACTACCTGTGTTTCGGGATCTCCAAAGCGGCAGTTATATTCGATCACCTTCGGTCCGTCGGGTGTGAGCATAAGACCAAAGTACAAGCAGCCCTTAAAGGTTCTTCCTTCTTGGGTCATAGCATTGATAGTAGGAACGAATATTTTGTCCATACAGATCGCCGCTACGTCATCAGTATAATATGGGTTTGGAGCGATAGTTCCCATACCGCCCGTATTAAGGCCTTGGTCGTTATCGAGCGCTCTCTTATGATCCATAGAGGAGACCATTGGAACTACGGTTTTTCCGTCTGTAAATGCAAGCACGGATACCTCAGGACCTGTAAGGAATTCTTCGATAACTATCTTGCTGCCGCTCGCGCCGAACACCTTATCCTGCATCATAGAATACACGGCTTCGATAGCTTCCTCACGTGTCATTGCGATGACAACGCCTTTGCCGAGGGCAAGTCCGTCCGCTTTAATAACTGTGGGGATAGGTGCGCTCTTGAGATACTCAACAGCGGGCTCAAGTTCGGTAAACACTTCATAAGCCGCAGTGGGAATACCGTATTTTTTCATAAGGTTCTTTGAGAATATCTTACTTCCCTCAATGATCGCCGCGCAAGCCTTAGGTCCGAAGCACGGAATGCCGACCTCGTTAAGTGCATCGACAGCGCCAAGAACAAGAGGATCGTCGGGTGCAACGATAGCGTAGTCGATCTTATTATCAAGTGCAAACCTAACAATACCTTCAATATCCTTAGCGCCGATATTTACGCAAGTCGCATCAGCGGCAATGCCGCCGTTACCCGGAAGTGCGTATATTTCTTCTGCTAACGGACTTTTTTTGATCTTTTTTATGATGGCGTGCTCTCTTCCGCCGCCACCTACAACCATTATCTTCATTCGGTAGCTCCTTAAGAATATTAGTGGTGGAAAAGTCTCATTCCTGTGAATGCCATTGCGATACCGCGCTTGTTGCATTCCTCGATAACAAGGTCGTCACGAATAGAACCGCCGGGCTCTGCAATGTAGCGAACACCCGATGCGTGAGCGCGCTTTACGTTGTCAGCAAACGGGAAGAAAGCATCGGAAGCAAGAGCAATCTCGTTAAAGCTTGCGAGCCACTCACGACGCTCAGCGTCTGTAATTGGCTCTGGTCTTTCGGTAAAGTATCCCTGCCAAATTCCATCTGCGCATACGTCTTCTTCGTTTCCGTTTATGTAGCCGTCGATAACGTTATCACGCTCGGGACGCCCCATTGTGGGAATGAAAGGAAGAGCGAGCACCTTGGGATGCTGACGCATAAGCCAGGTATCAGCCTTGGTTCCTGCAAGTCTTGTACAGTGAATACGGGACTGCTGTCCTGCGCCAACGCCGATAGCCTGACCCTCGGTCGCGTAGCACACGGAGTTGGACTGAGTATATTTCAGAGTGATAAGAGCAACTATAAGGTCACGCTTTGCGCTTTCGGGAAGATCCTTGTTATCTGTAACAATGTTTTCAAGAAGATGCTCTCCGATCTTAAACTCATTTCTTCCCTGCTCAAACGTGATACCGAAAACGTCCTTTGTCTCAACGGGAGCGGGACGGTATTCGGGATCTATTTCAACGATATTGTAATTACCCTTTCTCTTGGCTTTGAGAACTTCAAGAGCTTCGGGCTCGTAACCTGGGGCGATTATTCCGTCGGACACCTCACGAGCTATAAGCTTTGCGGTGGTAAGGTCACATACTTCGGAAAGCGCAACCCAGTCACCAAAAGAGCAAAGACGGTCTGTGCCTCTTGCGCGAACGTAAGCGCAAGCAAGAGGAGAATCGTCAAGTCCCTCAATATCTTCGACGAAGCAAGCCTTCTTTAAAGCGGGGCTCAGAGGAAGACCGATTGCCGCTGAGGTAGGAGAAACGTGCTTAAAGGAAGTTGCGGCAGGAGCGCCAAGAGCCTCTTTGAGCTCCTTAACAAGCTGCCATGCGTTGAACGCATCAAGGAAGTTTATGTATCCTGGACGACCGTTGAGTACCTTGATAGGAAGCTCATTTCCATCTTTCATAAAAATACGCGAGGGCTTCTGATTGGGGTTACAACCGTACTTAAGTTCAAATTCTTTCATAGTTACTCTCCTTATACGTTCTTATTTATGATGATCTCCGTAGGCTCGCTTCCGTCAAGCGGAATAGTGCGAACAAACAAAGACACTTTGTTGTCAGCGTTGAGATTTGTCCAAACAACGTCAGCAAGTTCTTCAGCTGTGTTGGGGAGTGCTACCTTTTCGGGCTCACCGTAAAACGAAGGAATAGGATTTCCGTCACACTTATATGTATGAATAAAATGACCGATTCCCGCGATAGGTGCATACTCATAGAAATATCTGTTGCAAACCGAAGGATCACCGTCCGCGCTCTTGAGAATAGAGAGCTTATACGTAAAAGTATTTCTCGGGAAGCAATAATAATTTATGCCTGAAATTCTGGGAGTATAGTTAGGATGATCGGGCTCGAACTCACGGGTTCTGAGAGCGTCCTCAAAGGTCTTTCCCTCTTCTATTGCGTCGTAGATCGTGTCTGTTTGATCTCCGTTTGTGATTATATCCATAGTCTTTCTCTTAAGAAATGGATTATAGATGATAAGACTGGGGTCGACAAGCTTGCTCTCATCAAAAGCCTTTGTTCTCATTCCGCCGTCAAAGCTCTCGAATACTCGATTGCGGCTGTTCTCACTTCTACCCATAATAAAGTAGGCGATCATTGCGTTTTTACCGTCTGCCGACATTCCAAGGATTATTCCTCTGCCCGGGTAGGTATTGTTAGAGAGAAGTTCCGATATGTTATATAAGTTGTTCATTGTTATTTTACCTTTCTGCTTGCAAGAATTTTTGCGGCAACTATCTCCGTTGCCTTAGGAAGGATGACCCATTCTGCCTGTCTCATAACCTTTTGCTGGAGACTTTCGGGTGTTTCATTTCTCTTTATCGAAACACTCTTTTGAAGTATTATCTCACCGCCGTCGGGTATCTCGTTAACGTAATGTACAGTCGCGCCCGTTACCTTAACGCCGTATTCAAGTGCCGCCTTGTGGACACGAAGTCCGTAAAAGCCTTTTCCGCAGAACGACGGAATAAGCGAGGGGTGCACGTTGATTATTCTTTTCGGATACTTTGATGTAAACGATGCACTCAGTATGCTCATAAAGCCAGCGAGTACTATCATATCTATCTCATATTCAACAAGTGTCTGGTGTATCTTTTCCTCGAATGCCTCTTGTGTGAGCAGCTCTTTTTTGGAGATTATAACCGAGGGGATACCTGCAAGCTCAGCTCTTGTGAGTGCATATGCCTCAGGATTGTTTGAAATAACAAGACTAAGCTTTCCACTTGGTATCGCGCCATTTTTTTCGGCGTCTATCAAAGCCTGAAGGTTTGTTCCTCCGCCCGAAACAAAAACCGCGATCTTTGCCTGATTTGAAGTAACCATACTTCCCTCCTTACCAATATTAAACAAGATTAGCAGATGATAACGCCCTCGTCACCCTTGACGATCTCGCCGATGACGTAAGCCTCTTCACCGTGAGAGTTGAGTATCTCAAGAGCAGTATCCACCTCATCTGCAGCAACAGTGATGCTCATTCCAACACCCATATTGTAAGTGTTAAACATATCTCTCTCGGGGATGTTACCGCGCTTAGCGATAAGGTCGAATATAGGAAGAACTTTTACTGCACTCTTTGTTATCTTCGCAGTATATCCCTTAGGAAGTGCTCTCGGGATATTCTCGTAAAAACCGCCGCCCGTGATGTGGCTAATCGCCTTAACGTTGACCTTTTCAAGGAGAGCAAGCACGCTCTTTACGTATATCTTTGTAGGAGTAAGAAGTGTTTGAGCAACGCTTGCGCCACCAAGCTCCTCGCAAGGAACGTAAAGGTCGTCGGGATTGTTATCAATGTCAAACACCTTTCTGCAAAGTGAAAAGCCATTAGAGTGTATACCGCTTGAAGCAAGTGCGATAACTACGTCGCCCTCAGTGGTCTTAGAGTTGTCAAGTATCTTTTTCTTATCGACGATACCTACCGCAAAGCCTGCAAGGTCGTACTCATCTATGGGCATCATACCGGGATGCTCAGCCGTTTCTCCACCGATAAGTGCGGCACCTGACTGCACACAACCCTCAGCTACGCCCGAAACGATAGCTGCTATCTTCTCGGGAACGTTCTTTCCGCAGGCGATGTAGTCAAGGAAGAACAGAGGCTTTGCACCGCAACAAATGATATCGTTAACACACATTGCGACAGCATCTATACCTATCGTATCATGCTTGTCCATAAGTATTGCCATTTTAACCTTTGTTCCGCAACCGTCTGTACCCGACACAAGAACGGGCTCTTCATATCCTGTAGGAAGACCGAAGCAACCGCCAAAGCCGCCGACGTCATCAAGACATCCCTCGTTCTTTGTTCTTGCGATGTGAGCCTTCATAAGCTCGACCGACTTATAGCCCGCCGTTATATCAACCCCGGCTGCTTTATAACTTTCACTGAAACTCTTTGACATCTTTATATGTTCCTTTCAAAAAAATCAATAGTTGTATTATTCTTTTCCTGTCCAACAATAAGTGCACAGCTTACACGGCTCAATACCGATAGCCTCAATTATTCCATCCAAGGTCTGGAACTCAAGAGAATCGAAATTAAACTTGTCCGCAATGGCGCGACGAAGCTTTTGTCCTCGCTCTGTATCGGATGAGGAGTATTCCTCAATATACTTCAGACCTTCCTCTCCTTCAAGCTCAACGATCGTACGTCTTGCGATAAGCTCAAGAGGATCAACCGAGCGCGAGAAGCTGAGATATTTACAAGGATACATCATAGGGGGGCAAGCAGAGCGCATATGCACTGCTTTAGCGCCGTTTTCATAAAGGAAGTCAACGGTACCTTTGAGCTGTGTTCCTCTGACGATAGAATCGTCAACGAACAAAAGCTTTTTGTCCTGAATAAGCTCCTTGACGGGTATCTGCTTCATCTTGGCTATCCTATTACGCTGTGCCTGGCTTGAAGGAGTGAAGCTTCTCGGCCAAGTGGGTGTGTATTTGATAAAAGGACGCGCAAAATCAGCATCACTTTCGTTAGCGTATCCGATGGCGTGCGGCGTTCCAGAATCGGGCATTCCGCAAACGTAATCAATATCCTGTGCCAAGCCCCTTTCTTTGTCATTCTGAGCAAGTATCTTTCCGTTTCTGTATCGCATGAGCTCAACGTTGACGTTCTCATAGGTCGAAGTCGAGTATCCGTAATACGTCCAAAGGAAAGCGCAAACTCTCATTTCCGTACCCGGAGGCGAGAGTTGAGTGAGAGAATCGGGTGTTATGTGGACTATCTCACCCGGACCGAGTTCTCTTACCTTCTCATAGTCAAGTTTTTCAAAGGCGTATGACTCAAAGGATACGCTGTATCCATATTTGTTTTTACCGATAATTACGGGAAGTCTGCCAAGCTTATCTCTAGCTGCCACGAGTGAAC
Source organism: Oscillospiraceae bacterium (assembly GCA_015063845.1). Lineage (GTDB taxonomy): Bacteria > Bacillota > Clostridia > Oscillospirales > CAG-272 > HGM12713. Next base: position 226,974 of record SVTJ01000001.1, read on the forward strand.
CGTCATTCTTCAAAATAAGAATTGAGGCAGTTCCGTCGATGACTTCTTGTGCAAATTTGATGCCTTCACAAAAATCCGCCTTGTGATTTATGAGAGATGCGATCAGCTCGACCGAGTTTACGTTTCCGCCCGTCATCGCGTTGAAATGCCCACCGTTTGTAAGCAGATATTTTTCGATAAGCTCTTCAGCGTTATTAATGTGACCGATTATGCTTATAGCATACGTGCCGATATTGGAACGAATTATAAGAGGTTGAGGGTGGGTATCGCTTATACAGCCGATAGCGCTGGTTCCCTTCATCTCCTCAAATATATTCTCAAATTTAGTTCTGAATGGTGAATTTTCAATATTGTGTATATCGCGCTGAAGACCTATCTCTTTGTCATACGCCGCCATTCCGCCTCTTTTTGTGCCGAGGTGAGAATGGTAGTCAGTTCCAAAGAACGCATCCGAGATAGCATCACGCTTACTTACAACTCCAAAAAAGCCGCCCATATTTCCTCCGAAAATTATGCCTTGTTAAATCTTGCTTCTATCTCTGCGTTTTTAGCGAGAACCTTCGCTGCGCCCTCCGCTCTTGCGTCGTCAAGCTTCTTTGCTAGCTCGTCGTTGGTAATAGCAAGCATCTCTATAGCCAACAAAGCGGCATTGGCTGCTCCATCCACAGCGACCGTAGCTACAGGTATTCCCGTAGGCATCTGTACTGTCGACAAAAGCGCGTCCATGCCGTCGAAATTCTTTGATTTTACAGGTATTCCTATCACGGGAAGAGTTGTGTTAGCCGCAACAGCGCCCGCAAGATGAGCTGCCATTCCCGCAGCTGCAATTATAGCGCCAAATCCGTTTGCTCTCGCATTTGCTGAAAACTCCTTAGCTTCAACGGGAGTTCTGTGCGCGGAATATACGTGCACCTCGAAAGGAACACCATACTCCTCAAGTTTATCAATTGCTTTTTGAACGACAGGAAGATCGCTGTCGCTTCCCATCAAAATTCCGACTTTCTTCATTGAAATACCTCCGTAAAAAATAAATATGGGCAGTCCTACCCAACTATGGAAAGGACTGCCCAGGCGGTCGGCTATATTACTTTTTGCTCCCAATGTGGTTTCTTCCACTCATCCGCCGGTCACAAAAAGCCAATTAAAGGCTATTAGCCCTTTACAAAATTATTATAACACATTATACTTATAAAGTCAACATTAAATAAGTCAAATCGACAATAAATTTTTCGCCAAAAATGAGGGGATCTTTTGTATATCTTGTCAATAAAAAAACAGCGGACGCGCAATCAAGCGTCCGCTGTTTTTTTATTATCTGATTCCGTAGTTCTCTATTACATAATCCATATCCTTATCGCCTCTGCCAGAGAGATTGATAAGAACAGAACCGTGTTCCATCTGCTTTGCAAGCTTCATACCGAAAGCAACTGCGTGCGAGCTCTCGATAGCGGGGATTATACCCTCAAGACGAGCGAGCTTATAGAACGCATCAATAGTCTCCTCGTCATCGATAACGTCATACTTAACTCTGCCTATCTCCTGAAGGAATGCGTGCTCAGGACCGGAGGAAGGATAATCAAGTCCGCTTGCAACGGAATATACGGGAGCCGGTTCTCCTTTTTCATCCTTAAGCATTATGCTGTTAAATCCGTGCATTATGCCCTCAGTACCATACTTAAGGCTTGCCGCATGATCACCAAGCTTTGGTCCGCGACCAAGAGGCTCAATACCGTAAATATCAACAGGGTCGTTGAGGAAGCCTGCGAAAAGTCCCGCAGCATTGGAACCGCCGCCGACACACGCTACTATCGCGCTCGGCAGATGTCCCGTCATTTCTATAAACTGCTCTCTTGCCTCTATTCCAACAACACTCTGGAAGTCTCTTACCATCATCGGGAACGGATGAGGACCGAGAACAGAGCCAATACAATAAATACTGTCCTTATACTCTTTGCTGTAAGCATCAAAAGCAGCGTCAACAGCTTCCTTAAGTGTCTGAAGTCCGTGAGTTACCTCAACGACGTTTGCGCCGAGTATCTTCATTCTTGCAACGTTGGGAGCTTGTTTCTTTATATCGACCGAGCCCATATAGATATCGCACTCAAGCCCAAAGTATGCCGCTGCAGTTGCGAGAGCAACGCCGTGCTGTCCTGCGCCCGTTTCTGCGATCACCTTTTTCTTTCCCATGTACTTCGCGAGAAGCGCCTCACCCATACAGTGGTTAAGCTTATGAGCTCCCGAATGGTTAAGGTCCTCACGCTTAGCGTAAAGCTGCACCTTACCGCCAAGAGCGTCAGAAAGTCTTTCAAGATGTGTTACGGGAGTAGGTCTGCCCTGAAATTCCTTTCTTATTCTGCGAAGCTCTGCTATAAACTTACGGGACTGGCAAATTGAATAATAAGCCTCGGTTATCTCTGCCATTGCTGCTTTGAGCTTATCATCAACGTACACTCCGCCGTACTTTCCAAAATATCCGTCCTTATCGGGATAATTGTTAAAATATGTATCAAAATCAACGTTATTAAGTTTCATAATTAAATTCCTCCAAAAAGTATATATGTGTGTTTATATCCAAAAGTTATAACATCAACGCCATCGTTGCGATAAAATATAAGCCTTCATAAAACGTCTCCTAAAAACAAAAAACTGCCCCTATATCAGGGACAGGAATTACCTGCGGTGCCACCCGTGATAAAAGCTTGCGCTTCCACTCTGCGTTGCCAATACAGCAACTCCGAACTGTAACGGTTTCGGCTCCGTCGGTTACTACTTGGTATTTCCCTTTCGACCGCCCTCATAAGTCCATTCATTGATGCTTCAATACCGCGCTTCCACCGCCGACGGCTCTCTGAAAATGAAGTTATATCAATTACTATTCTTAATCTCAGGTTTCTTTATGGTGATATTATACTCTACATTTGACATTTTGTCAATAGAAAATGCCGTATTTTTTTCAAATACGGCATTTTATTTTACTATTCATAGTCAACGACGTCTATCCAACCGTGCAGAAAATCTCTTTCCTCGGGCTTACCCTTGACCGACTGAGACGCGGCAACGATAGGAAGCCATTTCTGAACGTACTTAAGAGGTGTACCGCTCTTTTTACAGAAAAGATCAACGTACTTATCAGCAACGTCACGCTTGCCTTCAAGGCTGAACAAGAGATACGTGCGCGCAACGTCAGCAGATGCGTTGCCCTGAGTCGCGTGAGCCCAGTCTATGATATAAGGAATACCGCTCTCGGTGATAATAATATTAGTTGGGTTAAAGTCACCGTGACATACCTTTGTATGCTTAGGCATTCCCTCAAGTCTTGTATGCAACTCATATCTTGTTGTCTCGTCGATATCAGCCTGAGATATCTTACGGTTCATTTTATCCTTGAGTTTATTGAGCATGGGGCAGGTCTTAGAATGCATCTTGAGCTGAAGCTCAACAAACATTTCGAGATATTCGTCAAGCTTTTCGGGATGCTCTGCCATAAGCTCTTCAAGCGTCTTTCCCGTTATATATTCGGATACAATCGCCCACTTACCGTCAACCTTTGTTACTTCAAGAACACGGGGCATATTAAGACCTGTCTCTTCAACTCTCGCTTGGTTAAGAGCTTCGTTGAGAACATCTGCCTTTGAGTAATCTGCATCAAACACCTTAACTGTCTTGTCACCGTCACGGTATATTATCTTTGTGTCTCTTACTGCAATAATAGTATCAAGCTTCATTGTATGACCCTCCATTATATTTCTGTGTGAGTTCCGTAGTAAGCATTGAGATACATCTGCTTTATCTCGCTCATAAGGGGATATCTGGGGTTAGCACCTGTGCACTGGTCGTCAAACGCCTGCTCGACCATTTCGTCAAGGCGAGCAAGGAAATCTGCCTCATCGGGAACGTAATCCTTGATAGTTGCCTTAATACCAACCTTAGTCTTAAGCTCATCAATGGCGGCAATAAGGTTTTCAAGCTTTTCTTCATCGTTTGCTCCCTTGATACCAAGATAATCTGCTACCTCAGCATATCTCGCGAGCGTATGAGGGTGATCGTACTGCGAGAACGTTCCCATCTTTGTAGGAGCCTCGCTTGCGTTAAATCTGAGCACCTCGTCTATCATAAGGGCGTTTGCGACGCCGTGAGGAAGATGATGGAAAGCTCCGAGCTTATGAGCCATAGAGTGACAAACTCCAAGGAATGCGTTTGCGAATGCCATACCTGCCATCGTTGCTGCGTTTGCCATCTTTTCTCTTGCAACTACGTCGGTCTGTCCATTTTCATAAGCTCTGGGAAGATACTCAAATACCATCTTAAGAGAACGAAGAGCAAGACCGTCAGTATAGTCGGTAGCGAGCATAGCAGCATAAGCTTCGAGTGCATGTGTTACGGCATCTATACCAGAAGCTGCCGTAAGTCCCTTGGGCGCGGACATATGAAGGTCAGTGTCGATTATAGCCATATCGGGCATAAGCTCATAGTCTGCCAGAGGATACTTTATACCAGTCTTTTCGTCAGTGATGACAGCAAAAGGAGTTACCTCGGAGCCTGTTCCGGCAGAGGTAGGAATAGCGATAAAGTATGCCTTTTCACCCATTTTGGGGAAAGTATAAACTCTCTTACGGATATCAACGAAACGCATCGCCATATCCATAAAGTCGACCTCGGGATGCTCATAAAGCACCCACATGATCTTAGCCGCGTCCATAGCAGAACCGCCGCCAAGAGCGATTATTACGTCGGGCTCGAAGGAGCGCATCTGAGCAGCGCCTTCCATAGCACTTTCAAGAGACGGATCGGGAGCAACGTTATAGAACGTCGTATGGGTGATACCCATACCGTCAAGCTTGTCGGTTATGCACTTTGTATATCCGTTCTTATAAAGGAAGCTGTCAGTTACGATAAATGCTTTCTTCTTTCCGAGAACGTTCTTAAGCTCATCGAGAGCAACGGGCAAACAACCCTTCTTGATATAAATCTTTTCGGGAGCTCTGAACCAAAGCATATTTTCTCTCCTCTCTGCAACAGTTTTGATGTTTATAAGGTGCTTTACACCAACGTTTTCGGAAACACTGTTTCCACCCCAAGATCCACAGCCAAGCGTGAGCGAGGGCGCGAGCTTAAAGTTATACAGGTCTCCGATACCGCCCTGAGCGGAGGGAGTGTTGACGAGAATACGGCAGGTCTTCATGTGAGCCGCAAAATAATCAAGCTTTTCTCTTTCAGCGATCTCATTAAGATATACGGAAGAGGTGTGACCGTAGCCGCCGTCCGCAACGAGCTGCTCTGCTTTAGCAACTGCATTCTCAAAGCTTGTAGCACGGTACATTGCAAGAACTGGTGAAAGCTTTTCGTGGGCAAATTCCTCGCTTATCTCAACGCTCTCGACCTCACCGATGAGTATCTTTGTGGATACGGGAACATCAACGCCTGCAAGTGCAGCTATCTTATGAGCGCTCTGTCCTACGATTTTAGCGTTAAGAGCGCCGTTTATGATAATGGTCTTTCTTACCTTCTCGGTCTCGTCTTCGGTAAGAAAATAACAGCCTCGAGCCGCAAACTCATTCTTTACCTTATCGTATATGCTGTCGAGAACTATGCAAGACTGCTCAGAGGCGCAAATCATACCGTTATCAAATGTCTTAGAATGAATTATTGAGCTGACAGCAAGAAGTATATCAGCGCTGTCATCTATTATTGCGGGGGTGTTACCTGCTCCAACTCCAAGAGCGGGCTTTCCACTCGAATATGCCGCTTTAACCATTCCCGGACCGCCTGTTGCGAGAATTATATCTGCCTCTTTCATTACCATGTTAGTCATTTCAAGAGAAGGAACATCTATCCACCCGATTATTCCCTCGGGAGCACCTGCCGCGACCGCCGCCTCAAGAACAAGCTTTGCAGCAGCAATTGTCGACTTCTTTGCTCTTGGGTGAGGGCTGATGATTATTCCATTTCTTGTTTTAAGGGAGATAAGCGTTTTGAATATCGCGGTAGACGTAGGGTTAGTAGTAGGAATGACCGCAGCTATAACACCGATAGGCTCAGCTATCTTTTTTGTACCGAATGCCGTATCTTCTTCAATAACACCGCAAGTTTTGGTATCCTTGTAGGCGTTATATATATATTCTGCCGCATAGTGGTTTTTGATGACCTTATCCTCAACAACGCCCATGCCAGTCTCTTCAACTGCCATTCTTGCAAGCGATATTCTTGCTTTGTTTGCAGCGGATGCCGCAGCAAGGAATATCTTATCTACCTGCTCTTGCGTATACGTGGCAAATCTTGTCTGTGCTTCTCTGATCTCCGCGAGCTTGCGCTCAAGAGCATCAACACCGTCGACGATACCGTATGTCTTCTCGTTCATTTTCTTGTTTACCCTTTCTGATTTTGCATAATTTTGATTTTAAAATTGCATTTAATATCATTTGGACGGTAACATTATACCACTGAATCTACGGGTTGTCAATAGAATATTGTTAATTTTTTATCATTCTTTGCAAGTTTCCACTTTTTTAACAACATTTCAAAGTAAACGCACACTTACATCATCAAATTTAACAAAACACAAAAAAACTCACATTCCTACTCGTTTTTTGAGCAGGAATGTGAGAAAAATACTACTTATGATAATTGATCACTCTCGGACACTTCATAATACCGAAGTTTGCAAGCCTGTACTCCCTGCTAAATGCGTCACCGCTCTTATACCAATGAGAAGGACCGTAATAAGGATCGTATATGCCCCAATGCAAAGATCCAAAAGTATTATGCCTATTTCCGATACATTTTATCTCCAATATATGCTTTCCTTTTTTCACATTCGGAATCACAACTTTATACGGTGGAAGTATTATATTCTCGCAGAACTCACCGTCAAGATATACCTTTACAAATTCACATCGATAGTAATTGACAGATATCTCAACTCTTCCTTCCTCGACATCTATCTGTGTCTTGTAGCTAAGCGTTCCTGCGTAAAACGGCAAGCCTTGCGTAACTACACTTCCAAAAGAAAGTATATTCGTAGGTTCGCGTAGTGTCTTTTGTGTTCCCTGTAATTCTACGTCAAATTCGCCCAAGAGATACATAGGCTCAAGTCCGTAAGTTTTACTGATACTTACCTTGACCTTAATTATATTCTCTCCCTTTGCAAACTTAGGAAGCGACATTTTCTTTATATCCTCGTCGACGTACCATCCATCGCAGACAATTGGAACATTTACACCATTTACAGATATCTCTTTAGCTCTCTCGAATGCAATACAAGTTGAAAGCTCTGTTTCACTATTCACCTTAAAACGTAGATACACATCATACGACACGTTGTCGTCAACACACCAAGGCTGAGGCGCGCTCTTTCCCATAATAAAAGGAAGTGAAAATTGCTTTCTGCAATCGGTATCTATCGAAAGCACGTATCGCTCATCGCTCCAATTGACCCCGTCCAAAGAAAACTCAGCCATATCAAGAAGACAAACGTTTGCTTCCTCGCGCGTATATTCAACCGTATTACCAATACAGATATCTGTCGCAATGCAGTCTGTATGAGCAAATTCTGTGCTCTCTGTCCTTACCTTTTCAAGGCGTATTAGCGCGGTATCGTATTTGTACAACGTCAGATCCGCGTATGTCTTGTTATCAACGTACTTACAAGCGAGCGGACACGTATGACCCGACATAGTATCGTAAAGAACGGGCGTATAAACACCATCGAGCTTAAGTATATAGTTATCTGAAGAGATATCTTCACTGTCTGCGATCTTTTTAGCTCTGCTGAAAAACAGCCATCTTTCATTGTCAAGTACTCTTTCCTGATAGATAAGATCGTCAACTGTCTTTCCGTCTTTATGTATAAGCTCAAACGTTCTGTACTCTTTCAAAGCCTTTTCGAGAGCAAGCTGCGAGAATTCAACCACCTCACACGTCTCTGCAAGCGCAGAAGCGGTATCGTTGCGCTGTGCATCCACAAGCTTTGGCACATTGCCTGCGAAAACTATTCTAACGCCACTATCACGAAGTTGCTTCAAAGCATCAACAGTTGAAGCGCGAAGTGTTATACAATCGGGAACAACGATAACATCATAACGCATCTCTCCTATGTTTCCTGACGCTCCAAGCTGCTCGGGTAACAAAGACTCATTGACAAAATCAAAATCTATTCCGCCAAAAGTCAGCCAATCGAAAATTTTTGCAAATGCGTTATCTCTTTCAGTGCAAATGCGTGCGGTCTTATCCTTCACACCGTACAAAAGCCAAAAGCTCTCGATGGGATGAATGACACCAACACGAACGACAGGACGTCCGTTTTCAAGTACGGTGTGAAGTCTCGAAAAGTGATCCTCAAGTATCTTATTGTCAAGATACCAAGGAGATTGATAGCTAAACGTTGCGGGGTAGTCGCGTTTGCCGTCTCCCAGCATAGTCATCCAGCTAAGGTGCGGTATTCTGACGGTTATGCCAAGCGCACTCTGCCAGTTACCTTGATGAAAATACTCTCTGAAGTCGGTATCCCAGTTATTAACTCCGTAAAGCTCAGACATCAAACGGCTCTTTCCGCACTGATGAGCTACCGATCTGCATTGAACTGCTGTCGCAAATTCGTATCCGCCTTGAAGAATATCGATACCGAGTATTTCCTCGTCTGCGTAACAACGCATTACATCTTTTGTGCAAGACGTTTGCGTCAAAAGCGTCTGTTCTTGCAAAAAGTGCCCCGTAAAGCTTATGCCATGTTCTCTGCACCAATCTCCGATCTGTTGGGAATAAGCCTGCCTAAAACGTGCCGCAACGTGCTCGTGATATCTATAACGGACAGTTGAATACGAGCCGTCTGCCTTTTCCCATATAAGCTCGGGAAGATGAGCGACAATATCTTCTCCAAATTGAGCATAATAAGTATCAGCAAACGTATGTGTCCAAGGAAGCTTTACGTCAGTAAGCATTTCGAGCTCGGAATACTTTGGCATCTCGGTTATAATGCAGTGCGGCTCATCGGTAAATATCGCTTCTACCGTGTTTCCGAAATACTCTCCGACCTCATCGTAATACTTATCGTAAGTAAGTTCAATAAATCTACCTATTGATTTAGGATCAAGCGTGTCAACGTTTGCTTGCCCATTGTATCTCGGGCTGTCCTCTGTAATACAAACTAAAACGAACAAATTCGCGGCATCCTTGACGGTCTGCTTATAATCGACAAGATATCCGTTCTTGTCAAGCTCTACGTGGAACGATGCAAGCAACTGAGGAGTGCCATCATAATTCTCATTGACATCTTTATAAGTTGTCGGCAATGCGGTGGTAAACTTTAGATACTTTACTCGATAATTTTTGTCGACAGTTACAGCTCCGCCTGCGTTTCCGGAAGGCCATCTGTCTTCGTCGTAAAGCCAAACCTTAAGTCCGTATTGCTCTGCACATCTTATTGCGAGCTTTACCATATCCATAAACTCTTCGCCCATATATTTTGTGCGAAGTCCGTTTCTCGAATGAATGACAAAGCCGCCAAACCCCATATCATAAAAATCTTTTATCTGCTTTTCGATTTTCCGCGGCGTTATTTCGGTATTCCACGCCCAAAAGGGGTTGCCGTGATAATGCAAAGGCGGAATTTTAAAGTCTTCCGTTATGAAATCTTTTTTATCTAGCATAAAGTATACTCTCCTTATCAATGAGATCAATATGATTATATCATACGTAACGAAAAAAATCAACGTAAAACAAAAAATAAACCGCGGATAAGTCCGCGGTTTATTAATCAAATCAGTCTTCGATATATCCCTGATATACGAGCTCAGCGTTACCCATGAGGATAAGCTTTTCATCGGTGTACTTAACAACAAGGTCACCGCCGCGAAGCTTAACGGTAATATCGTCACCCTTCTTGCAGTAGCCGTTCTCGACAGCCGCAACAACAGCCGCGCACGCACCCGTTCCGCAAGCGAGAGTCTCTCCGTTTCCACGCTCATATACACGCATCTTAAGAGTGTGAGAGTTTACAACTCTTACAAACTCTGTATTGATACGCTCGGGGAATACGGAAGCATTCTCAAAGAGCGGTCCAACCGTGGGCATATCAATGCCGTCAACGTAGTCGGTAAAAACTACGCAGTGGGGGTTACCCGTAGACACAAGGGTTACCTTATACTCCTTACCACCAACGGTAAGCGGATAGTTAACTACCTTTTCTTCCTTGATCGTTGTAGGAATATCCTTAACAAGTACGCTCGCTTTGCCCATTCCGACACTTACTGTCGTGACCTTTCCGTTTCTCGTATAGAGACGGAGGTCCTTAACACCCGCACCCGTTTCAATATCCATCATATCCTTAACGATAATTCCGTTATCATAGAGGTACTTACCAACACAGCGTATTGAGTTACCCGCCATCTTACCTTCACTACCGTCTCTGTTGAATATACGCATCTTTGCATCGGCAACGTCAGACTTTTCGATAAGAATAAGTCCGTCAGCGCCAACACTGTAATGTCTGTCGCAGAGTGTAAGGCTCAAGGATTCGGGACATGTGATCTTACCGTCAAAGTTATCGATAAAGATGTAGTCGTCACCTGTTCCCTGCATCTTGGAGAATTTGATAGTCAACGGCTCTGTTCTCATATTGTTTATATCAACAAGCTCGGTGTTCTGCTGGTTGTAACGGCTCGCTATGATATCCGCAAGAGCGTTTGCCGTATCAAGAGAGGTCAGACACGCAACAGAATGCTGGAGAGCCTTTCTATGAAGAGATATATACTCATCAAGAGTGTTGTCAAAGAGCGTACCGGTATAAACGATGTAGCTTATCTTACCAGACTCAATGAGCTTATAAGCGTCATCGTTCTCGCCAAGGCTACCAATTGCTTCGGCAACGATACCAAGTCCTTCTATTGCCTTTGCTGTATCCTTGGTTGCATATATCTTCATTCCAAGATCGTCAAGCTTCTTTGCAAGGGATACGATCTCAAGAAGATCGTGCTCTCCAACGCTTATGAATACTCCAACGTCAGAGCCTGCCGAGGGAGCTTTGAGATTAAAGCCTGCCGAGGTAAGTCCCTTGAATATAGCCTCGTTTAGATTCTTACCAAGACCAAGCACCTCACCTGTGGACTTCATTTCCGGTCCGAGATAGGAGTTTGCATCCGTAAGCTTCTGGAACGAGAATACGGGAACCTTAACTGCATAGTAAGGGGGTGTGCGGTAAAGTCCAGTGCCATAGCCGAGAGACTTGAGAGATGCACCCACCATTACCTTTGTCGCAAGGTCTACCATGGGAACACCTGTTACCTTACTGATATAAGGTATAGTTCTCGAAGCTCTGGGATTGACCTCAATAACATAAAGCTCGTTGCGGTATATAAGGTACTGGATATTTACAAGACCCTTTGTACCGAGCGCAAGCGCAAGGCTCTCGGAGGACTTGATTATTGTATCAAGTATCTTGTCATTAATGCTGAAAGGAGGATATACTGCGATAGAGTCACCGCTATGAACTCCCGCACGCTCAACGTGCTGCATAACACCGGGAATAAGAACATCCTTACCGTCGGAAATAACGTCAACCTCTACTTCTGTACCCATCATATACTTATCAACGAGAACGTTGTTTTCAATTCCGGATGCATGGATACGCTCCATATAGGTCTCGACCTCACGTGCGTTGTAGACGATAGACATATTCTGTCCGCCTATAACGTACGAGGGACGAAGAAGAACGGGATATCCGATCTTTTCAGCCGCTGCAAGCGCCTCTTCCGTGGTCATGATGCTTGTACCAACTGGACGGCGAATGTTGAACTTTTCAAGGAGCGCGTCAAACTTCTCTCTATCCTCAGCTGTATCGATTCCCTCAGCAGAAGTGCCGAGTATCTTTATACCGTTATCATCAAGGAACTGTGTAAGCTTGATAGCTGTCTGTCCACCGAACGCAACAACAACACCGATAGGATTTTCTATCTTGATGATGTTCATAACGTCCTCGGGAGTAAGAGGTTCAAAGTAAAGTCTGTCAGCCGTATCGTAGTCAGTAGAAACAGTCTCGGGGTTGTTATTAACGATAACAACGTCATATCCAAGCTCCTTAAGAGCCCATACGCAGTGAACTGACGAATAGTCAAATTCAATTCCCTGTCCTATTCTAATAGGACCTGAGCCGAGAACGAGAATAGTGGGCTTTCCACTCTTTTTAAATCCTTTTGCTTCGCAAACTCCGCCGTAGGTCGAATAGAAGTAGGGTGTGCGAGCATCGAACTCGGCAGCACACGTATCTACCATCTTATAGGAAGCATCCATTGTGGGCGTTTGCTTAGCACCGCTAAGTCTTGCAAGAGCCTTGTCGGGATAACCGAGAAGCTTACCCTTTGCATAAAGCTCATCGGTAAGTCCGCCTGCAAGCTCACTTTCGAAGTCTACAAGCTTCTGAAGCTTTGAGAGGAACCAAGGATCTATTCTTGTTATTTGATTGATCGTTTCGATAGTAACACCTGACTTGAGAGCCTCGAATACTGTGAATATTCTGCGGTCATCCATCGCCGCAAGTCTTTCAAGCAAAGGAGCGTCGTTGATGGGCATTGCGTTGAGGGTATCGAGAGATATCTCTGCGCCGCGTACTGCCTTCATAATAGCCATCTCAAAGGATGTTCCGATAGACATTACCTCGCCCGTCGCCTTCATCTGAGTGCCAAGCTTACGGCTTGAGCCATAGAACTTATCAAACGGCCATTTGGGGAATTTTACAACAACGTAGTCAAGTGTAGGCTCGAAGCAAGCGCACGTTACACCCGTGATATCATTTTTGATCTCGTCAAGCGTATATCCGAGAGCCACCTTTGTTGTTATCTTCGCGATAGGATATCCACTCGCCTTACTTGCAAGAGCAGACGAACGTGATACACGGGGGTTGACCTCAATTACAGCATACTCAAAGCTATTGGGATTGAGCGCGAACTGACAGTTACATCCGCCGACGATACCGAGCGCGTTTACAATATTAAGAGAAGCCGTACGAAGCATCTGATACTCTTTGTTGGAGAGTGTAAGCGCGGGAGCAACAACTATCGAGTCACCGGTATGTACACCAACTGGGTCAAAGTTTTCCATGCTACAAACCGCAATTGCGTTACCTGCGGCATCACGCATCGTCTCGAACTCTATTTCTTTCCAACCGAATATGTATCTCTCAACAAGGACCTGCGTGATAGGAGAAGCGTCAAGTCCGGTTTGAGCTACGATTCTAAGCTCTTCTTCGTTATTAGCGACACCGCCGCCTGCTCCGCCCAGCGTAAATGCGGGACGAATAATAACGGGATAGCTTATCTTATTCGCAATGGCAACAGCCGTTTCAACGTCGTTTGCAATATCCGAGGGGATGCAAGGCTCACCGATAGCTTCCATAGTATCCTTGAAGAGCTGTCTGTCCTCTGCTTTGTCAATAGCATTTGCATCAGTTCCGAGAAGTCTTACACCGTGTGACTGGAGAAAACCGTCATGGGAAAGCTGCATAGCGATAGTAAGACCCGTCTGTCCTCCAAGACCTGCAAGCAAACTGTCGGGCTTTTCTTTTTCAATTATACGCTTTACCGTCTCAGCTGTAAGGGGCTCGAGATATATCTCGTCTGCAAGAGCACTGTCGGTCATTATAGTTGCGGGGTTGGAGTTTACGAGAACAACGTTGACACCAGCATCCTTAAGAACTCGGCATGCCTGCGCGCCCGCATAGTCGAACTCTGCCGCCTGACCGATAACGATAGGACCTGAGCCAATAACCAAAACCTTTTTTATATTCTTATCAAGTGGCATATCAATTACCTCCCATCAGTTCGATAAAGCGGTCGTAAAGGAACGACGTACTGTGAAGTCCTGCGATAGATTCGGGATAGAACTGTACCGAAAATGCTTTGAAATCGGGATACTCTATTCCTTCGCAGGTATCATCGTTAGCGTTTATAAAACTTACAACGCCTCGTGTAAGCTTGTCTGCAACAACTGTATAACCGTTGTTTTGAGACGTTATATAAGTGCGGTTAGTACCGACCTTATGTGAGGGCTGGTTTCCGCCTCTGTGACCGTATTTAAGCTTTTCTATCTTACCGCCGTTAACGAGAGCCATCATCTGGTGTCCGAGACCAATGCCGAACATCGGAACTTTGCCCATAAGCTTTGCGACCTCTGCCAAATAATCAAAATACTCAGACGGATCTCCAGGGCCGCCCGAGAGCATAACTCCGTCGGGCTTATCGGCAAGAATTTCTTCCGCCTTTGTATTTGCGGGAACGACCTTTACGTTACAGCCTCTCTTGCAAAGCTCTGCAATAAAGCTCTTCTTTACGCCGTAGTCAACAACTGTTACGTTGTACTTAGCATCGCCGTCCGCAGCGTAAACCGATACCTTATCACAAGTAACCTTGCTCACTGCATCAACAATCTTGAAATTCTTTATATCGTCAAGGTTTTCAGGAACGCTGTAGCAGATCTTTGCATTCATCGTTCCGTTTTCACGGAGATACTTTGTGATCTCTCTTGTATCGATTCCGTAAATTCCCGCAACGTCATTATCCTTAAGGAACTTATCAAGGTCATACTCACATCTGAAGTTTGAGGGAGTATCACACCACTCACGAACGATAAGTGCCTTTACCGAGCAATTGTTTTCAAAATCCTCGGAGATAATGCCGTAGTTACCTACCATCGGGAATGTCTGGACGAGAATCTGTCCGTAATATGCGGGATCTGTAAGCGCTTCGATATAGCCCACCATAGCAGTGTTAAAAACCAGCTCTCCGCATACCTCTTTATCAGCACCGAAAGAATAGCCCTCGAAGCTGTGTCCGTCTTCAGTTACCAAATAAACTTTCTTCATATACACCTCTTATGCAAGACATTTAACAAGAACTGCCTTTTGTGCGTGCAGGCGGTTCTCTGCTTCGTCGAATATTTCATCAGCGTGAGCCTCAAGAACCTCATCGGTTATTTCCTCGCCACGGTGAGCGGGCAAGCAGTGGAGCACCATTGCGTCGTCGTGAGCCACAGCCATAACGTCGCTGTTGATCTGATATCCCTTGAATATCTTCTTTCTCTCCTCAGCTTCTCCCTCTTGACCCATAGAAGCCCATACGTCAGTGTAAAGAACGTCAGCATCCTTTGCAGCTTTGAGCACGTCAGTGGTACACTCGAAGGTACCGTTCTCACTTGCCCACTTCATAATATCGGCATCGGGAGTGTAACCGTCAGGACAAGCAACAGATACGCTCATACCCATCTTTATACAACCGACTATTATCGAGTTAGTCATATTGTTACCGTCACCGATATAGCACATCTTAAGTCCCTTGAGACCGCCCTTATGCTCGCGTATCGTCATAAGGTCCGCAAGCACCTGACAGGGGTGACAGTAGTCGGTAAGACCGTTGATTATCGGTATCGTACCGTATTTCGCGAGTGACTCAACCTCTTCCTGGTCAAAGGTCCTTATCATTATTCCGTCAAGATATCTTGAAAGCACACGTGCGGTATCCTGAACGGGCTCACCGCGTCCTATCTGAAGGTCTCTTGCACTGAGGAAGAGTGCCGTACCGCCAAGATCGTACATACCGACCTCAAACGAAACTCTCGTTCTCGTAGAGGACTTTTCAAATATCATACCAAGAGTTTTACCCTTAAGTATGTGATGTGTAATTCCGTTTTTCTTTTCGTACTTTAGCTGATCAGCGGTATTAAGAATATCAATAATATCCTTTTCCGTAAGATCCATAAGCTTTAAAAGATGATTCATTTTGCGCATGCCTCCTTTAATATCTTTATAGCCTTTTTCAACTGTTCAAAATCTATATTCAATGCAGGCAAAAGTCTTATCTTTTGCTTTGCCTTGATAACAAGTACTCCGTTGTCCATACATTCGTTTATAATGTCGGATGCCGGACGCTCACATTCGATTCCTATCATAAGTCCGAGTCCCGTAACGCTCTTTACACCCTTTGCACCGGTGAGCTCGTCAAAGATGTATTTACTCTTTTTCTTTACATCTGCAAGCAGCTCGTCGTCTATTCTTGAAAGAATATTCAACGCGCCTGCACAGCATACGGGATTTCCGCCAAAAGTAGAGCCGTGCATTCCCGCCTGCAAAATATCCTTGACCTTATCGCCGAGCATTGTCGCACCAATGGGAAGTCCGCCGCCAAGACCCTTAGCAGTACTTACGATATCTGGAGTAATACCGAAGTTCATATATCCGTACAACTCACCGGTTCTGCCGTTTCCCGTCTGCACCTCATCTGCTATAAGCAACAGATCGTTTTTGTCAGCAAAGTCTCTGAGCCATGTAAGAAATTCCGGTTTAAGAGGAAGAACTCCGCCCTCGCCCTGAACGACCTCGAACATTACAGCACAGCATTTATTATCGGCAGCAAGTCTTTCAACGTCCTCAGTGCTGTTAGCCGCAGCATAAACGAAACCGTCAGTAAGTGGCAAAAAGTCCTTATGAAACACATCCTGACCCGTTGCCGCAAGTGTGGTCAACGTTCTGCCGTGGAAGCTATCTTTAAGCGTTATTATAGTCGTATGCTCCGCGCTCTTAGTGAGCTCACCGTATTTTCTAGCGACCTTTATAGCGCATTCGTTTGCCTCAGCTCCGGAATTTGAGAAAAAGACTTTTTTCATACCCGTGCGAGTACACAGCTCCTTTGCAAGTGTTGCGCAAGGCTCGCTGTAATAG
This sequence comes from Oscillospiraceae bacterium, assembly GCA_015063845.1. Classification (GTDB taxonomy): domain Bacteria; phylum Bacillota; class Clostridia; order Oscillospirales; family CAG-272; genus HGM12713. The sequence goes on from SVTJ01000001.1 coordinate 243,673, forward strand.
AGATTCGACGTGTGCTGAAGCTTTGAGAGCTGCTCACTGACAGCAGCCACCCAGCTCTCATCGGCAACTCCGAATGAGTTTACGGCAATTCCCGTACCGAGATCAATATATTCCTTTCCGTTTTCATCATACACAAGCGAACCCTTTCCCGCGCATATACTCAAAGGAAAGCGCGCATACGTTGATGCAACGTATTCTTTGTCAATTGCTTTGATATCCATATAAATTATCCTTACTTTTTGGGGTATTTATTACCCGACACAAACATCGTACCAATACCCTCATTAGTCAGAGTCTCCAAAAGTATCGAGTGAGGAACTCTTCCGTCGATTACAAACACCTTCTTAACTCCGCGTCTTATCGCCTCAATACAGCAGTTGATCTTAGGTATCATTCCACCGCTGATGACCCCGTCTCTTATAAGCTGAGGCGCATCGCTTACGTATATTTTGGAAATGAGGGTCGAGGGATCGTCTTTATCTCTCAGTATTCCTTCAATATCAGTCATAGATACAAGGCTCTCTGCCTTAAGCTCTCCCGCAATACGGGCAGCAGCTGTATCGGCATTGATGTTATACGAGTTGCCGTCTTTATCGAAACCAACGCTTGAAATTATCGGGATATATCCCTTTTCGATAACGTCAAGTATCGGCTGTACGTTCACCTTTGTTATCTCTCCGACATATCCAAGCTTTTCGTCAAGCATCTCGGACTCTATCATATGACCGTCGATTCCGCAAAGTCCGATAGCCTTTCCGCCCTTATTCTCTATCATATTTACAAGGTTCTTGTTTATCTTGCCCGCAAGTACCATCTGAACTATGTCGACAGTCTCCTTGTCGGTAACACGAAGTCCGCCGACAAACTCGCTCTTTTTACCGACCTTGCCGAGCATATCCGTGATCTCAGGACCGCCGCCGTGTACGAGAACCACCTTGATACCGATAGTAGTAAGCAGAACGATATCGCCCATTACCGCTTCCTTGAGTTCTTCGTTTATCATTGCGTTTCCGCCGTACTTTACGACGATTATCTTATTGTAATACTTTTGTATGTAAGGAAGCGCTTCGGTTAAGACCTGCACTCTCTGCATATTATTGATATCCATATTGCACACTCCAAAATTATGTTCTGTAATCTCCGTTGATCTTTACGTAGTCATAAGTAAGGTCACAGCCCCACGCAACCGCATGTCCGTCACCGTCCCCAAGACCGATGATTATCTGTATCTCCTGTTCAAGAAGTATCTCCTTAGCCTTATCCTCGGAGAATTCAACACCAGCGCCGTCTTTGCAAACAAGTATCTCACCTTTATCCGACTTAAATGCAACACTTACTTTAGTAACATCTACGTCAGCGCCACTATATCCAATCGCGCAAAGTACTCTTCCCCAGTTTGCGTCAGCACCGAACATTGCAGCCTTGAAAAGAGACGAGCAGATAACGCTCTTTGCCACTGTTCTTGCGGTATCGTTATCAAGCGCACCGTCAACGACACACTCGAGCATCTTTGTTGCGCCCTCGCCGTCAGCAGCTATCGAGCGGCAAAGATATGCTGTTACCGCGTGAAGCGCCTCACAAAACGTATCGTAAGCTTCACCCTCACCTGTTATAGGATCATTTGCTGCCATACCGTTAGCGATGATGGAAACCATATCGTTTGTTGAGGTATCTCCGTCAACGCTTATCATATTAAAAGAGTCGACAACGTCACGAGAAAGAGCTTTTTTAAGCATTTCGGAAGAAACACAGCAGTCGGTCGTCAAGAACACAAGCATAGTTGCCATATTGGGATGTATCATTCCACTTCCCTTTGCGATTCCGCCTATCTTGCATTCCACACCGTCGATCTCAAATGAGAACGCGATCTCCTTTTTCTTGGTGTCCGTTGTCATTATTCCCTCGCAAGCGAGGTCGCAATTATCGCCAAGACCGCGTACAAGCTCTGCCATTCCGTCAGCGATAGGAGTAATATCGAGTGGCTGACCGATAACACCCGTAGATGCAACTATTACGTCATCCGCCTTGATCCCCATTTCCTTAGCAAGAAGCTCACATGTCATTGTCGCGATCTCAATACCGTTCGCATTACAAGTGTTTGCGTTACCGCTATTACATATCATTGCCTGAGCAACGCCGTTTTCGATATTGTTCTTGGTAACCGTAAGCGGTGCGCCTTTAACAAGATTTTTTGTATAAACGGCAGCAGCCGAGCCGGGCACTTCACTGTATATCAGAGCTATATCTCTTTTAGTTTTATTTTTGCGGATACCGCAACGAATTCCGTTAGCGGTAAATCCCTTTGCGGCGCAAACGCCGCCGACTATCTGTTTCATATTAGACCTCTTTTTTGCAAGTTAAATAACAAGTCCTTTTTCGGGGGACACACCCATAACTATATTCATACACTCGACAGCAGCTCCTGAAGCTCCTTTACCGAGATTATCATAAAGAGCAACGAGAACAAATCTATCCTCATTTCCGCAGACCGTGATAAGCATCGTATCCTTTTGAGCAACGACACCCGCCGAGAGAAATCCCGCGTCATCTGCACTCTCAACGTATTTTACGATGTTTCCGTTATACTTCGACTTAAGAACAGCCCTTACGTTCTCAACGGTATATCCTGCATTGAGATTTTTTGCGAACAAAGGAACCGTTACTTCCATTCCGCTGTAAAAATCAGAAACAATTGGTGAAAATACGGGAGCGTTTTCTATACCAGTAACGTGCTTCATTTCCTTAAGATGCTTATGATTTTGCGTAATACCGTACTGTCTCGGATAATCAAGCAAGCAGTTTCTGTTCTCGTCGTCATAATCTGCGATCATTTTTTTACCGCCGCCGCTGTAACCCGTTATTGAGTGGCAAGACAACAGCGCATCCGCGGGAAGTATTCCTGCCTCAACAAGAGGATAAACAAGTGCGATAAATCCACTTGCATGACAACCGGGATTTGCTATTCTCTTGGATTTTTTAAGCCTTTGCTCAAACTCAGGAGAAAGCTCGGGAAAACCGTACGCCCAGCCCTCAACAGTTCTATGCGCGGTAGACGCGTCTATTACGACAACGTCGGGGTTTTCTATCATAGATACCGCTTCTCTCGCCGCATCGTCGGGCAAGCAAAGAAAGGCTATATCGCACTCATTAAGCGCTTTCTTTCTCGCGCTTGCATCTTTTCTTTCATCATCGGAAAGCAGAACAAGCGATACGTCATCTCTGCCCGCAAGTCGCTCATAGATACGAAGTCCTGTCGTACCCGCCTTTCCGTCAATAAATACTTTTGTCATTTTTTCAGTTCCTCTCTGACGTATGCTATCTGCATCTCAACCGAAGCTACCGAAGTTCCGCCCTCGGATATTCTCTTAGCCACACAGGTTTCAAGAGATATCTCGTTGTAGAGGTCGTCCTCAAAAAGCTCACTGTGTGCTTTGTAAGCATCAAGCGGCAGATTATCGAGCACACATTTCTTATCTATACACTCCGCTACCAGCTGACCGACTATTTTGTAAGCGGATCTGAAAGGCATTCCTTTCTTTGTGAGATAATCAGCAAGGTCGGTCGCGTTGATAAAGCCTTCCTGTGCGGCACGGTACATATTGTCCGCCTTTACACGCATGGTCCTAATCATAGGTGCGAATATATCGAGACACATCTCAACAGTCTCGACCGCATCAAAGACAGCCTCCTTATCCTCCTGCATATCCTTGTTGTATGCGAGAGGCAAGCCCTTAAGCGTTGTCAGAAGTGCAAGCAGATCTCCGTATACTCTTCCCGTCTTTCCTCTTACAAGCTCAGCCATATCGGAGTTCTTCTTCTGAGGCATAATAGACGAGCCTGTGGTATATGCATCGTCAAGCTCAATGTATTTGAACTCCCAGCTCGACCAAAGAATTATCTCCTCGGAAAGTCTAGAGAGGTGCATCATAATTATTGAAAAAGTACTCATCAGCTCAAGACAAAAGTCTCTATCCGAAACACCGTCAATACTGTTGAGGGTGATGCCGTCAAAGCCGAGATTTTCAGCCTCATATCTTCTGTCGGTATCGTACGTTGTTCCTGCTAAAGCACAAGAACCGATAGGAGAATAGTTCATTCTCTTGACAGCGTCGTCAAGTCTTGAAATATCGCGCAAAAGCATCATAGAATATGCCATAAGGTGATGTCCGAACGTTATCGGCTGAGCGCGCTGAAGATGCGTATATCCGGGAACGATGACTGCCTTGTTCTCTTCAGCCTTATCCGTGATCTCACCAACGAGTGCCACGAGCAGAGTGCGTATATCACTCGCTCTTTGGCGAAGATACATACGAACGTCAAGCGCGACCTGATCGTTTCTGCTTCTCGCCGTGTGAAGTCTCTTTCCTGCGTCGCCTATTCGCTTAGTAAGCTCCGCCTCAACGAACATATGTATGTCCTCGCAGCCCATATCAAAAGCGAGTGCGCCGCTCTCTATATCATCAAGTATACCGCCAAGCCCCTCGACAATGCTCACGCAGTCAGAAGCTGAGATGATCCCCTGCTTTGCCAACATATTGGCATGCGCAATAGAACCCTCAATATCCTGACGGTACATCTTACAGTCAAATCTTATCGATGAATTGAAGTCGTCTGCCTTACTGTCAAGTGCCTTGGCAAACCTTCCTGCCCACATTTTTTCCATGTCTATTTATACACGTGTTGCCCGCCACCCCTAAAAACGGGATGCCAGGCAATCGTGTGCTCCTTAGTTATTCTTATTGTTCTTTGCGTTTACCTGAGCCTGAACCTTTATCGGCAGACCGAAGAGGTTGATAAATCCTGCGGAATCAGCCTGGTTGTAAACGTTGTCCTCACCGAAGGTAGCGATCTCCTCGGAGTAGAGCGAATAGTCACTCCAAGCGCCGGCCTTGATGATATTGCCCTTGTAGAGCTTGAGTCTTACCTTACCCGTTACGTTCTCCTGTGTCTTATCAACGAATGCGGAAAGAGCCTCACGAAGAGGTGTGAACCACTGACCGTTGTAAACAAGATCAGCAAACGTGATAGCAAGCTCCTGCTTCTTATGAGCGGTGTACTTATCGAGACAAAGTGTCTCAAGATAGTTGTGTGCTGCGTAAAGGATCTCTCCACCGGGAGTCTCATATACACCACGACACTTCATACCTACCAAACGGTTTTCAACGATATCAAGAAGTCCGATACCGTTCTCACCGCCAACCTTATTGAGGTTGAGGATGATATCCTTTGCACTCATCTTCTCGCCGTTGAATGCTACGGGACGGCCCTGCTCAAAATCAAGTGTGATGTACGTAGGAGCGTCGGGAGCCTGAATGGGAGAAACGCCCATCTCAAGGAAGCCTTCCTTCTCATAAAGAGGCTCATTGCCCGCATCCTCAAGATCAAGGCCCTCGTGGCTAAGGTGCCAGAGGTTCTTATCCTTTGAATAGTTAGTCTCGCGGTTTATCTTAAGAGGAACGTTGTGTGCCTCGGCATACTCGATCTCCTCCTCACGGGACTTGATGTTCCACTCACGCCAAGGAGCGATAATGGGCATATCAGGAGCGAAAGCCTTGATAGTAAGCTCAAAACGTACCTGGTCGTTACCCTTACCCGTACAGCCGTGACAAATAGCATCAGCTCCCTCAGCCTTTGCTATTTCAACGATACGCTTAGCAATAACGGGACGAGCAAAGGACGTACCGAGAAGATACTCCTCATACTTAGCTCCTGCCATCATTGTGGGAATTACGTAATCGTCAACGAATTCCTCGGTAAGGTCCTCAACGTATATTTTAGAAGCACCGGTCTTAATAGCCTTTTCCTCAAGGCCCTCAAGCTCATCGCTCTGACCGACGTTTCCGCTAACAGCAATAACCTCACAGTTGTTGTAGTTCTCCTTAAGCCACGGAATTATGATTGAAGTATCAAGTCCGCCCGAATACGCCAAAACAACCTTTTTAATGTTCTTCTTATCCATATTGACCTCCACGCCGCAAGCGGCATTTTTATTCATTATTTACGCATAAAATATATGCATCGCGTTCTTTCCCGTATATTATACACCATATAAAAGCATATGTCAATACGCCGAACAACGATATTTTGACAAGATTTTCCGCTCATAATGAGCATTATGCACAACAATGCATATTATGCAATACATATGCACAACGCATGCATCGAAAATCCTTGAGAGTTTCTAAATTCGACTTAGAAATAGATTTGCATATTATACATTAATATGTATTCTCATTTACGCACCGATACCGCAGACACAATTTATGTGCCTGCGGTATTAACAGTTTTAGTCAACCTTTACAGTCCAACCAAAGTCATCGGCTATCTTACCCCACTGAATACCCGTAAGAGTATCGTAGAGCTTTTGAGCGACAGATCCGATCTCTCCGTTATTAATAATCATCTTAAGGTCACCCGTATCGAGAAGTCCCATAGGCGATACGACTGCCGCCGTACCCGTTCCAAACGCCTCGTCGAGCTTGCCGTTATTGTACGCGTCAATAACCTCTTCAAGCGCGAGCTTACGCTCTTCTACCTTATATCCGAGAGATCGAAGAAGCTTTATACAAGAGTCACGCGTTACACCGGGAAGAATATTTCCCTCCTCCAGCGCGGGAGTTACAACTGTACCGTCTATAACAAAGAACACGTTCATAGCACCGACCTCGTCGATGTACTTGTGCTCAATACCGTCAAGCCAAAGCACCTGAGAATATCCAAGCTTCTCTGCCTTTTCCTGACCGATAAGGGAGCAAGCGTAGTTACCGCCAACTTTAGCGAATCCCGTACCGCCCTTTACAGCTCTTACGTATTCTCTCTCAACAAATATCTTTACGGGCTTGATTCCCTCGGGATAATAAGAGCCAACGGGGCTGAGAATGATTATGAACTTATAGCTGTGTGAAGGATGAACACCGATATGAACGTCCGTTGCAATTATAAAAGGACGGATATAGAGCGATGTTCCGTCAAGCACGGGCACCCAATCCTTCTCAACGCTCACAAGCGCCTTAATAGCATCAAGAACGTCGGAGGGCTCAAGATGAGGTATGCAAAGACGTGTGTTTGTGTTGTTCATGCGCTCAATATTCTTGTCGGGTCTGAAAAGCTGTATATCACCGACGGGTGTTCTGTAAGCCTTAAGTCCTTCAAACATCTCCTGAGCATAGTGGAACACCATGCAGGCAGGATCAAGAGAAAGATTCTGGTAAGGAATTATTCTCGCGTCATGCCAGCCCATTCCCTTATCATAATCCATAATAAACATATGATCGGTAAAATATTTACCAAATCCGAGGTTATTCCAGTCGGGTTTAGCTTTTCTTTCTGCAACCAGATCGTATTTAATGTTAAGCATCTTAATTATTTCCTTTCAAATACATAAAAATTATATATTGGAGGCAATAATTGTTCCCATCTCGGAGCAACCAACCTTCATAAATCCGTCTTTGTATATATCGGCGGTGCGGTATCCGTCATCAAGAGCCTTATTTACAGCGTTTTCGATAGCATCAGCTTCCTCTGCCATATCAAAGGAGTAACGAAGCATCATTGCAGCTGACATTATAGTTCCGATGGGATTTGCTATATCCATGCCCGCAATATCGGGAGCAGAGCCGTGAATGGGCTCATACATACCGAGCGTTGTAGAGGAAAGGCTTGCTGAGGGCATCATACCAATAGACCCCGTGAGCATACTTGCCTCGTCGGAAAGAATATCACCGAACATATTCTCGGTAACGATAACGTCAAACTGTGACGGATTCTTTATAAGCTGCATAGCTGTATTATCAACGAGAATATCGGAATACTCCACGTCGCTGTACTCTTCTGCGAGCTTATGCATAACGGCTCTCCAAAGTCTCGAGGAATCAAGAACGTTTGCCTTATCGACAGACGCGACGCGTCCGCTTCTCTTTCTTGCGCTTTCAAAAGCTACACGACCGATCCTCTCGATCTCGTGCTCACTGTAAGTCATCTCATCGGTAGCGACCTTTTCGCCATCAACCACCTCGGTTCTTCTCTTTCCGAAGTAGATACCACCCGTAAGCTCACGAACGATCATAAGATCGATTCCGTTGCCTACGATAGAAGGCTTGAGGGGAGATGCGTCCGCAAGCTGTGAGAAAAGCTTTGTGGGACGGAGATTAGCAAAAAGACCAAGCTCACTTCTCACCGCAAGAAGAGCCTTTTCTGGTCTCACAGAGGGATCAACGTTATCCCACTTAGGACCGCCGACAGCACCAAGCAAAACACTATCCGCCGCCTTACACTTTGACATACCCTCATCGGTTATCGGAACGCCGTATTTATCAATGCTGCATCCACCGATATCGACCTCGGTATAATTAAACTTGTGACCGTATTTCTCACAAACAACGTCAAGTACCTTAATAGCTTGGTCGACTATCTCGGGACCTATGCCGTCACCCTTAAGGACCGTAATATTCTTAACCATTATATATCACTTCTTTCCAATAGAATTCATAAGACCGTCAGCCTTGATTATTTCCTTTACGAAGTCGGGAAAAGGCTCTGCCTGATAGGTCTCGTTTTTAGTGTGATTTGTAATTATTCCCGTATCAAAATCAACGGAAACGTCGTCACCGTTAGCTATTTTTTCGCTCGCTTCGGGACATTCGAGAATTGCAAGACCGATATTTATGGAATTTCTGAAGAATATTCTTGCGAAGGTCTTTGCGATAACGCAAGAGATACCCGAATTTTTAATAGCTATGGGAGCGTGTTCACGTGAAGAACCGCAACCGAAGTTTGCTCCTCCAACCATTATATCGCCGTTCTTTACCTTCTTGGTAAAGTCCTTGTCGATATCCTCCATACAGTGAGACGCAAGCTCCTTATGATCCGCAGTATTAAGGTAACGTGCGGGAATGATAACGTCGGTATCAACGTTATCGCCATACTTATGTACATATCCTTTTGCGTTCATAGCTTACTCTCCTTACTTCAAGTCTCTGGGGTCGCAAATTCTGCCCGCGACGGCGCTCGCAGCCGCGACCTCGGGGCTTGCGAGATATATCTTAGAGGTAACATGACCCATACGGCCGACAAAATTTCTATTTGTTGTCGCAACCGCTATCTCGTCCTCAGCAAGAATACCCATATATCCGCCAAGACAAGGACCGCACGTAGGAGTGGAAACGACACATCCCGCATCGATAAACGTATCAATATAGCCAAGCTTTATGGACTCCTTATATATGGTCTGAGTTGCGGGAATGATGATGCATCTTACACCCTTTGCAACGTGCTTACCTGCAAATATTTCAGCCGCAGCCTTCATATCGGAAAGTCTTCCGTTTGTACAAGAACCGATAACGACCTGATCGGGTACTATGTCCGCGAGCTCGCGAGCGTTCTTTGTGTTTTCGGGAAGATGAGGACAAGCAACGGTAGGCTCGATAGCGCTAAGGTCGATTACGTACGTCTCATCATACTCAGCGTCTGCGTCAGCCTTATATACCTTGAATTCTCTGTTAACTCTTCCCTTTACATATTCAAGGGTTACGTCGTCAACTTCAAATATACCGTTCTTAGCTCCTGCCTCGATAGCCATATTTGCCATACAAAGTCTATCGTCCATCGACAAGGAAGCAAGTCCCTCACCTGTAAACTCCATTGAGCGGTAAAGTGCGCCGTCAACTCCTATCATACCGATAATATGGAGTATAACGTCCTTACCCGAGACAAGGGGATCAAGCTTACCCTTAAGCTCGAATTTTATAGCGGAAGGCACCTTGAACCAAGCTTCGCCCGTTGCCATTCCGGCCGCCATATCCGTACTACCAACACCCGTTGAAAACGCTCCGAGAGCGCCGTAAGTACAGGTATGTGAGTCAGCACCGATAACGCACTCACCGGGACCAACAAGTCCCTTCTCGGGGAGCAGCGCGTGCTCGATACCCATATCGCCAACATCAAAGTAATTAGTTATATCAAAGCTTTTCGCAAACATACGGCATTGCTTGCACTGCTGAGCTGCCTTGATATCCTTATTGGGAACAAAGTGGTCCATAACAAGGGCTATCTTGTTCTTATCAAAGACTTCGTTAAAGCCGTTTTTGTTGAACTCATTGATAGCTACGGGAGAGGTGATATCGTTTCCGAGAACAAGATCAAGCTTTGCCATGATAAGCTGACCCGCTCTTACGCTGTCAAGCCCCGCGTGAGCTGCCAATATTTTTTGTGTCATTGTCATTCCCATACGTATTTCCTCCAACGGGTTAATTGACTGATAATTTCTTGTTTACAGCACACATAAGAGCGCATATGGAAGACGCGATAATATCGTCATGTACGCCTGCTCCCCAAACTGTCTTTCCGTCGTCAAAGGTGATACTTACGTATGTCACAGCCTTTGAAGAAGAGCCGACCGAGAGCGCGTGCTCGGTATATGTGAGATTTGTAAAGTCGATGTCAAACTGTTTTTTGATCGCATTGCTGACTGCGTCAAGGTGTCCGTTACCGTCAGCGGATATGTCATAAGTCTCACCGCCGTGATTTATGGTAACGATAGCTTTCATAGAATCGCTCTTACGTACAAAGTGATAATCCACAAGCTCAACAGGAGTATTTATGCCGACATATTCCTTCTCAAATATTTCAAGCACCTCTGTGGGAGAAAGCTCCTTGTGAGAACGGTCTGAGTAACCCTTGACTGTATATCCGACCACCTCGCGCATCTTGGGAGGAAGAACGTAACCGAAGTTATGCTCAAGCAGATAACCGATACCTCCCTTGCCAGACTGAGAATTGATACGGATAACGTCCGTCTCGTATTCTCTTCCGACGTCCTTGGGGTCGATAGGAAGATAAGGTACCGTCCAATAGCGGCAAGTATGGTCCTCTCTCCACTTCATACCCTTTGCGATAGCGTCCTGATGTGAGCCCGAGAATGCGGCAAACACAAGCTTTCCTGCGTAAGGAGTTCTATCATAAACGGACATTCTCGTAACTCTCTCGTAAAGCTCGGTAACCTCCGGCATATTCGAGAAATCAAGCTTAGGATCTACGCCCTGAGCGAACATATTGAGTGCCAAAGTAACTATATCTGCGTTACCTGTTCTCTCTCCGTTACCAAAAAGCGTTCCCTCAATTCTGTCACCGCCTGCAAGCAGACCCATCTCGGAATCCGCAACAGCGCAGCCTCTGTCGTTGTGGGGGTGGAGAGATATTATAACGTTCTCTCTGTACTTAAGGTTATCATTCATATATTCAACCTGATTTGCGTAAACGTGAGGCATCGATACCTGAACGGTTACGGGCAGATTGATTATAACCTTTTTCTCGGGTGTGGGCTTCCACACATCAAGAACAGCATTGCATATCTCAAGCGCAAACTCGGGCTCTGTACCCGTAAAGGACTCGGGAGAATACTCATATCTGTAATTCACACCCATTTCCTCGCTATACTTATTGAAAAGCTTAGCGCCCTCAACAGCAATGTCGATTATCTCCTGCTTTGACTTCTTAAATACCTGCTCTCTCTGAGCCACGGAAGTAGAGTTGTAGAGGTGAACGATTGCGTTCTTTGCGCCCTTAAGACTTTCAAAGGTCTTCTTTATTATGTGCTCTCTTGACTGTGTGAGCACCTGAACCGTGACGTCATCGGGGATAAGATCTTCCTCGATAAGAGTACGCAAGAATTTATACTCTGTCTCGGAAGCCGCGGGAAATCCAACCTCTATCTCCTTAAAGCCGATTTTTACGAGAAGCTTGAAGAAGTCAAGCTTTTCTTCAAGGCTCATAGGAATAATGAGAGCCTGGTTACCGTCTCTGAGGTCAACCGAGCACCATATAGGCGGCTCTTTTATGTAGTTCTTCTGTGCCCACTTTGCCTTAGTAGCGGGAGCGGGAAAATACTGTCTTGTGTATTTTATTGCGTTATTCATATTTTTCTGTTCCTTCGATAAATTACTTCATTACAGCACCCTTGTCAGCGCCACTGACAAGTCTTGCGTATCTTGCAAGCCAGCCCGTCTTGATATTTGGCTCAGGAGCTACGTATTTAGCGCGTCTTTGGGCGAGCACCTCATCACTGACGAGAACGTTGATAGATGCACCGGGAATGTCGATATCAATGATATCTCCCTCCTCTATAAGTGCGATATTACCGCCATCGGCAGCCTCGGGAGAAACGTGACCGATAGAAGCACCGCGGGAAGCACCCGAGAAACGTCCGTCAGTAATAAGAGCGACTGTCTTATCAAGCTTCATTCCCGCAAGAGCACTTGTGGGATTGAGCATCTCTCTCATACCGGGACCACCCTTGGGACCCTCATATCTGATAACTACGACGTCACCGTCAACTATCTTGCCTGAATAAATAGCCGCAATAGCTTCATCTTCGCTGTTAAATACTCTTGCGCGTCCGCTGTGCTTAAGCATCTCGGGAGCGACCGCGCTTCTCTTAACAACACAGCCGTTCTGCGCGATATTACCCCAGAGTATCTGGATACCGCCCGTCTGGCTGTACGGATCTTCAATGTGTCTGATAGAGCCCTCGTTCTTTATGTATGCGCCCTCGATGTTTTCACCGAGAGTCTTACCCGTAACGGTAAGAGCGGAGGTGTCAAGAAGTCCCTTCTTTACAAGCTCTGCCTGAACGGCGGGAATACCGCCTGCCGCGTCGAGGTCCTGCATATGCGTAGGACCTGCGGGAGCGAGGTGACAGAGATTGGGAACTCTCTCACTCATCTCGTTAAAGAGATTGAGATCGAGCTCAACACCCGCCTCATTCGCGATAGCGAGAAGATGAAGCACGCTATTGGAGCTGCATCCGAGCGCCATATCGCAAGCAAGTGCGTTGCGAATAGACTTTTCATTGATTATATCGCGTGCGCAGATGTTCTTTCTTACAAGCTCCATAATAGCCATACCTGCGTGCTTAGCAAGTATAACTCTCTTGTTGCTTACAGCGGGTATAGTACCGTTTCCGGGTAGTGCGATACCAACCGCTTCGCAAAGACAGTTCATGCTGTTCGCGGTATACATACCTGCGCAGCTTCCGCATCCGGGACAAACACCCTGCTCACATTCTTCAAGCTTGCACTCGTCGATAATGCCCGCCTTGTATGCGCCGACTGCCTCGAACATCTTCGAGAGGCTGACCTCGTCGCCGTCATAAGTACCAGCGAGCATAGGTCCGCCGCTGCAAACGACCGCGGGAACGTTCATTCTTACCGCCGCCATTACCATACCGGGAACTATCTTGTCGCAGTTGGGAACGAGCACGAGTCCGTCGAGCTGATGCGCCATGGTCATCGTCTCAACGCTATCGCATATAAGCTCACGGCTCGCGAGCGAATACTTCATTCCGATGTGTCCCATAGCGATACCGTCACAAACACCTATAGCGGGAATAAGCACGGGTGTACCTCCCGCCATTCTGATACCCGCCTTGACCGCCTCCGCGATCTTATCAAGATGGATATGTCCGGGGACTATCTCGCTGTGCGCGCTGACAACACCGATAAGTGGGCGTTCAAGCTCCTCTTTTGTGTAGCCCATAGCATAAAACAAGCTTCTGTTCGGTGCTCTTTCAGCACCCTTTGTTACGTTATCGGAACGAAGTGACATAATTTGACCTCTCTGTTTTAATTAAGATTATTTTGTTACTGCCTTTACTACCGAGGATATTACGGGAGCAAGGACTATATTAATAATTAACTCAACAATAAAATTGATACCTACAAGTCCCGTAAATACATAAGCGAGAACCTGTGTACCACCTGCCCAAGCGACAAGCGTATCATAGAAAAATAGCGAAAGACCTATAAGGAACAGTCCCGTATTAATGATAGGAGCGGAAGCCGCTGCCAACACGGCTGCAACGATCTCTTTTTTCTTGTTGTCGTTGCTGTTTTTTGTAAGTGCTTTATATATTATACCCGGAACAAATCCTGCCGCAGCGCCCTTAACGATGCAAATAAGCGCCGTAAGTATCGGATTGATGCCCCAAAGTATAAAGCCACCTGCGTCAATGCCCGTTACGCACTGAATAACCACAACTATTCCAAAAGCCGCACCCAAGACTGCACCGTGATAACAACCGAGCACTATCGAGCCTATGACGATAGGAACTAAAACAAGTGAAAAAGAAAAAGGTAAAAACGGAACTTTGATAGCGCCGCCAAGTAATTGAAGAACTATGACAAGTGCTAAAAGCATTGCCATTTCGACCATTCTCAGTACCTTTTGATTTCTGTTAACTGGCATTTTCTTACCCTCCTTAAACCAAAGTACAGCCAAACGTGCTGTCTTTAAAAAGCTGAGTAAACATATAAAATTCTCCTTTGGGACTTACACCCATGGCTACCGTCCGACGACGCGGTACAGTGCAATAAAATTTATAATAATCGGCACGAGCCGTTATTATCAAGCTTTAACGTTGTTATTGTAAATGCAACAAAGCCCCCTTAGCGTAAGCTCGGGAATATATCGCATTTTGTGTGTGCAAGAAGATATGACCGTTTCGGCATATTCGCCCGTGACGAACACCTCTATGCCGTCATCTGCCTTCATCTCTTGCGCAAATTTTGAAATAAATCCGTCGATCATCATAGCGTTGCCAAGAACAACGCCAGATCTGACACTCTCTTGTGAATTTCTGCCGATAGCTCTCGTAGGAGCTGCGGGAGAAACAGTGGGAAGCAGAGCAGTTCCGCCGTGAAGAGCTTTGAGAGAGAGCCCTACGCCTGCCATAATACTTCCGCCTATATATTCACCGTTAGCATTTACGGCAAATACTGTCGTAGCCGCGCCCATATCAATAATGACACACGGCAACTTTTTTGTGTTTTCCTTTGATTTTATATCGATAACTGCCGCTGCGTTTGCGACAAGGTCAGCACCGAGGTCGGCTGGATTATCTATCTTTATCGGGAAGCCGGTCTTAGTTCCCTTTCCAACCGCCATAACGCTGACGTCCGCAAGCTTTTTCACTGCAAGCGTCAAAGTATCTGTAAGCTGCGGAACAACGGAAGACAAAATGCAAGCATCGATATCAGTCCGTGAAATTCCGTTATAGCCAAGCAGACCGTTTATCCAAAAAGCGTATTCATCGGAGGTCCTTTCAAGGTCGGCCGATATCTTGAAGCTGTCAACAAGCATATCAACGTCGTGCTTATCAAACAATCCAAAGCTTATTTCGGAATTATCGATCTCAACTGCAAGCAACATGACCCTACCTCCTTTTCTTTACTCGGGAAACTCCGCATGGGAGTTTCCCGATAATGCGTAATTATCTAAATTACTTCTTGAGCCAGCTCATCATCTGACGAAGCTCTGCGCCCGTCTGCTCAAGCTGATGCTCGCTCTCCTTGCGACGAGTTGCAAGGAATTTAGCCTTTCTTCCTGCGGAGAACTCCTGCATAAACTCGGAAGCGAAAGTACCGTTCTGGATCTCCTCAAGAACCTTCTTCATCTCCTTACGTGTCTCCTCGGTGATAAGTCTCTTACCTGTTCTGTAGTCACCGTACTCAGCGGTGTTGGATATAGAGTATCTCATCATTGCGAAGCCGCCGTTGTTGATAAGGTCAACGATAAGCTTCATCTCGTGGATACACTCAAAGTAAGCCATCTCGGGCTCGTAGCCTGCCTCAACGAGAGTGTCAAAGCCTGCCTTCATAAGCTCTGTAACACCGCCGCAAAGAACTGCCTGCTCACCGAAGAGGTCGGTCTCAGTCTCTTCTCTGAAGCTTGTCTCAAGAATACCTGCTCTGCCTGCACCGATACCAGAAGCATATGCAAGAGCATATTCCTTAGCCTTGCCAGTGTAGTCCTGATGGATAGCGATCAGGCTGGGTACTCCCTTACCCTCCTGATACTGGCTTCTTACTGTGTGTCCGGGGCCCTTGGGAGCTACCATAATAACGTCAATGTTCTTAGCGGGCTGAATAAAGTTGAAGTGGATATTGAAGCCGTGAGCGAACATAAGAACGTCGCCGTCCTTCATGTAAGGAGCTACCTGCTTGTTGTAAATATCAGCAGCGAGCTCATCGGGAACGAGCATCATAACGATGTCAGCAGCCTTAGCAGCGTCCTCAACTTCCATAACCTTGAAGTTGGAATGAGTAGCAGCGAAGTCAGCAGCCTTCTGCCAATGTCCGCTTCCCTTGCGAAGTCCGACTACAACGTTGCAGCCGCTCTCAGCGAGGTTCATGGAGTGCGCGTGTCCCTGGCTACCAAAGCCGATAACTGCTATGGTCTTGCCGTCGAGCAAGGAAATGTTACAATCCGAATCATAGTACTTGGTGATCATTTTTTTAATCTCCTTTAAAAAATTTTAATTATTTCAAATAGCCGCTATACGGTTAATTTAAATCATACGTAACGTCGCCGCGTTCCATTGCTATCGCGCCCGAACGACACATCTCTATCATCTTGAACTCCGAGATGGCATCAAGGAAATCGTCGATGATCTGAGAAGATGCCGCAAGTTCCGCGATAAGGCAACCAGATGTAATATCAACGGCACTCGCGCCGAACTTTTTGATTATCTCAATGAGCTTGTCCGTATCGGCGTTTTGCGTTGACACCTTAACGAGCAAAAGCTCTTGTATGATGCTGAACGTAGGCTCGACCGAGAATATCATCTTTGTTTCAACGAGCTTTGCCGTCTGCTTCATTATCTGACTGAAGTTCTTTTGGTCACCCGTTGTCATGATAGTTATTCTCGAAATACGAGGATTTTCCGTAGAGGAAACAGTCAGCGAATCAATATTAAAGCCTCTCTGCATAAAAAGTGAACTTACTCTTGCAAGAACACCCGCGTTGTTTTCAACGAGAAGCACCATGCATTGCTTTTTCATCAGTCTTCCTCCTTACTTGAATATGGTATCGTGTACCGTACCGCCTGCGGGTATCATGGGAAGTACCTTTTCTTCACGGTCGATAACACATTCGATCCATACAGGTCCGCAAGACTTTACAGCCTCTCTCATAGCAGCCTCAAACTCAGCGGGAGTTTCACAGTGGAAGCCCTTGCCGCCAAATCCTTCTACTACCTTTACGTAATCGGTTACGCGCTCAGGCTCACTTGATGCAAATCTGCGTCCGTAGAACACGCCCTGCCACTGTCTTACCATACCGAGAACAGCATTATTAAGTATAACGGTAATTACGGGAAGCTTATAGCTTACTGCCGTGCACACCTCATTCATATTCATATGGAACGAGCCGTCACTTGTAAAGTGAATTACCGGCTTGTCGGGATGCGCTGTCTGCGCGCCGAGAGCAGCTCCGTAACCGTAACCCATAGTACCGAGACCGCCACTTGTCAAAAAGTTCTTGGGGTGAACGTGGTGAATAAACTGCGCCGCCCACATCTGATGCTGACCGACATCGGTTACGTATATAGCATCCTCGCCTGCTATCTCACAAGCCTTGCCGATAACGTAGTGTGGCTTAAGCTCAGTATCACTGTCGGTGGGAACATAATCGTCCTTTTTCCACTCGGATATCTGTGCCGACCACGCATCGTGCTTCGCGGGCTTTATGTGCTTCATCAGCTCGGTCAATACCCTCTTAACGTCGCCGACAATACTGTAATCTGCGGTAACGTTCTTACCTATCTCACCCGGATCTATATCGATGTGAACTATCTTTGCATTATGACCGAACTTTTCGGTGTTAAGTGCAACACGGTCACTAAAACGCGTACCGATCGCTATCATAACGTCAGCTCTGTTTGCCGCACAGTTTGCAGAATAACAGCCGTGCATTCCCATAAGACCGAGATTGTTCTTTTCTCCATAGCCGAGAACGCCTGCCGCCATAAGCGTATATGCCGCGGGGATGTCAGCTGTATTGATAAGAGCTCTAAGCTCATCAGATGCCTCGGATATACGTACACCGCCACCAAAGTATATGAACGGACGCTCTGATCTGTTTATAAGATCAGCTATCTCCTCAATGTCACCGACTATCTTGTCCTTTGCGGGGATCTCGACAGCGGGCATGGGAACGTACGTTGTCTTATTTGCTGTCACGTCCTTAGGAATATCTATAAGCACGGGACCCGGACGTCCGCTTGCAGCTATCCTGAATGCTTCACGAACAGTATCGGCAAGGTCTTCGACCTTTCTGACAACGAAGTTATGCTTTGTGATAGGCATCGTAATACCTGCTATGTAAACCTCCTGGAAGCTATCGCATCCAATAAGAGGCGTGGATACGTTACCCGTTATGGCAACGAGAGGAACGCTGTCCATATATGCTGTTGCTATACCCGTAACAAGGTTGGTAGCACCTGGGCCGCTTGTAGCAATAACCACTCCGGTTTTTCCCGTTGATCTCGCATATCCGTCAGCGGCGTGCGCTGCGCCCTGCTCGTGAGCAGTCATTGTGTGATGGATCTTGTCGCTGTATTTATAAAGCGCATCGTAAATGTTCAACACCGCTCCTCCGGGATAACCGAATACGGTATCAACGCCCTGCTCGAGCAAAACGTTTACGAGTATTTCCGAACCGTTTAAAATCATTGTAACTCCTTTTTATGTATGTATTTTGTAAAATTATCAAAAAAGACCTTTATCTCTACGTTTAAAGAGACAAAGGTCAAAAACTCTCTGCGGTACCACTCTTATTGCAATAATGCCACTCATGTCCCACCCAATAGTGCGACTGTCCAAGATAACGGAGACACACCGTCCGCGCCTACACAACCGACAATCGGTCTTCAAGCGGAAGCTCGGGGAGGAGTTTCATATGCTCACGCTACCGATTCACATCATCCATCGGCTTTCTGCAAACGCTGTACACACTACTGATTCCCTTTAAACGCCTTAAAGTTCATTAAAAAATATTGTAGTAATTTTATCACGAAAAGATACCTTTGTCAAGGGAAATGCAAAATCTTTTATATTTTGATGTATTTTACACAAATTTCAAAAAACTATTATTATTTTTTGTGGCATCATAACGATGAATACAAAATATATTATATAATCAAAGCTCCGCGATAACCTCAACCTCAACGAGAACGTTTTTCGGTAACTGCTTTGCCGCAACGCAAGAACGTGCGGGCTTTGAAGTAAAATACTTGCCGTAAACCTCGTTAAATGCCGCAAAATCCACCATATCGGAAAGGAAGCAAACCGTCTTTACAGCCTTATCTATCGACGTTCCCGCAGCCTCAAGGACCGCACAAAGATTCTTGCACACCTGCTCGGTCTGACCTTCGATCGTTGTCGCTTCGACAGCGCCGCTCGTGGGGTTGATAGCTATCTGTCCCGATGTAAAAACAAAACCGCCAGCCTTGATCGCCTGCGTATAAGGTCCTATTGCGTCGGGTGCGTTTTTAGTGTAAATCTTTTCCATAACGTATCTCCTTTTAGTCAACAAGTCTGAAGCCCTCTTCAACAAGCGCTCCTCTTATCTTTTCAATATGCTCGTAATTTCTCGTCTCAAGAACAAGACGCAGGAAGCAACCGTTGATATCAGCTGTCTCGCTTGCTCTCTCATGGTGAACGGATATAACATTTGCGCCAAGAGCCGCAATGATGGTCGAAACCGTCTGGAGCTGACCGGGCTTATCCATAAGCTCGATACAAAGGTTACAAGTCCTACCAGAGTTGAGAAGTCCGCGCTCAATAACACGGGAAAGAATGGTAACGTCGATGTTACCGCCCGATATAACGCAGACAACGTTCTTACCCTCCATAGGTATCTTGTCAGCCATAACGGCAGCAACCGAAACAGCACCTGCGCCCTCAGCTATCATTTTATGCTGCTCGATAAGCGCAAGAATAGCGGATGAGATCTCGTCCTCGGTAACCGTAAATATCTCGTCAACGTACTTGGAGCAAAGCTCGAAAGTGTTAGCCCCTGGTTCTTTTACAGCAATACCGTCGGCGATGGTCGATACCGATTTAAGTCTTTCTATCTTTCCGTCCTTTACGGAGTTGAACATACTCGGCGCTCCCGCCGCCTGAACACCGTACACCTTGACGTTAGGATTAAGATGCTTTACAACATAAGCGATACCCGAGATAAGTCCGCCACCGCCTATCGGCACTACGACTGCGTCGATATTCTTCATCTCATTGAGTATTTCAAGCCCTATCGTTCCCTGACCAGCGATAACGTTATCGTCATCAAACGGATGAACGAAGGTATATCCCATCTCATCACGAAGCTTGAGCGCGTGCTTGTAGGCATCATCGTAAACGCCCTTTACCATAACCACTTCCGCGCCATAGCTCTTTGTTGCCTCGACCTTCGATATAGGCGCACCGTCGGGCAAGCAAATAATAGACTTTATGCCATACTTCTGAGAAGCAAGCGCAACCCCCTGGGCGTGGTTGCCCGCGGAGCACGCGATAACTCCCCTTGCCTTTTCCTCATCGGTAAGCTGAGATATCATATATCCAGCGCCTCTTACCTTAAAAGAACCCGTTACCTGCAAGTTCTCCGTCTTGAGGAAAACGTTATTCTTCTTGCTTATCTTGGGTGACGGAATAAGAGAAGTCTCTCTGACCACGTCCTTAAGTACAAACGCCGCATGATAAACCTTGTCAAGTGTCAACATTTCAATAAACCTCACATTCAAAAAATAAACCTTCGTCTCCTATAATCAAAGAGACGAAGGTAAAAAACTTTCGCGGTACCACTCTTTTTGTCTTTCGACCACTCACGTACAAATATACGTTACCCTTTAACGCAGGAATACGCACCGTTCTACCTGTTCGAGACCGAACTCTCATCGGTGAGCTCCGAGGTGATTTAGAATCTACGGGGATGCTACCGTTTCGCACCAAACAACGGCTCTCTGAAGCGCCCATACACTCCGCTCCTCTTCAACGCATATTAGTATAATACTCCATTTTTGTTGATTTGTCAATAGAATTTTTATATTTTTTTGCGCTTTTCGCCTTTAAATTGCTTAAATCTACTTAAATTGTCTCAATCTTTCACAAGCTTCCTCGGCATTGAGCCTGTCAGCAGCGTACGCAAGGCGCAAAAGCTCTCCGGGAACGTACTCATCGTACTTTTCAAAGGACGGCAACTCCTTTGGACTTACAAGCGACAGTGGATTCGGAACGTTATTGCCAAAATAAGCTTTCATTGCTCTTATAAATCCATTCTCGTCCGACTTTTCCATTCTAAAGGTCATATAATAGCAACCTTCAAAATCCATACCTGAGATTCCAAGCGTTGGAGCTATCGCGCTTATCATTTTTCGCATAGTCCTGAAAGAGCGAGTACCCAGCCACGGAAACAGACAGTAGGTATATCCGCCAAGATGGACGAGATTTTTCTCCCCCATTCCGGTGCGCTTTACTACCTCTCTCGCGACTCTCAATCTTTCAACTGCGTTTTCTTTGAGATAAGGATACACAGTCTCCTCTGTAAGTACTCTTCTCATACGCTCAAGTATTTTTGTATGGACCTCTCCAAACTCACCCGGCCAAGATATCTCCATCTTGCCCTCAACGCCCTTGACGTACACAAGACGACGTCCTACGTCTGTCTCAAGCACCTCCCATACTTTGCCCGCAAGCGCAAAGCGGTCGCCTACGGGAGGAGGTGTCGTGATAGTTCCTATCTCCTCGGACTCACATCTTACCGTAAAATCCTCGCTGTCGTTAAACACCGCGTAAAATTTATAGCTATTGAGCAATCTTTCAGCCGCAAGTCCAACGATAAGCCCCTTCTCTTCCGTCATCTCCAAAAGCTCGTGGTTGAGCATCGATACAAGCAGCTGCTTATAGCTTTCCTTTGAAACATCTCTGAATGGCGGCAGCGATAGCACCATCTCGGCAAGCTTTGCAGCGCTGAGCTCACCCATAGCGGCAAGCGTGCTTAGTGTTTGATGAAACAAAAGACTGTATGGCTGTTTCTTCCACGAAGGCGGCTCTATAAAGCGTTCCTCTATATACAGCTGTACGATAGCTATGGCTCTCACAAGTCCCCACGGAATAAGCTGAGGAAGTGGAGCGTTTGGCAAGGGCTCTTCTTCGCGGAATACCATCATCATCTCGGGCGGCTGTCCGCGTCTGCCCGAACGGCCGAGCCTTTGCAAAAATGCCGAAACGGAATTAGGCGCGTCGACCTGAACGATGCGTTCAAGTCGTCCTATATCTATACCGAGCTCCATCGTCACAGTGGCGCAAGTGACCGCCATAATATCCTCATCGCGCATCTTCATCTCCGCTTCCTCACGCAAAGCTGCGGAAAGATTGCCATGATGAATAAGAAAGACGTCCTTGTCTCCTCTTTTTCTCGCTATCTGCCTGAGTGTCGCGCAAACGTATTCGGTCTCCTCACGCGAATTCGAGAACACAAGAGATTTTGTGTTTCCCACACACTCGTATATATATTCGTATCCTGCGTCAAGCTCCGCTTTCTCCTTGTCGGCATCCTTGTTTTTTGTTTGGTCAAGCTCGCTGTTTTGAATATAAAAGTGCTCCATACCGAGACGCCATCTTATCTTTTCGGACGGTTGGCTGGATATGTCGGTCTTTCTGTGCGTTCCTGCGCTCAGCCACTGAGCGGCAAGAGACGGATTTCCAATGGTCGCGGAAAGCCCTACACGTCTCGGACTTCTTCCTATACTTCGCTCGATACGAGCAAGCTGACATATTATCTGATTTCCTCTATCACTTCCCATAAGAGTGTGTATCTCGTCAATGACCACGTATTTAAGCTGGGAGAACAGCCTTGGAATATCGTTTGAGCGATTTATCAGCATTGCTTCAAGTGATTCGGGTGTTATCTGGAGTATCCCCTCGGGACGCTCCAAAAGCTTCTTCTTTTGCGATGCAGCAACATCACCGTGCCAATGCGTTACTTTTATTCCGCTCTCATCAAGAAGCTCTTCTATCCTGAAAAACTGGTCATTGATAAGACTTTTCAGCGGAGCAATATAAAGAACCGCAACGCTCTCGGGCGTCTCATTGTAAATATCGGTAAGTATAGGAAAAAATGCCGCCTCGGTCTTACCGCTCGCGGTCGATGATGTGAGCAAAAGATTATTATCGGTATTAAAGATACAATCCGCCGCAAAAAGCTGAACGTCGCGAAGGCTGTCCCATGAATGCGAATATATATATTCCCTTATAAAATCGGGAAATTTCATAAATATTCTATCTGCTTCCGTCATACGCTTTCTCCTTAAAATTCAATATCGTTTGCCGTAAAATCTCCCGTCTTTTTCGTCGGCACTTCCGTTGCGGCAGTCGAGCCTTCAGTACTCGCTTCGATACCGCACACCACCTCTTCGAAGGTAACGTTCGGGTTTTGTATGAGTATGTTCAACACGGTCATATAGTCTCGGAGCATCTCACGAGGTGTTACCATACTTTCAGCCCCCGCACGCGAGAGCGACATTTCAAGAAATCGTACCATCTGCTCTTCGGTAACAAGTGCGGGACAACCGTAGTTTTGCGAATAAAGCTTTGTTATTCTTGATATCAGTGCAAAAAGCTCGTCGTCGCTAAGACGCTTAAGTCTTATAACGGGACCGATGAAATTATTGTACTTTTCCGAATGGAATCTACTGTCGCAAAGTCTGCTTCTGAGCGCTTCATAGCTAAAAAGTCCACGTCTCGTATCGTCAAGAAACTGTGGAGTGCCGCCAAACACTATGCCAAGCCCCGAGGCTCTTCCCTGAAGCGTGTCATTAAACATAGAAAGTATTTTTTCATAATTGTTTTCTCTACTTACGCGATGGCTTATCTTATAGAGATTTACACATTCGTCAATAAATACGACAAGACCCCTGTATCCCATAAATCTTACGAGCACCGCCCACAGCTTTATAAAGTCATACCAGTTATCGTCATCGATTATTACCGACACGTTAAAGCCGAGAGATTGTCTTGCCTCGGTCTTGGTCGTAAACTCGCCGCGAAGCCAGCAAAGACACGCCCTCTTTTTATCATCGTCGTCATTGACGAACGAGCGGTAGTATTCTGCAATGACCCTTGCAAAATCAAAGCCACCCACCATAAATTCTATCTCACGTAGCTTATCGGCAACAGCAACGTTCAGCTGCACAGCAAACTCCTCGCTATCGGGCGATATTCCCTTTGCCATGACCTCACTTTTGAGCATATCTATCCAGCGCGCAATGATCTTAGGGAGAGCACCGCCGTCGGGAGAGGACTTGGAGGCAAGATTTTTGATAAGCTCTCGGTAAGTGGCAACACCGCTTCCCCCTGTTCCGTAAAGACGGCGCTCGGGTGAGAGATCGGCATCTGCGGTAATAAAATCACGCTCAAGCGCGTATCCGCGTATAAGCTGAATAAGAAAGCTCTTTCCGCTTCCGTATCTGCCGATAACGAAACGCATCGTTGCGCCACCTTCATTTATTTGCTCAAGGTCGGAAAGAAGTGCTGCAATCTCGTCCTTTCTTCCTATCGCAACGTAAGGAGCGCCCGTCCTCGGAACGACCCCCGCGGCAAGTGAGGAAAGGAGTGTATTCAATATTCTTTTTGGTACTTTTTGTACGTTAACATCGTTATTCATATTTATCTCCATTTCATTCGAGCATATCTCTGTAATCGTCAATGACAGAATAATCACCGTCATAGCCGTCTATAATTATATCGCCGATAACCTCGACTGCGATCTGATTTATCGTGTCAACAATGGCGTCAATGGGTCTTGCAAGCTTTCGTGAAGTCTTTTCAAGAACTGAAGTATCTTTGTCAGCAAGTGCTCTCACACAATCCAAATACTCACCGAGCGCACTTGAAAGAGCCTGTTCGTCTTCAAAAGCTGTCGGTGTCTCGATTTGCTGCGGTGCTTGTTCGACTGACGCAACAGGCTCGGGGACTTCATCAAAAGCTTCTACAAGCTCTCTGGTAGTCTCCCAAGACTCGCTTTCGATCCTTGCGGCATTTGAAAGATCGAGCTCTGTGTGCGGCAGATCGTATAATACGTCATAAGCCTGCACCTCTTGCTTTTTCACCGTCTGTCGGGTACGCTTGGGCAAATAAGTATTAAAATATTCGTCAATGACCGCTTGAATATCGTTTGGCAAAGAATACACAGTAAGCTTTGACTTAACGAATATGTGGGTCCTTATTCTGTTTTCACAGTGCTTTACGGCATCGCCTATGAGAAAGCGAAGCTCGTGCGAACGCGAAAACGAACAATAGTGCACCTCAACGGTATATCTGTTTTGAGTTGAGCATATCGCCCCCTCGAATGCTTTTGTAGTAACCTTACAGTCACCGAACGGCACCCCTGAAAGTATCCTATCATTCTTAGAAAGATACTCCACCACCTTGCAAATAGCCGCGGGAACGTGCTCGTCAAAAAGTGCGAGAGCATCGCCTTTTGCAAATTTACTCGACTTATAATCGTACGAACAGCAATGTGTAAGAAGCGTCTGCGTCCAACCATGGATATCGTTTTGCGGAACCCTGACAAAATACTCTTTGAGCGTAACCGCATTTTTTACCAAAAAACGGGAGTGTTTTTTGGACGGAGAAAGCTTGTGTATCAAGCTGAAATCGCAGATCCACTTAATGTATTTTGGTAAAGTGCCCTTTAAAATATCGCGGTAATTCACGACGACCTCTGTCATAAGCTCGCGTGCATCGTAAGGCGTTATTTTCCCTTCGAGGTTTATCAGCTCAAACATAAGAAGGTTTATATAGCAGCTGTTTGTGGCTATATAAGAGCCGTTTCTAAGACATTCTCTCCACCAAAAATAATATGCTTTTTGTTCGTTTGTCAGCTGATCGTACTGAGGTGAATACGAAAAGAAATCGCAGTAATCGCATTCCGTACCGACAACATCCCAGTATTCAGCCGCTTCATGGCAAAAATCAACGTAAAATTCATAAGAGGAACACTCCTTGTATAAAAGGACCCTGTGAAGCAAAGGATTTGACGGCTCATAGCTGTCCGTGGGCTGTTTGTCATCCAACTTGTTTTGTAAAGTTATCGTTCTCGTGATCACGGTATCCGACAGCTTATTCTCAGCATTTTCATCAGCTCCGCTACCGTCGCTTATATCAACGGTAGACGTGGACTTACGCATAGCCCGTATAGGTCGCTGACTCGGAACGAGCGATGATATATCCCAAAAAGCATTAAGAGCTTCATACTTGTTTTTATACTCAGACAAATCGATTCCTCCTTTCAAATAAGTTATCATTATATTTTACCATGATATGAGTTCAATGTCAATAAACTGTAAGGAATATTTATTTTGAAATTTTTTTAAAAAAGGTGTTGACAAGTATACCTTTTTGTGTTATACTTTGTAAAGCGTTTTGCTTTACACCTCAAAAAGTGATCAAAAAGGGCGTGCGTTTTATGTTCGAAAAAAATCTAACTCTTGGATATTTGCTTGATTTTTACGGCGAGCTTCTTCCCGAAAGAAAACGCTCGGTCGTCGATATGTACTATAATGAGGATCTTTCGCTTGGTGAGATCGCCGAGCAGATCGGTATCTCGCGCCAAGGTGTCCGAGATATCGTAAAGAAATCCGAAGAAGAGCTTTTGTTCTATGAAGAAAAGCTTAAACTCGCGAGTAAGCTGCAGGCAGCTGAGAAAAAAGCTGAGGAACTAAGCGAGCTCGCAAAACTAGCAAACGTTCCCGAGGATATTCAAAGCAAGATAAACGAGCTTTCATTACTGATATCTCAGTAAGAGCAAGCATTACGGAATAAAGGAAGGTGATATTATGTTTCAAGGCTTAAGTGAAAAGCTGGAAAATGCCTTCAAGAAGTTCAAAAACAAGGGCAAGCTTACCGAAGCCGACATAAAGGCAGGTATGCGTGAGATAAAGCTTGCGCTTCTTGAAGCAGACGTCAACTTCAAGGTAGTTAAAGACTTTATCAACAGTGTTTCCGAAAGAGCGGTCGGTGCTGAGGTGCTCGAATCCCTACTTCCCGCTCAGCAGATAGTTAAAATAGTCAACGAGGAGCTCACCGCTCTTATGGGCGGAACTCAAGCAAAGCTTACTATCGCTTCCAAGCCCCCTACGGTCGTTATGATGGTAGGTCTTCAGGGCGCGGGTAAAACAACGCATGCAGGTAAGCTTGCGGGTATGTACAAAAAGCAAGGAAAGCATCCGTTGCTCGTAGCGTGCGACGTTTACCGTCCCGCCGCTATCAAGCAGCTCGAGATCGTTGGAGAAAAGCTTGACATTCCCGTGTTCACCATGGGTGACAAGGTATCCCCCGTCAAGATAGCCGAGGAAGGCGTCAAATTTGCTAACCAAAAGGGCTACGATATGGTATTTATCGATACCGCTGGACGCTTGCACGTTGACGAAGAGCTGATGAAGGAGCTTCAAAACATCAAGGAAAAAGTCGAGCCCGCCGAGATATTGCTCACGATCGACGCAATGATAGGTCAGGATGCTGTCAACGTGGCTAAGACCTTCAACGAGCTTCTTGATATAACGGGTGTCATATTGACAAAGCTTGACGGTGACACGCGTGGCGGTGCCGCACTTTCTGTAAAGCACGTCACTGGAAAGCCCATTAAGTTTATCGGTACGGGAGAAAAGCTTGATGCTATCGAGCCATTCCACCCCGAGCGAATGGCATCAAGAATTCTCGGAATGGGAGACGTACTTTCTCTCATCGAAAAAGCGGAGCAAGCTTATGATGAAAAGAAGGCGGCTGAGCTTGAGAAGAAGATACGCGAGCAGACCTTTACACTTGACGATTACCTCGATCAGTTTGAGCAGCTCAAAAGCATGGGAAGCCTCGAGCAGATAATGGGTATGATGCCCGGTATGAACGCAGGCGCGCTTAAGGACGCTAAGATCGATGAAAGAATGCTTGCGCGTACCGAAGCGATAATCAAATCGATGACCCCTTATGAGCGTCAAAAACCCGAAATTCTTGGCGCATCACGCAAAAAGCGTATTGCTGCAGGAAGCGGAACGACGGTTGAAGAGGTCAACAAGCTTCTTAAACAGTTTGACCAGACAAGAAAGCTTATGAAGCAGTTCTCTAACCCCAAGCAGATGTCAAGATTTGGCAAAAAGAAGATGAAAATTCCGTTCAATTGACCGCTACTAAGCCGGCCACGGATTTTTATAAATTTTAAAAAAATTATTTTATATTTTTGGAGGAAACAAAAAATGGCAGTTAAAATGAGACTTAGAAGAATGGGCGCAAAGAAGGCTCCTACTTACCGTGTTATCATCGCTGATAGCCGTTCTCCCAGAGACGGTCGTTTCATCGAGGAGATCGGTTTCTTCAACCCCCGCAACGACGAGCTCAAGATCGATGCTGACAAGGCAAAGACATGGCTCTCCAACGGCGCACAGCCCACTGATACCGTAAAAGCTCTTCTCAAGAAGTCCGGCATCGTAGACTGATCGGAACAGGTGAGTGCAGATGACCGATTTAAAAGAAACCCTGAGCAACATTGCCAAGGCTATTGTCGATCATCCCGATGACGTAACCGTTCTCAAAACTGAAGAAGAGGACAAAGTTACCCTTGTTCTCAGCGTCGCAGAAAGCGATATGGGAATGGTTATCGGTAAAAACGGTAAGATCGCCAAGGCGATTCGCACGGTGATGAGAGCAGCCGCTTCCGCCGATGGCAAGGAAGTCAATGTTGTGATCAGATAATTCTGTAAAACTTCAGAGAAACAGAGCGTTTTCGGCGTTTTGCCGTAGCGCTCTTTCTCTTTTAGGAGACAAAAAATGCAAGATAACAGCTATAATTCTTTAGAGAAAAAGCTTAAAGAAAATTCTTTGACATGCGCGTCAGTACTCGAAAAATATTTGACAGAGCTTGAGAATGACACTAATGGTATTCCCTTTGAATCCTTAAAAGAAACATACTACATATACTCCTGTAAGCTGATCTCAGCTCTTGAAAGCTGTGAGCTTGTTGCCCTTGAGGCTTCACGTCAGATCATTTCTTCAGACGCGGCAAACGACCGAGAGGCGGTTGCTGACTTTGAAAAGCTTCTTGACCGCTATATACTGATGAGAAAGACGGTCGAGGAATACCTCACCGATACCGAAACGTATCTGTCAAATGCAGGCGAGAAATTCCCTCGCTTGAATATAATGCGATGTGCCGAAATAACACTTAGAAAAATAGTAATTCTTTAAAATATTACTCCGCAATTCGGGCAAACTAAACCCATACTTCCCTATCCCGACATATACTACATATGAACCGCTTGGGAGGTGAGGAGAATGGAACAAAAACAGCTTGAGCTGTTTTATTCTGGCAAATACAACGAGCTTATTTGCGAGCTTGACCAAATGAATGCCGTCGATATCGCAGATATGTTGAGTTCGCTTAGCATTCCACAGGTCGCCCAAATATTCAGAATGTTAAAAAAGGACGTTTGTGCCGATATTTTTGCAGAGTTTGACAGCGATATACAAGAAGCTCTTATATGCTCGATGCAAGAGCAAGAGATATCACATTTTATCGACAAGCTCGCTATGGACGATACTGTCGATATGCTCGAAGAGCTTCCCGCGAACGTTGTCGAACGAATACTGAAAAGCACGTCACTGTCGAGACGAAAAGAGATCAATAAATTTTTGCAATACCCCGAAAACAGCGCAGGAAGTATCATGACGTCTGAGCTTGTACGCATCAAAAGCTCAATGACCGTATCACAAGCCGTTGAGCACGTACGAAGCACGGGGATCGATAAAGAAACGGTTTACGTAATATACGTAACCGACGCGTCAAGACGTCTGAGAGGCACGCTCGAGCTTAAAGATCTGTTGTTCGCTTCCCCGACGGAACGCATATATAACATTATGGATACTGGCGTTATTTTCGCAAAAACCACCGACAAAAGACAAACCATAACCGATATGATCTCAAAATACGATCTGCTTGCGCTTCCAATAGTTGACAGTGAGGACAGACTTGTCGGAATAGTTACGTTTGACGATGCACTTGACGTCATAAATGACGATGCAACAAAGGATATCGAAAAAATGGGAGCTATCGTTCCCGCAAACAAACCGTATTTAAAAACAGGTGTGATATATACCTGGCTGCAACGTATCCCTTGGCTGTTGATACTGATGCTCTCCGCTTCGCTTACAGGAGCTATAATCACTCACTTTGAAGGCTCTCTGCAAAGGGCAGTTGTCCTCACAGCGTTTATCCCGATGCTTATGGGATCCGGCGGAAACGCGGGTGGGCAGGCATCGGTGACTGTAATTCGAAGTATGTCGCTCGGCGAGATACGAATGAAAGATTTTCTTCCCGTCTTATGGAAAGAGCTGAGGGTATCTCTGCTGTGCGGAGCAACTCTTGCTGTTGCGGCGTTCGCTAAGGTGTTCCTATTTGACAAAGTCGGTGTATACGTAGCTCTTGCGGTCTCTCTCACACTTCTCGCCACTGTGATAGTGGCAAAGCTCGTGGGTGCTTCCCTGCCTATTTTAGCAAAGCGAATAGGGCTTGATCCCGCTGTAATGGCAAGTCCGTTTATCACGACCATAGTAGATGCGATATCTTTGGCTATCTATTTTTCAATATCGACAAAAATACTCGGAATATGACCGCGTTTTTGATAACTGACGTAAAGGTTATCGTAAAGCGCGGTCGTTTTTTTCGTCATTGCAACAGCATTTAATTCCTCATTAAAACGCGCAACTGCCGCCTTCGACATCTTCGAGTAAAGCTCTTTATCATAGGTCAGCTTTTTAACGCATTTAGCAAGTGCGTTGTGGTCATAAGCACGGCAAACGTATCCATTCTCTCCGTTACGTACCATATAAGGATTTCCACCGTAATCACTGACTATTGCGGGAAGTCCCAGCGACATTCCCTCAGAAAGCGCGAGCGATGAGGTCTCTGTGCCTATCGAGCAATTTATATTTATATCGGCAATGTTCATATACGGAGCTACGTCGTCCACAAAGCCTGCAAAAATAACGTATTTATCAATACAGTATCCCCCGCAAAGTTCTAAAAGATGTTCTTTTTCGCTTCCCTCGCCGAGCAGTAAGACCTTTATAGGTAGACCGTCGTCTATCAGCTGTTTTACCGCCTCAAAAAACCATATATGCCCCTTGTAGGCTTCCAGTCGGGCATTCATAATCAAAACTATTTCGTCAGTCGCAATATCCAAGCTTTTTCGTTGCGCGGATTTTTGAGCACTGTCAAGTATTTTAAGTTGTTCAGCGCCGTTGATTATGACCGTTATTTTATCTTTGTCTACACCGAGCTCCAACAGATTTTGCCGTGCAGCATACGCGACCGCAATAAATCTATCTGACAGTGCCGTATTTATCTTACCAATGATTTTTACGAGTAGTTTGTTTTTATATTTGGGCGGAAATACGCAATGGCGCGTACAAATTTTCACAGGCACACGGCAAAGCTTGGCGGCGATCCGTGCGCTGAGAGCACCGTGACAGTTTATGACATCGGGGGCAAGTCTTTTTATTATACGCAGATATTTAAACACCGCAAACACATCAAATGACTTGTCTCCGATACACTTTATCTCTATAACTTCTGCCGAAACATCTCTGAGGCGTGCGGCAAGCGCGCTTCCTCTTGGAAGCAAAACCGTTGTGTTATACGTTTCGAGATCTGTGTTCTTCAATCTGTTCACAAGCAGCACGCCTGCTCCGCCTATATTGGTATCACTGATGACCTCAACAATTTTCATAATCTTACCCCTTTGTAAGTTTACAATTATCTTATCCCAAAGAGGCAAAAAAATGCAAGCTTTGTGTTCTTAAAGCTTGCATTTTTATTGGGTGTTTATCTGTTACGTGCGCTTCTTGAGCTTTCCGACGACTCTGCCGCAGCAAACAACTTCGGAGTAGCCCTGGAGAAGAATATCACCGTAATCTTCATTTAGAGATATGAGTCTGTCTCCGCCGAATTTTTTGAAGTATCCGTTTCCGTCAAGAACGAATATTCCCAGCTCGCCGACCTCAACGGAATCCGTATCCTCTACGAGCACGATGTCACCATCGTGATACTTGGGCTCCATACTGTTTCCGTTTATACGCAATGCAAAATCAGCAACACGCGTTTTGTCGTTATCGGGTATGGAAATACTATCTGCCTGAGCATCGTCGAGGTAAACACCCGTACCTGCCGATACGGAAAGATCGTAAAGAAGAATATCTCTCTTGCGATAGCTTGCCACCGTTCCAAGCTCAGGCAATATCTTTGCCGATTTTTGAGTGGGTGCTTTGAGTGCGGCAGGCTTTTGAACAACTGTCTGCGCGGTATTTGAGCGCTGTGCTTCTTTCTTAGCGACCATCACAACAAGCTCCTTAGAATGCGCATCAAGCTCTCTATAAACCTCTATAAAATCCATCTCCTCGGGTGCAAGCGTATAATTATGATCGTTCTGCGGAACTCCGCTGACGATATAATCAAGAGAGCATCCAAGTGCATCTGCGATAGAAACGATATTTGCAAGCTTGGGCGAATCACTTATTCCCGCCATTATTTTGCTGAGAGTGCTAAGCGGAATACCCGTAAGCTCAGAAAGCTTATCGTTAGTTATCTTTTTTTCACTTTTTATCTTTTTTATTCTGTCAATGTAATCCATAACCCCTCCCAAAATTCCTTTTATGGAATAATTATACCACGCATTTTTGCGTTTGTAAAGAGGTTTTTGAAAATATTTTTCCTAATTTTGAAAAATTATATTTCTTTCATCAATTCGCACAGTTTTTCACCGAGAAGTGCTGCACTACG
Source organism: Oscillospiraceae bacterium (assembly GCA_015063845.1). Lineage (GTDB taxonomy): Bacteria > Bacillota > Clostridia > Oscillospirales > CAG-272 > HGM12713. The sequence continues at coordinate 276,328 of SVTJ01000001.1, forward strand.
CTGGGCTTCACTGAGACTATTTCCACTTGAACCTACCTCGATTAGCAATGAAAATTTTGAAATCTCTTGATTATAGGTTGAGGGTTTCAGGTTCGTTGGACGGCATATATTATCGCATTCCTGATTTAATTTTTCTCTAAGCTTTAATGCAAGAGAAAGGTTGTTCTCCCAATTTGCGCATTCCTGACCGCCCCAATCGCTACCAACGACGCACATCAGCTGAGCCGCGGCTTCTCCTTTGTACTCTGCAACGGGTCTTATCAGTTCTCCGTTCGAACGAACAATGGAATCTCTGTGGATATCAATTACGAGCTTAATGCTCGGATATTCCTCAAGGTATTTTCTTATAGTTTCCTCTGCCCGTGCGTACGAGTCCTTATACTGAAGCGCGTCGTGCATTACGGTACAGTGAGCTGTCGGTATTCCCTTTGAATTAAGTATTTCGGCGACCGTTTTTCCTATCGCCACTACGTTCTTTCGTGTATCCTCGCTGCGCGCGTAATTGCTCTCATCACTCGGGTAATACAGCGCGCCGTTTTCGCTGTAAGCTTCTGTACCGTGCGTATGTACAATAAGGACAAGAGGCTTATTCGAAAGTGACACCTGCTCATAGCCGTTGCCGCCTTTCAAATTCTTTTCAATAAGCATTTGTACGTTAGGCTTGTATCCTGTTGAATTATTGATGTAGCTTGAACCGTATTTGATAAGTGATAGGTCCATCGGCACTATCGGCGTATGTCCCTCGGGTACTTTTGAATAGTCAAATTCATAAAGGTCCTTAGGTATCGTCCCCGCATCTATGCTCGGTATATTTGGAAAGCTATTCTCGACGTTTTCGTCGTTAACGGACGGTATCGTTTGCTCCTCGTCGGTGTTATATGAGGCGTGAGAAGAAATATCCGAAAAATCGTTTTTTAAAACAAGTCTACCTATCTTGTCCGCAAAACTAACCAGCGAAAATCTTCCCGCAAGAGCATCTCCGTTTGAGCCTACGCCGAATAAAAACAGCATCATTACGGCAAGTAAAGTACATAGTGTTGTGACTATATACGCCTTATAAACACGTCTTAGTGTACTTCTCTTTTTGGTGCTGAAATCTCTGTATTCGAATTTTACGTCTTCATTTTTTGCCTCAAGCCTTTCGCGTTTTTTTGCGGATCCCAATCTTCTTTTCTCGATCATTTTCAATAAACCTCCCAAATTGTACTCGATAAAGCATATTCAGTCACTTAACTTCATATTCCAAAACAGCTGACGCATATACCAACTCTCCGTACCTACGTCAGCTTTTACGACAATAACACCTGCTTTTTTATTTGCAAGTTGCCAATGAATGTAATTATATATATAATTACCTCTTATATTTGAGGTAAATTGCACAAGTATTTCGCATGTATATTGTGCAATCGAACGAAACTTGAACTCAATGTGTTTTTTTCATTGATTTTATTGCAAAAAAATGTTATAATACAATGAGTAAAAAACCAGATTGTTGGTATTTAGTTTTGAAACCATAAGGAGGTTCCCTTACAATGATGAAAAGAGTAATTTCTCTTGCACTTTGCCTACTCATGCTTGTTGCTGTTTTCTCCGGCTGTGCAAAGAAAAACGAAGAAGAAGATCCGGGTGCGTACGTCTATATGTATCTCGCAGATCAGATCTATGACCTTGACCCTGCCTATGCGTATAACAACGAGTCAGCTCTTAAGGTCGTAAGCCTTGTGTTTGATAGCCTGTTCACGCTTGATAACAACGGAAAGGTAAAGAAATCCCTTGTTAAAAAGTACGTTATCAACGAGGATGACAACGCTAAAGAGTACGAGATGATACTTACCCTTAACGAAACATGTTGGACCGACGGTACTCAGATCACCGCCAACGACATCTATTTCGCATGGACACGTCTTCTCCAGCCTGACAATAGCTTTGAAGCAGCATCGCTTCTCTTTGATATAAAGAACGCTCGTGCCGCTAAAGAAGGCGACGTTTCGATAGACGATGTTGGAATCAGTGCTATTAACGAAAAAGAATTCCGTATTCTTTTCGAAGGTAAGATAGATTACGATCAATTCCTCCTTAACCTTACGAGCCACGCTCTCGCTCCTCTCCGTGAGGATATTGTTTCCAAGTCGGTCGACTGGGCTAAGAAGCCAGCAACGATCTGCTCCAGCGGTCCGTTCAGACTCAGAGAGGTTGACTACGATGAGGGCGAGGAAAAGCTCGTTCTTGAAAGGAACCCCTACTACTACCGTGATATCGAAAAGGATAAGATCGATAAGGCAGTTCGTCCTTTTAGACTTATCGTTGATTACACGATGACCGATGATCAGATCCTCGCAGCATACAACGAGGGCAAGCTGTTCTACATGGGTGATATCCCGCTTTCCGTAAGAGCAAGTCTTAAGGACACAGCAGAGGTCACCGATGCGCTTAGCACTCATACATACGTTCTCAACGAGAACGCTATTATTCAGAAATACAGCAAGAGCGGCTTTGACAAGCTCTCCGAGACAAAGGAACTTGAAAGCTGGAAGAAGTCCACTGCTGTTGTTGCTCCTACAGATACAAAGACAACATACACAAGACCCGACCTTAAGGGTGATAAGATATTTGCCGACGCTAAGGTAAGACAGGCAATGTCTATGGCAATAGACAGAAACGCTATTGCTGAAGCAGTTGTATTCGCAAAGGCCGCAACGGGTATAGTTCCCTACGGTGTTTATGACGCAGATTCCAAGAAGGATCTATTCAGAGAAGTTGGCGGAAACATTTTGTCTACGAGCGCTGATATGACAGCTGCCAAGGCTCTTCTTGCTGAGGCGGGCGTAAAGGCAGACGACTATATGTTCGCAATCTCCGTTGCCGCATATGACGACGTTCACATGAAGATCGCAGAGATGGTTCAGGCTGCTTGGACCGAGCTTGGCTTCCACGTTGCAATAAGAGCTATCGATACAGTTCAGAACATTGACTACCTCAAAACTATTGAGGAATATCCTAGGGATATTCGCGACGACCTCTTCGCTGAGGCTTACCGCGCAGGTGAGTTTGAGGTAGCTGCAATAGATTACACAGCTATTTCCGTTGATGCTTTCTCCGTACTTGCTCCCTTCGCTAAGGCGTTCACAGGAAGAGCTTGTACGTCACTCAGCAGCACGACCTTTGAGATCCCCACACACCTTTCCGGATACAACAGCGATGAGTACAACGCAAAGATCGAAGCTGCTTTCAAGGAAAAGGACGTAAAGAAGCGCGCAACGCTTCTCCACGAAGCTGAAACCATTCTCATGAAGGACCTCCCCGTTATTCCGATAATATTCAATCAGAACGCAAAAGTAATCAACAAGGATCTCTCCAAGGTTAAGTACTCCTTCTACGGAACGCCTATATTCACAAAGGCAAAGCTCAAGAATTACGAGCTCTACATTCCCGCGGAAGAAGCAGTTTAATTTAAAATTTATATCCGACTGCCAAATGGCAGTCGGATATTTTTTTGTTGAAAAAAAACACAAAAACCACTTGAAATATATATAAAAATATGATATAATGATTGGGTCATATAAAATGCGCAGATGAAGTCAGCGCGCTTTATTCGGTCTGTCTCAGAGAAATACCGTCGTCGGCTGTGAGCGGTATACAGTCCCAAAGCGTTGCATTTCCCTTCGGAGCAGGCTTTGTGAACACTTGCGTTTGTAGCAAAGCACGGCAGACACCGTTACACGTCAAACTGAGTGCTGATGTCAGTCAGAAATTAGGTGGTACCGCGAGTATATTTTACCCGTCCTATTTATTTAGGACGGGTTATTTTTATTTAAAATATTATTTCAATATAATAATGAAAGGAAACAATATGAAAGACAAACTTCAAAGGATCAAAGAAGAAGCTCTTGCCGCAATATCTTCGGACAGTGTTGAGCTTGAACAGATTAGAATTCAGTACCTTGGAAAAAAAGGTGAGCTCACTGCCGTTTTGCGCGGTATGGGAGCGCTCAGCGCTGAAGAAAGACCTATCGTAGGTCAGCTCGCTAACGAGGTACGCGCTGAGATAGAAAGCGCTATAAAGCTCAAAGCTGAGGCGCAAAAGAACGCAGAGCTTGAGAAAAAGCTTGCAAGCGAAAAAATAGACGTTACACTTCCCTCAAACGTCCCCACAGCAGGAAAGCTTCATCCTCTCACGCAGGTACAGCGCACTATTGAAGATATATTCATAGGAATGGGCTTTTCCATTGCAGAAGGTCCTGAGGTAGAGTACGATTACTACAACTTCCAGGCTCTTAATATCCCCGAAAATCACCCCGCAAGAGATACTCAGGATACTTTCTATATAACCGAAAATATTCTTCTCCGTTCTCAGACTTCCCCCGTTCAGGTAAGAACAATGGAGAAGCAGAAGCCTCCGATACGTGTTATATCCCCGGGACGCGTTTACCGTTCCGATGCAGTCGACGCTACACACTCCCCTCTTTTCCATCAGGTTGAGGGACTTGTAGTAGACAAGGGCATTACAATGGGTGACCTTAAGGGAATGCTTGAGACGTTTGCTAAGACCCTTTTCGGTAACGACACAAGACTTCGCTTCCGTCCTCACCACTTCCCGTTCACCGAGCCCTCCGCTGAGGTCGACGTATCCTGCTTTGTATGCGGCGGAAAGGGCTGTCGCGTATGTAAGAATGAGGGCTGGATAGAAATACTCGGCGCAGGTATGGTACACCCCTACGTTCTCTCTAACTGCGGCATTGATCCCGAGGTATACAGCGGATTTGCTTTCGGTATGGGCGTTGAGAGAATTGCTATGAAATATTACGGTATTGATGATATGCGTCTGCTTTATGAAAACGATACACGTTTTCTTGAGCAGTTCTGATAGAAAGGTAGGCACACGATGAATTTATCAAAGAATTGGCTTGCCGATTACGTTGACGTAAGCGACGTAGCGGTAAAGGATTACTGCGACAGAATGACTGACACGGGCTCTAAGGTGGAATGCTTTGAGGAGCTTGGCGAAAACATACAGAACGTAGTAATCGCAAAAATAATCAAGATCACTCCCCATGAAAACAGTGATCATCTCCAGATCTGCCAGGTAGATATCGGCAAGGAGGTCGTGCAGATAGTAACGGGAGCGCAGAATGTTTTCGAGGGTGCTATTGTTCCCGCGGCTATTCCCGTGGCAAAGCTCCCCGGTGACATCACCATCAAGGCCGGAAAGCTTCGCGGTGTTGAGTCAAACGGTATGCTCTGCTCTATCGGTGAGCTTGAGCTTACAGAGCACGATATGCCCGGTAAAGAGCCTAACGGCATACTTATTCTTGATGACGAATATGCTGACAAGATAGGAATGGATATCCGTGATGCTCTTATGCTTAAGGATACCGTTGTTGAATTTGAGATAACCTCTAATCGTCCCGACTGTCTCTCTGTAATCGGTCTTGCACGTGAGAGCGCGGTTTCATTTGGCCGTGAGTTCAAGAAGCCCACCCCCTCTGTTAATTGCGCTAACGATGGCGATAAGATATCCAATTATCTTTCGGTTGCGATAGACGCTCCCGATCTCTGCCAGAGATATATGGCAAGAGTTGTTAAAAACGTAAAGATAGCTCCCTCCCCCCTGTGGCTTAGAATGAGACTTCGCGCAAGCGGAGTTCGTCCTATCAACAATATCGTTGACATCACAAACTACGTAATGCTTGAATACGGTCAGCCTATGCACGCGTTTGACTATACCTGCCTCGATGGCTCGTCTATAATAGTTCGCAGAGCAGCTGACGGCGAGCAGTTTATGTCTCTCGACGATCAAGAGCATACCCTTGATAACTCTATGCTCGTTATTGCCGACAGTAAGAAGGCGGTTGCCCTTGCGGGCGTTATGGGCGGTGCAAACAGCGAGATCAAGGATACGACAGCAACAGTTGTATTCGAGTCCGCTTGCTTCCTTGGAACCTCTGTACGTGTCACAGCAAAGAAGAACGGAATGAGAACCGAAAGCTCCGCGCGTTATGAAAAGGGGCTTGACCCCGAGAACTGCTACGCAGGACTTGAGAGAGCTTGTGAGCTCGTTGAGCTTCTTGGCGCAGGTGAGGTCGTAAACGATATTATAGACGTATATCCCGGCAAGAAGCCTCTTACAGTTCTTGATTTTGCTCCCGAAACCATAAACAAATTCCTCGGCACTGATATCCCCGCCTCTGAGATGATAAGCATACTCGAAACGCTTGAGTGCAAGGTGGACGGTGATAAGATCACAATTCCCTCTTTCCGTGCTGACCTTGCTTGCATGAATGATATTGCTGAGGAAGTTGCCAGAATTTACGGTTATAACAACATTGTTTCAACAAGAATTAAGGCTGAAACCACGCAGGGCGGACGCACACCCAAGCAGAAGTTTGAGGTGGACGTTGAAAATGCTATGTGCGGTATGGGACTTGACCAGATACAGACGTTCTCGTTCATCAGTCCCAAGTTCTACGACAAGATAAGACTTCCCGCTGACAGTGCCCTTCGCAATTCAGTTGTCATCTCCAATCCCCTTGGTGAGGACACAAGTATCATGCGTACTACCGCGCTCCCCTCAATGCTTGAAATAGTTGCAAGAAACTACAACTTCAACAACGCAAACGTAAAGCTCTTTGAGGTTGCGACTGTTTATATTCCAACAACGCCCGATAAGCTCCCCGACGAGAACAAGGTCCTCTCCGTAGGTATGTACGGAAACTGTGATTTCTATACAGTCAAGGGCGTATGTGAGAGCATTTTGAAGCTTGCTCAGATCAAGGATTTCACAATAAAGGCTTGCTCAGATAACGTAAGCTTCCACCCAGGCAGATGCGCTAAGATCTATGTGGGAGCAAAGGAGCTTGGTATATTCGGCGAGGTACACCCCCTTACGCTCAAGAACTATGACGTTGATACCCCCGTATATGCCGCTGAGCTTGACTTTGACGCTATATTCGCGATGATGGATCCCAACAAAGTATACACTCCCCTTCCCAAGTATCCCGCAACCACCCGTGACTTCTCGTTCGTTTGTGAGGAAACACTTGAGGTCGGTACGATATTTGCAGAGGTCAAGAACGCAGGCGGAAAGCTTATTGAGGACATCTCTCTCTTCGATATTTACAGAGGACCTCAGGTTGGTGAGAACAAGAAGTCCGTATCTATTCGTGTAACGCTCAGAGCCGCTGACAGAACGCTTACAGTCGAGGAAGCTGAAAAAGTATCCGCCAAGATACTTAAGGGCTTGCAGAACGAGCTTGGCATCGCGCTGAGAGCTTAACGGTGACGATATGGAAAAGCAAAAGCTTGACAGAATAAACGAGCTTGCAAGAAAGTCAAAAGCGGAAGAACTGACGGCAGAAGAAAAGGCTGAGCAGGCAGCCCTCCGTCAGGAATATCTTAATGAGATACGCGCTTCTTTCGGAGCAATGCTCGACAACACTGTGATCCAGTACCCCGACGGTACAAGAAAAAGCCTGAAAAAAGATAAATAAAAATGGCGACAGAGGTATTGTTCCTCTGTCGCTTTTGTGTTATAATATCAGTATAATCTACTTAAATAGGATATCTACGTTATGAAAAAGGTACTAAACGCGAACGCAATTAAAATAATAGCTATTATAGCGATGACCATTGATCACATTGCATGGATGCTATTTCCCGGTTATCCTACTGAGCCTCTCCCCTTAGCATTACATATTATTGGTCGAATAACCTGCCCCGTTATGTGTTATTTTATAGCTGAGGGATATCATTATACAAAGGATATCAATAAATATACTTTTAGGCTGTTTGTATTTGCAATCATTTCTCACTTTCCTTACGTTTTTGCTTCTGCCGACTTTGTCGATTGGAGATCGTTTATCCCCTTCTATTACGGAAGCGTTTTAAATCAAACGAGCGTAATGTGGTCTCTCGCGTGGGGACTCGTTATGCTGCGTGTAGTCAACAGCGAAAATATCAAAAACAAAACAGTTAAGACGTTACTGATCATACTAATTTGTCTTGTTGCCTTCCCAAGTGACTGGAGCTGTATTGCCAGCCTTTGTATTCTGGCATTTGGCACTAACCGAGGAAACTTTAAGACACAGATGCTTTGGATGGTCATATACGTTGCAATGTACAGCACCGTGTATTTCTTCGCTTTGGACAAGGTATACGGTCTGATGCAAATGGCAGTCGTTTTGGCAATACCGATATTGATGCTCTACAACGGACGGATCAGCAGCAACAGAACAGTTAATAAGGTCATGAAATGGCTGTTCTACATATATTATCCTTTACACTTGTTGATAATCGCTTTAATACAATACTTCGCATAATAACAGCCCCGACGCCTAAGATACAGTCGGGGCTGTTGTTTTTATTTGCTAAACTCTACTATTGCTTTGCTTTTGAGACCTTCCAAAAAGCTTTTATAGGTATTTTCTTCAACAAAGGGATTGTACGTATCGGTAAGTCTTTCTTGCTTATCACGGTGATTATTATTGCTGAGGTGGTTACCGAGGTGTAGCGTCACGGGTTCATTATATATCTTGTCAATACTTGATAGAAATTTATCTCTCATTTCAAGAGGCAAATTATATTTCGCAAGAAATTCTTTTGTCAATGAATTAAGTCCCGCACCGCCAAACATTCCCGCAAGATACGTTTTTCCTTTATACGTTGTATCAAAGAACAAGGATATCGTTCCCTCGGTATGTCCCGGGGTGGATACAAATCTTATAATTGTGTCACCAAAGCTTATCACGTCGCCGTCCTCAATGATGACGTCCGCCTCGAAAGGTTCTTCGAGCTTGCCGCCAAGATGTGTTCCGTCTCGTCCGTTCACCATATTCTCATCACCACGGCCGATATAAGTCTTTGCCCCCGTAAGCTCAACGAGCGCACGAGTGCCTCCTATATGATCGTAATGTCCGTGTGTATGGATAATATGCTTTATATCGTACGGATCGAAACCAAGTGTTCTTATGTTTTCGATAAGTAAATATAAGGTCTTTGCATAGCTCGTATCAATAAGAACAAGTCCTGAATTTGTAACAATCAAATGTGAAGGACCGCTTTCCGTCCCCACATAATATATATTATCGGATATTCTGCACGGCTTTCGTGCTTGTTTCCAATATTCGGTCGGCATAGCGGTCCTCCTATTAAGTTATAATACTTATTTTTGGGAATAAATCTCTGTTATCTGTCCGTATCTGTAAGCAAGACCGATAGTCTTTCTGAACGATCCCGAGTAATACTCCTTGGTTGCATACCTTCTTATCGTTGTCATGATTCTCTCATATCTTGCATCATCAGTTGCGTTTCCTGCTGTAAGTCTCTCTACACATCCGGGAATAAACGCATACTTGCCCCGAACCAAATTGTATACGTTGTGAAGCTCATTTGCTCCATGGTGAGCAAGCTGGATTATATCGCTCTTGAGGAAGCCCGTGGAGTAATACTGTGGCATCTTGGCTTCAACACGGCTGGAAGCGTCGCCCGTAATCACCATGGACATACCCGTCGTGGATATCTTAGTTACGGTACTTACATCGTTAAGGTCAGAGTTTACCAAGGTTTTTCCGGTTGTGGGATCAACAAGATCCTCGTGTGTGAAAAGTATCTGTATCTTAACGTCAGCGAACTGTATCTGGTCACCTGTGTGAGGCTTATACATCACGCACTTAGGATAATACATCTGAATAATGGGAGCCCAGCTTCTAACACAGTTATGCCAGCCCTGAGGTGTCGTGCCACCAGAATTGGCAGCATCGGTACCGTTATCGGGGAGATTGGTCATTACGCACTTAAGATTGTATTTCTGAGGATATCTCTGAATGAATTCAAGGAATCCGCCGTAGTGGTCATCATGAGGATGCGTAAGGTACCAGCACGCGATAGTTACCTTCTTATTACTGGGTGTACCCGTAATATCGTGAAGGAACGTATCAAGCTCTGCTGCGGGAGAATAATTACCGGTATTTCCCTGCATCTGAGACTGAACACCGCCGTCAATAATGATCACGCTGTTATCAGCAAGCTTTATAACGTGGCACATACCGTGTGTTTGTGCACCACTCGTACTGCTGTCAACATCATTAAGAAGACCAAACTGGTAGAACTCCGCGCCACTGTTCTCTGCTGCCTCAACAACATAAGAAATATCCTCGGGAGTTGCAACGCCCTCCTCAACGGTAACGCGCGCTACTCTTGTACTGCTCTCATAAGAAACGATAACGCTCTTGATACCGTTAGTAAGTCTTGTGAAGTATGCGAATTCGGGAGCCATCTCACTGACAACTCTATAATCGCACGCTATAAGCTTTTCAACGTATGCATTAACTTCGTTTCTGCTGGAGTTGTTTATGCAAAGCATCATGGTATCACCACCGGTTGTATCGTTGTAGAAGGTAGTGAAGTGTGAGCCGCAGTTATAAAGATTGGGGGCATATGTACCCGCAGTTTCAAAATAAGGAACCTCATCATCAAGTGTCCACATGGGGCTGTAGAAATTCACAAATTCCTTAGTTGCATTATAGTTGGCGGGAATAGATACAACGCCTTCCTCTGTGTTGGTTATGCACTCTGCGATAAACACAGTAGCCGCAAACTCAAGCATATAATCATTGGAAGCATTGATAATTATCTTGTTTCCTGAAACGGCAACAGAATACCATACAGACGTGCTTGCTATCTCGGGTACAACACTCTGTGATCTATTTGTCTTACCGAAAAGTATTTCAAAAGTAGCGTCATCGGCAGCACGATCGCTGTCCTTCGCCGTTGCCATAGCAACATTGGTCTTTGCCTTGAATGCATCGGTGATAGCTTTGCTTGCCTTCAAAACGTCCGCATTCGCTCCGCTGGGATATACCAACGTATACTTAGAAGCGCCACCCTCGAAAAGAGGTAATCTCGGTACTTCTTCTTCAGTTACAGGAGTATCTGCAGGGGGCTGTTCTGCGGGGGGCGTTGTTTCATTCTTACACGAAGCAAGAACAAACAAACACATAAGAGTCGCAAGAATCAGTGAGAAAATGCGTAAATACTTACTCATAACTAATCCTCCGTTATTAAAATAGCAGTAAAAAAACTACACTTTATTATATCACAAACCTTTTTGTGTGTAAAGTGTAGTTTTTGACAAAAAAACATCTAATTTTTGTTGAATTTGCTCACGGTTACGAAGTTGATATTTTATCATTTATTTGGTGTAGAAATGTGACTTAAAGAACCCGGTTTTGCGCCAATTTTATCTATAGAGCTAAATCTCATAACGCAAAACATTTCATGGCTTCGCATTGAGTGGTTCTTCGTTCGATATTCCGCATAAAACAAAAACACCTGAGCAATCGCTCGGGTGTTTTTGTTTGGTGCGAGAAACGGGACTTGAACCCGTACGGTGTAACCACACGCCCCTCAAACGTGCGCGTCTGCCAGTTCCGCCACTCTCGCATTTGCCACCGCCTTAGCGGCAACATATAATATTATACTCATATTTTCAAAAATGTCAATACCTTTTTTGTATTTTTTTAAAAAATTTCCGTTTTTTTTCATGCGCTACAAATATACCTATCATTCTCCTCTTTTTTTGTTAAATATTACAGCACAAACCAAATAAATACACTTTTAAATACATATATTTCAATGAGATTTTATGGTTAGAGGTGCTTATGAAAACCAAGTGTAAAATAAGTGTCGGCTTTTTATTCGTGTTTTTGTTGCTTTCCCTTTTCTTCACTCGCTCCGAGATGTTTATCCCTCTTATTGTCGCTATTACCGTACATGAAGCAGGTCACGTGGTTATGGCGTATTTATGTAAAATAAAAATGGCTGCTTTCAAGCTCGATATATTCGGCGCGGCTCTATCGCCCGATTCTCTAACATATTCGTATACATCCGAGATGATACTTTGCATTGGCGGGCCTCTCTTTAATTTTCTCACCGTAATTCTTCTATACCGCATTCCATCATGCGTTTTTGCGGATAATCTTACGCAATGCTCTATCGCACTCGGCTCGATAAATCTTCTTCCCATCCAAGGCTTTGACGGCGGTCGTATATTTTCAGCACTCCTATCTTGCTTTCTCACGCAAAAAAGCGTCTTTGTCACAACAAAAGTCGTTTCTTTTCTTTTTGTTTTTTTACTTTGGGTACTTTCTATATATATTTTGCTCAGATACGGAGCTTCGCTTTCGACCTTTATATTTTCGCTCTCATTATTTGCAAAGATATTCATAACCAACTCCTCGACAGGTCAATGAGCATTTGGGTGATTTGATGAGTTTTTGAGAGTTTTTGGCAATATTTATCGAAGAAATCCGTTTTAACTGCGATTATTTATATTTTACGGCGATTATCTAAGAAATTTCGCAAAATATATTGCAATTTGCAATGTTTTCTGCTACAATATAGCTTGAGTATTTTTTGCTCATACCTTTTTATTCAAAGGAGTATTTATGTGGAATGAAAACAAAGCTGATAGAGCTAAAGAATATTTGCAAGGCGTTTGACGGCGAGCAAGTACTTTCTAACGTAGATCTTTATATCAATGACCACGAATTCATTACCTTTCTCGGCCCGTCAGGTTGCGGAAAAACAACTACGCTGAGAATAATAGGTGGATTTGAAACACCCGATGAGGGTGAGGTCTATTTTAACGGAAAGATGATAAACGATGTTCCCGCGTATAAGAGAAACGTAAACACTGTTTTCCAGAGATATGCGCTCTTTCCTCATCTTAACGTTTATGATAATATTGCCTTTGGACTTCGTGTAAAAAAAGTCAAGGAACAAGAAATAGCAGAGCGTGTTGCGGAAATGCTTGAGCTTGTAAACCTTAAAGGTTTTGAAAAGCGTGACGTTTCCCTTCTTTCTGGCGGTCAGCAGCAGCGTGTTGCTATCGCAAGAGCTCTTATCAATCAGCCCGAGGTCCTTCTTTTGGACGAGCCTCTTGCGGCACTTGACCTCAAGCTCCGCAAGGATATGCAGGTCGAGCTTAAGAATATTCAGTCAAAAACGGGTATCACGTTTATTTACGTAACACACGACCAGGAAGAGGCACTTTCTATGTCCGACACCGTCGTCGTTATGGCAGATGGTAAGATACAGCAGATAGGCACTCCTATTGATATTTATAATGAGCCTATCAACGCGTTTGTTGCTGACTTTATAGGAGAATCTAACATTCTTGACGGCGTTATGCTTAAGGACTATTCGGTGAACTTTGCATCTCACACCTTCGAGTGCCTTGATAAAGGATTTGCTCAGGGAGAGGCGGTCGACGTAGTAGTACGTCCCGAGGACGTTGACGTTGTTCCCGTTGATAAGGGTATGCTTTCGGGTATCGTGACCTCAGTTACCTTCAAGGGCGTCCACTATGAGATAATTGTTGACATTGACGGCTTCAAGTGGATGATACAGTCCACCGACTACGTTGAGCCGAATGCTCAGATCGGTGTTTATATTGAACCCGACGCGATACATATAATGAAGAAATCCGAATATTCCAATATGTTTGGAGACTATTCCACCTTCTCGGACGAGATCGAACATCTCTCCGACGTCACGGAGGGCGAGGAGGAATGACAAGAACACCGAAAACACGCAAGACGCACCGTTCTCTTCTCCAGAGATATGCTGCTGCGCCTCACATCGTTTGGTCGGTGCTGTTTATAATCGTGCCCTTGATATTTGTGGCATATTATGCATTCACCGACGGCGGTTCATTCACATTTTCGAATATTGCTGCGTTCTTTACAAAAGATTATCTTGTGATATTTTGGAAATCGGTGAAGCTTGCGTTAATTGCAACACTGATATGTCTTTTGCTTGGATACCCAATAGCATATTTTATCACTACCTGCAAGCCTAAAACGCAGAGACTTCTCATAGTTCTCCTTATGCTTCCCATGTGGATGAACTTCCTTATAAGAACATATGCTCTTATGACGCTTTTGCAGGATACGGGAATTATCAATTCCCTGCTTTCTAAGATAGGTCTTGGTCCTGTGCATATCATAGGAACTGAAACAGCGGTCGTTATCGGTATGGTATACGACTATCTCCCCTATATGATCTTGCCCATATACTCAGTTATGGCAAAGATGGATCACCGTCTTATTGAAGCCGCTTCGGACCTTGGCTGCAACGGCTTCGGAGTTCTTCGTAAGGTCATATTCCCGCTGAGTGTTTCGGGTGTCATTTCGGGTGTAACTATGGTATTCGTACCTTCAATAAGCACCTTCTATATTTCCCAGAAGCTCGGCGGCGTTGATACGTTGCTTATCGGTGACGTTATCGAACAGCACTATACCTCGTCTAATTACAATATGACAGCTTCTCTGTCATTTGTGCTTATGGTAATACTCATCGTCGGTCTTGCGATAGTTAATCACTATACGGACAGTGACGAAGGAGGAGGTATGATGATATGAAGAAGTTTTCTAATTTCTATATCGGACTTATCCTCTTCTTCCTGTTTGCTCCTATTGCTGTTATGATCTTTTTCTCGTTCAACGCGGGAAAAAGTACGTCGGTATTTACAGGATTTTCACTTGATTGGTATATTGAGCTTTTCAAGAACAGTGAGATACTCAATGCTCTTAAAAACTCTTTGATACTTGCGATAACCGCAGCTGCTATTGCAACCGTTATTGGTACTGCGGCTGCCTTCGGTATTCATCATATGAAGAGCAAGCATCTCCGCCAGTCACTTATGACAGTCACAAACGTGCCCCTTATGAACCCCGAGATCATAACGGGTATATCTATGATGTTCCTGTTTGTCTTTGTCGGAGGACTGCTCGGTCTCTCCACAAAGCTGAATTTCTGGACAATGCTTATAGCGCACGTCACATTCTGCTTGCCGTACGTTATTCTCAACGTCTTACCAAAATTCAAGCAGATGAACAAAGCTCTCCCAGAGGCTGCGCTTGACCTCGGTTGCACACCGATACAGTCATTCTTCAAGGTACAGCTTCCAGCAATTCTCCCCGGAGTTATCACGGGACTCACGATGTCATTTACGCTTTCATTCGACGACTTTGTTATCAGCTATTTCACCTCGGGAACAGATTTCCAGACACTCCCCATTCTGATATACAGTATGACTAAGAAGTCGGTAAAGCCCACTATCTACGCGCTTTCGTCGATAATCTTTATTATCATTCTCGTTATGCTTCTTATAACCAACCGCGAAAAGTCATCTTACGAGAGACTTGAAGCAAAGAAGGCACGCGCAGAGAAAAAGCGCAAGGAGGCTATCGCAAAAGCCAACAAGAGAAAGAAGCAAAAGCTTTCAACCGAAGTTCCCGTTTTTGAAGCCTCTTCGGGCAACAAGAAGTTCTCTTCTTATTCTCTTAAGATAGTAGCTCTTGTTTGCGCTGTCGTACTTATCATTTCCACTTGCGTTATGATAGGCGCTTACACCAAGAACACGGTGACGCTCAACGTTTATAACTGGGGTGAATATATTTCGGACGGATCTGACGGCTCGCTCGACGTTAATAAAGAGTTTGAGAAGTACTGCCGTCAAAATCTTGGAAAGCGTGTTAAAGTAAATTACGTAACTTACACGTCAAACGAAGACCTTTACGCTAAGCTGTCGTCAAATGCAGTCAGCTATGATGTCATTATTCCCTCTGACTACATGATAGCGAGACTTGCATCCGAAGGACTTCTTCAAGAGCTTAATTTCGATAACATCCCTCTTTATGAGGAGTGCATCAGCGACGATTTCAAGAACCTTTACTATGACCCCGAAAACAAATACTCCGTTCCCTACACTTACGGAATGATAGGCGTTATTTATGACGCAAACAAGGTATCCGAGGAAGATATAGGTGGCTGGGATCTTATGTGGAATCAAAAGTATTCGGGACAGATCGTTCAGTTCAACAACTCAAGAGATGCTTTCGGCACAGCGTTCTATAAGCTTGGACTTGACGTAAACACCACGGACAAGGCTGCTTGGGATATGGGCCTTGAAGAGCTGAAAAAGCAAAAGCCTCTGCTCAATAAGCTTGTCATGGATGAGATCTTCAATATGATGGAGTCAGGTGAGGCGGCTATCGGCGCATATTATGCGGGAGATTATCTTGCTATGGTAGATAATCAAGCAGAAAACGTTGATCTGAAGTTTTATTATCCCGAGAACACTAACTTGTTTGTAGATGCTATGTGCGTACCCACATGTGCGCAAAACAAGGAGCTCGCAGAGGAATATATCAACTTCATGCTCAGCGAGGAGGCAGCCATTGCTAACGCAGAGTATATTTGCTACGCATCTCCCAACTCTCTCGTTTATAATAACGAGATTTACAAAGAGGATATGGGTGAGGAAGCAATAGAGGTACTCTACCCAGAGAACTTTGATTTTGCCGAAAAATACGACGCAAACTGCTACAAGGATCTTGATAAAGAAACAAAGCAGTATCTCAATTCTATTTGGGAAAAATTCAAAACTTCTAAATAAACCAAAAGCAGGACGCGATGCGTCCTGCTTTTGCTATGCCGTAAGCTCGTCGAGCGTGCCAAAGCGATATCCTTGAGCCTTAAGCTCATCTATCACATCTCCGAGTATAGCTGCGTTAGTCGATGACGTTGGATGCAATAAGATAACTGCACCGTTGTGCATATTATCAAGTATCTTTTGCTTTGCGACACTTGGTGTCATTTGGGCGTTATTATCCCAGTCAGCATATGCGAAGCTCCAGAATACCGTTTTATATCCAAGTTCATTCGCGTAGCTCAAGGTCTGCTCGTTAAAACGCCCCTCGGGCGGACGGAAGTATTTAGCTATTTCTCGCCCCGTATGCTCTTTATAGATATTCTCAAGGGCATCAAGCTCACACTTGAACTCATCAATACTTTCTTTTGTAGTCATATCGGGATGGCCGTTTGTGTGGTTGCATACAAGATGCCCCTCGGATGCCATTCGCTCTACAAGAGATGTGTTTTTTGTGACAAGATTTCCAAGCACAAAGAATGCACCTCTTACGTCGCGTGACTTCATAACATCAAGTATCTTCTCAACGTTACCGTTTTCATAGCCTGCGTCGAAGGTAAGATATACCACCTTATCTACACAGTCATCTCCGTGCTTACGGTCGATATAATATCCGTTATATTTCTCGATATATTGCATATTCGCATCAAGCTGAGGTTGCTTGTGCTGCTTATTACGCACGCAGTACCAAGACTGCGCCTCGGCAGCATCCGCGTTGCCTGCAAAAAGAATGATCAGAAGTATAATGGAAACAGCAAATGCCAAAGTTCTTTTCATACAATACCTCCCTTTGCAATTGCTGATATTATTATTTGCGAATGAAAGCAAAAAAAACAATGTAATTATTGCAAAAAAACAGGTTGATATTTCAACCTGTTTTTTATATGAGTATTTTTTTGATCTTTTTATTCTCATACACGCAAAGCTCACGCACACCGCAAACTTTGGCATATTCAACAGCCTCATCAAAAAAGCAAAGTATACTGTCTGTACTGTGGCAGTCACTGTTGATCATAATATTCGCGTTTTTCTCTGCAAGGCGTTTGAGTATAAAATCATCAGGATACGGCTTTTTTCTCCAACCGCGCGAGATAGCGCCAGTATTTATCTCGAATATCTTATCCTTTTCAATGAGAGCGTCAACTGCCTCAAGAGACACGTTGCGATATGCTCTTGAGGTTACGTCTATAAAAGGATATTTTTCATTGAATTTGGTGATGAGATCAACGTGTCCGATTATATCGCAATTCGTTTTATTTACCACGTCTGAGACAAGGCTGTAATAGTCCTCTATCAAAGCGAGCATATTACCGCCGTAAAGCTTATCTGCAAAATCCAAAAGCGTTTTTGGGGCAAGGTCAACGTCTATACGAACACCGTCCTTTATAACGGCGTGAACCGAACCTATAACGTAGTCAAAAGCATACTCCGGTGCAGAAGAAAAATAATCCTGCTCAATTCCGAGAAGCACCTCAATCTTATCAGCATAAGCTGACTTTAATCGGTTTATCTCGCGGATATAATCATTCTGCCCGTCTCTTGACATAGTCCACTCGGTATTCTTTTCGTCAATATACGAATGTCCCGAAAATCCAAGTGCTGTGCAACCAAGCTCTATCGCGGAGGCAAGCATCTGTTCTGCCGAGTGCTTGCCATCGCAAAAATTTGTGTGAGTGTGAAAATTACACCTTGGTGTCATTTGGTCATCTTCTCCTGCTTGACCTTGTGGTCGAGCACGTTTCTTGATGCAAGCTCCATCTTCACGTCGTCAAGCGTGATACCCATCTCAATCATAAGCACCATTACGTGATACACAAGGTCTGCTATCTCGTATATAGTCTCAGCCTTGTCGTTTGCCTTACCTGCGATTATTACCTCTGTGCTCTCCTCGCCGACCTTTTTGAGTATCTTATCAATGCCCTTTTCAAAAAGATACGTTGTATAAGAGCCTTCCTTCTTATCTGTCTTTCTGCCCTCGATTATCTTCATAAGAGCTTCAAGTGAGAACTCCTCGCTCTCTCCCTTGTATACTACGTCATTGAAGCAGCTGTCTGTACCCGTATGGCAAGCGGGACCGTCCTTGTATACAGTCACGGTAAGAGCGTCCTTATCGCAATCGGTGACGATAGAGACGATGTGCTGCTTGTTGCCCGAAGTCTCGCCCTTTCTCCAAAGGCACTTGCGTGAACGCGACCAGAAGCACGTAGTTCCCTCCGCCATACTTATTTCAAGACTTTCCTTGTTCATATAAGCAACCGTGAGTACCTTCTTAGAAAGTGCATCCACAACTACTGCGGGGATAAGTCCGTTTTCATCAAATTTAAGTTCGTTAATTCCAATCATTTTTTACCTCTATATTACAGTCTTACGTTGATATTGTTCTCTGCCAAGGTGCGCTTAAGGTCCTTTATATCCACCTCTCCAAAATGGAAGATAGATGCCGCAAGTCCCGCGTCTACCTTAGGCAAGCTGTTAAACAATGTTATGAAATCCTCAATGCAGCCCGCTCCGCCTGATGCTATCACGGGTACTTTTACGGCATTACATACCGCGTCAAGCATTTCAAGGTCGAAGCCCTGCTTTACTCCGTCAGTATCAATGCTGTTGACTACTATCTCTCCCGCACCGCGTTCTACGCACTGCTTTATCCACGATATAGCCTCCATTCCCGTGTTTTCTCTGCCGCCCTTAGCAAACACACGGAAAACTCCGTCAACTCGCTTCACGTCGACCGAAAGCACCACGCACTGGTCTCCGTACTTCTTAGCCGCCTCTTCAACAAGCGCGGGATTTCTTATAGCTCCCGAGTTTACGCTGACCTTATCAGCTCCACATTTAAGTACTCTGTCAAAATCGTCAATGGTATTGATGCCGCCGCCAACCGTGAGCGGTATGAACACCTTGCTTGCCGTTTCCTTAAGAATATCAGTAAACAGCGCTCTGCCCTCAAAAGATGCGGTTATATCATAGAATACGAGCTCGTCAGCACCGCATTCGCTATAATACTCAGCGAGTGTTACGGGAGACGATACGTCTGCAAGTCCCAAAAAGTTTACACCCTTTACTACTCTGCCGTTCTTTACGTCAAGACAAGGAATAATACGCTTTGTTATCATATTTCCTCCATTATGTTTGCAAGAGTGATACATTTTGAAAGCTCGAGTGCGCCTGTATAGAGTGCTTTTCCAACGATCGCGCCGAATATATCCATATTAGCAAGTACTACTATGTCTTCCTCAGAGGAGACACCGCCCGAAGCTATGATGTTCATTTCAAAATTATCATAAAGCTCTCTATAAAGATCTCTATTAGTTCCCGACATCATTCCGTCCTTGGAGATATCGGTGCAAATAATCGTTTTAACACCGAGCTCTTCAAGCTTTTGACAAAAATCAAAGCAAGAGAGAGCCGAGGTCTCAAGCCAGCCCTTTATCGCAACGTAACCGTCCTTTATGTCTACACCGACAACTATCTTCTCTCCGTAAGCATTAACTGCAGCAGAAAGAAATTCGGGGTCTGTAACAGCTGCCGTGCCTATAATTACACGGTCAACACCTATATCTATATAGCTCTTTACACGGTCAAGCGTACGTATTCCGCCACCCACCTCGACTGATAACGAGGTGTTCTCGGTTATTCTCTTTATCGTATCAAAATTTGCGCAAGTTCCGTCCTTAGCACCGTCAAGGTCGACCACGTGTAAATATTTTGCTCCTGCCAACTCAAATTCCTTGGCAACAGCCACAGGGTCGTCATTGTAGACAGTGACCTTATCGTAGTCACCCTTGACAAGACGAACCGCTTTTCCGCCTATCAAATCAATCGCGGGTATAATGTTCATAAAAACCTCCGTTAGATCTCACAAAATGCCTTGAGGATCGAAAGACCTACGTTTCCGCTCTTTTCGGGGTGAAACTGACAGCCCCAAACGTTACCCGAACGAACGGCAGCCGTAATCGGCTTGCCATATTCAGCTGTCGCTATCAAAGCTTCCTCACACTCAACTCCGTAGTATGAATGAACGAAATATACACAATCGTTATCTCCAAGATACTTGAATATCTCGTCCTTTTCCCCCACAAAATCAAGCTTATTCCAGCCCATATGCGGTATCTTAAGCTCACTCGGCACATCCCCCTCAAGTGGCTTTATCTCACCCTTGATAAGTCCAAGTCCCTCGTGAACACCATACTCGTAGCTTCTCTCAAAGAGCATCTGCATGCCGAGGCATATTCCAATAAGAGGTTTACCTTTTGAGACCTCATCGAGCACGACCTTGTCAAGTCCGCCTGCGCGAAGCTTTTTTGCCGCATCCTCAAATGCACCTACACCTGGCAGAATTATTCTGTCCGCCTTTGCTATCACCTCTTTATCTGAGGTAACGACCGCTTGCTCTCCTATCTTTGAAAAGGAGCTTTTAAGTGAAAAAAGATTTCCTATTCCGTAGTCAATAATCGCGATCATACAAGCTTTCCTTTTGTAGAGGGTATTTCCCCTGCTCTTTTTTCGTCTATTGCCACAGCTGCTCTCAAAGCTCTTGCGAGTGACTTAAACGCTCCTTCAATAATGTGGTGCGAGTTTGTTCCCGCTAGCTGTTTTACGTGAAGAGTTATTCCCGCATTTCTTGTGAATGCTATCATAAACTCCTCAACAAGCTCTGTGTCAAAATCGCCAACCTTTTCGGTGGGTATCTTAAGGTCATACGCAAGGCAGTCTCTGCCCGAGATGTCAACAGCGCACAAAACAAGTGCCTCATCCATAGGAAGTATCATACTTCCGTAACGGCAGATACCCTTGCAGTCACCAATAGCCGCACGAAATGCAAGACCGAGGCAAATGCCTATGTCCTCAACGCTGTGGTGATAGTCAACGTTTGTGTCGCCAACGCACTTGACATCAAGGTCAAAGCAGCCGTGTGACGCAAACAACGTGAGCATGTGATCCATAAATCCACAGCCAGTATCAACGTTTACCTTTCCGCTCCCGTCAAGCTCAAATCCAAGCTTGATATCTGTCTCGGCAGTTTTTCTTTCAATATACTTGTTTCTCATATGTTCTCTCCTTTTTCTTTAAGGATATGCTCTACCGTAAGCAGCAGCTTGTCCATTTGTTCACGGCTTCCCACGGTTATTCTGTTATACTCACATATTGCGGGAGTATCAAAGTGTCTTACGAGTATTCCACGTTTCTTAAGCTCCAGATAAAGCTCCTTACCGCCTATGTCTTTGCTCTTTGCGAAAATAAAGTTTGCCTTTGACGGCGTTACCTCAAAGCCCATATTTACAAGCTTTTTTACGGTGTATTCGCGTGCTTCTATTACCTTTTTGCAATTATTGACGTAATAGTCGTTGTCTTTTATCGCGGCAATTCCCGCAACCATTGTAAGTCGGTTTATGTTATAGGGATTAGTGGAATACTTTATCTTTTCAAGGTCTGCTATGAGCTCTGCGTCCGCTATAGCGAAACCAAGTCTTGCTCCTGCCATCGAGCGAGACTTTGAATATGTGCAGACTACAATAAGATTTTTATACTTATTTGTAAGCGACACCGCACTTTCCGCACCGAAATCAACGTATGCCTCGTCAACAAGCACCACTCGCTCAGGGTTTGCAACGACTATGCTTTCGACATCGTCAAGCGACAGCGCAATACCCGTCGGTGCATTTGGGTTAGCGATGACAACGTTCGCATCATTCGCCATATAGTCAGCAAGATTTATTGTAAAATCTTCGTTAAGCGGTACTGCCTTATAATCAACACCGTAAAGCTCCGCGTAAACACGATAAAACCCATAGGATATTGACGGGAATTTCACGGGATGCTCGCGCTCGTCGCAAAACGCCATAAAGAAGAAATTAAGAATGTCGTCAGAGCCGTTCGAGACAAAAACATTTTCTCTTTTCACTCCGTAAAGAGACGCAATAGCGTCCTTAAGCGCCTTGCAGGTGGGATCGGGGTAAAGATTAAGCTTTGATACCTCTTCTGAGTTCACAGCAGCTATAACGCCGTCTGAGGGCGGATAGGGCGACTCGTTGGTATTGAGCTTGACGTATTGCATATCCGTAGGCTGCTCACCCGGGGTATATGCCTCAAGTCCCGAAAATCTGCTGTTCATATACTTGCTCATTTACCGATCACTCCTCGTCAAATCTTATGACTGCGCTCTTTGCGTGCGCGCCAAGTCCTTCCTTGTTGGCAAAATACTCAACGTCACGGCAAACCTTTTCGAGTGCATCACGTGTAAAGTAGCTGAACTGAGTTTTCTTCACAAAATCATCGACCGACAACGGGCTTGAAAAGCGAGCCGTGCCGCTTGTGGGAAGTGTGTGATTAGGACCTGCCATATAGTCGCCGAGAGCCTCGGGACAATACTTGCCCATAAATATTGAGCCTGCGTTCTTTATTTTGTCGAGATACATAAACGGCTCGTCAACGCAGATCTCAAGATGCTCGGGAGCAATGCTGTTTGCAACCTCCACTGCCTCGTCTATGCTCGACGTAATGATTATCTTTCCATTGTTATCGATAGACGTTCTTGCTATCTCCTCTCTGGAAAGCAAAGGTATCTGGCGTTCAAGTTCTAATGAAACTCCCATCGCAAGAGCTTCGCTATTTGTAACAAGTACCGCACTCGCCATTCTATCATGCTCAGCCTGTGAGAGCAGATCTGCAGCTACGTATTTCGGGTTGCAGGTTCGGTCTGCAATAATAAGTATCTCACTCGGTCCCGCTATCATATCTATAGAGACCTTACCGAACACCTGCTTCTTAGCCTCAGCTACAAAAGCGTTACCCGGACCAACTATCTTATCAACGCAAGGAATGGTTTCGGTTCCGTAAGCAAGAGCGGCAACAGCCTGAGCTCCGCCAACCTTGAATATACGGTCAACACCCGCGATATACGCGGCTGCGAGAATATGCGGATTAACCTTTCCGTCCTTTTTTGGGGGTGTTACCATAACTATCTCGGGACATCCTGCGATCTTTGCGGGAACAGCGTTCATAAGTACGCTTGACGGATATGCCGCCGTGCCACCCGGGACGTAAAGACCGACCTTTTCTATCGGTATTACCTTTTGTCCTATTATAACGCCGTCATTTTCATTTATCAAAAAGCTGTTACGCACCTGTCTTGAATGGAACGCGTAGATATTATCCTTTGCTTTCTTGAGTATGTCGATGAACTCCGTGTCAACAGCCTCAAGAGCTTCGGTTATCTCCTCTGCACTCACCTCAAGACTGTCGAGCAAAACGCCGTCAAACTTCTCGCAATATTCGAGAACAGCCGCATCCTTATTTGCTCTTACGTTTGCAATAATTCCAGCAACAATTTCCTCAACGTTGCTTTTATTCTCTACACGCGCAAATATCTCGTCCTTTGATATCTCGCTGTATTTATAGGTCTTTATCATTTTATCCTCCGACACGTCGTGTCAATTTTTTAAATTACTTCTAACACCCTCGCAGATACTGCGTATCTCCTCGTTCTTGAACTTATAGCTTGATTTATTCGCGATAAGTATCGCGCTGATGTCAACGATATCAGCCTTAGGCTCAAGATCATTTTCGAGAAGCGTCTTTCCCGTCTCAACGATATCGACAATTACGTCCGAAAGTCCAAGAATAGGCGCGATCTCAATAGAGCCGTTAAGCTTTATAATATCGATCTCTCTGCTTTGTTGATTATAATAATTCTTTGCTATATTCGGAAACTTGGTCGCAACGCGAAGAGTTCTGTCTCGTCTGTCACAAAAGTCTTTTTTTGCGGCAACAGCCATTCTGCATTTGCCTATGCCGAGATCCTCAAGCTCATATATATCGGGCGAATACTCAAGAATTATATCCTTTCCCGCTATTCCTATATCCGCCGCACCGCGCTCAACGTAGATAACAACGTCGGACGGCTTTACCCAAAAGTATCTTACTCCCTTTTCGGGATTTTCAAATATAAGCTTTCTGTTCTGCTCCTTTATCGAGGGGCACTCAAATCCTGCTGCCTCAAGTATAGAATACACCTTTTCTCCAAGTCGTCCCTTGGGGAGTGCAATATTTACCATTTGCTTCATAGCTCAACACCTCCCGCCGTGACCTTGACAAGTCGACGGTATCTGACGCTTTTATCGTCCTCAGCCGACACCTTGACGCTCTTTCCGTTGGCGTTGAACTGTCTTACAGTCTCAACCACAGTCTTTACGTCAGCATCCTCGTCATAAACAAGCAATATATCCGTATCGTACTCGCTCTCATAATCTCCAAAGCGTTCAAGTCTATCAAGATACACCGCAAAGCCGATCGCGCCCATACGCTTTCCCATCTTCATAAGAAGCTTATCGTACCGACCGCCCGAAAGAATACTGTCGGGAATTGAATTTATAAAGCCCTTGAAGATCAATCCGTCGTAATAGTTAAAATCATTAACTATAGAAAAATCAAACTTCATCTTTTCTCCAAGCCCATACATCGCCATTATTTCGGATATGTTCTTGAGCTCACCATAAGCGAGCTTCATCTTTTCGTTCACGACACAGCTCTCAATCGTTTCAAGAGCTTCCGAAAGAGGCAGATAGATATCTGTCAACAAGCAAAGCTTATCTGCAATATTGCTGCCCACGCCAAGAGCTTCGCAAAGGCGTTTGATACCCGTTGTATTCTTGCTTTTAACAAGCTCAAGTATGTCTGCTCTGCTCGCACTATCTATATTCGCGCTGTCGAGAAGCCCCTCGATAAGTCCCATATGAGATACGTCAAGAACGTGATCCGAGCTTATCTGCTCAAGACTGCGCATAGCAAGCATCACGACCTCGCTCTCAGCAAGCATATCAACGTAGCCAACGCATTCAAGACCAGTTTGCATTATCTCCTTGAAGCCGTGACTTACAGCAGACGTTCTATAAACGGTCTCGTTATAATATAGCTTTTGAGTGCTTTTGCCGTTTGTGTTTATATTCTTGATTATGGAAAGCGTAACGTCAGGCTTAAGAGCCATAAGCTTTCCGTCGGTATCCGTAAATGTCAGTATATTCTCGCTTATAAGAAAGCTTTTGTTACGGGCATAAAGATCGTATTCCTCAAATCTGCTTACCTTAAACTGAGAATATCCGTATTTTCTATATAATTCTCTGAGGCTGTAAATTGCCCGCTCCTCGTTTCTCAAAACGTCACCTGAAAAGGTCATCAGTTCTTTTCTCCTATTTCCTCCAGTATCTTCGCGTATCCGCCGCTTCCGTACTGGTAGCTTCTGTTTACTCTGCTTATGGTCGCTGTGCTCGCGCCTGTTTCCTCAACGATCTTATTATACACCACTTCCTCAGAAAGCAGCTTCGCAACAAGCAATCTCTGAGCAATATCCATAAGCTCCTTGCGTGTCATAAGGTCCTCAAGAAGTGCCTCGCAATCCTTCTCATTATCAACAGCAACTATTGCTTTTATAAGCAGTTTATAACCCTCATTTTCCTTGTAATTCATTACAAATTACCTCCAAAACTTTAATACTTTAATATGATAACACAATAAATTGTATTTGTCAATGCTTTTAACAAAAAAACATGTGCTTTTTTCAACAAAAATACCAAAAAGGCTGCTTGTTCAACCTAAGACAACGCCGAACAAAGGCAGCCTTTATTTTACAGTAGCATTTGGTTGTTTGCGCAAAGATGGAAAGTAAGGCCAAGGTGCTCCGCAGCCTTACGGCAAAGTATCATTCTATTGAGGAATATTTCAAAATATTCCATAACCGAGCTATATCTCGTGTCTATTTCAAGTTCAAGTGTTATTGTCTTGCTGTCGCTGTGTATCTTCAGCTCCGATGAAACGACGGAGAAATTAACTCTATCGTGGATATCAAAGGTAGAGACGTCATTATTTCGCACGCGGCTTCTTCGCACATCCGATTTGTCGGCAAGGATCAGCGCCGCCGCAATATGATTAACGGGGACACCCGTTCCTTCATCGTGATTACCTATCGCTGTCACGACGTTTGCGATATCCTCGGGGGGCATTCCCATATTGTCGAGTATACGGAAAGCCATTATCGCTCCGCTTTGCGAATGCTCTACCCTGTTTACAAGATTTCCTATATCGTGCATAAACGCCGCTATCTTCGCAAGCTCCACGTCGTGCTCGGAATACTTAAGTGTGGTCAATATATACTCGACCGTTGCAGCGACCTTTCCGACATGAGCAAAGCTATGCTCGGTAAATCCAAGAGCAAGCAAGGACGCATCCGCTCTTTTAATATACTCACATATAGAGGAATCGTTTTTTATCTTATCGTACGTCAGCTTCATATCTCCTTTTCGGTATTCTCAATAATATTTTGCTCACTCTTTTTTGTGTCATTCAAAAGAGCTGTAACCTCTTCGGGGCGTATTTTCACAAGCAAATAAATTACGAAAGCGGCAACGACAAGCGCGACAATGGTTGTGAGGACTATTGTTGGGGTATCCCATATCTCTCCGCCTCCGCATTCGGGAACTACACCGCCCGCGAAGTTATATACAGCATGCAGCAGTACGCAATACCAGATGTTCTTTGTCTTTATCAGAATGACCGAGCACATACCTCCGATGAGGAAAGAATATCCAACCTGAAGGATGACCGAGCCAATACCCGCACCTGCAAATAGGTTGAGAAGATGTACTATTCCAAAAACAGCCGATGAGATAGCTATTGACCAAAAAACATCAATGGGTCTTTTGCCCATTCTCTGGAGCACTGCGGTGAACACACAGCCACGGAATGCCATTTCCTCAAACAGTCCCACACAAACGCATACAAGCGCATAAAGCAAAACAGACCTTGCTGAAGCATCTATATATGCTCTGCCGCTAAAGAACGTAATAAACGGAAAATTGTTTATCGCGATAAGCATACACGGTACAAAGCAAAGCGTCGCCGAAAGCGTAGGCTTAGCGTACAGTATTTTCTTCGCTCTTGACAGCAATACCAATACTATACACGCAAAAGCTCCGAGCGCACGCGTAGAGATAAGGTAGAGGTTTTCTCCGTGCTCTCCCAAAGCAACGATGCCGTCTCTCATAAATTCAAGCACGAGCATCACCAAAAGGGATACCGCAAAAAAAGCAAGAAGCAAATTTCTTTTTACAGACGCCTTCATTTTTGCTCCTCCGTTTCGGGAGTGTCAAGCATCAAAGGCATAAGCTTTTTCTGTACAACAAACAAAACGACAGAGCCTATTATCATCAGTACCGCCGTCAGCTGCGAAGGTGTCAAAAAGCTTATAAACGTAAAGCCGCGGTAGTCGTCTCTGGCGTATTCTATCAAGAAACGCCAAACACCGTATACTCCCATATAGAGTGAAAGATTGTAAGTCTTTTTCTTGAATATACGGAAAACTATAAGCGCAAATAAAGCAAAAAGGAATATCGTCTCATAAAGTTGTATAGGCACGACCTTATCACCCACGCCCGGCATATATATACCGTACCACGCGTCGGTATGCGCTCCGTGGCAGCAGCCTGCCATAAGACAACCTATTCTTCCAAAGCCGTGCGCGATGGCGATACACGCAGCACCCACGTCGGTTATGCCGAAAAACCCTGTAATATGAATGCCGCGCTTACCGAACATACGGCGACCAAGCAAAAAATAGACAAGCAAAAAGAAGGCAGCTCCTCCGATAAGTCCGCCGTAAAACGTTGCACCCGTTTGGCTGTTTATCTGGAACTTTCCGTACTTGGGTATATTGTATACCGCTTGAAAAAGCACGGCTGAGAAATAGCCTACGATAATTGAAGCGACAGCGTTATATATACAGAAATTCTGTAGTCTTGCTTTATACGACAGCTTATCGAGCAAAAGTCTCGCCACCACTATCGCACTGACAACAGCCAAACACAAAAACACAAGGTATAGGTCTATACCGGGTAATATATCATTAGGAAACATAGACAGCTCCTTTCAATTCTTTATTATAACAATTATACCGCAAAACGACACGAATGTCAATTCTGCGGTATAATTTTAACACTATATTCTTTTATAGTACAGTTTTAATTAACATATAAGGAATTATTCTGCTTTAGTCTCGCAGTAAACGCATCTGTAAATTCTGTTCGCCTCGTCCGTAAGCTTGAAAACGTGTGGAAGCTCCTGCTCGGTGCTTGTTATGCAACGGGGATTTTTACAGAATATTACGTTTGTCAGCAATTCGGGAAGAGACACTCTCTTTTTTTCGACAAGCTTACCGTCCTTTATGATATCTACCGTAACGCCGGGGTCAACGTATCCGAGCGCGGTCATATTAAGTACGATATCAGCGTCTATCTTTATAATATCCTTCTTGCCCATCTTATTGCTATGGACGTTCTTGATAATAGCGATAGAGCAATCAAGCTTATCAAGACCGAGAACACTGTAAAGCTCCATGCCTCTGCCTGCTGTTATATGATCGATAACAATTCCGTCCTTGATAGAATCTATATGCATTACATTACCTCCAATGCCTTAAGAATGAGGCTCATTCTCATTATCTTGCCGTAGTATACCTGCTTAAAGTAGCATGCTCTCGGGTCATCGTCAATAGCCACTGCTATCTCGTTTACACGAGGCAGAGGGTGAAGAATCGAAAGATCACTCTTTGCATTCTTGAGCTTTTCGGGAGTGAGAATATAGCTGTCCTTAAGACGCAGATAATCCTCCTCGTTGAAGAATCTCTCCTTCTGAACTCTTGTCATATAAAGAATATCAAGCTCGGGCATCACAGCCTCAAGGTCGGTCGTTTGTATGTACTCGATATTGTTCTTTTTGATAACGTCTCTCTTTACGTAGCTCGGAACCTTGAGCTCTACGGGAGATACAAGAACAAACTTAATGTTCTTATATCGAGACATTGCAGCAATAAGCGAATGAACTGTTCTTCCAAACTTCAAGTCACCGCAAAAACCAATTGTAAGATTATCAAGTCTTCCCTTTTCGCAATGTATGGTAAGAAGATCGGCAAGTGTCTGCGTAGGATGGTTATGACCGCCGTCACCCGCGTTAATAACGGGAATAGAAGCGTTCATAGAAGCAACGAGTGGAGCGCCCTCCTTGGGATGACGCATTGCGATAATATCCGCATAGCAGGAAACGGTCTTTGCCGTATCCGCTACGCTCTCCCCCTTTGCCGCCGATGAAGAACCTGCGCTCGAAACCGACAAAACGTTTCCGCCAAGCTCATACATAGCCGCCTCAAAAGAAAGTCTTGTCCTTGTAGATGGCTCAAAGAACAACGTTGCCAGCTTTTTACCGTGGCATTTTTCGGAATACTTTGCGGGATTTGCAATAATATCCTTTGCCACCTCAATAAGCTCATCGATCTCGGTTGTTGAAAGGTCATGAATGTCTATAAGATGCTTCATATCATTCCCTCCCGTTTGATTATGCCTTTGCGCCGTTTATCGCAAGATAATTCTTGATACGCTCAACGTTCTCTGCGTTCTTCTCATCCTCTTCAAGGTATTCGATGATATCGTAAACGTCAACGATGGAGTATACAGGGAAACCAAACTGCTCCTCTATCTCCTGCATAGCACCCTTTTCGCCCTGACCCTTTTCCTTACGGTCTACCATAATAAAGGTTGCAGCAACCTTTACATCTTCAAGGTGAGAAAGTATCTCCATGCTTTCGCGAATTGCCGTACCTGCGGTAATAACGTCCTCAATAATTACTACCTCTTCGCCAGCCTGAGGAACATATCCTACGAATACACCACCCTCGCCGTGGTCCTTGACCTCCTTACGGTTAAAGAAGAAGGGGACGTTAAGGTCCTTCTTTGAAAGAGCGACAGCGGCAGATACCGACAAAGATATTCCCTTGTAAGCTGGGCCGTAAAGCACTGTCTTTTTTGCACCAAGCTTATCAAAATATGCCTTTGCGTAAAATTCACCAAGCGTAGCAATATCATTACCTGTCTTGATCATTCCGGCGTTGATAAAGTAAGGAATTTTTCTTCCGCTCTTTGCAGTGAAATCGCCGAACTTAAGAACACCCGCGCCCTCCAAAAACTTTATAAACTCTCTCTTGTAGCTTTCCATTTTTTATATCTCCTTTATTTATCAGTCAACAAATTCCGCAACACAACGGTTGTAAGCTGCAACGGGGTCTGCGGCAGCAGTTATAGGACGTCCGACAACGATATAGTCAGAGCCGATCTTCTTAGCCTCAGCAGGCGTCATAACTCTCTTCTGGTCGCCTATATCTCCATCAGCAAAGCGAACACCGGGGGTAACGGTTATAAATTTCTCTCCGCATCTGTCGTGTACCTTACCTGCCTCAAGGGGTGAGCAAACTACACCGTCAAGCCCTGCTACCTTCGCGTTGTGAGCGTAGTGCATAACTACCTCGGCGATGGGCTCGTGGATAAGGAGATCGTTTTCCATGCTCTCCTGATCGGTAGATGTAAGCTGAGTTACAGCGATAAGCAACGGACGTGTTCCGTCGGGTCTTGTAAGACCCTCGAGAGCTGCCTCCATCATTCTGACAGTTCCGCTTGCGTGAAGGTTAGTCATATCAACGTCAAGTCCCGAAAGAACTGCCATCGACTTCTTTACGGTATTGGGGATATCGTGGAGCTTGAGGTCGAGGAATATCTTGTGTCCTCTTGCCTTTATCTCCTTAACGATAGCGGGACCCTCAGCATAAAAGAGCTCCATACCTATCTTTACGTAGGGCTTTCTTTCCGTGAACTTATCAAGGAAGTTAAGTACCTCCGCCTTGCTGTTAAAATCACATGCAATAATTACGTCTTTTCCCATTAGTGTGCGCCTCCTATTATATCCTTTAAATTATTTATTTTATATTTTTCCATTACCTCGGGGAGCTTGTCTATTATGTCGCGGCAGATATAAGGATCGACAAGATTTGCGCTTCCTATCTCTACTGCCGTAGCACCTGCGAGCATCATTTCTATAACGTCCTCGGCAGATGAAAGACCTCCCATACCGACTATCGGTATCTTTACCGCATCGTATACCTGATATACCATTCTGAGAGCAACAGGCTTTATTGCGGGACCCGAAAAGCCGCCCATCTTGTTTGCGATAACGGGTTTCTTTGTGCGCAGGTCAATGCGCATACCGAGCATCGTGTTTATCATACTTATAGCATCCGCGCCCTCAGCCTCACACGCCTTCGCGATAGAAACGATATCCGTAACATTGGGCGAAAGCTTTATGATAACGGGCTTTGTGGTTACAGCCTTGACTGCCTTTACGACAGATGCCGCACCGTCGGGTGTTACACCAAAGCTCATTCCGCCGCCGTGTACGTTAGGACAAGAGACGTTTATCTCCAACCAACCGACCTGCTCCTCTTTATCGAGTATTCTCGAGACTTCAGTATACTCCTCTATCGAGAAGCCGCAGATGTTAGCCATAACGGGCTTATGGAAGAACTTTTTGAGCTCGGGAAGCTCCTTTTCGACCACTGCCTTGACACCGGGGTTTTGAAGTCCGACAGCGTTTATCATTCCCGAGGGGCACTCAGCGATTCTCGGAGTAGGGTTTCCAAAGCGCGCCTCAAGCGTCGTTCCCTTGAAGGAAAAGCTACCAAGGCAATTTATATCGTAAAGCTCGGAAAATTCCTTTCCGTATCCAAACGTTCCGCTTGCGGGTATAAGCGGATTATCTATCTTGATTCCGCAAAGCTCAACCTTTGTGTTTACCATATGATCTCCTCCTTTACGAATACGGGACCGTCCTTGCAAATACGCTTGTTTCCAAGCATTGTCTTGCAGCTGCAACCCATACAAGCACCAAATCCACAGCCCATTCTTTCCTCAAGGCTATACTGTCCGCTGCACTCAGTAGCAGCTGCGAGTGCCTTGAGCATAGGATACGGACCGCAGGTGTAAACGTACGTATAATTCATATTTTTAAGCGCATCCGTGACAAAGCCCTTAACTCCGCAAGAGCCATCAACTGTTGCTACGACGACCTCATCGGCGATCTTTTCAAACTCGTCCTTATAAAAGATATCATCAGCGGTATTAAATCCAAGAACAACCTTAACCGTCTTTCCCTGCTCCTTAAGCATCTTACAAAGCTTATAAAGAGGTGGAACACCTACTCCGCCTCCCACAAGAACGGGAGCATCTCCCGACAAGGAAAGGTCATATCCGTTTCCAAGTCCCACAAGGATGTTGAGCTTGTCGCCAACGTTAAGTTCGCTCATAAGCTCTGTTCCCTCGCCTACCACCTTATAAATTATAGTAAGCAAGCCGTCATCGTAATCGCATATGGATATAGGACGACGCAGATAAAGTCCGTCAAGCTTTATATTTACAAACTGTCCCGACGCGCTTATCGCCGAAGTGTCGCCCTCAAGAACCATCTTGTAAACGGTATCCGTCAGCGCAACGTTTTGCTTTATTTCAAAGATTACCTCTTTCATCGTTTTACTCCTTTATATAAACTGCTTTGCCATTATACACCGTGAGCAAGCACTCTCCGAAAACCTTCTTTCCCATAAACGGTGTGCTTCTTCCCTTAGTCAAGAACTGCTCGGGATCTATCTCGTACTCGTCCTCACAGCTAAACACCGTAAATCCAACGTCGGTATCCACGTCAAATCTCTCTCTCGGATTTTTGGACATAAGCTCGACCAGCTTTTCCATAGTTATAACACCGGTCTTGACAAGATCGGTATAGAGCACCGCAAACGCCGTTTCAAGTCCCACAACTCCCATAAGGCTCTTTTCAAGGCCTCTTGACTTTTCCTCAGCGGAGTGTGGTGCGTGGTCAGTCGCTATCATATCGATAGTTCCGTCCTTTATACCCTCAACGAGTGCTTCTCTATCCTCTTTCGAGCGGAGCGGCGGATTCATTTTAAATCTTGCGTCCTCGATCAGCGCACTGTCGTCAAGTACAAGGTAGTGCGGGCCTGTCTCACAAGTTATATCAACGCCCTCGGCCTTTGCCTTACGTATCAGATCAACGCTCTCCTTTGTGGAGATATGACAGACGTGATAAGGGCAGCCCGTCTTTTTCACAAGCTCAATATCTCTTGCAATAGGTCCCCATTCGCTCTCCGAGCAGATACCTCTATGACCGTGTTCCTTTGCATATTCGCCGTCGTGTATATAACCGCCTCTGAGCAAGGAATTATCCTCGCAATGAGCGGATATTATCTTTCCGACGCTCTTGACCTTACGCATAGCGTCAAGCATCATCTGCTCCGACTGTACTCCGCGTCCGTCGTCCGAAAATCCCACAACATCGTTTGCGATATCCTCGATATCCGCAAGTTTCTCGCCCTTTTCTCCCTTAGTAATAGTGCCAAACGGCAATACCGCTATCGTAGCCTTTTGCTCTATCGCATCAAGCTGTACCTTAAGATTCTCCTTGCTATCTGGGGTGGGGTCAAGGTTTGGCATCGTGCACACCGCCGTATATCCGCCGTGAGCTGCCGCAGCACTTCCGCTTGCCGTATCCTCTTTATACAAATATCCCGGCTCGCGAAAATGTACGTGTACATCACAAAAGCCGGGTAAAATATAACAATTATAAAAAACACGGGAAGTAGCAATATCGGTATCATTGATACCGTGGTCAAGAATATTGAAGCAGTCTCCGTCAAACATTGCGTCTGCAGAAGTAAACGAACCGTTCTTATATAGTTTTGCATTCTTAAAATACATCTTCATTACTCTTACCTCTCGAACTCTATATCCTAAATATTATATCATATCGTACCGTTTTCGTCAAGCATCTTTCGAGAATAATCGACGAAAAATTCTCTTGATCTTCGAAGCAGCGCGTCTTGGAAAAAAAGCTATCCATCTGATAGGCTTTTTTGTCCACAATAATACATAAAGTCTATATCCCACACCGTCAAGGTCAATGTCTTTATCCTTGCGGCAGACCTCGCTGACACGCGCTATTATCTGCTCGGGAGCTATACCTTTTTCGAGTACGAGCTGGTTGTCTCCGCACATCGTATAAGTGCCATCTGCCTCGATCTTCATCACTCTATGCAGCACAAAATGACCGTCTTTACGGCGGTAAAATGCGATATCGTGTTTTTTTGCGGGAATATCCGCGTTTCGCGTAAGCACGACCGAATCACGTCCCTGCACAAGCAACGGGAGCATACTCACACCCGTTGGGTATATGCGAAAGCTTGCACCGCTTGCGAGCACCTCTTCGATAGCGTCTATCGCGTCCGCAAGGCAAAAATCGTTATTATTCAAGAATACCTGCTCCTTTTAGCGTATCTATCAAAGTATCAACGTCATTTTCAAGCGTAGTCTTATCAACTCCGTTATATTCCGTCGCAAGCGCCGCCACTATCTCGTCTCGCTCACTTCCCTTTGCGAGCATATCCCAGATAAATCTTGCGCTGTCGTTAAGCTTTATGATACCGTTGAATATTTTACTAGCATCTCCAAGCGCCATGACCACGTGTTGTCCCGCGATCTCCCTAACAACAAATCCGTTTTTTATCTTCATATAAAACCTCTTATCTCTTCATTCCGTCGTATGCGACCTGTGCCGCTTGCTCATCTGGTCTGCATTCAAGCAAGTAACACGGCACTTCAAGCAACGTCTTTTCGAGCAACGGTGTCATCGCGTCCACCGTCTGCATATCCTCAGGGGTAAGTATCTGATGAAATATCCTCAAAAGTGCGTCACCCGCATCTATCCTTCTTATCGCGTTTGTCTCTGCCCTTTCCAAAAAGCAGAGAGCGTGCAGCGGAGCTTTTATATTATTCTGCCAGCACTCTTTTCCGCACCAAGGTGTTCCGTAAGCATAAAGTACGCCGTCAACGCATCTGATTATAGGCTTGTCCCCATTTACTACTCTAACGCCGTCACCGAATACTTTTTTCCAAAGACCTATATGCGTTGATTTTCCCGTTCCGCTCTTTGCTGAGAACGCATAGCCCTTTCCCTCGTATTCTATGACCGCGCTGTGCAAAAAATATGCGTCAAATCTCAGTGGCAGCTGCTTGCATATCTCTTTATATATGCAGATGCTTTCCGCATACCCCGGGGTTATCGGGATCCTTGAGGAATTCACCTGCCCGTCAAGCATCTCCCAACTTATCTCGACTGTAAGCTGAGCCTCGGTCTCCTCGACAATATAGTCCTTGCAAAGTGCCCGAACGTATGTATATTTATTTTTTATGCAGATATCAATATCTGCCATACGAATATAAAACATAGTCCCTCCGCAAGATATTTCTCTTTATATTCTAACATATAATCCCGATTTTTGCAAGTAAAAAAAACAATTACCACGCACAAAAAAGGCAATGGTAATTGTTTAGTTTATACAATGTTATTGAAACTTCTCGATATTGTCGCGAACGTATCTCATCATTTTAGACTGCAAATACGCCTTATTGCTGATAAGATAGTCTCTTACGTACTTAACCTGGAAAGGCTGAACAGCCTTCATCATATTAAGATTGTTGGCGATCTCCTCTTCACCGTTCATCTTAAGAGCGACGCAAATAAAGCCAACGGTCGCGGGAGAAGCGAGCTCGAAGCATTTCCAACCGCTCTCCTGGTCCATCTGAGCGAGGTCGATAAGAAGCTTGTACGCTACTATCGGCTTGAACTCATCTGCCATATCAAGATTTACATCATCAAGAATACCGTCAGTCCAAAGCTTACCCTCGGATGCCGCATACTTTGAAAAATAGCGATTCATACGAGCATTTACCATCTGCGCGTTGAGCGACTGTACGGATACGTTTCTCTTTGCCTTCGGATCATAAAGGAAATAGTTCGGCGTCACACTACCCGATATATACAGCATATATGCGAGCTCGCCCGCAAGACCAAGGCTGAGGATCGCAACGACAATTATCATTATTTTTGTGAACAAATGCTCTGCGTCGTATACAAATCCAACGATCAGCAAAACAACTGCCAAGACCGCGAAAAAGATCGCAGCTATCGTCAATATAAGGTTTAAGTTTTTCTGGCTCATCTGCAAACACCTCATCATAAGTAATTACTTATATTATTATATCATATCAAGCAACCGTTGTCAATTATTTTGAGCAAAATATGTAGCGCATTTTAAAACAGAAATGCCGACAAAAGCATTTCGCTTTTGTCGGCATAGTGTTTAAAAATCAGAGACCGCGCTTAACGTAAGTTGTATGGAGTATCTCATGAGCCTTGTGGCTGTTGGGCTCTCCAAAGTACTCGTCGTAAAGCTTCTTAACTGCAAGGTTCTCGTGAGACTTACGAAGATCGCTTGTTGCGTCGTCGTTATAAAGAACAGCAGCTCTTACAGCTCTGAGGTCAGTTGTCATTCTGACAACTGCGGGTTGAATGGGCTGTCCGCCGCCGTTTACACAGCCGCCGGGACATGCCATGATCTCGATGAACTGAACGTCGAGCTCGCCTGCCTTCACAGCGTCGAGGACCTTCTTAGCGTTTCCTGTGCCGGAAGCAACAGCAACGTTGAGAGTGATGTCACCGAGCTTATAGGTAGCTGTCTTAACGCCCTCAATACCACGAACCTCTGTGAACTCGAGCTTCTCAAGAGGCTTGCCTTCGATAACCTCAGCAGCTGTACGGAGAGCAGCCTCCATAACACCACCTGTTGCACCGAAGATTGCGCCCGCACCAGAACCGATTCCGAAAGGCTCGTCAAAGCTTGCATCCTCAAGCTTCTTGAAGTCGATGCCTGCCTTCTGGATCATTCTGCCGAGCTCACGTGTTGTGATAGCAACGTCAACATCGGGAACGCCAGCAGCAGCCTGGTTGGGACGACCAACCTCAAACTTCTTAGCTGTACAAGGAATAGCGGATACGAAGAAGATATCCTCAGGCTTCCAACCCATCTTCTCAGCGTAGTATGTCTTAGCTACTGCACCGAACATCTGCTGAGGAGACTTACATGTGGAGAGGTTCTCTGTGAACTCAGGATAGTAGTGCTCGCAGTACTTGATCCAACCGGGCGAGCAGGAGGTGATCATAGGAAGAACACCGCCGTTGTTAACTCTTCCGAGGAACTCGGTAGCCTCTTCCATAATCGTGAGGTCTGCCGTAAGGTTCATATCGTATACACCGTCAAAGCCGAGCTTCTTAAGTGCTGCAACCATCTTGCCCTCGCAGTCAGTACCGGGCTCGTAGCCGAAGCACTCGCCGATCTGTGCGCGAACGGAAGGAGCTGTACAAATGAGAACGTGCTTGTTAGGATCAGCGATAGCGTCTCTTACCTTATCCGTATCGTCTCTCTCGTAAAGAGCTCCAACAGGACAAGCTACGATACACTGACCGCAGTTGATACAAGAGGTCTCACCGAGGATCTGCTCGAAAGCAGAGCCGATGTGTGTATCAAATCCTCTGTCGTTAGCGCCGATAACGCCAATTCCCTGTACCTGCTTACAAGCAGCTACGCAGCGACGGCAAAGGATACACTTGTTGTTATCACGAATGATAGGAGTTGCGTCGTCGATCTTGTACTCGTTCTTAACGCCCTTAAATCTGAGCTCGTCTACACCGTACTCGTTGCAGAGCTTCTGAAGCTCACATGTCGTGCTGCGTACGCAGGACAGACACTTGCGGTCGTGGTTGGAGAGCAGGAGCTCAAGGTTTGTCTTTCTGGACTGATTGATCTTAGGTGTGTTTGTGAGTATCTCCATTCCCTCGGTTGCGGGGTATACACACGCGGTAACCATACGGAAGGGTCTACCACCCTCGGAAACCTCAACAAGGCAGAGACGGCAAGCGCCTATCTCGTTGATATCCTTAAGGTAGCAAAGTGTGGGAACATCTATATTAGCCGCTCTTGCAGCTTCAAGAACCGTGGATCCCTTGGGTACATCATACTGTACGCCGTTAATCTTCAAGCTAATTGTTTCCATATCCTCAGTTCTCCTTTCTTAATCCTTATAAATTGCGCCAAACTTACAGCTTGCGATACAAGCGCCGCACTTGATACACTTAGCGGTATCGATAACGTGAGGCTGCTTAACCGTTCCTGTAATTGCGTTAACAGGACACTTTCTTGCGCAGAGGGTACAACCCTTACACTTGTCAGCGTCGATCTTATACTGCATGAGGCTCTTACATACGCCTGCGGGACACTTCTTGTCAACGATATGTGCTACATACTCGTCTCTGAAGTAACGGAGCGTAGAAAGAACGGGGTTAGGAGCTGTCTGACCAAGTCCGCAGAGAGATGCGCTCTTGATGTAGTTAGAGAGCTCCTCAAGCTTATCAAGGTCTTCCATCTCGCCGTTACCAGAGATTATCTTATCGAGTATCTCGAGAAGTCTCTTTGTACCTACACGGCAAGGTGTACACTTACCGCAAGACTCATCAACTGTGAAGTCGAGGAAGAAGCGAGCAAGGTCAACCATACATGTGTCCTCATCCATAACGATAAGTCCACCCGAACCCATCATAGAGCCGATAGCGATGAGGTTATCGTAGTCGATAGGAGTATCGATAAGAGATGCGGGGATACATCCACCGGAAGGTCCACCTGTCTGAGCAGCCTTGAACTTCTTGCCGTTAGGAATACCGCCACCGATCTCCTCAACGACCTCACGAAGAGTTGTTCCCATAGGCACTTCAACAAGGCCTGTGTTGGTGATCTTTCCACCAAGAGCAAATACCTTTGTTCCCTTGGACTTCTCAGTACCCATAGATGTGAACCACTCAACACCCTTATTGATGATCTGAGGAATATTTGCGTAAGTCTCAACGTTGTTAAGAACTGTGGGCTGTCCAAACAATCCCTTTACTGCAGGGAAAGGAGGACGGGGACGAGGCTCACCTCTGTTACCCTCGATAGAGGTCATAAGAGCGGTCTCCTCACCGCAAACGAACGCGCCTGCGCCGAAGCGGAGGTCGATATCGAAGTTGAAGCCTGTTCCGAAGATATCCTTGCCGAGAAGGCCGTACTCACGAGCCTGATTGATAGCGATCTCAAGACGCTTAACAGCGATAGGATACTCTGCACGAACGTAGATAAATCCTTCGTCTGCGCCAATAGCATATCCTGCGATAGCCATAGCCTCGATTACTGCATGGGGGTCACCCTCAAGGATAGAACGGTCCATGAACGCACCGGGGTCACCTTCGTCTGCGTTACAAGCAACGTACTTCTTGACCTGACCTCTGTTGTTGGAAGCGAACTTCCACTTGAGACCTGTGGGGAATCCACCGCCTCCACGTCCGCGGAGACCGGAATCAAGTATTGTCTGGATGACCTCATCAGGAGTCATCTCGGTAAGAACCTTACCAAGTGCCTGATAACCGTCCATTGCTATGTACTCGTCGATGTTCTCGGGGTCGATAACACCGCAGTTACGAAGAGCTACTCTCTTCTGCTTCTTATAGAATGCTGTCTCGGAGAGAGAGGTTGCGTGATGAACGTTCTCCTCTTTTGCCTCGTGATATACGAGTCTCTCAACGGGACGACCCTTGAGGAAGTGCTCCTCAACTATCTCGGGTACGTCCTCAGGCTTTACACAGCTGTAGAACGTTCCCTCGGGATATACGATCATAACGGGACCGAGTGCGCAAAGACCAAAGCAACCTGTAAGTACTACCTTGACCTCATCCTCAAGTCCGCGAGCGATAAGCTCGGCGTTCATTGCTTCCTGAATCTTAAGACTGTTGGAAGATGTACAGCCTGTACCGCCGCAAATCAAAACATGTGTTCTAATCATATTTCTTTTTCCTTTCGTTTAGTCAAACTTACTTGGTGATAGCACCGATCGTGTATTCCTCAACGACCTTACCGCCCTTGAGGTGCTTCTCTACGATCTCTGCAGCTTTATCGGCATCGAGCTTTACGTAGGTAACCTTTTCCTTACCTTCCTCGTAGATCTCTACAACGGGCTCATACTGGCAAATACCAATACAGCCTGTCTGTGTAACCGTTACCTTATCGGTAAGACCGTTCTTTGCTACACCCTCAACAAATGCGTTGAGCACGGGTCTTGCACCTGCAGCAATTCCGCAAGTTGCCATTCCGACAACAACTCTCGTAGCAGATTCACCCTCGCGAATTACGACCTTGTTCTGCATCTTTTCTCTGATTGCAGCAAGTTCTGCCAAAGATTTCATAATAATTCCTCCGTTTTATTTTTAAGATTATTTTTTACCTATTAGTTGTACTGTTCTTTTAAATATTCCGCGATCCAGATCTGAACCTCAGGCTCGGCAAGTGAAATATCAGCTCCAAGCACCTCGCGAAGCTCCGCTGTGTTAAGCGTCACTTCTCTATCGGGGGTTACGTCAGAGAAGAAAAAGTCTATCTCAGGACTTCCCGCTATCAGGATACACATTGTGGAAACGATATCACCGACAGGCATAAAATCAATGCTTTTTGTGTCAAACACTGCTTTTACAGTTGTGCCGTGATCTTGCTCACGCTGTGATGACACTATCTCAAGCGAGCCTCCCGTTTGCTCAGCTGCGAGCTTAAGCAACGGAATACCCATTCCGACCTTTCTTGTGGTTCGAGTAGTATAAAACGGATCGGTAACGTTCCTTACCGTTTGCTCGCTCATTCCACAACCGTCGTCCTTGATACTAAGCGTCAA
Organism: Oscillospiraceae bacterium; assembly: GCA_015063845.1. GTDB lineage: Bacteria > Bacillota > Clostridia > Oscillospirales > CAG-272 > HGM12713. Next base: position 317,341 of record SVTJ01000001.1, read on the forward strand.
CATACCGTCAGCACCGGTTCTCAACGTTATCTCCACAAGGCTTGCACCTGCAACTACCGAGTTCTTAGCTACGTCGAGAATATTAAGTGACAGTTCTTTCATAGTAAGCTTTAGTTCTTATACTTCGCAAGGATACCCTCTACGTCTGCTACTGTGAGCTTACCGTAAACTTCGTTGTTTACCGTAAGAACGGGTGCAAGTCCGCAAGCACCTATACATCTTGTAGCCTCGAGAGAATACTTACCGTCGGGTGTTGTAGAACCGGAAGGCAATCCAAGGATCTGAGTGATCTTATCAAGGATGTCACCGCTACCCTTAACGTAGCAAGCGGTTCCCAAGCAAACAGCGATAGAAATATCGCCCTTGGGGTTAAGAACGAACTGGGAGTAGAACGTAGAAACGCCGTAAACTTCCTCAAGGGAAACTCCCATTCTGAGAGCTATGATCTTCTGAACTTCGATAGGCAGGTATCCGTAGATCTCCTGAGCCTCCTGCAGTACAGGCATCAAAGCGCCCTTTGTTCCGCGATACTTGTCAATGACAGCGATGAGCTGTTCTTCTTGAGCCTTTGTTCCACGGAACATTACTGTGGTCAAATTTTTTTTCATGACGAAAAACTCCTCCGTTTTGATTTAATTTATTTATTATTTTTTAAATAAATCCGTTAGTTATCGTGACTGTTCAGGTATTCGAACAATCTTTTTCTCACAAGCGACGAGCTGTACGGCTCATCGTCAAGCGTTATCGAATTATCCGCTTCGTTGATATCCCAAAGATGATGCGCATCCGATGACACCACCGTCTTCTTTCCTCGCGTTGTTGGATAATTCTCTGTTATCTCTTCTATACGCTCACGATTGTTAAATTCTAAACAATCGAAGTCGTACTCCTGCGGAACGTCGCCGAGAATAGCGATTATTCCGTTTGATTCCCTATCGATATGTGCGGGGTGAACGTGCGCGCCAAAGCTCTTTGCAAGCTCTATCGCGTCGTCTATCCAAAGGTCAGTAGCCGATATCAAAAGCTTCGGCTCTGTTCCGATCACCTCGTCCTCAGCATCGAGCACGAGCTGATTTCCAAATATCTCGGGTTTATTATCAATGTCCATAAGATGCTCGCTTACCGCTTTGTCAAACGCCATTGCGTCTTCAAGCTCCTCAAACAGGCACACAAGATGTATATCCTCCGCGGTGGATAGCTCCATTCCCGCAATGGGTATGATCCCCTGCCGCTTACACGCCGTAAAGAACGCGGGACAGTTCTTGCAGCTGTTATGATCTGTCAGCGCAACTATCTGCAAGCCTTTAAGCGCAGCCATTCCCGCTATGTTGTTCGGCGTCATATCGTCATCCGAGCAAGGTGAAAGACAGGAATGTATATGAAGGTCATAATAGTACGGTGTCATAAGTATTTGGAAATACTTGCGCAAAGCGCAAACGTATCGTCTTTACTTCCAAGCAAATTAACACCGACGCTCTTTGCCTTCTCTATAACTTCATCGTCAAGCTCAACGCCCTCCGAAAGAAGTATGCACGCAGGATCTGCAAGAGATGCCACGGCAACTATATTGACGTTAGACATTATAGTCACCCAAACGTCTCCGCTTTTCGCTCTGCCCATTACCCAGCTAAGGAGATCGCCTGCGTATCCGCCGCTTATCTCTCTGTCGCCATCGGGCATACAAAATATCTTACAATCCAAGGCAGCCGCCAACTCTTTTACAGTCACGCCGCACCTCCATAATAAGTATTAATCATGCTTCGAAACAGTATCGCGAAGCTTTATAAGACAATCCGCCTCGTCTGCTTCTCCCTTGATGATGTCCTCTGCCAAAGCGTGACAGTTAGGAGCGCCGCAAGAGCCGCAATCAAGATGTGGCAATGACTTATAGATGCACTCGACCTCCGACATCTTCGCAATAGCCGTCATTCTATCCTCCGCGAGTGCCGTACCGCCGATGCTGTTCAAGATGCTCTCAAACTCATCCATAACAACGCAGTCAGGCAAACTTGCATCCTGCTCAACGTGATTACGGGAAATGGGAAGATACTTTCTGAGCGATCTCAGTCTCGCCTTTGCTATGTAAGGGTTCTCCACGTTAAGCGTTCCGCCAACGCAACCGCCATTACAAGCGTTGAGCTCTACGAACTCAAGATTATGTATCGTTCCGTTTTCGATCTCGTCGAGAACATGTATGCAGTTCTCTATGCCGTCTGCCGCGAGGTATCTTTCGGACAGCAACGACGTTGCCTCTCCGCCCGTACCTGCCCAGTTAAGACCTATAATACCAGTCTTCGAAAGCTGCTTGGGGTTTGTTATCTCCTTGCGCTTAGCACGTATCTTAAAGTAGAAGTCGTTTATCGCAAGCGCACCCGTGACAGCACTTTTCTCAACGCCAAGCGGATTTTTGACATAGCTTATCTTAGCGGGACACGGAGATACGAACAAAACGCAGATATCGTCGTTCGTAAGCTCGGGGTGTTCCTTAAGCGTTTCTTCCCTCGCGAGCATTGCCGCATATTCGATAGGCGGAACGATCGGCAAAAGATTATCAACAAGATAAGGAAATCTCAGCGCAATAAGTCTTACTATCGCAGGACACGCGGAGCTTATAACAGGATACTCAAGCCCCTCACGCTTCATATACCTACGGGTATATTCGGTTATTATCTCCGCGGCGCGAGACACCTCGAACACCGCATCAAAGCCGCATTCAAGAAGCGCTGTGAGTATATAATCAACGTCATCCAGATCCTCAAACTGTCCGTACAGCGCGGGAGCCGGCAACGCGATCTTGTATTTGTAATCGGCGAAGTCTTCGAATTTATCGAATATCGCCTTTTTTGCCTGATATGGACAAACACGAATGCATTCGCCGCAATCAATGCACTTTTCCTCCTTGATTATCGCGTGACCGTCACGGACACGGATAGCCTCGGTGGGACATCTCTTTATGCAATTGGTACATCCTTTGCACTTGCTTATATCGAGTGTAACAGAATGCTTATAGCCTGACATAATAACCTCTTTCCCGAGGTAAGATCAAACGTTTACAGTCATATAGACCGTAGTTCCCTTTCCTACCTCTGATTCGATTTTCATATCGTCGGTATATCTCTTCATATTGGGCAGACCCATACCTGCTCCGAATCCGAGTGAGCGAATATTATCGGGAGCTGTTGAATATCCTTCCTGCATAGCAAGCTCAATGTTAGATATTCCCGGGCCTCTGTCGGCAAGAATTATCTCTATCTTGTCGACGTAGACGTCAACGTCTGCCGTTCCTCCGTTTGCGTGAATGACCATATTGATCTCACCCTCGTACATAGCGACCGACACACGGCGTATAACGTCGGGAGCAAAGCCCATATCACGGAGATGCTTTTTTATACGCACGGACGCCTCGCCCGCAGACGTAAAATTCTCTCCGTCAATATCAAAGTGAAAATTTACGCGATCAGTCATTTCCAACTTCACCTCCGGCAAGTCCGTTAGTATAGAGCTTACCGCAAGCAATGTACATTCTCTCATCGGTAGCAAGCACTACCATTCCCGCATCGTCCGCGAGCGTAAGAACGTCCTTGGGCGGAAGTTTTCCTCTCACAAAAACTATACAACGCATATCCATCATAACGGCAGTTCTTACTACCTGAGGATTGCAAAGCCCCGTAAGCAACACAGCCTGGTCTTTTACAAACGCAAGCACGTCACTCATCATATCGCATCCGCAAGCGGAATGCACTGAGCCGTCAAGCTTATCCTCACCGCAAAGCACTTTTGCGTCCAAAAGCTCGACTATCGTTCTTATCTTCATATGGTTGCCTCCAAACAAACGCGCAAAACCTCACGCTAAAATTGCATACACATACATTATACAATATAAATCTAAAATTGTCTATACGTTTTTCGATTTTTTTGCGCAAAAAAACTTAAAACTTTTTGTAAATTTTGCATTTATTTACTTTGCGTCGTACCAATTGTCGCCTATATTCGCCTCAACGTCCAAAGAAACGGCATAATTTACAGTTTTTTCCATACACTCAACTAATATTTTCATAGCTTGCTCCGCGCAATCGCGATGAGCTTCTACCAAAAGCTCGTCGTGCACCTGAAGGATAAGTCTTGCATCGATACCGCTGCTTTCGAGCTCACTTGCGACCTTTATCATAGCTATCTTGATAATGTCGGCAGCTGTGCCCTGAATAGGGCTGTTCATTGCTACGCGCTCACCGAAGTGCTGAACGTTTTTATTGCTTGCGGAAAGCTCGGGAATATATCTCTTTCTTCCAAATTCGGTAACAACATAACCGTCCTCGCGCGCCTTTTGCTTTATATTGTCGAGATATTCGGAGACCTTTGGAAAGCTTGCAAGATAGCTGTCGATATACCTTCTCGCCTCCGCTCTGGAAACACCGAGGTCCTCGGACAAAGAGTGCTCACCAATACCGTAAACGATACCGAAGTTTACTGCCTTTGCGCGCTTTCTGAGCTCTGGCGTAACCATATCCGTATCAACACCGAAAACGGTAGCCGCCGTTGCCGTGTGAATATCCGTACCAGAGGCAAACGCACTAATCATATTCTCATCACCCGATATATGCGCAAGCAATCTCAATTCGATCTGCGAATAGTCGGCATCTATCAAAACGTAGTCATTATTTTTAGGAATAAAATACTTTCTGAAGCGTCGTCCGAGCTCAGTCCTTATGGGAATATTCTGAAGATTTGGCTCAGCCGAGGAAAGTCTTCCCGTGGCAGTTCCCGTTTGATTGAAGAGACTGTGTATTCTTCCCTCGCCGTCTGCAGCCTTTGCGAGTGCATCGGCGTAGGTGGACTTAAGCTTCGCCACCTGACGGTAGTAGAGTATATCCTCAACTATCTCGTGCTTTGACACCAGCTTTTGCAAGGTCTCGGCATCGGTGGAATATCCCGTTTTGGTCTTTTTTGCCGATGGAAGTCCGAGCTTTTCAAAGAGCACCTCGCCAAGCTGCTTTGGAGAATTAACGTTAAATTCCTCTCCCGCAAGTGTGTATATGCGCTCCTTAAGCGCCTCTGCCGTCTCGCCAAGCTCCTCACCGTAAGCTATGATACCATCAACGTCTATCTTAAAGCCTGAAAGCTCCATATCCGCGAGCACGCGTGAGAGCGGTATCTCTACGCCATAAAGCAAGTTTTGCTCATCTTCTGTGTTTATAAGTTCCTTAAGCTTAGAGTAAAGCTCGAAAACAGCGTTTGCGGCTCCGCCCGACTTATCACTTGTGCCGAGATATGCCAGCATAATATCGTCAAGCGTGTATTTTCCCCGTCCCGAATTGAGGACGTATGCGGCGAGCATAGTATCAAAGGCGCACTTGCCCACAGCAATGCCCTTTTGACACAACGCCTTATACAGCGATTTATAATCGTGGCAAATAATGCTTATCTCCGACAGTATCTTAAGAGCGTTTACGTCATCAAGAGAAACGGTCTTCACCTTGCAGCCGTCGAATATCTCTAAGCTTTCTCCGTCAAGCGCGACCACCGCCTCGCCCTTATCAAGCGAAGGGCATTCGCAGCTTATCTCTTTTTTACCGTTTTCATCCGCGTCGGTCTTGGTAGCACTCATACCCTCAAGGCCGAACTTCTTGATGAGCGCAGAAAACTCAAGCTCCGCAAAAAGATCGTAGAGCGCCTGCTTGTCCGGTCCCTTATACTCACAAAGTTCGGGAGAGCAATCGACCGGAGCATTTGTCTCTATCAGCGCAAGAGAGCGCGACAGATATGCCATATCCCGTCCCTCGCTAAGTTTATTTTTCACGCCCTCGCTAAGCTTTGAGCTTTGATATTTCTCATAAAGACCGTCTATACTTCCAAACTCGGCAATAAGCTTAAGTGCTGTCTTCTCACCGATACCTGCAACACCGGGAATATTGTCTGAGCTATCGCCCATAAGTGCCTTGACGTCAACGAACTGCTCGGGCTGAATTCCGTAGTTTTCAAAGAAGACCTCTCTTGTGAACTCAATAGTCTCCTTAGTCTTAACAAGCAAAACCGAAATGCCCTCGTCTATAAGCTGTAAGGAGTCGCGATCTCCAGTAAGCACGTATGCGTGTATTCCGTTTTGCGCTGCCTTTCGAGCGGCTGTACCGAGTATATCGTCCGCCTCATATCCTTCCTTCGTAATAACCGCAAATCCAAGGCAGGACATACATTTCTTAGCATAAGGAAGCTGTACGGCAAGCTCCTCGGGCATTCCCTTTCGGTTTGCCTTGTAGCCGTCGTACATCTTATGTCTGAAGGTCGGTGCTTTGAGGTCAAACGCTACGATACAATGGTCAGGCTTCAGCGTTTCTATATGCCTTGATATGATAGTTATCATACCGTACACAGCGTGTGTGTAAAGACCGTTTTTATTTGTAAGCGGACGGATACCGTAGTAAGCTCTGTTGAGTATACTGTTTCCGTCTATAACTAACATTTTTTTCATTCGGTTGCCTCCGATACAAGTTAGATTACCGTCATAATTATTCATATTACAGTATAACATTTTATCAGTAAAATGTCAAGGAATTAAAAACTCAAAATTAGCACACGGGAGTATTATATGTTACGCAAAAAATTCTTTTATTCAGTCGCTTTTTTGCTTTTGTTCTCTGTTTTGATAAGTTCGTGCGCAAAGAGACAAGATCCGCCTATCTTTATACCGCCCGACGTCACCAAAAAGAATTATCCAACTGTCATAATAGATGCGGGACACGGCGGCGAGGACGGCGGAGCTGTCGGCACAAACGGAATTTACGAAAAAGAGCTTAATCTTATGATAGCTTCGGAGCTTCGGGATTTGCTTGAAGCTAAAGGAATTCCAACACGGCTGACACGCACCGAGGACATTCTGCTATATGACAGAAATACTGATTATCAAGGGCGAAAAAAGGCTCTTGATATGGCTGCGCGCCTTGCAATAGCACAGGAATACGAAAATGCTATATTCGTCAGCATACATATGAATTCGTTCCCACAAGAAAAATACAGCGGTCTTCAAGTCTACTATTCCGAAAATGACGCCTGCTCTCGCTCTCTTGCCGAGCTTATACAGTCGCTCACAGTCAAAAATATTCAACCAAGCAATACAAGAAAGATAAAGCCATCAAGCGGTAATATTTATCTTCTCGAAAAGATATCACACCCCGCGGTGCTTATAGAGTGCGGATTTTTATCAAATCGTCAAGAATGCGCGCTTTTGTGCTCCGAAGAATACAGAGCCCGTCTTTGTATGACACTTTGCTCATCTATCATCAATTATTTTGAGACATACGGAAATTGCTCTTGATTTTGTCAAGAAAATACTGTATAATATAGTTGATGTTTGTAGAAAGGGCACTATAAGTATGAAAGGTATCAAAACTGTTTATATATGCTCAGAATGTGAATATGAAAGTCCAAAGTGGCTGGGCAAATGCCCGAGATGCGCTTCTTGGAACAGCTTTGTCGAGGACGTAGTTCAAAAGGAAACTATAGCACCTTCCGCGCAAAAAAGAACGTCTCTTATAGGCTCGGGCAATAACAAGGCGTCTCGCTTCGGTGAGCTCTCCACCCCCGAATATATCCGTTCAAGCACAGGACTTGACGAGCTTGACAGAGTGCTCGGCGGCGGTCTTGTAAAGGGATCTGTCGTGCTTCTTTCGGGTGAGCCGGGTATCGGCAAATCCACCCTGCTCTTGCAGATATGCGACCGTCTTGGTGACAGCAGATCCGTGCTATACGTATCGGGTGAGGAATCTTCAGGGCAGCTCAAGCTCAGGGCGGAGCGTCTGCGTGTAAGTGGAGACAATCTGTATATACTGACTGAGACTAATATCGAAAACATACTCGCTGAGGCTGAAAAAATAAAGCCCGACGTTATCATCGCGGACTCGGTGCAGACAATGTACTCTGATAAGATAAATTCAGCTGCGGGAAGCATCACAAACGTCAAGGAAGTCGCTATGGCGTTTATCTCTAAGGCAAAGAACGATGGCACAAGTGTAATACTTGTCGGTCATATCAATAAAGAAGGAAGCATTGCAGGACCTAAGGTGCTTGAGCATATGGTAGATGCAGTACTTACGTTTGAGGGAGACAAAAAGCAGATATACCGCATAATCCGCGCAAATAAAAACAGATACGGCTCGACAAACGAGATAGGTGTTTTTGAAATGACAGACACAGGTCTATGCGAGGTATCAAACCCTTCGGAAATGCTGCTTGCGGACAGACCGACGGACACCTCGGGCAACTGTGCCGTATGCACTATGGAAGGTACGCGTCCGATAGTTGCGGAAATACAGGCGCTTGTAACTCCAACGTCCTTCCCCGCCCCTCGCCGCACTTCAAACGGTATTGACTACAACAGGACCTATCTTATACTCGCGGTTCTTGAAAAGCGACTTGGCCTTCGTTTTTCAAGTAATGACGTTTATCTCAACGTCATTGGCGGATTGCAGATAAACGAGCCTGCGTCCGACCTAGGTATAGCTCTTGCTCTTATCTCGTCCTTGACCGATACAGTTATCCCCGATAGCCTCATCGCGATCGGAGAGCTCGGTCTTGCGGGAGAGTGTCGAGGAGTTGCAAACGTCGAGCTGCGCGTCAAGGAAGCGGCAAGACTTGGTTTTAATAAGGCACTGATTCCCGCGCATAACCTAAAGAGCACGCAAAAAATTGACGGCATAGAAGTAATACCCGTCAAAAATGTTTACGATATTCTCAGACTTTTAAAGAAAGCTGCGACAAAGGAGAAAAAGGCAGATGAAGAACAAGATATTTAAATGGGTGCTTCGCATACTTATCGCTCTTGTGATCCTCGTGCTGTTCGCGCTGGCGGCGTTTTCCTTGGGTGAAAGACTTACGTTTCTGAGCTTTTATTCAAATGCCGAGGCTTATCAGAAGATGCCGGGAATATTCACGGGATACACTCATCAAGGATATACACTCGTTAAGGATAAAAATATGCGCCTTGCCTGCGGTTATATGTCAAACGACGAGGCTTCGCGTATATACATAATGCCAGAGGGCTCAAATGACTATACCTTCGTAGAGCTTAAGAATGCCGACGGAAGCGACTATACGGGACACACGGGCGGTATCGACGTCTACGGAAAATACGTCTACATTACGGCAGAGACGGGATGTGACCTGTTCTTGTTTGACGACGTAATGGACGGCGACGGAGTGGCAACGCTTACACGCAACATCCCCACGTTCAATGACCCCGCATATTGTGAAATAAAGGACGACGTGCTTTACGTTGGTACGTTCTATCACGCGGGTACGTATGAAACTCCTGCATCGTATCATATGACAACTCCTGCGGGTGACAAAAACACCGCTATCATAACTGCATACGACCTTGACCCCGCCACGGGCTTGCCAAAGAGCGATACGCCGTTTTGTATATATTCTACCACAAGCTTTGTTCAGGGTATGACCTTTACCGATGATCAGCGGATCATTCTCGCAACCTCATACGGACTTTCAAAGAGCCACTTGCTGATATATGATATCGACAAGATATATACAAGCGGTACAACACTTGAAGTAAACGGTGTAAACGTTCCCGTTATGTACCTTGACAGCGACTGTCTCGCCGAGGATATCATCGCTCCTCCTATGGCTGAGGAGATAATCTACGAGGACGGCACGATCTACATAATGAACGAAAGCGCAAGCAACAAATACGTTTTCGGTCACCTGACCTCAGGCAGACGTGTTTACGGATACAAATTGAAATAAAGCATAAAAAATCGCCCGCCCGTGAGCATTAAACTCACGGGCGGGTTTATTATTTCTATTGTTCTTTCGTTTTTACCATCGTTCTTTTTACAATGGGTTAAGGTGACAACACAATAAACCGCACCTTGTGTTGTTAGTCTTTGTGTTTCTTGATTATATTTTTGACAGTCGCTATTGCAACAGCTACTACCGTTCCACTCCAAACCAAAGCTATCTCGCCCAAAATCCCGTAAACAATCTGTTGTCTGTGTTCACTGAAAAACCAATTCAAAGCAGTTTCTTGATTGTTAACCGTAGCATAAGTAATTATAGGATAAGAAGCAAAGGAATAGAGCATAACGAACGCAACTGCCGATACTGAGAAAAGACAACCAAATAGCAATCCGTAGCGTATCGGACGCTGAGAATCCTTTAAGGTTACTACTCCGTAGACAAACAAGAGTATAGGCGGTATACAAAATACAATCGGCTCAATTAGAAACATCATACTTCCCAAAAGCAAAGTTGCATTTGAAATGATCAATATAATAAAGCAACACAAAAACACCAATGCTTGTATAATTACTATTTCTAATGCCAAAGAATATTTATTTATACTTTTCAGTTTGTTAGTAACACGATGATATATATGTGGAACAAAGGCTGAGATGAGCATTGGTACGACAACTATCATACTATAGATTGTGAATGTAAGCAAAACAACATTCGTAATGTTGTGAATATCGTCAAAAAGGTCACGCCCCAACATAAAACTTACAACCAAAAACAAAATCCCGCTAACTGCAAACATAAAAACATTGCAAAAAAGTATTTTCATGGGCGTTGCTTTTGAAAGATATAAATATCTGTTGTATAAGAGCATAAATACATTGGGTAGAATTATCACAAAAGGAAGTATCACATCAATGATTTTAATCGTCAATGAACTTAAATGATTTACATAAAGATCAAACACAGTTCCCCAACCAAAAAACGTCACAAGGAATAAGAACAAAGGGTAAATAATTATTGGATAATGCAAAGGATATTTTTTCATATTTATTCACCTCACTGGTATGGACTGTCTTCATAGAGATCCTTAACAACATATTGAGAAGAGCTTGGGCTATACTCTTACGATCGGCTCAATGTCCGAAATATCCGTTGTGTCTACAACTTCTTCTACTTGCTCTGATGAGGCATATATAACGCCAAGGTTTAATAACAAAAACGTAACTAAAAATAAACTAACTATTCTTTTTGATTTTTTTATATATTATCCTCATTAAAAATATTTATCCTGTATTATTTGTGGTCTTGTAGGACATCGTTGTCACCTCTCTTTCTATGTATAGTAATTATATCATATTAACCAATGATTGTCAATTTATCCACGATAATATTGTCAATATTAACAAAAAGCAAACACTTCAAGCTGTATTAAGAATACTGTTTTTTAGGTATTTTACCGATACAAAACATTATGCAACATAATACGACATACGAAAGTCGCAAAGACAAAAGACAATAAGTATGCAAAAAATCACCGCCCGTGAGTTCAATGCTCACGGGCGGTAATCTTATACGCCAAATAGTTCTCTTACGTTTTCTCTTGTTTTTGCCACTGCTTCCGAGTATGATATTCCCTTTATCTCGGCAAGCTTTTGCGCGGTCAGGTACATAAGTCCCGAATGATTAATTTTACCTCTGTATGGGTGAGGCGCGAGATACGGGCAGTCGGTTTCAATAAGTATTTTGTCCATTGGAACAGCCTCGGCTACCTCTACGCACTTGCGTGCGTTTTTAAAGGTCAGCACTCCCGAAAAAGAGATATACCATCCTCTCTTTACAAGCTCCATTGCCATTTCCCTGCTTCCGCTGAAGCTATGGAAAACGCCCCTTACTCCCCCGTGGCGAATCACAGTTTCAAAGCAATCGCCGTGCGCATCTCTATCGTGGATAACGACAGGCAGGTCATACTGCTTTGCGATATCGAGCTGGCGGTCAAAATACTCCTGCTGAAGCGCCTTGTCGAAGCCCTCGTAGTGATAGTCAAGACCTATCTCACCAAGTGCTACCACTTTGTTTTTCTTTCTAATATCGGGGGTCGCGAAAAGCTCACAAAGCTGTGCGAGCTCCTCGTCCACGCTTCCCTTGCAGTATCCGACGTCCTCGGGGTGTATTCCGACAGTGGCGTACATCTTTTCGTACTTTTGCGCCTGAGCGATACAAATCCTGCTGTTTTCATTATTTGTACCAATGTTTATAACGCCGTCTATTCCACGACCGAATACGTCTCTCTTAAGGATAACGTCCGCTCCCTCGGTCTCCTCTTTAAATCTCGTATCAAAGTAATGGGCGTGACTGTCGAATATACCCGTGCAGTCAAATCCCTCATTTACAAGCTGTGACATATCAAAATTCCTGTTTTAGCTTTCTATTGAACAGATCTCTCATCTGCTCTTTAACGTCTGCGTTTTCGTAAAGTATATTATATACTGCTGTGGTGATAGGCATATCCACCCCGTGCTTCTCTGCAAGCTCTACCATTGCCTTTGCCGTGTAATAGCCCTCTGCAAGCTGCTCGAACTTCTCTCCCTTGACGTAGTTTTCGCCAAACTGTCTGTTATGACTGAACTTTGAGAAAACGGTAGCCTCATAGTCACCAAGATGGCAAAGCCCGTATGCCGACATTTCTCTGCCGCCGAGAGCCGCCATAAGTCTCGCGACCTCTCGCGTACCTCTGGACATAAGCGCACCTTTAAGCGAGGAAAGTCCAAGTCCGTCGAGCATTCCCGCAGCAATTCCTATAACATTCTTTGCAGCCGCCCCTATCTCGTTACCGATAAGGTCAGTACCGTAATAAAATCTTATGAGGTCGCTCGAAAAACTCTTAACGAGCATCTTTTTTACCTCTTCGTTTGCGCTGTCGATAACCATACAGTTAGGTATTCCCGCATAGAACTCCTGAACGTGACCGGGACCTATCCAAACGGCAACGCTGTTTGAGGCGTCTACGCTCTCGCCGACGACCTCGGAAAGTCTCTTGCCCGTTCCTATCTCGATACCCTTCATACAAAGAACGAATATCTTATTCTTAAGCTCAAGATGCTCTATCTCCTTCATAAACGAGCGCAAGCCCTGAGAGCCGATAGAAATGACGATGACCTCAGCATCCGAAAGCGCGGAAATATCCGTGGTGAGCTTTACGCTCTCGGGAAGCTCCAAAAGGTCGTTCCTTCTCTCCTTTAAAAATCTTTGCATCTGAGGCGCATCCTTAAGCCCGTAAAGCGTGACATCCTGACCGTGACTGTCAAGGTACCACGTAATAAGCGAGCCCCAACGTCCGCAACCAACAACAGTAATCTTCATAATCTCCATATCTCCTTATTTTCATACTGTACGTGTTATTTTATTAAAGAGGGATCGCAATTCTGACAATCCCTCTTATTGTTTTCAATTTATCTTATTCTTTCACCGAGGGGGGTATCCTCTGCGAGGAATACCACTCTTATCTGCTCTTCTCCGCTTGCAAGTATCATACCCTCGGACTCAATGCCACAAAGCTTAGCGGGCTTGAGATTTGTCACAAGGATCACCTTCTTGCCCACCATATCCTCGGGAGCGTAGAACTTAGCAATACCTGAGACGACCTGTCTCTTCTCATATCCGAGGTCGACCTCAAGCTTAAGAAGCTTCTTAGCCTTGGGAACTCTCTCGCAAGACGTGACCTGCGCCACTCTGAGCTCAACGTTCATAAAGTCCTCAATGCCGATAAGAGCACAGCCCTCGGGCTTTTCAACCGGAGCACTCGCCTTCATAGCGACCTCTCTCTCAGCCTCAAGTTCAGCAAGCATCTTCGCCTCATCTATTCTCGGGAAAAGGTTCTCACCGCGAACTACGGTAGTGTCAGCCTTAAGCGCTCCGTACTCACCCGCAGCCTCCCACGTTGAGCAGCACTCGCAAGCGCCTATCTGGCGGAGTATCTCAACGGACGTTGTGGGCATAAAGGGAGTAAGCAGCACAGCACTGACACGAAGGACCTCGAGAAGATTATACATTACTCTCGCAAGGCGCGCGCCGTTTGCATCCATATCCTTTGCAAGCACCCAAGGTGCGTTTTCGTCGATATACTTATTTGCGCGGCTGATAACGTTGAATATCTCGGAAAGGGCGTTCTGGAAAGCATATTTTTCCATCTGCTCCTCATACGCCGCGCGAAGACCCGAAATGAGCGAGACGAGCTCTGCGTCCTTTTCGTCGTCTGCTGTCTGTACGACAGGCAATGTTCCGCCAAAGTATTTATCCACCATGGATACAGTACGCGAGAGCAGGTTGCCGAGGTCGTTAGCGAGATCGACGTTTATAGTTCCTATAAGAGCTTCATTTGAGAAGTTACCGTCTGATCCGAACGGGAATGTGCGGAGCAAGAAGAAGCGAAGCGCGTCAACACCGAACTTTTCAGCAAGAACGTAAGGATCTACCACGTTACCCTTGGATTTGGACATCTTACCGCCGTCAAGCAGCAGCCAGCCGTGTCCAAACACCTTCTTGGGCAGAGGCATCTCCATGCTCATAAGCATTGCGGGCCAGATGATAGAATGGAAACGTACTATCTCCTTACCGACGAAATGAACGTCAGCAGGCCAATAATCCTTATAGTCGTCATACTTATCGTTCATAAAGCCGAGCGCTGTGGTGTAGTTGAAGAGCGCATCGACCCAAACGTAAACAACGTGACCCTCGTCGAAGTCAACGGGTACACCCCACGTAAATGATGTACGTGAAACGCAAAGGTCCTCAAGACCTGGCTTTATAAAGTTATTTACCATCTCGTTGACGCGTGAGCGGGGCTCGAGAAAATCAGTGTTTTCAAGCAGATCACGCACACGGTCCGCATACTTGGAGAGACGGAAGAAATATGCCTCCTCCTCTGCGTCCTCAACAGCGCGTCCGCAGTCGGGGCACTTGCCCTCCACAAGCTGACTCTCGGTCCAGAATGACTCGCAGGGCTTGCAATATTTACCCTTATAGCTTCCCTTATAGATATCACCGTTATCGTGCATCTTCTTGAATATCTTCTGAATAGCCGCAACGTGATAATCGTCGGTAGTACGGATAAAGCGATCGTTGGAAATATTCATCAGCTTCCAAAGGTCCTTTACTCCGCGCTCGCCGAGAACTATGTTATCTACAAACTGCTGAGGTGTAACGCCTGCAGCCTTTGCCTTATCCTCGATCTTCTGACCGTGCTCGTCAGTTCCGGTAAGAAAAATAACGTCGTGACCTGTCATTCTCTTATATCTCGCCATTGCGTCGGTAGCAACGGTACAGTAAGTGTGACCTATATGAAGCTTATCGCTAGGATAATAAATAGGTGTCGTTATATAAAATTTCTTGTTCATTTTGGGTAGTCCCCTTTCTTTAAGGTCTTTATTTCAGATAAATCTTCCGTTTATCATAATTCTCGTTATATCAAGCTTTTCTCTGCCGTCGAGGAAAAGCAGGTCTGCTCTCTTGCCAACGTCAACAGAGCCGCACTCGTCGTAAACGCCCATCTGCTTTGCTGGATTCGCGGTAGCGCACGGCAGCGCCTCTTCAAGAGGAATACCGCAAAACGCGATAAGATTGTTAAGCGCCGTATCAAGCGTGAGCGTGCTTCCCGCAAGATTACCCTCGGGAGTACGTGCGATTCCGTCAACAACTCTCACGGGCGTGCCCGCAATAGCATACTCTCCGTCCTTACAGCCCGTTGCGCTCATAGAGTCGGATATAAGAGACATTCGTTCGTTTCCAAGCAAACGGTAAGCAAATCGCACCATATCGGGACATACGTGGATACCGTCGCAAATTATCTCTGCAAAGCAGTCTCCCATAAGAGCCGCCAGCACCGCCCCGCCGTCTCTGTGGTGAAGCGACGGCATTGCGTTGAACAGATGCGTATATGAAGTAACTCCGTTCCTCTCCGCCGCAAGTGCTTGCTCATATGTAGCCGAAGTATGCGCAAGACCGAGCGTTGCTCCTATCTTTTTAGCCTTCTTGGCAAAGCTTCCGTCACTGTCAAGCTCATACGCCGCGCTTACGTGTAGCGCGCGACAGCTCTTAAGCGTATCACAGTCAAGTTCTTCTGCGTCAAGCGCGGAGATAACGTCCGTAGAATGTGCTCCCCTTTTGTCGGGATTGAGGTATCTGCCCTCAATATGTACTCCGCAAAAGCTTGCCTCGCCCTGCATAGGAACAAAGCTGTTGATCTTTTCAGCAACACCGTACATCTCGTCAAGGGGGGCGGACGCTACCGTCGGCATAACCGTTGTAACGCCTCTCTCTGCATACGCTCTCGCCATCTTGTGAAGATCTGCATCTGCGTCAAGAAAATCATAGCCTGCTCTTCCGTGTGTATGTACGTCGACAAGTCCCGGGACGATATAGCTGTCCGAAGCATCGAGCAGCTCGTCGCAAAGCGCGTCAAGCTCTCCCATCTCGGCTATGATACCGTTTTTTATTCTTATGTCAATTTTTTTAAAGCAAAGTTCATCACTGTTATAAACGTTTGCGTTTTTTATAAGCATAATACCCCAAAAGCCTCCTCTGCGGTAATCATACCATAGTATATATTATAACAAATTTTTCCTCATTTTACAAGAGGTTAGGACAAATATTTCAATCGTCCTCGTAATCTTTTATACCCTGCATTCTTCCCGATAGCTTAAAGCCGTCTATCTCACCTCTCTGCATAGCTCCGAAAATACGGTATCTTAGACCCTTATTCTCTTTTTCAAGCGAATGAAGTAGCTGCTTCATCTGCTCTCTCTCAGTGTTACCGTCCGCCGGACACGGAGATTTGACAACGGGCAAAGCGTTTTTGGAAGCAAAATATCTTACGTCCTTTTCGGGCATATATATCATAGGTCTTATGAGGTAGATATCTGTATTTGAAAGATACGTCACAGGCTGGAAGCAGCCAAGTCTTCCCTCATAAAAGAGGTTGAGCATAAAGGTCTCGACAACGTCGTCAAAATGGTGTCCGAGAGCGACCGACGTGCAACCGAGCTCTTTTGCATAGTTATAAAGCGCGCCTCTTCTCATCTTGGCGCAAAGCGAGCAAGGATTTTTCTCCTTACGTACGTCGAATATTATCTTTGCTATCTGTGTGGGTAGGACATGATATTCTACATCGAGCTCATCGCAAAGAGCCTTGATAGCACCAAAATCCGCTCCCTCAAAGCCCATATCAACAGTTATAGCGCACAGCTCAAACCTTTTGGGATAAAATCTTCTGAGCTCCGCCATTGCGCAAAGAAGCGCGAGACTGTCCTTACCTGCGGAAACGCCGACAGCTATTTTATCTCCGTCCTTTATCATTTCATAATCGTCCACTCCGCGTCTTACGTAGCTGAGTATCCTTTTCAATCCGTCCATAATTATTCCTCGTAAAAGCTCATAGTAGCATATATGCTCTCTGCTCGGCAAGACATACGTCTCTCACCGTTATCTCCCGCTTGCGTGTCATACATAAACAGCGGCGGCAACATCTTAAGACCCTCAGCCGCCCCTTTGGTCGCCGAAACGAGGACCATTGAAGGCTCGCTGTTCATATCGGAATGTACAAAAACAAGTGACTTTGGTTCAAGTCTATTTGCGCGCATAGAGCTTATAAGACTTGTGAGCCTATCGGGACGCCAAACACAGTAAAATCTTCCGCCGTGCTTAAGAAGTCTGTATGCCGCAGCGCAAAAGTCGTATATTCCTCCGCACACCTCGTGGCGAGCTATATATTTTCTGTCCGACACGTTTCTCTTTCCGCTGTCCTTAGTCATATACGGGGGATTTGAGAAAACAACGTCCGCTTCTCTGCCAAGCGTATCTGCTCGGACATCTCTGACGTCCGCTCTTATCACTCTTATCATATCGGACATTTTATTGTATTCAACGTTTCTCTGCGTCAATTCGCAAAAATCCTCTTGTATCTCAAGCGCATCTATATGGGCAAGCTTCTGACGCGCCGCGAGCAACAGCGAAATAATTCCCGTTCCCGCGCCGAGCTCGACCGCATACGCGTTTCTCTGCGCCTTTATAAATGCCGCGAGAAGATATGCGTCCGTTCCAAAGGTCAATCCGTCCTTTTTTTGAATAAGCGCTATATGTTCATTTACTTTGTCAAGTCGCTCATCCGCTCTCAATATGCTCTCACTCATAAGTCTGCCTCCTCTCAAAAATGCGCAAATAAAGCCAATGGGCTGTTGCTTTACGCAACAGCCCGTTTGTTTATCCTTTTATGTTAGCTTTGGATAATTTGAAATTACTCTGCTGCGGGAGCGGAAACAGGACATGCCTCTGCGCAAGCACCGCACTCGATGCACTCGTCAGCGTTAATTTCATACTTGCCATCGCCCTCAGTAATTGCGTTTACAGGGCAAGCGTCTGCACATGCACCACAAGCGATGCACTCGTCGGAAATCTTGTAAGCCATTGTGAAATACCTCCGTTTTTGTTGTTTTGTAAGGGTACATCTAAATCCGTTTTTTATATGTACCACATATATTGTATCATAATAATAAAAAATTTCAAGAGTAATTTCAAAATTTTTTTATTTTTTTTGCTTTTTAATAGTCGCAAACAGCAAAAAAGGGTGCACAAGCACCCTTTTTTATCACTCGCCTAACTTCTTAAGCTCATGCTCAAGCCAGATAAGACCGAGATCGAAAGCCTCGTAAAGACCTTCCTTATTTCCCTGTCTGAGTATCTTTGTCTGATCCTTGGAATCCACTACCTGTATCCATATCTTATCGGGCAGGTCTCCCTCGGGAGTTTTCTTATGGGACAATATATCGAGAATAAGTATGCACTTATCCTCCATATCTCCATAGCAGATCGTATCGCCTTCTCTTACAAGCGGCTTGCCCTTATATTCAAGATACTTACCGCCAACCTTTTCTCTCTTTTCTTCTGCCACTTCTATATACCGCCTTCCGTAATAATTCAAATCAACTTAAAATATTATATCACACACTTGCTCTTTTGTCAATAGTCGACTTACTGCCATATTGAAAAATACAAATTTTATTTGTGAATATAAGCTCCGCTTTTTATAAACGCATCGGTGGTCTGCGCGTTTTCTCTCGCAAGACCGTAAAGTGCGTCAAGCTTTGCACAAAGAGCGTACTGCACCGTTTCCTTGGGAGCGTCCGCAGGCTTTGTGACTACGTTTACGCGTTTTGCTTTTCTGTTATCAGCAAGCAGCACCCTGCCCGTCTCGTTTGCTCCGAGAAGCAAGGTGTATTCGGGCATAGAACGTATATCCGACTTTCTAACTCCTGTCAGTGCAAAAAGAACGGCTCTGCGAAGCTTTGCGTCGGTATATCTCTTTGTCCTCATTGCTTCAAAGGCTTGCTCGAACGTAACGCTCGCATTTGCAAGCGAGCATATTCTGTTTTCAAGTCCGTCGGTCATCTCCGCTATGTCGCTAAGAGCAGTTGGGTCTACCATTCTAAAAAACGCGAGCATAGCAGTATCTATCCTTTGAATATCGGTAAGCCGTCCGTTCTCACGGGCTTCTCTAAGCTTATCGCACATACTCTCGGGGGTATATCTGCCGGTCTTTTCAATTTCTCCCTTAGCAATAAGTGACCTCAGCGCAGTTGCCGACTGAAGCTCTCCCTCGACCTCATTTGTCTCGTTATACTCCGCGCCGCATCTCTTTACGGTCATCGGGGTAAGAGAAACACCAAGCTTATTTATAGCTCGTATATAAGCAACGCCCAAGAGGTCGTTTGACGAAAGAGTGTCTATTCCCCTTGATCGCAAGCAGGAAAGATATGCCGCAGCCGTTGCCTCTCCGTCCGAGACACGCGCCTCGTATTCCGCCTTGAACTCGGTGGTGTCGCAAATTACAGCCGCTCTCTTTAAAAGCTCGATGTCACCGCACTCAGACCCGAACAGCAATGTGTCGCCAAAAGGATACACAAGGCTCACCGCCGCCGTGGCGAAATACTCCGCGCTTGACGTGCACCACGGATACGGAAGCTCAAGCACAAGATCGGCACCGCTGATTACGGCAGCCTCTGCGCGTGCATATTTGTCAACTATCGACAGCTCTCCGCGTTGCGTCGCGTTGCCGCTCATTATGCACGTAATACTCTGTGCTCCCAGCTCTTTTGCTTTATTCAAAAGATATACGTGTCCGTTGTGCAACGGATTAAACTCGCACACGATACATATCCTTGACATATTTTCACTCCTTTAATTAAGATTTTTAGCAAAAAATTGTGTTTTGCTATTGAAAAGGAAATTTTTTTGTAGTATAATATAATTCGTTGAATAATTATGTTTATATATTTGGAGGTCATTATAATGAACATTCTCGTTGTTAACGCAGGCTCCAGCTCGCTCAAGTATCAGCTTATCGACAGCGATACAAACGTAGTCAGCGCAAAGGGTCTTTGCGAAAGGATCGGTCTTGAGGGCTCTCTTATAGAGCACAAGCAGCTTATCAAGGGACTTAAGGTAAAGTATGAGTCTCCCATGAAAGACCATGCTGACGCTATGAAGCTGGTCGTTAAGTATCTCACGGATGCAGAGTATGGCTGTATTGCCGACATGAGTGAGATCCAGGCTATCGGTCACCGTATCGTCCACGGCGGTCACTTCTTCTCTAAATCAATTCTTATGACAAAGGACGTTCTCGCAAAGCTCGAGCTCTGCAAGGAGTTCGCTCCCCTTCACACGGTAGCTCACCTTATGGGTATAAAGGGCTGTCTTGACACGATGCCCTCAACACCTCAGGTGCTCGTGTTTGACACGGCATTCCACCAGACAATGGCTCCCGAGGCATATATGTACGCTCTTCCCTATGAGTACTATGAAAAGTACGGTCTTCGCCGTTACGGCTTCCACGGCTCTTCTCACCGCTACGTAAGCGCAGAGATGGCAAAGCTGCTTGACAAGCCTGTTGAGGACACGAAGATAGTTACCTGCCACATCGGTAACGGTTCTTCCGTTTCCGCTGTAAA
Source organism: Oscillospiraceae bacterium (assembly GCA_015063845.1). GTDB lineage: Bacteria > Bacillota > Clostridia > Oscillospirales > CAG-272 > HGM12713. Next base: position 338,079 of record SVTJ01000001.1, read on the forward strand.
GGGCGGCAAGGTCATGGATACCTCCATGGGCTTCACTCCTCTTGCGGGTGTTGAGATGGGTACTCGCTGCGGAGATATCGACCCCGCTATCGTTCCCTTTATTATGGATAAAGAGGGGCTCACAGCCGCTCAGGTCAACGACGTTATGAACAAGAAGTCGGGCTTCCTCGGCATCACAGGATACTCCTCCGACTCGCGTGACGTTGAGAACGCTATTCTCGCAGGTCCTTCCGACCCCAACTACGAAAAGGCAGTTCTCGCAGTCGACATACTCAAGCATCAGCTCAAGAAGTACATCGGCGGTTACGCTGCTATAATGAACGGACTTGACGCCGTAGTATTCACAGCAGGTATCGGAGAGAACAGCTCCATTCTCCGTGAGCTCGTTTGCTCCGACATGGAAAATCTCGGAATCGAGCTTGACAAGGATGCAAATCAAAAGGCATTCCGCCTCTCAGACAGCGCAAAGATCTCCAAGGATACATCTAAGGTCGCAGTTTACGTTATACCCACAAACGAGGAGCTCGTTATTGCAAAGGATACGGCTGAGATCGTTTCCGCTCTCTAAAAAATATGTTTTAACAGGACGCAGGTATTGCGTCCTGTTTTTTATTTGTTTACTACGTTTATGGGATTTCCCTGTACAAATGCCGCGAGATTTTCGGCAACGCGCTGTATCAGTCTTGTTCTTGACTCAATAGTTGCCCAGGCGATATGCGGAGTTATCATACAGTTATCAAGACCGTATAGCGGGCAATCCTCAGCCATAGGCTCGACCGTAAGCACGTCAAGCGCGGCTCCCGCTATTCTGCCGCTCACAAGAGCATCTCTGAGGGCGTACTCGTCAATAACGCCGCCGCGCGCCGTGTTGATGATATACGCCGTTGGCTTCATAAGCGCAAGCGTCTGTTCATTTACCGCCTTTGCGCTATCCTCGTTGAGCGGACAGTGGAACGACAAAAAGTCGCTTTGGGAAAATATTTCCGTTTTGTCAACCATCTCGATACCGTCTATGAGCTTAGGTGTTCGGGTGTACGCAACAACTCTCATAGCGAACGCATTCGCGATCTTTGCAACGGCAAGACCGATCGTGCCAAGTCCGTATATACCGAGAGTTTTTCCCTCAAGCTCGGAAATAGGATATTTGAAATAGGAAAACTGCTTTGAGCGTTTCCAGTCTCCGTCGGCGACAGACGCCGCATATCCCGAGGTATTGCTCGCAAGCTCAAGAAGTAATGAAAAGGTTATCTGCGCGACAGAAGCCGTGGAATACCCCGGCACGTTACACACCACTATTCCCTTTTGCTTTGCGTATTCGATATCTATATTGTTATACCCCGTGGCAAAAACGCCCACGTATTTAAGCGAGGTAGCGTCCATTATATCCTTGTCGATGACTGCCTTATTGCAGATCACGGCATCTGCGCCCTGAAGCGCTTCTATTATCTGCTCCTTTGTGAGAACGTCGTAAAACCTTGTTTCTCCCACGCGCTCAATAGCGCTCATATCGACGTCACCCTTTGTCACCGTACATGTATCCAAAATTACAGTTTTCATACTTTCGTCCTTTTCATAATAAATCAACAATGATATTATAACACAAAATCCGTCGAGGTGCAATATCCCGACGGATTTTTATGTTTTTACTACCTTATTTTTCGCGTTGGATCTTCTTTTTGATCCTTCTTATCTCAAAAAGCATTTCGAGTGTGTCGCGCATAGGCTTGACCGATGACTTTTTATGCTCGATTATACTTACGGGCATTTCAACTATTCTCTTTTGCGCTTTCTTTGCGCGAAGCAACACCTCAAGGTCAAAAGAAAATCCGTCGGTCGTGCACGCGGAGAATATCTCCTGTGCGCTCTGCGCCGAAAACGCCTTAAATCCGCATTGGCAGTCACTTGTATCAAGTCGCGTAAAGGCTCGCACAAGTCGTACATACATTTTTGACATCATGCGGCGAATGAAGGTATATTCGGCATACGCGTCTTTTGAAAGATTTCGCGAGCCGATAAGCACATCGGTCTGCCCGTCACACATAGCTTCATACGCTCTTTCTATGACTTGCGTGCCGTACGCAAGGTCGGCATCGGTGAATATGCGTATATCTCCGTCCGCGCTCAGCATACCTTGTCTTACGGCATATCCCTTACCCAAGTTACGGGTACTCCCCATAACCTTTACGTTTGCAAGAGACATATTCTCCACCGTCCGTCGACTGCCATCGGTAGAGCCGTCATCGAAAAATATTATCTCATATTCGTCAAAGCACTCGCTCATATATGAGGACAGTCTGTTGGCGGTTTGCTCTATCACCGCATTTTCATTATACATGGGTATTATAAGACTTATCTTCATTGCGCAGCCTCTTTTTGATTTTTATAGACCGATATTATAATATCGACCTCGGTACTCAGCGAGCTCAGCCCTTTGAGCTTCTCCGCGTCGGAAACGGACGTGCGCCAATAATAAGGCGTCATTGAAAACAGGCTCATAATATCCGCGTTATTATCAAGCGAGATGTCATACAGCACACGCGTCTCGAATAGCTTCTCCATCTTCTCGGGAAGGTCCGCGCGCTCTGTGTTTACATGAGCGGTATCGTATATCGCCTTTTTAAGTCCCAAAAGATGTCTCTCTCCTGCCCATGCCACGACAAGCACGCCATTGTCCTTAAGCACCCTTGAAAATTCTTCCTCGGCACACGGCGCAAAGACACTGGTGAGTGCACTCGCGCTTGAAGTAAAAACGGGTATCTCAAACACGCTCGCAGTCGCGAAAAAGCAATTGTCTCTTCCCTCTCTGCCCGATCTTTTGGCTGCCGCTTCGGTTGCAAACTTTGATATATCTATACCAAGCACGCTTTTGCCCGAGCTTGCGAGCATATCGGAATAATATCCCTCTCCGCAGCCCGCGTCAATAACGAGACCGTCGCTCTGAGCATAGTCTCGCACCGCCTCACAAATAGCCTCGGCTACGGGGCGGTAGTAGTGCTTATTTAAAAAATCACTTCTCGCGCGAACGGCTTGCTTGCTGTCTCCGCCGCCACTCTGCCCGGGCTTGCACAGATTTACGTATCCCGCCGAAGCGAGGTCGTAACAATGTGTCTTTGGTCCATTACAGCAAAGGCTCACGCTTGCGCTCTCTCTTATGCTCATATCCGCTCCGCAAACAGGACAGCGAAGCGAGCGTATTATTGTGTTATCTCTTAAAGTCCTCATATTTCTCCGTCTTCCATAACGTATTGTGCGTTTATCACGCTCGGTATTTCCGACAAGGGCAGCTCAAACCAGAACGTCGATCCGCATCCAAGCTCGCTGTCAACACCAAACGCCGCACTATGCACCTCAAGTATCTCCTTTACGATAGAAAGTCCAAGACCCGTGCCGATAGTCGCGCGCTTATGCATTTTATCAACTCTGTAATATCTGTCCCATATCTGTGAAAGGTCCTTCTCGGTAATTCCCTCTCCCGTGTCGCTGACCGATATCTTTACGGTCGCCTCGGTGATAGTCTGCGTCACACTTACCTGCTTGTCCTCTCCCGTGTAGTTTATCGCGTTGTTGATGAGGTTATATACCACCTGAAGTATCATTCCTCTATCGGCAACGACACTTGCGTCACCATCCGCGATAAAGTCTATCTTATAACCGTCCTGCATTATGAGCTTCTCGTATCTTGTGAGCGTGTCTCTTACGGTATCCGTAATGCTGAACGTCTCGTATTCGGGCTTTCTCGTGCCCGACTGTATCCTTGAGAGATCAAGCATATCGTTAACAAGCTCGGATAGGCGTGTGGTCTCGTCGATTATCACCTGAATATTCTCGGGGGTGTTCTCTCCGGGGATATCTCTTATGACCTCACTGTATCCCTTTATCATAGTAAGGGGGGTACGCAGGTCGTGAGATATGTTGGATATAAGCTCCTTTTGGAGATTGTCGGTCTTTGCAAGCTCTCGGGACGCGTAATTTAACGTCATAGCGAGCTCGTTTATCTCTCGGTAGCCCTTGCCCGAAAAGTCTGCCTCATAGTTGCCCTCTGCCAGCTTTTTCGCCGCGTCGTTCATCTTAACAAGCGGCTTTGTTATCATTTTCGAGATTATCGCGGCAAAAACGAACGCCATAAGTATCATCGCTCCGCCTATAAACCAGAACTGATATTTGAGCGTGGTAGTCATAGTCTGTATGGGTGTCAGACTTGTGTATTCCACTATCATATATCTTTTTCCGTTCACTGTCTCTATACGGGAATAAAGTGTTCCCGCTTCTTCGGTGTATCTTCTTATTTTTGGAACACTGTCTCCATCTCCGAAATTGTCCTCAAACACCTCGACAGTAGGCCCACTCCAAAACTTTTCCGATGAGACGGTTGCAGTATACTTGCCGCCGTTTCTTTCGGTGTGCTCGTATATTATAGCCATCTTATGGTTTTCTGCTTCCATCTCCTCGGCAGAGACGTTGGTCTCGGTGATAATCATTTTGTTTACATCCTCAGGAACGCTTTCAAGCACCCAGATGTCGAGTGTATGCTTTTCCGAATGCTCCTCAACTGCCCCTCTCAGCGCACGGTCGTCGCCAAGTGTTGCCGTTATGTCCTCAGCTGATTGCTTAAGATCGTAAAAGCGCGAGTTCTGATAAAAGAAGTTCAGCATCTGCACCTGGAGCACCCATATACTAACGAGCACACATATAATAAATGCAACGAGTATCATCCACGTTTTCCACTTTATACCGAGCTTCCATTTTACGTTCATGCTGTATTGCTTATCAAAGCGTTTTTCAGCTCTAAAACTCATATTTGACGTCCTATCCCTCAAAGCGGTATCCAACGCCTCTGAGCGTTACTATCAAATTCGCATATCTGCCAAGGCTCTTTCGCAATAGCTTTATGTGTGTATCGAGCGTTCTTATGTCTCCGTAAAAGTCGTAGCCCCATACGTCGCTTATAAGCTTTTCTCTTGAAAGCGCGACGTTTTTGTTGTCAAGCATATAGAAAAACAGGTCGTATTCCTTTGGCGACATATCTATGCGCTTATCGTCGATATAAACTATTCTCGCGGTAACGTCCGCGCGAAGTCCGCCGCCGTCAAGAGAAACGATGACGTTCTCTTTCTTTGCAGCTCCCGACGCTCCTCTCTTTACCCTCTTCATCACTGCTTCTATCCTCAGCATAAGCTCCTTGGGTGAAAAAGGCTTTACAACGTAATCGTCGATACCAAGCTCAAAGCCGTTTATCTTATCGTATTCCTCTCCTCTTGCCGACAGCATTATTATCGGCACGTTGGAGCTCTTTCTTATCTCTCTGCACGCGGAAAAGCCGTCAAGCTCGGGCATCATTATGTCCATTATTATGAGGTCGTACTCGGTCATTCTCGCCATTCTGACAGCTTCCATTCCGTCCGCCGCCTCGGCTACCGTGTGTCCCTCGAATTCCGCATATTTCTTTATTATCGAGCGTATTCTCACCTCGTCGTCAACGACAAGTAAATTATACATTTTCACATCCTCCTCAATATGGCAAGGTGTTTTCGGTAACCGTCACGTCCACCGTGAGATAGCTTCGGTTTCTATACACCGTAACTCTCACCGTGTCTCCGATAGTCAAGCCCTTGAGCGTGCTGTTATATACGCTCAGAGAGGTTATATCAACGTCACCTATCTTTGTAATAAGGTCATTTTGTCTGAATGAGGTATTACTTGCCTCTGTTACGAACACGAAGGTCTGAGAGTTATAGGTCTGCTCCGTGACGGTAACTCCTATCGTTGGACGACCCGAAATATATCCCTTTTCAAGTATATCGGTAACGTGTTTCTTTACGGTGTTTGACGGAATGGCAAAGCCAAGACCCTCAATTCCCGTGCTTGACTGCTTTGCGTTGACTATTCCCACAAGAAGTCCTGCCGTGTCAAAAAGTCCTCCGCCCGAATTACCCGGGTTTATCGCGGCATTGGTCTGGAGAAGCACCATAGTGTTATTATCCACTATTATCTCTCTGTCAAGCGCGCTTATTATACCGTCCGTAACAGTTCCGCCAAGCTGACCGAGCGGATTGCCTATCGCGACGACCTGCTCGCCTATGCGAAGATCACTGCTGTCACCGAAAGCGGCTATCACGAATTTCTCATTGTCAACTTTGTTTATCTTTATGACCGCAATATCCTCTCCGTCGTCTCCGCCAACGTAGGTCGCGGGGTAATCGCGGTAGCTGTCTCCGCTCTTTACTCGCACGCTCACCTCATTTGCTCCTTTGATAACGTGGAAATTCGTTACTATATATCCCGATACGCTGTCCTCCGTAAATATAACTCCGCTTCCCGCACCTGAGGTTATATACTGTCCGTAGAAGGTATTGGTCTGCACCTGCGTTGTGGTTATCTCAACTACGCTCTCACCGACAAGTGCGGCTATCTGCGGCACGGTGAGATTTGAATATTCAGAGCCCTCAGGAATATCCGTGAGCACGACGTCCTTTTTCCCTTGAAGTAGCGTGAGCGGTTGGTCACTGCTTGAAAGTCCGCTAACAGTGCCAAGAGAAAAGCCCACGAATGAGCCAATGACCGCTGCAAGAACGGTACATATCGCGCACACAAGCGCAAGCACGCCTATGCCCACTCCCTTTTTATCCTTTTTCCTTTGTGGTGGAGCTGTGTTTACGTTAGTATAGGCTGTGTATGCCGTATTTCCGTATGGCGGCGCGAAGCTTGCCGAAAAGCGCTGCGAGGGAGACGGTCTGCTTACAGTATTCCCGAAAGTGTCTTGCGAAGACTGCGCATCGACTTGGCTATTTGCTTGCCCTTCTTGAGCATCTGCTGCTTCTTTGAGCGTATCAGCTTGCTCTTGTGCCTCATTATTCGGCTTTTCTGCCTGAGCGCTTTGCGTATTTTCTTGGCTGCCTTGTGTGATATTTTCAGAGCTGTCAGTATCATTTGCCATATCTCCTAAATCTTTATTCTTATTTTCAAAATCATTGTTCATAGCAACCTCCGATTTGAATATTATTTCCCTATTTACATTATAAAATGACATTGTGACAGTTTTTTGAAGAAATTTGTAATAGTTCTTGAATTATAGTAAAAATATATCAAAAATAGCACCGATGTCCTTGTTTTTGTACACTGTTTATGTTAAAATATATATAGTATTAAACTGAACTTGATTTTTGTTCAGAAAGGACGTAAGATGATAAGGTTTATCTTTGGAAATAACGGCAGCGGTAAGACCACCAAGATAATAAACGCGCTCAGAGAGGATGCAGAGAACGGTATTCGTTCCGTTCTTATCGTGCCCGAGCAGCAGGCGGTCCAAACCGAACAGCTCACGCTCAGAGAGCTTCCCCCATACGCGCAGCTGACGCTTGAGGTTACTAATTTCTCACGTCTTTATAACCTAGTTTGCAGAAAATACGGCGGACTTTCATATTCGTACGTAACAAAGCCCATAAAGCATCTTATTATGTGGCAGGCTATCCGCACAGCGTTGCCTGAACTTGACGAATACGCTGAAAATGCCGCAAACGACAAGGTGTTTTCTCGCACTATGCTCGACACGGTTTCCGAGCTTAAGGCATCGGGCGTGTCCGTAGAAAAGCTTGAGGAATTGCTCGACAAACTCGATGAAAGCAGCTTGCTTTACCGCAAGCTCAAGGATATTCTCCGAATATACGTATGCTATGAGGCACTTATCTGCGACCGATACTCCGACAGCGCAGATGACCTCTCCAAGCTATACGACAAGCTTTGCGAGCACGACTTCTTTAAGGATAAAAACGTCTATATTGACGCGTTTACTTCCTACACGAACGTTGAGCACAAGATAATCGAGAGAATATTCGCGACTGCAAATAACGTGACCGTCACAGTGCCGCTTCCCTCGCCAGACTACAAGGATATCAGCACGGACAGCATTGTAAGATCCTACTCCCGTCTTAAGAGATCTGCCGAGCATTGGGATAAGCCGATATGCGAGATACTCGACGGCGCTCTGCTCTCCTCTGCTCCCGCTATCAGATATCTTTGCGAAAACCTCTGGCGTATCAAGTCCGCACAGGGTAACGGCAAGTTCGACCCCGAGGGACATATCGTTATGGAGGAGTGCGCCAACGCTTATGCCGAGGCTGAGGCTGTCGCTTCGCACGTCCTTGAGCTTTTGCGCGAGGGCGCGAGCTGCTCGGATATCGTTGTGATCGTGCGCGACACCGAAAAATACCGAGGAATAATCGAGCCCGCTCTTGAGAGCGCGGGTGTACCCTTCTATCTCTCCGAGAAGACCGACCTTTGCTCTCTCGCGCCCATAAAGCTCATTCTTACCGCTCTGAAGATAGAAAAGTATAATTGGCGAAAGGAAGATATAATCGCCTACATAAAGACGGGACTTTCGGGCTGTGACACTCGCGAGACCGACATCTTTGAGGAGTATATAAACACTTGGAACATCTCAGGCGCGCGCTTTACAAGCGACGTCGACTGGACAATGAACCCCCGTGGCTTTACGGTAGACGAAAAGGAAGACGCCAAGCGCTTCACCAAGGAGACGCTGAGGATAGTTAACAAGGTACGCAAAGAGATATGCGAGCCGCTCAATAAGCTCTTTATATTGCTGCACGCCGCAGAGGATATCCCCGATATGTGCACAGCCTTGTATGAGTTCTTGAACGACATCTCTCTCGAAGAAAAGCTCACAGAGCTCGCTGAGCGAGAGACGCTCTGGAACAACACCAAGGGAGCGGAAGAGCTGTCCTCTTGCTATTCGATAATTATCAACGCCTTTGCCGATATCGCAAATGCGCTTAAGGGTGAGAGTGCAAGCACAGATGAGCTTGCCGTCATACTTAAGACTGTATTCGACCAGACCGAGATCGGCACTATACCCACCTCTATCGATGAGGTCACCGTCGGCTCTGCCTCACTTATACGAAGCTCAAACCCGAAATATGCTTTTGTTATGGGGCTTTGCGAGGGTGAGTTCCCCGCAAACGTCGACAACTCGGGATTGCTCACAAAACAAGAACGAAGCATTATGGCGGATCTTGATTGCGAGCTTGGTGCGGACGTTGACATACGCTCGTCCGAGGAACTGATGTTTGTCAAAAACGCATTCGCGACGCCCACCGAGCGTCTTTATCTTCTCACGTCAAATGCCAACCTGAAGGGTGATAAGATAAGCCCTTCTCTGCCTTTCAGGAGAGTTGAGGCGTTATTTAAAATAGACAAGCACATCTTTGACTCCTATGACCTCTCGTACGTTTGCGGCTCCCCGAAAAGCGCCGCGTCACATATAAGAAACATATCGAGCACTGCGACCAAGAACGCCGTAAAGAAAGCGGTCAGCGAGCATATTCCCACGGTGGGTGAGCTTGCAGACGCATCGGTGACTGCCGAGGAAATAAGAGTGTCTCCCACTCTTGTGCGTTCTATTCTCGGAGACAAGCTGAAAATATCTCCTACCGCGTTTGAAAAGTACGTCAGATGTCCGTTCAGCTACTACGCTACCTATCTTCTTTCGTTGCGCGAGCCTGCAAGCGGTAAGTTTGCCGCCAATAATTTCGGTAGCTTTATACATCACGTTCTCGAGGAGCTCATAAAGTTTTCCATTCCCTCGTCCGCCGAGCAAGCACCCCCGACAAACGAGGAGATAGTTGCAAAGACCGATGAGATAATCCAAGAATACATAAAGCAGATAGTTCCCGACCAGAGCGTAAATACAAAGCGAATGGCTCACCTTTATAAGAACATAAGAAGCCTTTCTCTCTTGCTCATAAACAACGTAATAAAGGAATTCTCGGATACAAATTTCCGTCCCGTTTTCTTTGAGCTTTCGACAAATGGCGAGGACGGAAACCCCGCCCCCATTCTTATATCGCTTGACAACGGTGCTACTATGACACTCAAGGGCGCTATAGACAGAGTGGATATGTGGAAGGACGGCGACAAGGCATATATAAGGATCGTCGACTATAAGACGGGCAGCAAGGCGTTTGAGCTTTCGGACGTGGATGTTGGTCTTAACCTACAAATGCTTTTCTACTTATTCTGCGTTTGCAGAGACCCCGGCACAAAGCTTCGCACCTCGGCAGAGCTTAACGGCGATCAAACGCCCATTCCCGCAGGTATAGTTTATCTCTCTTCCGCGATGAATAATATTCAGCTCGGAGACTATGCCTTGACCGAGGAGCAGATACTCTCGCTTGCCGAGGAAAAGTTCAAACGAAGCGGACTTATCCTCAATGAAGATAGCGTTGTCAATGCTTTCTCCCACTCTTCCTCACCCTTGCTCCTCTTGGGTATCAAGGAGAAGGACGGTAAATATGAGGGAAAAGCTTTGATAGACAGTGAAAAGTTTGAAGAGATCGAAGCTCAGATAATCGACAAGCTTACCGAGATAGGCAACAAGATATATTCGGGCGTAGCTGATTGCGCTCCGCTGAATTACAAGAACAGCGACCCCTGCAAGTGGTGCAAGCTCAAGCCCATATGCAGAAAGAACGATTTTGCGAAAGGAGGATATTGATATGGCAACGGATTGGACACCGTCACAGTTAGACGCAATAGACACGCGAGACAAGACACTGCTTTTGAGCGCGGCGGCAGGCTCGGGAAAGACCAGTACGCTGACCGAGCGAATCATTCGCTCTATAACGACCGAAGATGAGACCAAGCGCGCCGATATCGGCAATATGCTTATCGTTACATTCACTGTCGCAGCAGCCGCTGAGCTTAAAACAAAGATATACAATGCCCTTACAAGCGCGCTTGCCGAGGCTGTCGACAGCCCCAAGCTCTACGAGCACCTTACAAAGCAGCTCATCAAGCTCGGAAGCGCAAAAATATCAACTATCGACTCCTTCTATCTGAGCGCAATAAAAGAAAATTTCTCAAAGCTCGGGCTTTCCTCAGCCTTCAGAATAGCTGACTACTCCGAGGTGGCGCTGCTCGCAAAAAACGTAATGACCGAGGTGGTCGATGAGTTTTACGATACTGTGGACGACTTCCCAGCTCTTTGCGAGTGCTTCGAAAAGATACGCGACAAGGAAGACGTTATGGAGGGTGTTTTGCTCTCTATGTACCAAGAGTGTCTTTACGTACCCGACGGTATAGAATTCGTAAAAAAATGCGCCGATAATTACAGAAGCTATACCTCTACGGATTTTCTCCGTACCAGCTTTGGCGCTGTTTTGGCAAACTACGTGTCCCTTTTTGCCGATGCGTATCTAACGACCTATAACAAGGCTCTATCGTCTATCGAAAACCAAGAAGTGCCTATGAGAGCTTACTACGATGCCCTCAACCACGACCGAGTTTTTTGTATTAAGGTCAAGGGAATGCTGGAAAGCGGCAGCTGCACATACGTTGACCTTGCAAATGAATTTAACGGCTACAAGGCGGAAAAATTTGCGGGAAACGTCACGGGAGACAATATAACCTCGGACAGTCTATTCTGCAAAACGGTAAGAGACAGCTTTAAAAAGGATCTCGAAAAGATAAGAATTGCTTATTTTTGCTATTCGGCGACCGATATGGCAAGGTTTTTCGACGGTACTTCAAAAAATCTTTATATCATGTACGACGCGCTTTGCTCGTACAGAGATAAGTTTTTTGAGGAAAAGCAAAAGCGAAATATCATCGAGCTCTCCGACCTGAAGCAATATGCGTACAGACTTTTTGTGGATCAGAACAAGCAGCCGACAGAGATCGCAAAGGAATACGCTTCACGCTTTACGGACATCTATATCGACGAATATCAGGACGTTGACCCCGTTCAGGACCTTATATTCAACGCGATAGCCACGCCGTCCAACAGATTTATGGTCGGTGATATAAAGCAAAGCATATACAGCTTCAGAGGCGCGGAGCCGTCTTTGTTCGCAAGCTACCGCTCAAGCTTTGCAAAGCACGGAACGCCAGAGGCTGCGTCTTCTCTTTATGAGACTATATTTATGTCCGAAAACTTCCGATGCAACAAGTCGGTGATCGACTTCACTAATCTCGTTTGCTCAAGGCTCTTCTCTACCTGCAAGGAAAGCATCGGATATACAAAAGAGGACGATCTCGTTTTCCCAAAGACAAAGACGTCCAAGGCCGATGAGCCTAAGGTCAAGATAAACATTTTCGCCCAAGCTTCCAAGTTTAAAGCGACTGTCTCCTCTAAGACCGCCGAGGCTGACTTCATAGCCACCGAGATAGAAAGACTTCGCCGCGAGGACCCTTCGCTTAAGCTTTCCGAGATCGCCATACTTTACAGAAAAAACACACTTATCCCCGAGCTTGAGGAGAGGCTGGCGGCGCACGGAATAAAGACCACCAACGACGACAGCAAGAAGTATTTCCAGAACCCCGACGTTCTTATGATGCTGTCGATACTTAACACGATAGACAATCCCCAGCGTGATATTTATCTCACCGGCGCGCTTAATTCCCCGATATTCGGTTTTTCCGTTGAAGACATTATGCTCATCAACCGTTTCGGTGAGTACCGCGATTCTCTTTACGACAAGCTGTGCGTTGCCGCTGACGATAACAGCGAGCTTGGCGAGCGTTGCAGGTCGTTTGTTAAAACTCTGCAACATATGAGAGATATGTCAGCTTCTCTACCGATAGACAAGTTCTTGAAGTATCTCTTCGACACCGACGAGTTTGTCGCCTCGGGTCTCGTATGCGACAAGACAGCTTCGGGCAAGGGCGGAAACCTCAAGCAGCTCTACGAATATGCGAGGACCTTTGAGTCAGGCTCTTTCAAGGGTCTTTACAGCTTTATTGAGTTCATAAACAGCCTTATAGACAGTGGAAATCAGATCTCGATCGGTTCGAAACATGCCGACGACGACTGCGTATCTCTAATGACAGTTCACAAGGCTAAGGGACTTGAACGCAAAGTGTGCTTCGTATACGGCACGGGAGCGGAGCTTGTAAAAGACCTCAGCGACCTTCCGTTCTGCTTCGATCAAAACGTGGGTATCGCTATGCACCTTTCGGACAGCACGGGCTTTGCCGTCTACGAATCTCCCCTCTTCAACATTCTTGTTCTCAATGAAAGAATACGGCAGACCGAAGAGGAAATGCGCGTGCTTTACGTTGCGCTCACAAGAGCCAAGGAGCGTTTGTATATAACGGCGCATGACGGAAAGGCTCTTTGTACCACGATCGAAGCAAACGCTCAGAACTATGCGCAGCTCTCGGAAAAGTTTTTTATTATCAACGCAAAAAGCTACTCCGAATGGATACTCTCTGCTTTGTATTCTGCGCAAAGCGACTTTGCGGATATATCTTATATCGATGCGACGCAATTCTCCGTAGCCGATACTGTGACTACCGAGCAAGAGACCTCACAAGAGGATATCGACACTGACCTTTATGACACGCTCAGAGAGAAATTCAGCTTTGAATATCCTCTCGATAAGCTTCGTCGCGTGCCCGCAAAGCTCTCCGTTTCCCGTCTCTCACCTACCGTGCTTGACCAGAACGATGACGCAAAGGACATCGTCAAAAAGAAAAAGAAGACCGTTATCCCCGACTTTTTCCTGTCGGATATCTCGGAAGCGACTGCCGCTGAGCGCGGAACAGCAACGCACCTATTCTTGCAGTTCTGCGACTTCAAATCGCTCGCAAGATACGGGGCTGAGGAGATGCTCCACAAGCTCGACGAGGACGGATTTTTGCCGAGCAACGCAAAGGAACTTGTGTATCTCGACGAGATGGAAGCAATGCGCACGAGCGATCTTATGGATAAAATACTCTCCGCCAAGGAGATATTTACCGAGCAACGCTTTAATATGCTTATTCCCGTGCGTGAGATAACGACCGACAAGGAGCTTATCAAGCAGGCAGGCGACCGTACGACCGCCGTTCAGGGTGTTATCGACCTCGTTATCGTTGATGAGGACGGAAGCATAGGTCTTTACGACTACAAAACAGACCGAATAAGAGACGTCAAAAAGGCGAAAGAGCAGCTCAACGATGCCCACGCGTTGCAGCTTTCGTACTATGCGCGAGCTATTGAATTTTTATTCGGGAAGAGCCCCGACAGAGTTGCCGTTTACTCGACCCAACTGGCAAAGCTTATTGATATAGATGTCTGCGACCTCACTCTTTCAGGCGACATTCTTTGACATTTGAAAGGTTTTTGGCATATGCTTTTTGTAGAGGGATATCCCTCAAAATATATACAAGGAGCATATAATGGCAACCATAGAAAATTTTGCAACTGTCAGCTACACCTCGGGCGGTGTGGCTGTTACAAGAACGTCAAATCTCGCGGAGATAGAGCTTAATTCCTCGTTGAGCTTTACAAAGGAGACGCTTGGTGACACTTATACGGTGGGCACGCCCGTCACGTATGTTTTATCGTTGACCAACGATGCGACGACCCCTATCACGGGAATTAGCGTTGCGGACGATCTCGGCACGTTCACGCTTGACACGCAGGAGCTTACTCCTCTTGCATTTCAAGCCCCTGCTCTTCTGCTTATCAACGGTCAGGACAACACCGCCTCTCTTACGGTAACAGCTACCGACACGAGCGTAACTTTCAGCTTTCCAACGCTTGCAGCGGGGGCAACGGCGAACATCATATACAACGCAACACCTAATGAGTTCGCTCCCCCCGCGCAAGGCTCATTTATCACGAACACCGCTGAGCTTACAAGCGACAGCGAATGTGCAAGCGGAAGTGCGACCGCGACCGTAACTGCGGCTGAGGCAGCTGAGATAGAGGTGATAAAGTCGATGTCGCCCAACCCCGTTGTGTGCGGCGAGACGGTAACCTACACTATCCGCATATTCAACTACGGCAATATTGCCGCTGAGGACGTTGTCCTCACCGATACGTTTACTCCCGCGCCCACGGATATCACCGTGTTCCGCAACGGTATTGAGCTTGTCGGTACGGGCTACACCTATATCGACGGCACGCTCACCGTTCCCGCGACAAACGGAGATACCGTGCCTGCCGCAACCTTCACGCGTGACGCGCAAACAGGTATCGTAACGACCACTCCCGGTGTTGTTGAATACGTAATTACAGGTACTATCTAAAAATCGAAGAAAACAAGGGCAGACCCGTTTCTCTGTTGTTCTTAACGGAGGAATCACAAAAGTACAGAAACCGCAGATTGATTTTCTGCGGTTTTTGTGCTATAATAGGGGTATGGGCATAGCCCTATGCCTTTGTAATACAAAGGCGAAACTT
>SVTJ01000015.1 GCA_015063845.1 Oscillospiraceae bacterium
ACTAAGCTATTAAATTGTATTCGCTCCGTGCGAAACCCTTATAAATCAAGGGATTTAAGGTGGGAGGTTCCAAAGTGACTACAAAATTTCGAGTCAGCCCCGTTATGACCACTTCGATATCTCTCCATAATTGTGATGCACAAGTGTGCATCACAATTATGGAGCTTGATGAGACGAGGCTCAATGAGCTTGCTCATTGAATCCACTTCGCATTCGCAACTCGGAGGTCGGGGAGCTTGCTCACCAGACGTAGAGTTAGCGAATCATCGCCGTAGGCGATATATCTCTCCATGATGCATACTGTACATATTTGATTGTTGGAATTTTGATAGAAAACTGTTGACCAACCTCTGAAAAATCTGCACTTAAAATCCCGAAAAAGTGAAGTGTTTCAAGGGTTTGCGGATAGATAAAAGTGACGATTGTGAGCCGCTTTCGAGTCAGCCCCGTTATGACCACTTCGATATCTCTCCATAATTGTGATGCACAAGTGTGCATCACAATTATGGAGCTTGATGAGATGCGGCTCAATGAGCTTGCTCATTGAATCCACTTCGCATTCGCAACTCGAAGGTCGGGGAGCTTGCTCGCAAACGTCCCCGTAGGCGATATATCTCTCCTTGATGCATACTGTACATATTTGATTTTGGCGTTGCGGATATCCGCAACGCCATTTATTATATCACGAACGATTAAAAAAAGCAATACCTTTTTTAAACTTTTTTGTCTTACTCCTCAAACCAATGCTTGGCGTAGTCCGCAAGGATGTTTGCCAGCACTTCTATGTCAACGTCGGTGGTGTTTACGCAGAGATGGTATCCTCTCTTATCTCCCCACGGTATGTCGGAGTAGAACGCGTGCGTTCTTCCTCTCGCGCGGTTGATGCGCTTGATGCTTCTTTTGAGTGCCTTATCGCTCAGGTGCTCGTCCTCGGGAGCTCTTTCTCTGCATCTCGCGAGCTTTGCTTCGTCCGTTGCGTACACAAACAGCTTGAGCGGCTCGTGCTCCGCGAGAAAAACGTCGGCATTTCTTCCGACTATCACGCAGTCTCCAGCCTCGGCTATCTCATTGATTATCTTATGCTGCTCCTCGATTATCTGACGCGCCGTATGCGTTATCGTGGACGTATGCGCTATGCTGTGTCCGTACGTTATGTGCAGCTCTCTGAACATACCTCTGTCAAGCACTGCCTCAACGTAATGCTCATCCATCTGGCTTCTTTCCGCTACGGTGGTGATTATCTCTCTGTCAAAGTAAGCAAAACCGAGCTTCTTTGCGATAAGCTCGCCAAGCTCTCGTCCTCCGCTTCCAAATTCACGGCTTATGGTGATTATTCTCATATGTTTACCTCCTCAGAGTGTATTTACTGTATCAATTATACCATAAAATGTAAATCAAGTCAACAACAAATTCGCGACTTGACTTTAGCGCGGTACTTGACAAATATTTATAAAGTTGTATAATAGTATGTGGTATTATTTTTACGTTTAAGGAGCAATTCTTATGAATATAATTATAGTTGGTTGCGGCAGGGTCGGACAGACGCTTGCGGCACAGCTTAACGAAGAGGGAAACAACATAACCGTCGTTGACGTATCCGCGGAAAGTGTTAACGACCTTGTGTCGCGTCACGACATAATGGGAGTTGTGGGCAACGGAGCTACGCACACTGTTCTTCAAGAGGCGGGCATTGGAAGTGCCGACCTTATGATAGCGGTCACGGGCTCGGACGAGCTCAACCTTTTGTGCTGTCTCATTGCCAAGAAAGAGGGAAACTGCCAGACCATCGCCAAGGTCAAGAACCCCGTATTCAGTGCGGAAGCGCCTTATCTTAAGGACGAGCTTGGTCTTGCAATGGTCATAAATCCCGAGCACGCCGCTGCTTCTGAGATCGCGAGGGTGCTCAGATTTCCGTCGGCTATCAAGATAGAGACCTTTGCCAAGGGCAGGGTGGAGCTGTTAAAATTCAGGATACCCGAGGGCAGCCGTATAATAGGAATGTCCGTAAAGGAAGTTATGATAAAGCTTGGCTGTGACATTCTTTTCTGCACGGCGGAGCGCGGCTCGGAAGCGCATATCGTTCACGGTGACTTTGTGTTTGAGAGCAAGGACGTTATTTCCATAATCGCCTCTCCAAAGAGCGCGTCGGAGTTCTTTGCGAAGATAGGCTACAAGTCTCATTCGGTCAAAAAGGCAATGATAGTCGGCGCGGGAGACACCACGCACTATCTTTGCGACATCCTTCAGAAGTCGGGGATCTCTCTTAAGATAGTTGAGAAAGACGAGGACATATGCAGCGATATTGCCGACAAATGGGACGACGTTGCCGTAATACACGGAGACGCAAACGACAAGGAGATACTTCTCGAGGAAGGTCTTGAGGATATGGGCGCGTTTGTAGCGCTTACGGGGCTTGACGAGGAGAATATACTGCTTTCGCTCTATGCCAAGAGTGTGGGTGACGTCAAGATAATCACAAGGATAAACCGAGTTGACTACGACGACGTTATCAAGCATCTTGACCTCGACACCACCGTCTATCCCAAGGCTATCACGGCGGATATGATAGTGCGTTACGTTCGTGCTATGAAGAACACCATGGGAAGCAACGTGGAGACGCTTTACAACGTAATAAAGGGAAAGGTCGAGGCATCCGAATTTATCGTGCGTGAGAATTCTCCCATCACGGGAGTGCCGCTCGCCGAGCTCAAGTTCAAGGACAACGTGCTTATCGCGGCTATACTTCGCGGCAAAAAGGTAATTATCCCCCGTGGATACGACGTTATATGTCCCGGTGACAACGTCGTTATAGTATCGGGCACTATGGCACTTCACGACATATGTGACGTATTGAGGTAACGCGGCGATGAATTTAAGAATGATAAAATACACCCTCGGGTGGCTGCTTATGTTTGAGGCGGGATTTTTCCTTGTTCCGATAATCACGGCGGCGGCGTACAGGGAAAGGGAGATAATCCACTTTGCGCTCGCGATGGCGATATGCGCAGCGGTTGCCGCACTTATGCTTATCGGAAAGCCCAAGACCCGAACGATGTACGCAAGAGAGGGATTTATTATAGTTGCTTTGTCGTGGATACTGCTCAGTATCTTCGGCAGTCTGCCGTTTATGTTTACGGGTGTGACGACGTCCTTTGTGGATGCGCTGTTTGAAACGGTGTCGGGATTTACCACCACGGGTGCGAGCATACTGCCTGCGGTTGAGGATCTGCCGCGCTGTATACTTATGTGGCGAAGTTTTACGCACTGGGTAGGCGGTATGGGAGTGCTTGTATTTATGATGGCGTTTCTCCCTCTCGGCGGAGCTAAGAACATGCACATAATGAAGGCGGAGAGCCCCGGACCGTCGGTATCAAAGCTTGTACCGCACGTAAGGACTACCGCGCTTATACTCTACTCAATATACTTCATACTCACCGTCATACAGTTCATACTGCTTTTGTGTGGCGGAATGAGCGTGTTTGAGGCGTTAAATACCGCTTTTGCGACGGCGGGTACGGGCGGATTTGGCGTTAAGAATGACAGCATGGCGAGCTACTCATCGTATCTTCAGATAGTTGTGACGGTATTTATGCTGCTGTTTTCGCTTAACTTCAGCGCGTATTATCTTGCCTTCAAGTGCAGATTTAAGGACGCGTTCAACTCGGAGATAAGAGCGTTTTTGTGCATAGTCGCGGTGGCGATAGCGCTTGTTACCTTTAATATACGCGATATGTTTTCCACTGTCGGCGAGGCTCTCAAGCATTCGGCGTTTACCGTAGCATCGCTCATCTCCACGACGGGATTTTCTACAACGGATTTTGCTGCGTGGCCTGCTTTTGCGATTACCGTGATGTTACTCGTAATGTTTGTCGGCGCGTGTGCTGGAAGCACGGGCGGTGGAATAAAGGTTTCGAGGATAATCATTCTTTTCAAGGGTGTTATCAAAGAGATAAAGAGCCTGCTTCACCCCAGACGTGTTAACAAGATAACTATGGACAGCAGACCCGTTGAGCCTGACGTGGTGAGAGGTGTAAATTCCTACATAGTGTTTTACGTGCTGCTGTTTGCGTCATCTGTGCTGATCTTGTCCGTTGAAAATTACGATTTTCTCACTACCTTTTCAGCAGTTACTGCCACTATCAATAACGTAGGACCCGGAATGTCGATGGTTGGACCCATGTGCAACTTCGTATTTTTGTCTCCTCTTTCCAAGATGGTGCTTATCTTCGATATGCTTGCAGGTAGACTTGAACTCTTCCCGATGCTCCTGCTTTTCGCTCCTTCAACTTGGAAAAATAAATAAAAAGCAAGGACACGGGGACGCGGGGACGCGAGGACGCGAGGACGCGGTTTTGTGGGGAAAACTTCTTGAAAGAAGTTTTCCCCACACCCCTTTCAAGAACTTTTAAAAAATTATTATGCACACCCGTTTTGTTGGGTGGGTATTTTTTTATTTTCTTATAAGGAAAAAACTCGTCGGACGATAGATCACCGACGAGTTTTATTTTTATGGGTATTGTATATGAATGCGTAAGAATTAAATACACGAGCCCGAATGAATAATGATAAATTAGGATTTATCGGTGGGTTAGCACAGGCTTGCCGAGGCTTGCGAGTGTCCCCCACTCTAAGAACTTTAACACAAAGAAATTATTATTTTTTTAATTGGGCTGAAAAACTCATTGTAGTGCAGAACGTTCAAATACCCATAAAACTCGTCGGTACGTAGGGTCCGACGAGTTTTTACCTCAGAGAAAAACAATAAAGATATATATTTCCTATGGCTGTAACAATAACTATTTTGTTTTAAAGTTCTTGAAGGGAGTTTGAGGGAAACTTCTTTCAAGAAGTTTCCCTCAAAAAAACGCGTCCCCGACAAATCCTAATTTAACACATTTCGCGTATAAGCTGACCAATTCAAAAGGCTAATGTATCACAAAACGAAAAACCCGCGGTGCCGTGTGTCGCATTAGAGGAACCCTGATTCCAGGGCGGTGTCCTGTCTCCGCTTTACTGCTCCCAGCGTCCTGCATAAATCGTCAAGACAAGTCAATTGAGGATCTATGAGGGAGGTCTGCAAACCACTTCGAACTATTTTCGGACTCCATTTAATTACTGTGGTTCTTTATATACGATCATCACGAACATCGCAGGCAATGTTCTTTTTTATTTAATTTTGAATTTGTGGGGGGGCGACGTCCCCCACGCCCCGTTTGAATTTGTCGAATCGGGATCACAACTTACTTTTCGTTTTTAAAAAGGAAAAGTAAATTAGTCGTAGTCGATCTCGCTGGCGAAGAGGTCGTCGAAGTATGCGGCGATAGCTTCGAACTCGTCGTCATCGTCGACTGTGACGAGTATTTCCTCGTCTCCTTCCTTTGCGAGCTTAAGAACGATATATTCCCACTGTCCGCCGTCCTTTTCCTCTTCCTCTGCGGGGAGGAGAGCGACGTAATGCTCGCCGTTCATTTCATGCTGACCGATTATCTCAAAGTCTATTTCGTTTCCGTTCTCATCGGTGAGTGTAAATATTTCTGCTTCGTAGTTGTTATCTGCCATTTTAATGCTCCTTGTTATTATTATAGATTTTCAAGATATATTTTATACTACCAATCGCATTTAGTCAATACGATTATTGTAAAAATTTTTAAATCAGTTCAAGTATTTCCGATATTACGGCGTTGCTCACAAAGAACCCCCTGTCGGTGAAACAGAGCCTTGTGCCGTCTATGCGCATAAGACCTGCGTTTACGTATTTTTTGACTGTCGGGGTGTCTATCGGCAGCTCTTTGCCGAAGCGGCTGCGGTATTCGAGCGCATCAACTCCGACCGAAAGGCGAAGCCCCAGCATAACGTATTCACGCCTTTGCTCGTCTGCGTCGATGAACACGCTTTCCTCTGTTATGTCCTTGCCCGACAGAAATGCCGAGAGGTCACGCGAATTGCCAAAGCGCCGTTCGCCAAAATACGAATGTGCCGCCACGCCGAAGCCGAGGTATTCTCCGCAGCTCCAATAGCGGAGATTGTGGCGAGACACCTTGCCGTGCCTTGCGAAATTGCTGATCTCGTATTTTTCATAGCTTCTTGACGCGAGGTATTCGGAAAGCAGCATATACATCTCATACTGCCCATCTCCGTCTGCGAGCGACAGCTCGTCTTTGTGGCGAGCGAAGTACGTGCCGTCCTCGACTGTCAAGCCGTAAGCCGAGATGTGCTCGGGAGAAAGGTCTGCGAGAAACCTTGCGGAATAGAGGAGCGTGTCCGTGTTTTGGTCGGGAATGCCGTACATAAGGTCACCGCTTATGTTTTCAAAGCCCGCCGCGCGTGCGTCGTTAAAGGTTTTTGCAAAATCGGCTGCCGTGTGTATTCTGCCGAGTGACGAGAGCTCGGTGTCCACCGCGCTCTGAAGCCCCATGCTCAGACGATTGACGCCGAGAGAGAGAATGTCTGCAAAATACTGCCTATCGGCTGTCGCGGGGTTGCACTCCAACGTAAGCTCAGCGTTTTTTGAGACCGAGAAGCGGCTGCCAAGTGAGCTGAGCACTCTCTCGACCTCTCTCGCGCCCATAAGGCTCGGTGTGCCTCCGCCGAAATAAACGGTGTCCACCTCATAGTCTCCGCCCCACTCTGCCGTCTCTATCCTACGGCACAGCTCGTCGGTGTATTCTTTTATATCGGACGACCCTTTTCCCGAGAACGAGCAAAAGTCGCAATAGCGGCATTTTGACACGCAGAACGGTATATGGACGTATATTCCCAGGCTTTTCTTCATTCCTAACCTCAACTCCGTTACCTTTGTTGCAATAATTATACCATTTTTCGGTCGCTTTGTAAATACTTATTGCAAAAAGGAAAAATGTGTGGTATAATAGCCTTGTTATGTAAACGCCTTTCGAAAGGAGGCACGTATGTCCAAAAACGCACTTGACGAGCGTTCGCTTGACACAAAGCGTTCGCCCGACCTCTCGAAAATATTTATATTTAGCGTCGGAATAAGCGCGGCGATATTTTTTATCGTTTACCTGATAATAGGTAACGGTCGCTTCTCCTCTGCGTTCTTCAAGCTCGGCTCTGACTTTTATATGGACTTTTTCAACTCCATAAGAGACGCGTCGCAGGGAAGTGCGGTGTATACCGAGCGTAAGGTCATCTATCCGCCTATGGCAAACCTTATTTATCTTATTCTCTCACGCTTCACTCCCAACGCATATAACGATACCTCGTTTAGCGACAAGCACCAGTGGACGATGCATTTTTCTCCGTTCATACTCGTTCTTATTTACAGCATTGCCACCGCTCTGCTTTTGTTCTCGCTGATATACGTAAGCTTCAAAAAGGGCTCTGACCTTAAACGGTTTGTGTTTGCGTTCGCGGCGTTTTTCAATATTCCCGTGCTGTTTATGGCAGAGCGCGGAAACATCATTATGGTGTGTATGATAGCCGTTATGCTCTACACGTTTACCTACGACCACGAGATAAAATTCTATCGTGAGATAGGACTTATCGCGCTCGCGTTCGCGTTTTCGATAAAGCTTTATCCCGTTGTGTTCGGCTGGCTGCTTATCGCGGACAAGCGATATAAGGAAGCGTTGCGCTGCGCTATATACGGACTGTTGATGCTCATTCTTCCGTCATTTTTCTTCGGCGGACCTATCTGCCTTGTCACTATGCTGCAAAACGTGTTCGGCTTCTCGGCAGGCTCGAAGAGCACGCTTTCGATAATACTTGATACTGTGGGACTTCCATCGGGCGCACAGCTCGCGCTGACGGTGCTCATCTATTTGTGGGTACTGATATGTGGCATATGCTTTGCGTTGTCGCCCTTCTTGAAAAGAGAAAGGTGGAGACAGTGGGCGCTCGGTTTTGTGACTATTCTTTGCGTTCCCTCGCTCACCTCGCTTTATAGCTGGGCATTCCTGCTCATCCCGATGGTAATGCTCTGTAACCTTGAAAGACCTACGCGTAGGGAAGTTATGTATATGGTGCTTATGACAGTTCCGTTCGTATTCCTGCCGTTCTACTTTACGTATAGAGTGACCGTGTCTACCGTTATAGTTTACGTTATGACCGCGCTCCTCTCTATAACTCTCGTGGCAAGCGAGGCTAAACACCTCGTCCGCTATCTTAAACAAAGAAAATAAAGACGCGAGGACGCGGGGACGCGGGGACGCGAGGATGCGTTGAGGGGGACTTTCTTGAAAGAAAGTCCCCCTCAAACTCCCCCAAAGAACTTTAAAACGAAATTGTTATTGGTGTAGCCGTAAGAAAAGATATAACTTTATTGGTTTTCTTATAAGGAAAAAACTCGTCGGACGATAGATCACCGACGAGTTTTATTTTTATGGGTATTGTATATGAATGCGTAAGAATTAAATACACGAGCCCGAATTAAGAATGATAAATTAGGATTTATCGGTGAGTTCGCACAGCACCCATAAGCCTCCCTCCGAGAGGGAGGGGGACCACGAAGTGGTGGAAGGAGCCGGCGTGCATACGGAGGTAAGATATAACGCTATTGTACACGCGCTCTCCCTCAGTCTCGCATTCGCTCGACAGCTCCCTCCGCAGGGAGCCTTTGTTGCAATGCGATGCCATTTGTGCACTTTCAAATTAGGATTTGTCGAATAGTTAGATTCAACAGGTCGTAGGGGCGATTCAACACACCGATAAATCCTAATTTTGAATTTCTTTAGGGGAGTTTTAGGGGGGTGCTTTCTTTTAAGAAAGCACCCCCCTAAACGCATCTCCGCGTCCTTAACGTATCAAATGTTTAATTGCTTCCGAGGCGGCGAGCAGACCTGCTACCGACGGAACAAATGCCACGCTTCCGGGCGTGGGCTTGCCGCTGTCCGAGCGCGCGTCCCAAAGCGGAGAGAGCGGAGCTTCCTCGGAATATACCACGGGCAGGTGAACGATACCTCTCTTTTTGAGCTCGCGGCGCATAACTCTCGCAAGCGGACATCCCGAGGTCGCGGCAAGGTCGGATATACGCAGTGCGGTCGGGTCGAGCTTGTTTCCCGTTCCCATAGAGCTTATCATCGGAACGGAAAGGGAAGCGCAACGCACGGCTATCTCTACCTTTGCGCTGACGGTATCTATGGCATCTATGACAAAGTCATAGCTTTCAAAATCAAAGCTGTCTGCGTTCTCGGGCAAAAAGAACTCGGCTCGGGTCTCTATTACGGCATCGGGGTTTATATCACGCAGACGTTCTGCGACTATGTCGACCTTAAGTCTTCCTACCGTGCTCGTAAGGGCGCAGAGCTGGCGGTTTATATTGCTTTTTGAGACGGTGTCGTGGTCGATGAGCACTATCTTGCCCACGCCGCAACGCGCCAGTGCCTCCGCCGCGTAGCTGCCGACCCCTCCGACGCCGAAAAGGGCGACGGTCGAGCAAGCGAGCTTTTTTGTGGCGTCCTCGCCTATGATGAGCGACTGTCTTTCGAACGCTTCAAGCATATCTGCCTCCGTAAAAAAGGTTTTTATACTCCAAAATTCGGGGTATGATATTATTGTAAAATATAAGGCTCGGTATGTCAATAGCGAATTTTAAAGATTTTTAATTTTTTTTGAATTAAAAATTAAGAATCAGTAGATTAAAAGTGTGTTTTGTGTTGACAAAATATGAGTTATATGTTATAATACATCCGTATGGCTATGCTTTGCTATTTTAATTCTATTTAATTCATTGTAGCTAATGAAGAAAGGAAAAACTGATGATAAAAGTAAATTGCAACGTAAACGAGAGAGAAGAAAGAGAACAGATACTTAAGCTCGTAAAGGAATACTGTGAGAAGTATCACACAAAGCCCGCATATAAGGAAGGCGACAGAATTCCTTATGCGTCCAGAGTATACGACAGCGATGAGATGTGCAATCTTGTTGACAGTTCGCTTGAGTTCTGGCTCACCTCGGGAAGATATACCGATGAGTTCGAGTCGAAGTTCGCAGAGTACCTTGGAGTAAGACATTGCAGTCTTGTAAACTCGGGCTCTTCCGCAAATCTGCTCGCATTTATGACACTTACGTCTCCTCTGCTCAAGGACAGAGCTGTAAAGAGAGGCGATGAGGTCATCACGGTTGCCGCAGGCTTCCCCACAACAGTAACTCCCGTTATCCAGTACGGCGCTGTTCCCGTATTCGTTGACATCACTATTCCTCAGTACAATATAGACGTTACCAAGCTTGAGGCAGCTCTTACCGACAAGACCAAGGCTGTTATGATA
This sequence comes from Oscillospiraceae bacterium, assembly GCA_015063845.1. Taxonomy (GTDB): domain Bacteria; phylum Bacillota; class Clostridia; order Oscillospirales; family CAG-272; genus HGM12713. The sequence goes on from SVTJ01000015.1 coordinate 10,227, forward strand.
GCTCATACGCTCGGTAACCCCTTTAACCTTGACGCTGTCAAGAAGTTCTGCGATAAGCACGGACTCTGGCTCGTTGAGGACAACTGTGACGCGCTCGGCTCTGAGTACACCATTGACGGTGTGACCAGAAAGACGGGTACTGTCGGAGATATCGGAACGAGCAGCTTCTATCCTCCTCACCATATGACGATGGGAGAAGGCGGCGCGGTATACACCGATAATCCTCTTCTCGCTAAGATAATCCGTTCTATCCGTGACTGGGGACGTGATTGCGTATGTCCTTCGGGTGTTGACAACTTCTGTAAGCACCGCTTTGACCGTCAGTACGGCGAGCTTCCCTTGGGCTACGACCACAAGTACGTTTACTCTCACTTCGGCTACAACCTCAAGGCAACCGATATGCAGGCGGCAGTAGGCTGCGCGCAGCTTAAGAAGTTTCCCTCTTTCGTAGAGCGTCGCCGTCACAACTTTGCCCGTCTTAAGGCGGCTCTTGCTCCCGTTGCGGACAAGCTCATTCTGCCCGAGGCGGCTGAGAACTCCAATCCTTCTTGGTTTGGCTTCCTCATTACCTGTGACGGTGTTGACCGTGAAAAGGTAGTTCCTTATATCGAGGCTCACGGAGTACAGACCAGAATGCTGTTTGCGGGTAACCTCACAAAGCACCCCTGCTTCGACGAGATGAGAGCAAGCGGAGAGGGCTATAGAATAGTAGGAACTCTTGACAATACCGATAGAGTTATGACAGATACCTTCTGGGTAGGTGTATATCCCGGAATGACCGACGAGATGATAGACTATATGGCAAAGACCATAATCGAGGCAGTTAATTCTTGATCGGCATATAAACGTCATATAAACTTGGAGGTTTTATGGAACGGATAAAATTGCTCGACTGTACGCTGAGAGACGGCGGTTATATAAACGACTGGAATTTCGGACACGATAACCTTGTCAGCGTATTTGAGAGAGTTGTTGATGCGGGAGTCGACATCATAGAGATAGGATTTCTCGACGAACGCAGACCCTTTGATATTGACAGAAGCATAATGCCCGATACTGCGAGCGTCGAAAAGATATTCGGCGATCTTGACAGAAAGCAGGCTATGGTCGTGGGAATGATAGACTACGGCACGTGCGGCATTGCGAATATCCAGCCTTGCAGCGAAAGCTTTCTTGACGGTATCCGCGTAATTTTCAAAAAGCATCTGCGCGAGCAGGCTATGGATTTTTGCGGACAGCTCTCGGCTCTTGGCTATAAGGTATTCGCGCAGCTCGTATCGGTCACAAGCTATTCCGACGACGAGATGCTCGACCTTGTTCGCCTTGCGAATAAATACAAGCCCTATGCGGTGTCTATGGTAGACACGTACGGACTTATGCACCAGAACAATCTGATGCACTATTTCAATCTGCTGAACGACAATCTTGATGCGAGCATCGGTCTTGGATACCACGCTCACAACAATTTCCAGATGGGCTACGCCAACTGCATAGCTATGCTTTCAAACAAGATAGAGCGTACGATGGTGGTTGACGGCACGATATACGGAATGGGCAAGAGCGCAGGCAACGCGCCTATTGAGCTTATTGCAATGCATATGAACCACTCCTTGGGTACGTCTTACCAGATAAGCCAGATGCTTGAGGCGATAGACTCCAACATCTCGCAGTTCTATCACCCCGCAGAGTGGGGATACAATATGTTCTATTATCTCGCGGCTTCCAACGACTGCCACCCGAGCTACGTAGAGTACCTTATGGACAAGCGCACGCTGTCGGTTAAGTCTATCAACGAGCTTCTCGGAAAGCTTCAGGGCGAGAAGAAGCTGCTTTATGATAAGAGCTATATAGAGGCTCTCTATATCGAGTATCAGAACAACGAGATAAACGACGAGGCGGACAGAGCGGCTCTTCACGAGCAGCTTCGCGGAAAGGACGTGCTTATCGTAGGACCGGGCCCCAAGCAGGAGGCAGACAAAAAGAAGATACTTGAATATGCGGAGCGCAACAAGCCCGTTACCTTCTCTGTAAACTTTGTTCCGAGAAAGCTTAAGAACGATTACGTGTTCCTGAGCAACAGCAAGAGATACTTGCAGCTTGCAACAAAGTTCAGCAAGAAGCCGCAGACTGTTATAGCTACGTCTAACGTGACCGAGACAACGACGGGAGCGTTTGCGTACAAGGTAAATTATGCGAGCCTTATCGATCTTGAGACCGAGATAAAGGACAATTCTCTGGTCATGCTTCTCAAGCTTCTTATGGAGTTTGAGGTGAGCAGTGTAACGCTTGCGGGCTTTGACGGATATTCTGTCAGAGCATCCAACTACTACAAGAGCGATATGGAATATGATTTTGTAAAGAAAAAGGCAGACTATCTCAACAGCTACGTCACGGATTTTCTCAAGAACAACAAGGACAAGCTGAAGGTCAGCTTCCTTACAAAGTCGCACTACGAGGATAAATAAATGAACCGTTACAAATTGGCGATCTTCGATCTGGACGGAACTCTCATGGATACCACCGAGGGTTTTGTGTCCGCAGTAAAATATACCATTGAAAAAATGGGCTATCCTATGCTGTCCGATAAAGAGCTTTCAGCCTTTATCGGACCGCCCATTCAGGATTCGTTTGCGAAGGCGTACGGACTTGAAGGGCCGATACTTCAGGAGATAGCGACTGTTTTCAGAGACAGATACAGCGTTCCCGAGGTGTTGTTTTTGGCGAAGCCCTACGACGGTATTTACGACGTTTTCGAGGGACTTCTCAAAAGAGGAGTAATGCCTGCGGTCGCTACTTACAAGAGAGAGGATTATGCCGTCTCTCTTTTAAAGTATTATGGGTTTGACCGCTATACCGACATTTTGTTCGGCGGCGACCACGAGAACAAGCTAAAGAAAAAAGACATAATAGAGAAGTGCATCAACGTTGCGGGTATTACCGACAAGGCGGAGGTCGTGATGATAGGCGATACCAAGCTTGACGCGATAGGAGCTGAGGGCATAGGCGTTGATTTTCTCGGAGTAACATACGGATTTGGCTTTAAGACGCCGTCCGATGCGCAGGAATACGGTGCTGTCGGCTGTGTCGACAACGCAATAGACCTGCTAAAATATTTTGATTGATCACGGAGAGTAGATATGAAGGTAAAGGTTGCTAAGTATATTTCACAGTTTCTTGTTGACAACGGAATAACCGATTGCTTTATGGTAACGGGCGGAGGAGCGATGCACCTCGACGACGCTATCGGACATCAGGATGGTCTTAAGTGTACCTTCAATCACCATGAGCAGGCTTGCTCTGTGGCGGCAGAGGGATATACGAGAATGACGGGCAAGCTTGCGGCTGTATGCGTAACGAGCGGTCCCGGTGGAACAAACGCTATAACGGGAGTTATGGGCGGATGGCTGGATTCCATTCCTATGTTCGTGCTTTCGGGTCAGGTAAAGAGAGAAACTACCACTTGGGCGTGCGCTGAGCTTGGACTTCGCCAGCTCGGAGACCAGGAGTTCGACATTATCGGCTCGGTCTCGAATATGACAAAGTACGCTGTTATGGTGACCGACCCTCTCGATATCGCTTATCATCTTGAAAAGGCTCTGCACCTCGCTACAAACGGCAGAGGCGGCCCCGTATGGATAGACGTGCCGCTTGACGTTCAGGGAGCGCAGGTGGAGACTGACGATCTCAAGCATTTCAACGCTGCCGTTGAGTGTCCTTGGGAGCTTCCCGAGCTTACCGATGAAAAGGTAGAGGCTATTCTTGACAAGATAGCTAAGGCAAAGTGCCCTCTCGTGCTTGCGGGTACGGGAATACGCCTTGGCGGAGCAGAGGAGAAGCTTCTCGCGCTTCTCGATAAGCTTCAGATACCCGTTGTTACCGCTTGGAACGCAAACGACACCGTGGCGCACGACAGCCCGTATTTTGCGGGAATGCCCGGAACGGTAGGAACGCGTCCGGGTAACTTCGCAATACAGCGCTGCGACCTTCTTCTCAGCCTTGGATGCCGTCTCAATATAAGAATGATAGGCTATACCCACTACGATTTCGCAAAGAACGCTTATAAGATAATCGTTGACATAGACCCGAGAGAGCTTGTAAAGCCCACGATACACGCCGATATGCCCGTAAATGCGGACGTCAGCACGTTGCTTGATGCTCTTCTCGCTCGTGACTATACACCCGTCGAGGACCACAAGCCGTGGCTCGCTTGGTGTCAGGATCTCGTCAAGAGATATCCCGCCGCATGCGACAGCTACAGAGGCGGCAGCCCCATAAATCCCTACATATTTATCGACAAGCTGTTTGATCACCTTGAGAGTGACGACCGCATAATCTGCGGTAACGGAAGCGCGTGTGTTATCACCTTCCAGGCAGGAAAGATAAAGCAGGGTCAGAGAATGTTTACCAACTCGGGCTGCGCGGCTATGGGATACGGACTTCCCGCAGCACTCGGCGTTGCCGTTTCGGATAACTCCAAGAGAACGGTATGCGTTGACGGTGACGGAAGCGTTATGATGAACATTCAGGAGCTTGCGACGATAGCGCACAACAAGCTCAACGTCAAGCTTCTTATAATCAACAACAACGGTTATCATTCGATAAGACAGACACAGACCAACCTCTTCCAGCCTCCCTTTATCGGTGTTGACGCGAACAGCGGAGTTGCGTTCCCCGATTTTGCTAAGCTTTCGGATGCGTTCGGTCTTACCTACTACACCTTCGACAGCGAGACAACTGCCGACGAGGTGCTCGATAAGTTCCTCTCCTCCGAGGGCCCCGCAGTATGCGAGGTGGTGGTAGACCCCACTCAGAACTTCGCACCCAAGTCCTCGTCCAAGGTGCTTCCCGACGGAAGAATAGTGTCGCCCTCTCTCAACGATATGGCGCCCTTCCTTGACAGAGACGAGTTCGAAAAGATAACAAACGCTCCGCTGTAATATCACAAGTAGCTTGTATTTATTTATTTCAGAGGTATAAAATTATGACCAAGAACATTCCCGAAATATTTGGTTGTATGGTCTTTAACGACGACGTTATGCGTGAAAGACTTCCCAAGGAAGTGTATAAGTCGCTGACAAAGACCATAGCAACGGGAAAAACAATAGACGCGTCCGTTGCGGACGTTGTGGCTGCCGCAATGAAGGACTGGGCGATAGAGAAGGGTGCTACGCACTACACTCACTGGTTCCAGCCTCTCACGGGAGTAACGGCTGAGAAGCACGACTCCTTTATATCCCCCGTCGGAAGCTGCAAGGTGGTTATGGAGTTCTCGGGCAAGGAGCTCATAAAGGGAGAATCCGATGCTTCGTCCTTCCCGTCGGGCGGACTTCGCGCGACCTTTGAGGCAAGAGGCTATACTGCTTGGGATCCTGCGTCGTATGCGTTCGTCAAGGACGGCACGCTCTATATCCCCACGGCGTTCTGCTCGTACACGGGCGAGGCGCTTGACACAAAGACGCCCTTGCTGCGCTCTATGGACGCTATAAGCACTCAGGGGCTCAGAATACTTCGCCTTTTCGGTGATACGGTAACTCAGAGACTTAACACCACGGTCGGTGCTGAGCAGGAGTATTTTATTGTCGACAAGAAGATGTACGACAAGAGAAAGGACCTCATATACACGGGAAGAACGCTCTTTGGCGCTCCCGCTCCTAAGGGTCAGGAGCTTGAGGATCACTACTTCGGACCTCTCAAGACCAGAATAAGCGCGTATATGCAGGACCTCGACGAGGCTCTCTGGATACTCGGTATAAACTCAAAGACCAAGCACAACGAGGCTGCCCCCGCGCAGCACGAGCTTGCGCCTATATTTGAGACCACGAATATGGCGGTCGACCATAATCTTCTTATAATGGAGTATATGAAGAAGATTGCCGAGAAGCACGGACTTGTCTGCTTGCTTCACGAAAAGCCTTACGCGGGCGTTAACGGCTCGGGTAAGCACAACAACTGGTCTATATCCACGGACACGGGCAAAAACCTCATAAAGGCAGGCAAGACACCTGCTGACAACGTGCTGTTCCTGCTTTCATTGGCGGCTATCATCAAGGCTGTTGACGACTATCAGGACCTTATGAGGATATCCGTATCTCACGCGGGTAACGACCACCGTCTCGGAGCAAACGAGGCGCCCCCCGCGATAGTTTCCATATTCGTGGGTGAGGAGCTCGAGCAGATAATCGACGCTATCGTTGACGGTAAGACATACGTTGGCGCAAAGGCGGGAATTATGGACTTGGGTATTCCCACAGTTCCTACCTTCCGCAAGGACACCACCGATAGAAACAGAACTTCTCCTTTTGCTTTCACGGGCAATAAGTTTGAGTTCAGAATGGTGGGCTCGTCGCAGAATATCGCAATGCCCAATATCGTACTTAACACGGCTGTCGCGGAGAGCTTCAAGCAGTTTGCGGACGTTCTCGAGGCGGCGGACGACTTTGACGCAGCTGTCGCAAAGCTTATCAAGGATACGTTTACCGAGCACAGAAGGATCCTCTTTGACGGAAACGGCTACTCCGAGGAGTGGGAGAAGGAAGCGGAGAGACGCGGACTTCTCAACCTCAAGACCTCTGTGGATGCTTACAAGCAGTTCAACGCGCCCAAGAATGTCAAGCTCTTCCTTGACCACGGCGTAATGAACGAGGTGGAGATAAACTCCCGTGAGGAGATATACTTTGAGAACTATGCCAAGATAGTGAATATCGAGGCACTGACTATGATAGAAATGGCGAGCAGAGATATCATACCTGCTGTCAACGCATACGTAGCTGAGGTTGCGGATACCATGGGCGCAAAGCTCGCGGTGCTCCCCGATATCAACGTGTCGGTCGAAAAGGATATCATCACGAAGCTGTCAGAGCTCAATTCTAAGGCGTACGTAGCTCTTGATGAGCTCAAAAAGGCTGAGGCTAAGGCGGCAAAGCTCGCCGACGCCGTCAAGCGCGCTGAGGCGTATTGCTATGAGGTCATTCCCGCTATGGAAAAGCTTCGCTCGTACGTCGATGCTATGGAGCCTATTACGGCAAGCGAATATTGGCCGCTTCCTACCTACGGCGATTTGATGTTTAATGTGTAGATGACGCGAGGATGCGAGGACGCGGGGACGCGTTGAGGGGGGCTTTCTTGAAAGAAAGTCCCCCTCAAACTCCCCCAAAGAACTTTAAAACGAAATTGTTATTGGTGTAGCCGTAAGAAAAGATATAACTTTATTGTTTTTCTTATAAGGAAAAAACTCGTCGGACGATAGATCACCGACGAGTTTTATTTTTATGGGTATTGTATATGAATGCGTAAAAATTAAATATACGAGCCCGAATGAATAATGATAAACGGGTCGACCGATGTTTTCGAAGAAAACTCGGTACGAAGTTGTCCTCGACGATCCGTTTGAATACGACACCTCATCCGTTAGGTCCTGTTTCATTTACCCCCTGTATTACTGTGCTTTGGATATTGATTTTACAATGGTTTTCTTTCTCAATTTTTGGGCGTAATCTATTGTGTATTTGGTGCCTTTGGATGACCCGTCCCAAATAACAAGAACGAGGTCTGCGAGCTTTACCATCTCTTCGTTTCTTTTTAGCGGAGCGGCTCTTCCGTATTTTGCGTATTGCGGACGCATTATCAGCTTATCGATTCTGTTTTTATCGGCAAACTCCTCTGCCTTCGTATCTATCCCTTTTGCCCCTCCGCTTATTATAAGTGTGGTTTCTTTGGGTACAAGACCTGAAAGGTCAAAATTCTTGATGCTCCTTGAACCGACTATTAATACAGTCATTGCATTCTCCTTTTATTTGAAAACTATTATTTATTATATTTTAAATAAGATTTACTATATTTTATCATATAAACTTTTTGGTGTAAATAGGGTATAATAAATTCAAGTAAAAAATAGGAGAAAGAATATGCTTGAAAGTCAATACAAAATGAATTTAATAAAAATTGGATTGAAAATAGCGTATTATAGAAAGCTTCAAGGAATGACGCAAGAGGAGCTTGCGGAAGCGTGCGAGCTCTCCCCGGGATATATTTCACAGCTTGAGGGCACGGGTTGCTATTTTTGCCCCTCGCTCAAGACCTTGTTTAGGATTGCAGAGGTGCTTGGAACAACAGTCTCAAAACTTACGGATATTGAGGATTAAAAAGGAACGTGTGCTCACGCTCCTTTTTTTGCGCAATGTTTGAATACGATACCTCAAATTAGGATTTACCGAATAGTTAAATTCAACAGGTCGCAGGGGCGCTTTTTTGTTAAATCCCTTGACTTTTCGGTGGGTTGAATGTATAATATATTATGTATATTTGCGTTTACCGAAAACGAGGTGACATATATGAAACGTAATCTTTTAAAGGAAATCGAAGAAAGAATGCCCGGCTTTTCAAAAGGGCAGAAGCTTATATCAGGTTATATACTCGAAAACTACGACAAGGCGGCGTATATGACTGCCGCAAAGCTCGGCGCTATCGTTAAGGTCTCCGAGTCCACTGTCGTGCGCTTTGCCATTGAGCTCGGCTTTGAGGGCTATCCCGAATTTCAGCACTCTTTGCAGGAGATCGTTCGCACAAAGCTGACATCTTTTCAGCGAATTGAGGTCACAAACAACCTGATCGGTGACGGAGACGTGCTCACAAAGGTGTTGAATTCCGACCAGGATAAGATAAAGCACACGCTTGAGGAGATAGACAGAAAAGCGTTTGAGGACGCTGTACAAAGGCTTGTCGAGGCTGACAATATCTATGTTCTCGGTATGCGCTCGTCCGCCACGCTCGCGAGCTTTTTCGCGCACAGTCTGGGTATGATATTCGACAGAGTGAAGCTTGTTCAAACGGGCTCGGGCAGCGAGATGTTTGAGCAGATAATGAATATCGGAGAGGGAGACGTTATGATAGCCATAAGCTTCCCGAGATACTCCAAAAAGCTTATCAACGCGGTAAATTACGCCAAGCACAGAGGCGCGAATATTATCGCGATAACCGACAGCACTATGTCCCCCATAGCTCCTCAGGCAAGTCAGCTCTTGCTCGCAAGGAGCGATATGGCGTCGTTTGTGGACTCGCTCGTAGCTCCGCTCAGCATAATCAACGCTATCATAGTCGCGGTATCCCGAGCTAAGCAGGACGAGCTTACAGAGCGTCTTCGCAAGCTTGAGGACATCTGGGATGAATACGACGTTTACGACAAGAACCAGGGATGAGTATGGCAGAGCTTGAAAACAAGGCGCGCGTGGTCGTTGTCGGCGGCGGAGCGGCGGGCATGATGGCGGCTATAAGTGCCGCAGAGGTTGGAGCCGATGTCACGCTGATCGAGAGAAACGCGCAGTGCGGAAAGAAGCTTAAGATAACGGGAAAGGGCAGATGCAACGTCACAAACGATTGCGACGTGCGCGAGTTCTTGCAGAACGTTCCCACAAATCCGAGATTTCTTTACAGCGCGCTCGGCAGATTTTCCACCGAGGACACAAAGGCGTTCTTTGAGCAAGCGGGAGTGCCGCTCAAGGTGGAGCGAGGCAGGAGAGTATTTCCCGTGTCCGACAGGGCAGAGGACATAGTTTCCGCCATGTATAAGAGGGTACGGAACGCGGGTGTACGTGTGCTTCATTCGAGAGTAAGGAGCATTGAGACCGAAGAGGGTGCTGTGACGCACGTATTGACCGACACGGATAGAATACAGGCTGACGCGGTGATAGTTGCGACGGGTGGAAAGTCGTATCCGGGCACTGGCTCGGACGGCGACGGATATGCGCTCGCGCAGTCGGTAGGTCACACGGTAACTCCGCTCATACCGTCGCTTGTTCCGCTGACCTCGAAAAGCAAGATATGTCCCTCGCTTCAAGGCCTTTCCCTCAAAAACGTTGCGCTTAAGATAACCGACGTGCAGTCGGGAAAGACGGTCTACGAGGATTTTGGCGAGATGATGTTCACTCATTTCGGGCTGACAGGGCCGATGATACTTTCGGCATCCGCGCACCTTTCGGGGATAGAGACGGGAAAGTACGAGGCGCATATAGATCTCAAGCCCGCGCTTGACGAAAAGGCGCTTGACGCGCGTTTGCTTTCGGATTTTGCGAAGTATTCCAACAAGGATTTTATAAATGCTTTGAGCGACCTGCTTCCCGCCAAGCTCATACCCGTTACGGTAGGGCTCTCGGGAATAGACGCTCGCAAGAAGGTTAATTCTATAACCAGAGAGGAGAGGACTGCTCTCCGCACAGTTATGAAGGACCTGAGAATAAGAATTGACGGTTTCCGCCCCATTGCCGAGGCGATAATCACCAAGGGCGGAGTGGACGTGCGTGAGATAGACCCAAGGACGATGGCGTCCAAGCTCTGCTCGGGGCTGTATTTTTGCGGAGAGGTGCTTGACGTAGACGCGTATACGGGCGGCTACAATCTCCAGATAGCCTTTTCCACAGGATTCCTCGCAGGAGAGAGCGCAGCTTACTATTCTTTTGAAAAAGAAAACTAAGTAAAAGAAAACTTACCCATCGGTTTGTGCGTAAATTAGGATTTATCGGTGGTTTCGCACAGCACCCTCTTAAAAGTTTTAGTCAAGTTTTTTCAAAAACTTGCGGGGTCAAGGGGCGGCGCCCATTGCCGCTCTCCGCAGAGAGCGGAACTCCCTCACGCTGAGAAGGAGGTCTGGAGGGAACCTCCAGGCGCGCGTCGCAACGCGCGAAATCCCCTATTGTAGTATAAAGTAACTTTGTGTTAAAAAAGGGTGTTTCGCCGTCTGCGGACGGCGACAAGCCTATGCGGCTTGAGCGCAAAAACTCCCCCAAAAGTTTTATCAAAACTTTAAAGCTGGGTACTGTTCGAACACACCGATTGATCCAAATTTGTTTCACTTTTTAAAAATAAATCCCCAAAAAAGGAGAAGATTATGATACAGATAGCAATTGACGGCCCCGGCGGAGCGGGCAAGAGCACGGTAGCAAAGGCAGTAGCGGCAAAGCTCGGTATCGTTTACGTTGACACGGGCGCTTTGTACAGAACGGTAGGCTACTACGTAAGACAAAAGGATATTTCACCCGACGACAGAGAGGGCGTAGGCGCGATACTTTGCGAGATAAGCATAGAGATAAAGTACGTTGACGGCGCGCAGCACGTGTTCCTCAACGGAGAGGACCTCGGAGACAAGATACGCACCCCCGAGATGTCTATGTACGCCTCGAAGGTCTCGGCTATTCCTGCGGTAAGAGCGTTTTTGCTTGACACGCAGAGAGACATAGCAAAGAAAAACAGCGTTATTATGGACGGCAGAGACATCGGAACGGTCATACTTCCGAATGCTGACGTCAAGATATTCCTCACGGCATCCGAGGAGTGCAGAGCTATGCGTCGCTATAAGGAGCTTATAGAGCGCGGTCAGGACGTAAAATACGAGGACGTGCTCGCTGAGATGAACCAAAGAGACAAGCAGGACAGCACCAGAGACGTAGCCCCCACGGCTGCCGCTGCGGACGCAGTGCTGCTCGACAACACGGGGATGACCTTTGACCAGACCGTTGACGCGGTCATCGCGCTTGCTATGGAAAAGCGGGGCAAATAATTTTTGCGTATATAAAAAACAAAAGAAAGTGGGTATTCCACATTGAGTAAAGAAAAAAAGAAAAGGCAGGGAAGCAGGTTCTTCCGTGTTGTATATGCGTGCTTGTCGGGCATTGTGGGGCTTATATTCAGGATAAAGGTCGTAAATCCCGAGAATGAGCCTCTCGAGGGCGGTTACGTCGTGTGCGCCAACCACATCTCGGCGACAGACCCGATAGTTATAAGCTACGCCTTCAAGAGAAATCAGCTCAATTTTATGGCTAAAAAGGAGCTTTTCAAGATACCTCTTCTCAGGGGTCTTATCTCTATGCTCGGAGCTTTCCCCATAGACCGTGGCGGAAACGACGTCGGAGCTATCAAAAAGGCGGTCAGCATAGTTGAAGAGGGCAAGTGCCTCGGCGTGTTCCCTCAGGGGCACAGATACCCCTGTCAGGACCCGAGAAAGACCGAGACCAAGAACGGTGCCGCTCTTATCGCTACTCGTGCTGAGGCGGACATTGTTCCCGTTTATATCTGGTGCAAGGGCAAAAAGCAGAGGATATTCAAGAGAACGTACGTTGTTATCGGTGAGAGGATATCCTTTGAGAGCTTTGAATACGACAAGGATAATCAGGGTGAGTATACACGCGTAACGGGTATAGTTTTCGACAAGGTGTGCTCGCTGGGTGAGGACTTTGAGAAAAAGCTCCGTGACGAGGGCAAGATAAAATGAAGGTAATAGTTGCTAACAATGCGGGCTTTTGCTTTGGCGTTAAGCGCGCCGTTGAAAGTCTCAATGCCTCTCTTGAGGCAAAAAAGCAGGGCGAGCGCATACTCACGCTCGGCACACTCATTCACAACGACGGCTTCAATCGCGAGCTTGCAAAGAGGGGAGTAGAGGTCACCGACATAGAGGGCGCGAAGCGTCTTGCAAGGACGGCAAGCGAGCAAGCACCTGTCAAGGTGTTCGTGAGAGCGCACGGTATTCCGCGAGAGGACGAGAACGCGCTCAAGAGTCTTTGCGAGGAAAATGAGTATTTTGAGTATATCGACTGCACCTGTCCGTTTGTCAAAAAAATACACAAAATAGCGGCGGAAAACTCAAAAGAGGACAACTGCTTCATACTGCTCGGCTCGGAGAAGCACCCCGAGGTCGTGGGCATAATGAGCTATTTTGACTACGAAAAATACGTAGTTTCGGACGCCGAGGCACTCCGAGTGCTGCTCGAGCAAAAGAACATAGGGCAAAAAACACCAATTTTGGCTGCTCAAACGACACAAAATTTGTCGGAATGGAAAAAAAGTCAAAAAATTTTAAAAAACCTATATACAAATGCGTTAATTTTTGATACAATATGTAGTGTCACGGAATCGAGACAGACCGAGGCAGCAGACCTTTCGCGCAAGTGCGATGCAATGGTGGTCATAGGCGGAAGGCAAAGCTCAAATACAGCGAAGCTGTATTCAATATGTAAAGAAAATTGTCCCGAGAGCATCTGGATAGAAAATCCCGATGAGCTTGCGGTTTGCAATTTAATAACGTCAGCCCACACGATAGTGGGTATAGCCGCGGGAGCATCTACCCCGTCAGGCGTAATTCAGGAGGTATATAGAACCATGAGCGAAATGAAAGAAAATTTTGCGGAACTGTTGGATGCGACAGAAATCAAAACTTTAAATACAGGAGACACAGTAACCGGAACCGTAACGTCTGTTACCGATGCAGAGCTTTATCTGGACTTCGGCGCACAGGTAACGGGCTTTATCAAGGCTGAGCAGATCACCGATGATAATTCCGTTAAGCTTACAGAGATGTATAAGCCCGGCGACGAGATCGAAGCTTTCGTTATCCGCGTAAGCGACATCGAGGGCTTTGCAGAGCTTTCCAAGAAGCGCGTTGATTCTGACAAGAACTGGCAGAAGCTCGTTGCTGCTTGTGAGCAGGGCGACGTTCTTACGGGTAAGGTCGTTGAGGTAGTAAAGGGCGGAGTTTCCGTTCTTGTTGACGCTAACAAGGTATTCGTACCCGCTTCTCAGACAGGTGTTCCGAGAGACGGCAATCTTGACGTTCTTAAGGGTCAGGAGGTCAGCCTCAAGATCATCGAGATCAAGGGCAAGAAGGCTATCGGCTCTATCAGAGTTGTTGCTCGTGAGGAGAGACGCGCACGCGAGGCTGCTTTCTGGGCATCTATCGAAGAGGGCAAGGTATTCAAGGGCGCTGTTAAGAGCATGACTGCTTACGGTGCATTCGTTGACCTCGGCGGAGTTGACGGTATGGTACATAAGACCGAGCTTTCCTGGAAGCCCATCGCAAATCCTGCGCAGGTGCTTACAGTCGGTCAGGAGATCGAAGTATTCGTTAAGAGCTTCGACGCTGAGAAGAAGAGAATTTCTCTCGGATACAAGAAGGACGAGGACAATCCTTGGTTCGTATTCACAGGCAAGTATGCAGTTGGCGACGTTGCATCGGTGAAGATAGTTAACATGATGCCCTTCGGAGCTTTCGCTGAGATAGTTGACGGAGTTGACGGTCTTATCCACATCTCCCAGATCGCTCAGCAGAAGATCGGCAAGCCCGCTGACGTTCTCGAGATCGGTCAGGTAGTTGACGCAAAGATCATCGCTATCGACGAGGAGAACCAGAAGGTAAGCCTTTCTATCCGCGCTCTCCTTGACGAGGCGCAGGCAGAGGCTGAGGCTATGCCTGAGGAAGCAGTAGCGGAAGAGGCTGCTGTTGACGCAGAGTAATTAAAAGAAAATACGGGCTGTCCCCGAGAGGTGACAGCCCGATTTCAACTTATGGAGGTCTTTTATGCAGGAGCTTAAATATAACGCTGACGGAACGGTAGTTATGAGCGAGGAGCTTAAGGCGCGACTTGACGCAATAACCGAAGAGGCAAGACGCGTTGCCGAGGAGCTGTGCGAGGTCGCATCGCTTAAGGCGGGGGATGCTCTCGTCGTGGGCTGCTCGACAAGCGAGGTGAGCGGAAATACCATCGGAAAGGCATCGGTAAGACCCGTTGCCGAGGCGGTGTTCAAGGGAATTTATCCTGTGCTTCGCGAAAAGGGAATATACATAGCGGCTCAGTGCTGCGAACACCTCAACAGAGCTGTTATCGTTGAGCGAGAGTATGCTGAAAAGCACGGACTTGACGTCGTTTGCGTGCGCCCTCAGCCTAAGGCGGGCGGCTCGTTCGCAACCGTTACTTACGATACACTCACCGACCCCGTCGCCCTTGAGCATATCAAGGCAAATGCAGGCGTGGATATCGGCGGCACTCTCGTCGGTATGCACCTGCGTGAGGTCGCTGTTCCCGTGCGACTATCTCTTTCTAAAATAGGTGACGCTAATATAATCTGCGCCCGTACTCGCCCTAAATTCATCGGCGGCCCCCGTGCCGTTTATGAATGATATAGACGTTAGGACGCGGGGACGCGGTTTTGTGGGGAAAACTTCTTGAAAGAAGTTTTCCCCACACCCCTTTCAAGAACTTTAAAACTAAATTATTATTGGTGTAGCCGTAAGAAAAGATATAATTTTATTGTTTTTCTTATAAGGAAAAAACTCGTCGGACGATAGATCACCGACGAGTTTTATTTTTATGGGTATTGCATATGAATGCGTAAAAATTAAATATACGAGCCCCCGCGAGTGACTGATGAGGTGTCCTGTTCAAATTAGGATTTATCGGTCTTTTTCAATATTATCGGCATCGTCCTCAATGGCTTTTGTTTTTTGCTGTTTTTCCATACGTCGCCAATTATAGAAGCCGTAGAGGTCATTGATAAGGAACATAACGAAGCAGAATATCATAGGTATCGACGACGGATCGGACACGGCGGCTATCACCCAAAGCGTGATGAGCACGATATCGTTAAGAGAATACATCACAGCGTAATAGGGGCTGCGAAGGACGGTAAGCGCGGATGCAGAAAAGCTTGTGGCTATTGAAATAGTGCTAACGATAAGGCTGGCGGTTCCGAGAAGCTTGAGAATGAAATAAAAGGCGACTGTTACGGCAACTGTGAGCAGGGCGACCCCAAAGGCGCATCTGCGAGTAAGGCGATTGACCTTTACCTGCTTTTCGGCGTAGGGGTGTCTTATCCAGGAGACGGTGGATATAAGGGCTATCACGCCCGACATACCGATGTATGATATCATTTCTCCGTAATATGCGAAGCGGAAGGACACAGCGGCGTAAAGCAAGCTAAAAATAAAGCAAAGTATCTGACCGAGCACGTCTCCCTTTGCGACGAATACAAGGGCGGTAACGCCCACGAGGGTGGCGCAAAGCACGAGCACGTCGGGCTGTCCTGCCGCGAAAAAGCTGACGATTATCACGATAACGGACACCGTCCAAAGCGTGCGCTCAAAGCGATTTAGGTTTTTAATTGAGCCGACGACCGAAGAAAAAAGTCTTGACATAGATCCTCCAAAACAAAAAACATTCGAAGCGTATCTTCTGTGACCTAACGATACGCGACGAATGTACGAAAACATTCACTACCCGGTGGCAGTATATCAACAGAAAGGATTATATCACAAAAACGGCATCTTGTCAACCGCAAAATGCCGTTTTTGTGTTTTATTTTGCTTCGGGCATATTATTGACAGTAGCGGTCTCACCGAGGCCGAAGCTCACGGCGATGGCGGTATTGACCTGCGACATCATACCGTCGTCGAGATGTCCCATTTTCTCCTTAAGGCGTTTTTTGTCGAGCGTACGTATTTGTTCAAGGAGAATGACCGAGTCCTTAGCGAGCCCTACCTTATCGGCGTAGATGTCGATGTGTGTCGGCAGTCTTGTTTTGCCCATACGCGAGGTTATAGCGGCGGCGATGACCGTAGGGCTGTATCTGTTACCGACGTCGTTTTGGATAATGAGGACGGGTCTGAGGCCGCCTTGTTCGGAGCCGACGACGGGGGAGAGGTCGGCATAATATATATCTCCGCGCTTTACACTCATATATAACACACTCCAAGTTATCAAAATTTTTGCTTGCAATTATATTTTTGCCAAGCTTGGCACTCTTTTAAACATACACGCAAACATTTCTCAAGGAAATTTTTGCAAGCGCATCGCCATAGTTGTGCGTTGAATTAGGATTTATCGGTGAGTTCGCACAGCGCCCATAAGCCTCCCTCCGAGAGGGAGGGGGACCACGAAGTGGTGGAAGGAGCCAGCGTGCATACGGAGGTAAGATATAACGCTATTGTACACGCGCTCTCCCTCAGTCTCGCATTCGCTCGACAGCTCCCTCCGAGAGGGAGCCTTTGTTGCAATGCGATGCCATTTGTGCACTTTCAAATTAGGATTTATAGGTGAGTTTGTTTGTGTTGTAAAAACGGGTCGTCGGGGACGTCGACCCCTACAACGGATAGAGCAAACATATTCGCATCAGATGTTGTTTGATGTAATTTGATGGAAAATATGTTTATGTTTTATGGTGAATTATATTAGGAGCGTGTAGGGGTCGTCGTCCTCGACGACCCGTTCGTTGGTATACTCTAACACACCGACAAATCCTAATTTGAAAGTGAGCGGTATTGCTTTGGCGGTGTTTTCACTGTTTTGCTTTTTTGGGGGTGGGCAAAAATGGTCAAAGGATTTTGGGAGAGGTGCGGCTTTTTTGGTAAATATCACAAAAAAGTCGGGTCGGGTCGAAAAAAACTTGACAAAGAACGACTTGTATGTTATCATTGATACTATATTAAAGTAAGAAAATGTTTCTTTCTTTAAAAAAATATTTTTAGAGGTATTTTGACATGAAAAAAATCACCAAATTTCTTGCTCTCTCCCTCTGCCTCATAATGCTCGTTGGTTGCTTCGCAGCATGTGGCGCTAAGAAGGAGAACGTAATCGTGATCGGTCTCACCGGTCCTCTCACAGGCGGCGCTTCCATCTACGGTATTGCAGTAAAGAACTCTGCTCAGCTCGCAGTTGACGAGATCAACGCAGCAGGCGGTCTTAACGGTATCAACTTCAAGCTTGATATGCGTGACGACGAGCACAAGGCTGAGAACGTTGAGAACCTTTACAACGGCCTCATCGAGGACGGTATGCAGGTTTCTCTCGGAACTGTAACAACAAAGCCTGGTCTTGAGTTCAAGAACCTTTCCAAGGAAGACAACGTATTCTTCCTCACACCCTCCGCAACAGGTGACGCTATCCCCGAGTTCGCAAACGGCTACCAGATGTGCTTTGCTGACTCCAACCAGGGTACAGCTGCTGCTAAGTACTTCAACGAGACCTACAAGGGTAAGAAGATTGGTATCTTCTACAAGGCTGACGATGAGTACTCCAAGGGTATCTATGACAACTTCAAGAAGAACCTCGACACTTCTTTCGTAGTAGCAGAGGCATCCTTCACAGGTGAGGCTTCCACATTCGATTCTCAGATCAACCTTCTCAAGGATTGCGAGATCGTATTTATGCCCATCTACTACACACCTGCTTCCCAGTTCATGGTACAGGCTAAGGACGTAGCTAACTCCATCACCACCTACTACGGTTGCGACGGATTTGACGGTATCGACGCTATCGACGGATTTGATATCAATAGCATTCCTCAGGAAGTTTCTATGCTTTCTCACTTCAACTCCACAGCAACAGAGGGTCCCGCTGCTGACTTCATCAAGAAGTACAACGATAAGTACGACGAGGCTAAGGAGCCCCTCAACCAGTTCGGTGCAGCTGCATACGACTGCGTATACGCTATCTACGAGGCTCTCAAGGTAGCAATTGCTAACGGCAAGGACGTTGACGCTAATACAAGCGCATCCGATATGTGCGAGATCCTTAAGGAAGTATTCAACAGCGATACATTCGAGTTCAGAGGCATCACAGGTAAGTGTGAGGGCACTGAAAAGTCTCACATCAGCTGGAGTGATGACGGTACGGTAGTTAAGGAAGCTATCAAGTACATCGTTAAGGAAAAGACAGCTGCGTAAGCTACTTTAGCGTAAGCTGATAATACTTTAGGAAATAATTGCCGGTGCATTTTTGCGTTGGCAATTATTTCTTAAATAAGTAGTAAAGGAAATACTATGGAATTTTTAACAACACTTGTAAACGGACTGAGCCTTGGCGGAATATACGCTATGATCGCGCTTGGCTACACGATGGTTTACGGAATCGCAAAAATGCTTAACTTTGCGCACGGCGACATAATAATGGTCGGCGGCTATATGATACTGCTGTTTTTGCCCATAAACCCCATCGTTGCCATAATCGCGGCTATGATATTCTGTATGATACTCGGTATCGTTGTTGAAAAGCTGGCGTATAAACCTCTCCGCGGAGCTTCTCCCTTGGCCGTGCTTATCACGGCTATTGGCGTAAGCTATCTTTTGCAGAGTATCGCTCAGATGGCGTTTGGCTCTGCGCCTAAGTTTATCACCGTAGCGGCAAAGCTCGGAATAGACGGCAAGATGCTTCACATCGGCGGTCTTTCAATAGGATATTCCACGATAATCACACTTGTGTGCTCTATCGTAGTAATGATCGCGCTCAGCCTGTTTGTAAAGTATACGAAAACGGGACGCGCAATGGTAGCTGTATCCGAGGACAAGGGCGCGGCTCAGCTTATGGGAATCAACGTAAACAGCATAATTATGATAACCTTTGCGATAGGCTCTGTGCTTGCGGCTCTCGCAAGCGTATTCTTCCTGCTCAAGGCTCCTACGATGAACCCCACGTTCGGCTCTTTGCCGGGTATCAAGGCGTTCACGGCGGCAGTTATAGGCGGAATAGGCTCTATCCCCGGAGCTATGCTCGGCGGAATACTTTTGGGTATCGTTGAGTGCTTCGCTCAGGCTGTTCCCGCAATATCTCCCTATACCGACGCGATAGAGTTCTCTATCCTTATAATACTTCTCCTTGTAAAGCCTGCGGGCTTGCTCGGTAAGAAGAGAAGGGAGAAGGTCTGATATGAATAAGCTTAAGAATATACAGTGGAAGAATTATATCAATTATATTGCCATCGCACTCGTGCTGGTCGTGTTCGTTGCGCTCACTCTTGTGGGTAGCGTAAGCGCGTCTACGACTTCCTTGCTTGAGGAAATGGCGATAAAGATAATTCTTGCGGTATCTCTCAGCCTTGTCGTAGGCTTTCTCGGAGAGCTTTCTCTCGGTCACGCAGGATTTATGTGCGTTGGAGCATATATCGGAGGTAAGGTCGCGGCAGTGCTCGCAGCACCTCTCGGAAACGGTATCCTGACACTTGTTATCGCTATCGTTGTCGGCGCGGCGAGCGCGGCAATTTGCGGTTTCCTTGTCGGACTTCCCGCACTCAGACTTCGCGGTGACTACCTCGCTATCACGACGCTCGCCTTCGGTGAGATAGTGAGAACGATATTTATGAACACCAGCGAAAATAGCTTTGGCGGACCTGTCGGTCTTTCGACTCCCAGATTTGACAAGAAGCATTTTTACATCATTTGTCTCATAATGGTGCTGATAACGCTTTTCGTTATCCAGAACCTTATCAGAAGTAAGCACGGCCGTGCTATCGAGGCTATACGTGATAACGAGATAGCAGCGAGAGCAACGGGTATCAACATAACCAACTACAAGCTTCTCGGCTTTATTATGTCGGCGGCGTTTGCGGGAATTGCGGGCGTGCTTTACAGCTACACAAAGTTTAACGTCTCCAGCCAGATGTTTGACTACAACTACTCTATCGAGATACTCGTTATCGTAGTTCTCGGCGGAATGGGAAGCATCAACGGCTCTATCATCTCCGCTGTGGCGATAACCTTCCTTAACCGCTATCTTGCGAACGTGCTCACGGGTAACCTCGCAGTGCTTAAGGACCTTATCTACGCGCTTATCCTTATCTTTATAGTTATCTATAACAACGCGCCTGCTCTTAAGGACTTCAGAGAGAAGTACAACTTCCAGACGCTCGTCGCGAAGCTTAAGCGCAAAAAGGCATCCAAGCCCGATACTGATGAAGCTCAAGTAAAGGAGGATGCATAAGATGGCAGATATGAATGATAACAGAGAAGTAGTTCTTAAGACCGACCACCTGTGCATTCAGTTCGGCGGACTTAAGGCAGTTGACGACGTTAACCTTGAGATAAAGAAGGGCGAGCTTTACGGTCTTATCGGCCCTAACGGCGCGGGAAAGACCACCGTCTTCAATATTCTGACGGGTGTTTACAAGCCTACCTCGGGCAGAGTATATCTTTGCGGTGAGGATATCACGGGCAAAGCGCCTGCGGACGTTAACAGAAAGGGAATAGCGAGAACCTTCCAGAACATTCGTCTTTTCGGTAAGCTGACTGTTCTTGAAAACGTTATGGTAGGACTTTCCAACCAGATCCCTTGCAGTGTATTCGAGTCTGTTTTCAGACTTCCCAGACACAAGAAGAGCGAGAAGGAGTGCCGAGAGAGAGCTATCGAGCTTCTTAAGGTGTTCAATCTCGATGAGTATAAGGACCACCTTGCGTCCAACCTGCCCTACGGTAAGCAGAGAAAGCTGGAGATAGCGAGAGCTATGGCTACAAACCCCAAGCTTTTGCTGCTTGACGAGCCCGCTGCGGGAATGAACCCCAACGAGACGCAGGAGCTGATGGACGATATCACGTTTATCCGTGAGAAGTTCGGCATCACCATACTGCTTATCGAGCACGATATGAGACTTGTCGGCGGTATTTGCGAAAAGCTGACCGTTCTTAACTTCGGTACGGAGCTTGCAAAGGGTGAGACCGATGTTGTACTCAACCACCCCGATGTAGTCAAGGCTTACATCGGAGAATGATCCCAAAGGAAAGGAAATTACGGTATGTCTGAAACTTTACTTGAAGTAAAAGATCTTGAAGTAAGCTACGGCGTGATACGCGCACTTAAGGGTATATCCTTTAAGGTTGAAAGAGGCGAGATCGTGTCTCTTATCGGCGCAAACGGTGCGGGAAAGACGACTACTCTGCACACCGTTACGGGCTTGCTCCATCCTTCCGCGGGATCTGTTATGTATAAGGGCAAGGACCTCACAAAGGTGCCCGCCCATAAGATCGTTTCCATGGGACTTGTTCACGTTCCCGAGGGAAGAAGAATATTCCAGGGACTGAGCGTTTATGAAAACCTTTTGATGGGTGCGTACTCTCAGAAGGATAAGGCGCTGGTAGCTGAGAATATGAAGCTTGTATTTAGCCTTTTCCCCAGACTTGAGGAAAGAAAAAAGCAGATGGCGGGAACGCTGTCGGGCGGTGAGCAGCAGATGCTCGCGATGGGAAGAGCACTTCTTTCCAATCCCGAAATGGTCGTTCTTGACGAGCCCTCTATGGGTCTTTCACCTCTGCTCGTATCCGAGGTCTTTGAAATAGTCAAGACCTTCCGCGAGAACGGTAAAACGGTGCTCCTCGTTGAGCAGAACGCGAAAAAGGCAATGTCTATATCCGATAGAGTTTACGTTCTCGAAACGGGCTCTATTATAACCGAAGGACGCGCAAGCGAACTTATTAACGACGAAAGTATCAAAAAAGCTTATCTTGGTGAGTAAGCTCCATAAATTTAATAAGTCCGTAGGACGCGGTTTTTTGAGGGTTATTTTCTTGAAAGAAAATAACCCTCAATGCTTTCTATTGCAAATATTTATGAGTTGTGGTATAATGGTTTTATGAAGAAGAAAAACGTAAAATAATAGACGTTTACAACTGCGACCAATACGAACTAAAACGTTGATTTTTAAGTATAAAAAAGCAAAAAACGCAAAAAATATAAGGAGAAACAAAATGATAACAACAACTCTCACAAGTCCCGAGTTAGAGGTATACGCAAAGCTCAATAAAAATTTTGCTAAAGTTTTTGAGATCGCAAAGGCGGCAATGACCGATGTGCCTTCGTCAGGAAAGTATTATGTTGACGGCGACGACTGCTTCTATATGATACAGGAATATGACACAAAAGAGCCGTCTCGCGCGAGATACGAGACCCACGAGAACTATATCGACGTCCAGATAATACTTCGCGGAGAGGAAGAGATACGCTTCGAGACGCTTGACAAGCTGAGCGTAGAGACCGAATACAATGCTGAAAAGGATATAGCGTTCCAGCATATGACGGACGAATACGACAGCGTAAGACTTGTTTCGGGTGAGCTTTCCATAATTTACCCCAACGAGCCGCACGCTCCGTCACTTTCCACCGATAACGGACAGTCGCACGTTATAAAGCTTATCGCAAAGGTGCGTCCTTAAGGCTTGCCAAAAAATATCAGATTATTTCACGTCTCCGAGGTCAAACTATACATAGACGGAAAAACCGCCTGAAAGGAGGCTTTGCGAAATGATCATGGACAGAATTGCGCTGATAATCACAATAATCGGCGCGCTTAACTGGGGAAGCATAGGTCTTTTCGGCTTCGACATCGTTGCCTGGATAGGTGGCGGCGCAGACGCGCTCGTGAGCCGTATAATCTATACTGTGGTCGCTCTTGCGGGTATCTGGTGCGTAACGCTTTTGTTCCGTACAAGAGAAAAATTCAAAGAGATCGGCGAAGGCGACTGAGCCCGTGCAAAGACTTTGATTTTATAAAATAAAAAGCACAAATTGACGGGAGCTTCTTTTGAGAAGCTCCCGTCAAGCTTTTTAAAGGTAAGCAAAAAAACGAAGCATTGGTTTGTGCTTCAAATTAGGATTTATCGGGGACGCGTTTTTTTGAGGGAAACTTCTTGAAAGAAGTTTCCCTCAAACTCCCTTCAAGAACTTTAAAACAAAATAGTTATTGTTACAGCCATAGGAAATATATAACTTTATTGTTTTTCTCTGAGGTAAAAACTCGTCGGACCCTACGTACCGACGAGTTTTATGGGTATTTGAACGTTCTGCACTGCAATGAGTTTTTCAGCCCAATTAAAAAAATAATAATTTCTTTGTGTTAAAGTTCTTAGAGGGGAACACTCGCAAGCCTGTGCTAACCCACCGATAAATCCTAATTTATCATTATTCATTCGGGCTCGTATATTTAATTTTTACGCATTCATATGCAATACCCATAAAAAATAAAACTCGTCGGTGATCTATCGTCCGACGAGTTTTTTCCTTATAAGAAAACCAATAAAGTTATATCTTTTCTTACGGCTACACCAATAACAATTTCGTTTTAAAGTTCTTTGGGGGAGTTTGAGGGGGACTTTCTTTCAAGAAAGTTCCCCTCAACGCGTCCCCGCGTCCCCGCATCCTCGCGTCCCCGCGTATGTCTGCTGATCATTTTCTATTCAATTCTTTTCGTGGCTTAGGCTTTGAGGCGTTCTTATTGGTTTGGTCTTTTGCGTCAGTTTGCGTGTCCTTCTTCTTCTTTGGCGTATTTATCACCAAAAGGCTGATAAGACGTTTGATGAGCTTTTTATCCTCGGGATTGAGGGTGTTCCACGCCTTTAGCACGATAAGCTTTTCTGCATTGAGGTCGGTCAGCGTTTTCACTGTACTCGACGAGAGAAGCTCATAAATGGTGTCGGTCATACGCTGACGCTTTTCATAGCTCATCTCCGATAGCCAAAGCTTGAGCGTGCGGTCGATCTTTCTGCTCTCGTCAGTTATGCTGTCGAGGTGCACAAAGCTTCTTCCCTTGACCTCCCAGCTAAGTCCGTTATGCTGGTAAAGTCCCGTTTGCGTACTGTTGACCACCTCATAGCCCTCCTCGTGCTCAAGCAGCATTCCAATGACCGAGGATTGGGGGACGAGCGTGCGTATCTTATCACGCATTTCCTGATAATCAGCGCTCTTTATAAACTTGCGCGTAAAGCCCGGGCCGTCGTTACTGTACACAGCCACAAGTCTCTCCTTTGTTTGCTTGGAGCACTTGGAAGCGGCGAACACGGCAAGGTTTCCGCCCTTGCTATGACCTCCGACGTATATCTGCCTGTCGGGATAAGCCGCGGCAGCCTCCTCGAGATATTCCACCGCTCTCACCTGGGCAGGAACGGGGCTCATAAAGCTCATATTAAAGTTTTCCTTCCAGGCGATAAGCGTATCGTCCGAGCCGCGAAAGGCGACAAAGCAGGTGTCGTCGTCAAGCAGAAACGTGGTCGCGCTGAACTGCATCTGCGTCGTGTTATTTATCACGTTCACGTGACCTGCCACTCGAATACGGCCAAATCTTTCGCTTCTTGCCGCTTTTGTTGCGAGCGTTATCACCTCGGGCGGAAAAATGAGACCGAGGCTGTTATTCTCTCCCTTGTGTATTTGCTTGTATCTCTTCATAGCGGTGAGATACATTATTCCTTTTGTGAAATTATTTGGTATGAGACCCTCGAAGTCGAGGTAACATATGTGAGAAAATATCAGATTGTCCACCTCGCAAACACCGCTTTGTGAAAACGACAAGTCGCCGCGCCAATCAAGGTAGTCAAAAAGGGTAGCCATTTTTACCTCCGTATCTTTTATATCTGCTTATGAACGCTCTTGTATTCGTCATAGTATCGGTAATACGGACAGGAGCGGGTATTACCGCCGAGAAAGCTCTGCATCTCGTCCTGGTCGAGGCGGGCGTTGCACACGTACGCGTCGTATTCCTCGTCGTAGTCGTAGAACTCACAGCTTTCGCAGTTGCTTTGTATCTTCTTTTTGTCCATAGCGTTCCTCAATTCATATACTTTAGTCTGTCAAGACAGTTCTGGAGTATTATCTGAGCGGACAGCGTGTCTATGACTTGCTTTCTTTTTTTGCCTCTTGTGCCCGTTTCGTTGAGGTAGCGAGAGGCTGTCATTGTGGTCATTCGCTCGTCGAACGTGGCGACGGGAAGAGCCGTTCTCTCCTTGAGCATTCTCGCGAACTTCTCGCATCTCTGCGCTCTTGAGCCCTTTGAGCCGTCCATATTCACGGGCAGTCCTACGACAATTGCCGATACTCCGTTTTCGACTGCCGCCTCAGCGACGGCGTCTGCGGTCTTTTCAATGCCCCCCGGGGAGATATATCCAAGCCCCGACGCGAGCATACGCGAGGGGTCGGACACGGCAAGCCCCGTTCTGACGTCTCCGAAGTCCACCGAAAGTATCTTTCCCGCGGTATTTTTTATTATATCCAAAGTGTCAAGTGTTTCCATCATTCACAGTCCTTTACGCTTAAAAATTCCCGAGCCATACGAACAAGCGTATCTCTTTGGTTGAGACGTGGGTCGGCTATGACCGCCCCGAGCAGCTGTTCGAGCGTGCTGCCTATCAGCTTTCCTTTTGCGCCGAGAGAGGCGAGGTCTTTGCCGTTTATTTTGAGGTCGCTTATCTTGCACGGCATATCCATTTGCCGCTCAACTGTCGCCATAGCGCCCTTGGGAGAGATTCCCATGACCTCGGACAAACACGCCGCCAGGGGCGCGTAGACGCCCGTATTGGCGATAAGAGCGCGAGCTGAGTGCTCGTCCGCCACACGCTCCTTCGCGCCTCTGAGCACAGCCAGCGCGCCTGTTATCTGCTTGCCTGCGTAGCGCAGAGAGCGCAGATGCTCAGCGGCTGTATCATTGTCCTCGCCCCACAGCAAAAGTGCGAGGCGTACCGCTTCGTCGCGAGGCAAAAGCTCTGCCTTTGCAAGGTCTTCGAGGACGGGGGAGTAGTTCTTTAATACGTGAGCGAATATTCCTCTCTCTGCCATAAGCGCGAGCGCGCGGCAGGGGTATGGAGAGGTCAGCAGACGTAAAAGCTCGCTTGCTATCCTCTCTTTAGCTATGTGCTCAAGTCCGCTTTGGCAGGCGGACGCTCCGAGGAGAGTGTCCTCGTCGATATCAAAGCCGAGTTGCGCGGAAAATCTGAAAAGTCGCATTATTCTCAGCGCGTCCTCGGAAAAGCGCAGACAAGGGTCTCCTACGGCGCGCAACAGCTTTTTTTCGATATCCTCTCTTCCGCCGAATGGGTCGACAAGACCGAGCGTTTTGTTGTATGCCATAGCGTTGACGGTGAAATCACGTCTTGAGAGGTCCTCTTCGATGCTTCGGGTGAAGCTCACGCTGTCGGGGTGGCGCGCGTCGGCGTACGAGCCGTCGATACGGAAGGTGGTTATCTCCACGGGCTCGCCGTTAAAAATGACGGTGAGCGTTCCGTGCTTTATGCCCGTCTCTATCACACGCTTGTCCGCAAAGAGAGAAAGCGTTTTTTCGGGGAGCGCGGAGGTGGCTATATCGTAATCGTGGGGAGGCAGACCGATGAGCATATCGCGCAGACTGCCGCCAACGATAAAAGCCTGCTCGCCGCAGCCTTCAAATCTGCCGATTATCTCGTCAATATACTCGGGATATCTCATCGCTCTCCTCCTTACTCTAATTATAGTTTGCCGTTTCCATAATTATACACCATTTGCCCGTCCGTGTCAAGAACTCCGCCGCGGCGCGCCCTTAAAGTTCGGCGAAAAATTGAATTGAAAGTAAATAATTGTTGATACGGTGTTACAAATTGCTCGCACTTGTTGACAAAGAGGGCTAAAAAATATATAATTATCGTAACGATATGCTTGGAGAAAAAGTATGAAACGTAAAACGTATATTATATTGATCGCGCTTTTGCTGTGCCTTACGGCGGTGCTTACCTCTTGTAAGGACAAGGACGAGGACGCGGAGCCCGTATATTTTACGGTCACGTTCGACTCGGTCGGCGGAAGCGACGTTCCCTCGCAAAGAGTGCTCAAGGACGGCACGGCGACCGTTCCCGAAGAGCCTGTGCGAGAGGGCTATATATTCAGCCATTGGGAAAAGGACGGAGCTTTCTGGAACTTTGAGTCGCAGACAGTAACGACAGACGTCACGCTTAAGGCGGTCTGGATAGACGCGGCGTCCGTCTACGAATACACAGTGCTCGAAAGCGGAAACGCGTGTATAACCAAATACAAGGGCGATCTTGACGTTATAAAAGTGCCCACGAAGCTTAACGGCCTGACTGTGGAGGCGATAGGAGGCGGAGTTTTCTCGTCGATATCCTCGTCAACGGTCAAAAAAATAGTCGTCTCCGATACGGTAAAGAGCGTCGGAGAGAACGCCTTTTCGGGCTGTGTTGACGTTAAGATAGAAATAGCTGGAGAGCTGACACATGTCGGAGAGAACGCATTCGGCAACTGCACCGCGCTTGAGAGCGTAAAGCTCGGAGAGGGACTTGAAAGGATATCCTTTGCCGCTTTCTCGGGCTGTACTTCTCTTAAGAGCATCGTTCTTCCTAAGGGTGTCACGCTCATAAGCGAGAACGCCTTTGAGGGCTGCGAGAGCCTTTTGTACGTGATAGCTCCCGAGACGCTCGCTACGGTCGAGAGCAGTGCGTTCAGAGACTGTGCGGCGCTTGTGACCGTCTATTATTACGGCACGGAGCAGAGCTTTGACGCTATATCGGTATCAAGCTCGTATAACGCCGATTTCACCGAGGCAAGGCTGTGCCTTTATTCCGAGACAGAGCCTACGACGGACGGAGACTATTGGCACTACGATGAAAGAGGAAATATAAGACTTTGGAAATAAATGTCGCGTGCGCGACGGGAGGATGCATTGAGCAAAAAGAATTGTGATATAAACGCTTGCCGCAGAAAGACCTCGATAGGCGGTCAGGCGCTCATAGAGGGAATAATGATGAGGGGCCCGAAAAAGTCGGCTATGGCGGTAAGAGACCCCAACGGAGAGATAGTGCTGGAGAAGTGGGAGCATAAGGTGAACACCAACGCGCTGTTCAAGATCCCCGTGATAAGAGGCGTGTTCAACTTCGCGGCGTCGATAGCGTCGGGCTATAAGTGCCTTATGCGCTCGGCTGAGATAGCGATACCCGAGGACGAAGAGCCTAAAAAGAAAGACAAGAAAAATGCCGAGCTTGAACTTGCAGACGAGGAAGCGACCGAGACCGTTGCCAAGGAGGGAGCTGAGGAAGTAACCGAGGAAGTAACGGAAGAAGTGACAGAAGAAGTAACCGAGCAAGCTAAAGAGGATAAAAAGGGCAAAAAGGAGAAGAACGGAGAGAACTCCGCGCTTATGGCTGTGATAATGGTAGTCGCTACCGTGCTTGGTGTGGCTATCGCGATAGGACTGTTCTTTATGCTTCCGTCGTTTATATTCGACTGGTGCGCGAGAGTGATGCCTTTCCTAAGACCCGATGACCTCGCGCTCTCGTCGCTTATAAAATCGGTGTTCGAGGGAGTGCTCAAGATAGCGATACTCGTGGGATACGTGTCACTCGTGTCTCTTATGAAGGACATCAAGAGAACGTTTATGTACCACGGAGCGGAGCACAAGACCATTTTCTGCTACGAAAACGGACTTGAGCTGACTGTCGAGAACGTGCGCGCGCAACGCCGCTTCCACCCGAGATGCGGAACTTCGCTCCTCATACTTATGCTTATTGTTGGAATATTCATCTCGTTTTTGATAGACCCCTTGTTCGTGCTTATTACGGGCGCCGTACCTCACGTTGCGGTGCGTGCCGTTATCAAGCTGCTGCTCGTTCCGCTTATGATGGGTATAGGCTATGAGCTTATCAAGCTCGCAGGCAGACACCAGAACGTGTTTACGAGAATTATCTCAGCACCCGGTCTTTGGCTGCAAAGAATAACCGTCCGCGAGCCCGACGACGATATGATCGAATGCGCGATCAAAGCCTTTGTCGAGGTAATTCCCGAGGACGATAGCGATAAGATATAAATTATATAGAATACCATTTTTATGGGAGCTTCTCAAAAGAAGCTCCCATAAAGCTTTTTTAATAAGCAAAAAAAACGAAGCATTGGTTTGTGCTTCAAATTAGGATTTATCGATGTGTTCGCACAGCACCCATAAGCCTCCCTCCGAGAGGGAGGGGGACCACGAAGTTGTGGAAGGAGCCAGCGTGCATACGGAGGTAAGATATAACGCTATTGTACACGCGCTCTCCCTCAGTCTCGCATTCGCTCGACAGCTCCCTCCGCAGGGAGCCTTTGTTGCAATGCGATGCCATTTGTGCACTTTCAAATTAGGATTTATAGGTGTGTTTGTTTGTGTTGTAAAAACGGGTCGTCGAGGACGACGACCCCTACAATGGACAAAGCAAATATATTCGCATCAGATGTTGTTTGATGTGCATTTGATGGAAAATATGTTTATGTTTTATGGTGAATTATATTAGGAGCGTGTAGGGGTCGTCGTCCTCGACGACCCGTTCGTTGGCATACTATAACACACTGACAAGTCATAATTTATATTATTTTTCAAAAAAGTATTGCATTTTACGAAGTATGGTGGTATAATAATCACTGTGATATAGTATTTAATACTATATAAGAAAGTGATTTTTACCAAGAGGTGTTGCTTTATGGATGCAGTATATAACGTTTCCGTCGTTGCGGGTGTAAGAAAACGCAGAACTCGTCTGCGAGATAGGGCATTGCCGAGCTACACCAGAGGCGAGGAGATATTCAATATGGTCACGCATATCGTGGGCGGCGGACTTGGCGTAGTAACGCTCGCGCTCTGCGTTGTTCTCGCCGCACTTTCGGGAAATACGGCAGGTGTTATTTGCGGCGCGATATTCGGCGCATCTATGATAATACTCTATACCTCGTCCAGCATCTACCACGGTCTTCGAACGTGTATGGGCAAAAAGGTGTTTCAGGTGCTCGACCACTGTACCATATATTTTCTTATCGCGGGCACGTATACGCCGATGCTCATTTGCTGTCTGGCAAAGCAACACCCCATAAACGCTTATATCACGCTTGCCGTTGTGTGGGGACTGACCGCGCTTTCAATAACGCTTACAGCCATTGATATGGAGAAATATAAGGTGTTCAGTATGATATCGTATATAGGTATGGGCTGGGCAATAATATTTTCGATAAAGCAGATGCACGAGGCTATCGGCAACGTGGGCTTTGCACTGCTTCTTGGCGGCGGTGTTATCTATACCGTAGGAACTATATTCTTTAAAATAGGAACAAAAAAGAGATATTTTCACTCAATATTCCATATTTTCGTGCTTTTGGGCAGCGTTACACACGCGCTTTGCGTGCTGCTGTTCGCAATGTAAAGGAGATCTATGAAGGTACTTTCAAAGCTTATACGCGTACTGACCGTCGCTCCCATAATGGCTCTTGCGACGCTCGTCACGCTTTACGTGTCCGATCCCAATATGTTCGGAAAAACTTATCTTTTCGTGCTTGCGATAGTTTTTTTATGCGTTCTGCCGCTGCTCGCCTATCCTCTCCAGCCGATAATACCGCACTTTAAGGACAAGGGCAGAGAAGGTCAGCGAAACCTCGCTATGGTGTTTGCGGTAAGCGGATACGTGCTTGGCTGTATCACGAACCTATTTTTGAGCGCACCCGTGATGCTGTGGTTCGTGTACCTTATATACCTGCTTTCGGGTGTGTTGATAGTGGTCATAAATAAGCTTTTCAAGCTGAGAGTGAGCGCGCACGCGTGCGGTATCGCAGGACCTACGGCACTTCTTGTGTATTTTGGCATACCGTTTGCGGTGATACCCGGGGTCATTCTATATTTTTCGGCACTTTGGGCGAGCATCAGAATGAAAAGACACACGTGGCAGCAGTTTGTGAGCGGAGCGTTCGTACCGCTGGCAATGCTTGTTGTGCTTCATTTTGTGTTCTTACTGTTTTGAGTGGTAAAAAAGAGCACCGGACGGCAAAAAAGCAAAAATAATCAATAAAAAACGCATATTTTTTTCAAAAAGGTATTGATTTTTGAAAATGTTTGTGATATAATGTTTAGGTCTTGTGGAGAGATGGCTGAGCTGGTCTAAGGCGCACGATTGGAAATCGTGTGAACGCTAATACCGTTCCGTGAGTTCGAATCTCACTCTCTCCGCCATACAAAAAAGGACGCCAATCGGCGTCCTTTTTTGTATGCCGAAGAGAGCACCGATGCGACGAAGCTTGCGAAGCAAGCGTGAGTTCGCATTTGAGCCAAAAGTCGTCGGTGAGCTTGCTCACCAGCGCCGTGGCGAAAAATCTTCGCCGTAGGCGAATACCTCACGAGCAAAAAACGTGACGCCAAATGGGTGCCTTCCATAAAGCAGGTTTATTTCCCTGCGAGATCCGAACAGCGTTGCTGTTCGCCCTTCGGGTTTCGACTGCGTCCGCCCGTGTCATCCTGAGCGGAGCGTAAGCGAAGTCGAACTGCGTAGCAGTGCGAGGCGTCAGCCGAGCAGGATCTCGGGCGGACTACGCTCAAGATGACACGCAGGAGTAATACTTGCCGAAAAAGAAAAGGAGTACGGACAATTTGTTCGTACTCCTTTTGCTTACTGTCGTGTAGTAGCATAATAGCCTTCCTCCGAGAGGAAGGTGGCGCGCGAAGCGTGACGGAAGGAGCCTGCGTGACTTTCGGTTTGCGCAATCATTATTATAACGCACTCTCCCTCACCCGACTTCGTCGGGAGCTCCCTCCCGGAGGGAGCCTTTTTATGTTCATCTATGACTTGTCAATTTTCCTGACAAGCACTGAGTTAATTAAAGACAACAAATACAGAAATGTATCCACAGAAATCCACCGCACACAGTTATTAAAGATAGGGTGTTTCTCTACCGCCGCAATAGTATGCAAATATTTCAGGTTTTTTAATAATCTCTTGTGCGAAAATCAGCAAAGCGATAAATGAGGGAGTTGGGCTAAAATGATACACCGTTTGTATCTCATCATCCATTTCAATTTGTGTTGAGTATACCATTTTGTATTTTTTTAGTTTG
>SVTJ01000003.1 GCA_015063845.1 Oscillospiraceae bacterium
AGCGGAAGCTATGCTTGCAGGCTCGATGTTCGGTTGGAACGTACCCGCTGCCAACCCCAAGAACTACGATAAGGACGGCAAGCTCTTGAAGAAAATTCAGAAACGGGAGGAACGCTGATGAACGAAACGATGATGGAAAAGCTATACCGCGAAGCGGCATCATTAGAGCCGCGCCACTCTCCGTGGGGTTCTATCGACGGAATGAGGTGGATTGCAAACGGTATCTACTCCGTAAGTACCCCTTCGCACGGCGGCATTATGGTACACAAATCCGTTGCAGACAAAGTTCTCTCCAAAGAAGCGCAAGAGGTTGGCTTTGTAAGCGAACCCTTTATTTGCTTTGAGGAAGATTGCGATGCTCCCGTATTAAAAACGAAGAATTGTTATCTAAGCAATGCTACTCTTGCGGTATGGAAAAATAGTAATATAAACCTTGCTTATTGTCAAGTGGAAAACAGCAATATATTCCATATAAATCGCAGTATAGTCCATTGTCCGAGCTGTTTGTTGGATTTATAATTAAAGTAACAAAAAGCAAAGGAGAATAAAAATGAGTTTCGCAAAGCTTGAAATTACAAAAAACGGCTTTACCTTTGACGGCAAGCCTTTCTATATCGCGTCGGGTGATATGCACTATTTCAGATTTTTCAAAAATGGTTGGAGACGCAGACTTCAGCTTATGAAGGATTTCGGTCTTACGTGCGTACAGACCTACGTTCCGTGGAATCTTCACGAGCCAGAGGAGGGCGATTTTCATTTTGAGGACAACCTTGACATTGCCGCTTTTCTTGAGCTGTGTGACGAGATAGGACTTAAGGTGCTTTTACGTCCATCGCCATATATTTGCTCGGAGTGGGATCTCGGAGGTTTGCCTTATTGGTTGCTAAAAAAGGAGGGCATCGGAATACGCACCACCGACCCTATATATATGGAGTGCGTTACCAATTACTATAAGCAGCTCATTCCAAAGATAGTTCCTTATCTTTCGACAAACGGCGGACCTGTCATAGCCGTTGCGGTCGAGAATGAGTACGGTAGCTTCTGCGACGATAACGACTACATTAAGGCTTTGGGAGATATGCTCGTCGAGCTTGGCGTTGACGTTCCGCTTTTCACGGCGAACGGCTACGAGCCCTTCAAGATGCAGGCGGGAAGCCGGCCTGAATATCTGACGGGGCTGGATATTCGTCAGCTCACCGATGAGGCGAAGACAAATATCACGGCATACCAGCCAGAAAAACCGATATATATCGCCGAGCTCTGGTGCGGACGCTCACATCAATGGGGAGGCTATTTCGTCCGTCAGACACCTGAGGCTGTTGCCGAGAAATACAAGACCATTCTTGAAAAGGGAGCGTATATAAACATCTATATGTTCTGCGGCGGCTCTAACTTCGGCTTTATGAACGGCGCTCTCGTCGGCAAATATAAGGGTGGCAAGGTCGAGGAGTTCCCGTGGGAGCAGTCCACAAAGTACGCCTACATTCCATTTGCTACGAGCTATGACGTTGATGCTCCTATAAGCGAGCAGGGGGACGTCACACCTAAGTATTACACCTGCAAAAAGGTGCTTAAGGAGTATATGGAGAGCCACGGCTTCGAATTTGGCGGAACTGACGACTTTGTCTATGAGAGCAAGGTGCAGACACAGCAGATTAAGGGAGTCAAGCTTGATAAGTCGGCAGACCTTCTTGATAACGCTGAGAATATTGCCAAGACAGTCAGACGTTCAGGAATGCCGCTGACCTTTGAGACTATGGATCAGCCTTACGGATTTATGCTTTATTCTTCGAATATCAGATACACTGACGACACGATAAGACAGCTTGTGATCAACGGACTGCACGATTACGCGCTTGTATTTGGCAACGGGGAGTACCTCGGCACGTATATGCGCGACCGTGAGTGTGAGCCTATAAGATTTTATATTCCAAAAGAGGGAATGAAGCTTGACATACTCGTGGAGAATATGGGACGTGTAAACTCCGGACACGATATGATATTCGAGAAAAAGGGAATACTCGGATACGTTAAGATAGACCTTCTTAAAGAGGACGGAACACGCTACGGCGCGAACTTCAGCCTTGTGGGCAACTGGAAAAATTACTCGCTGCCTATGAGCGGTGAGGATATAGAGAAGCTTGATTATTCTCTTGCGTCAAAGCAGAACAGACCCGCTGTGTTTACGGGCTCGTTTGATGCAAAGACTGGTGTTGATACCTTCGTGAACACAAATGGCTGGACAAAGGGCGTTGTGTACGTTAACGGTTTTAACCTCGGCAGATATTGGGCAGTAGGACCTGTCGAAAGCCTTTATGTTCCGGGTGAGATAGTAAAGGAGCATAATACGGTAAGCGTGCTGGAGCTTTATTCTCCAAGTGAGGGTGTGACCGTGGACTTTGACGTGCATCCCTCTCTTGACGGAGCGGACGGCGGAGAGTTTGCTCGAAGCATAAAGCACCTCGAACGCGACGGACAGGTTGGATAAGAATAGATGCAATGAGACTTTTTTCGGAGGAGCTTTCTTTAAGGAAAGCTCCCCCGAATTCTAAATTTATTTTGCCACGAAGATTATGGTTTAGTATTTTTTGTTCTGTAACGCGATCTCTGTATTATACATTGATCAAGCTTTTTATATTCCATACGCTCCCGTCAACGGATCTTTGAAAATTCCGATTTCGGGTGTTGCAAAAGTAAACACAATAAACAGCAAGGCAATTACGCAAAGCAGAGCAACAGATGCTTTGGGTGATCTGCATCGGATATTTTCTGAGTTAAAAAGTTTTGCTTCATAAGCATACGCGAGCGCTGCGCAAACAAAGAAAATTGCGATATTGATCCAATCGGGTGACTTTCCAATTACGCCATTGTAGGTGTAAAAGACAACAGGGATAAGCAAAACACCGAGCAGTATTCCTCTTAGCTTCACGCACCAAAAGTTTTCGCTGTCCTTGAAGAAAAAGCTTTGCACAATGGCGAAGATGAGCATCGGCCAAAAGAGAATCTTCATGTGCTCCCAAGTCGATTCGTTTACAGCTGAAAACGGAGATATCCACGCTGCCTCACCCAGCCAATCATACAAAAAATGTAATAAAGTTCCGCCGAGCGAGGTCACAGCGAAGCCCATAAGTTGCCAAAGTCCGATTTGTCGTTTCATAAATCCCCCTTAAACATTTATTTATAGTATATTTAAGGGGAGGGAAAACTATGCTTTTTGACACTATACAAAAAATAAGCACGGCGATCTTACTAAATCACCGTGCTTATTGGTCTAAGTGACACGACTTGAACGTGCGGCCTCTACCACCCCAAGGTAGCGCTCTCCCAGCTGAGCTACACCTAGATTTCTGCGACCCCAATATTATAGCACATCTTTTTTGGGAAGTCAAGTCTTTTTTTAAAAAAGTTTTTATTTTTTTGCTTTTAATTTGCTTTTTTCACTTTTTTGCAGTGTATATATGCATTTGACACGTTGTACTCAAGATAAAAACAACCCGTAGTTGTTTTTGCCAAAAAATGCTTTATTTAAAGTTATTGAAAACCATTATGGGTTGTGTTACAATGTAAAGGAAAAGTGATATTTGTTTTAAGGAGGAAAATATGGACGTTTCTATAATTGGAAAGAACATTTCCACTCTTAGGCGTGAAAAAGGAATAAAGCAGGAGGAGCTTGCGCGGGTAGTTGGTGTAAGTGCGCAAGCGGTGTCAAAATGGGAGAGGGGCGGAGCGCCCGACTGTGAGCTGTTGCCGATGATCGCCGATTATTTTGGCGTTAGCATTGACAGTCTATTCGATAGAACGTTTTTCGACAGTGCTGATCTCAGGTTTGCATTGCAGACGCAGATATCAAGCACACCTGAAAAGGAGCGCTTTGATGTTGCTTTTGAATATTGTTGGGAGATAGAAAAGGCGTTGTTTGGTTTATCAAGGGACAATTTAACGCTCAAAGAAGCTACTAGGATGTTGAGCGAGAATGAGCGGCTTAAGTCAGCCTTAATGACGGACTTAGGCTATACCCAAATGGGGCTTGAGGAGTGGTGCGAGTATTTTTTGCTTGTTCCCGATATCAAGGACAGCGACAAGGCATTATTTGACGGTATTGATTACGTATCGTTTTTTGCGGATATTGCCGACAGGGATGTGTTTGAGGCACTTTGTCTGCTTTACAGACGGGACAGCAGAAAATCGTTTACCGTTGAGTTGTTGACAAAAGCTTTAGGGATAAGCGAGAGCAGAGCGGAGGAGGTACTCGGAGTCATTTCAAAATACAGACTTGTAGAAAAGTCGGTGCTTGAGCTTGACGAGGATAAAGTGATATATAACTTCAAGCCGACGCAGACTTTTGTGGCGCTGCTTATATTTGCGCACGAGATGATATCACCACGCAGGCGCGGATCATATCTTCAAAATGCAAGGAAAAAGCCATATCTTAATTAAATTGAGTGCAAACTAACGACAAATCAAATACACACGAAAGTGCATATATAAAACCCCGCATTGGATAAGAAATTTTCAAATACAATGCGGGGAAACTATTTATTTTGGGTCAAGACAGAGAAATTTCCTTGCTTTTATCTACTATTTTGATATCGGTAAAAACCAGAACGACACACAGTAAATTATACATTCAAGCACGACGGGTAATATCATATTTTTGAGGCTGAAATCGACCCAAGTAAAATGCAATGACGTAAACACAAAAACAGTTGCCACAACTACGAGCATAAATATGATGTGCCCAAGCTTTGCTCCCTTTACGCACAACTTTTTCTTGCAGTTAGGGCAAATACCTGCGTATTTTTGGAATAGATTTTTTGCATTGTCAAGGTCTGTACCCTTTACGAAAAGCGATATTTTAAAACCACAGCAAGGACAAGAATTGTTTTTTATGATTACTTGTTTTATGTGCTTTACAAAGCTCATATTTTATGTGCTCCTTTATAATATTGTTTTATAGTTGTTTAATTAAAACCATATTTGACAACGGTGACATACATTATTTGTCAACTTTTGCGCTCAATTTCCTCAAGAAGTTTTAAATATACTCCCGCTGTCCAGCCGAGCATAGGGGGTGTCTGGTATTCACAAGCGGCATCGCAGCTACCTGTATCGGCGTTATATTTTTCCCAGAGCTGTCCTGTTTTTGCTTCGACGTCCTCTACCATATCGATATATTTTCTCGCTATTCTTTCCGCGTCGGCATCGTAGCCGTAATTTTTAAGTGCTACGTACATTATCCACTGCAAGCACGGCCAGACGTTGGGTGCTGCCCATTGGAAAACTCCATCCGTCTTTATGGAAGCGCAGGTATATATACCGAACTTTCCCTCAAGCTCGGGGAGGCGCGTGTGCAATGCTTGCGCCTGTTCTTCCGTTGCCATTCCCACAAACATAGGATAATATGCCGCTACGGAGAAGCATTTGCCTGTCTCTCCAGTCTGATAGTCAACGTCGGAGAAGGCTGTGTCTCTCCAGAGAATAGCGTTCATTCTCTCTGCTCGTTTGTCGGCGCGCTCTTGCCACACCTTTTCGTCTCCGTTATTTAACACGTGCGAGAAATGCGCCATATTCTTTTCTAATTCCCACAAGATAGAATTTAGGTCGGGAGGGCAGAAATACTGCGCCCGTGTATTAAATCGCGGTGAGAAATCCCAGCCGCTTTCAGCCTCGGCAAGGAAGTTTCCCGCAAGCTGGAGGAGCGGAGCGGTAGAGGTTGAATTTGTCCTCGCAAGCCACTTTTCGCCAAGGGCTTCCATAGCGGGATCGGTGGGGGTATAGCCGTAGTGCGCAAGGCCGTTTGGAGCTGTCCTGTTCTTTGTCCAGAAGTCATATTCCTTTTCAAGTCCGCTATATGCCACACTCAACCATTCTGTATCTTTCGTCACCTCAAATACGTCTTTCACCATCATTGAGAGGAATGGGGGCTGTGAGCGGGACAAATATCTCTTTTGACTGCCGTTAGGTACAAGTCCGAAGCGTTCGACCATATACAGCATATCGTCAACGTTTTGCCTTGCCTGACGAACGTTCCCGCTACATATCAAGCCGAGATTTGTGAAATAAGTATCCCAATAATAAAGCGCGCGAAAGGTCTTACCCGGGGTTGGAACTGAATACGGATAAGGCAAGCCTATATTTTTTTCGTCCTCTTCTGCGAAGCATATGCACTCCGACAGCTGCTTTGATACTTTTTCTTTAAGCATATCGGGAACTCCTTTGTTTAACTTTACTACGTAAATTATACAATATATTTTCTTGTGTGTCAACAAAAACCGCATTGGTATAGTGCCAATGCGGTTATGCTTTTGTTATTTTACAAGCTCGAGCAAACGCTTTTTGTAGCAGGTCTTAAGGGTAGAGTTCTTGACGATGGTCTTGTATTCGTCGAAGCTCTCGCAAAGCGTTATTTGCTTATGCAGCCCAGCTCTGATGGCATTGTCACCTTGCATTCTCATCATAGCCTTAGTAGCCATTCTCTTGAGCACGTCAAGCTCGGTTTCGGGGGCGGGCTCTACTGTGACTGTAAAGCTCTTTACGTTATTGCCCTTGACCTTAACGGTGATAAGGTCGTTGTCGTCGTACGTATACTCGACCTTGCCGCTGACCGTTACCTTACCTGTGAGGATATTGGGGAAGCGCAGCAAATACTCGCGTTTTGCGGGAACGACGCCCTTATCTCCCTTTACGGTGACGGTAGTTGTCTGAATGCCGTCTGCATAAGTGTTTGCAACTGTCGTAACAGCCTCTCCCGCCTTGTCGGAGTTGTCCTCGTAGAGCTCATATGTGCCGTTTCCGTTGTATACGTCAAGCACGAGCTTGGTGGGGTTATCAAGTGAATTACCTTTGTTGTCCGCGCTTGTTACGAACACACCGCCCGCCTTTGCAAATACGGGGATCTCGTCAAGATAGCGCATAGCATCGATAACTCTGCCGCCATCGTAGACGTCACCCGTGAAGATGTCCGTCCACTTGCCTTCGGGAAGCCAGACCTTGGTGGAGGAAAGTCCGAGCGAGTTTGCCTTGCTCGTTACAGGAGCGACGAGAAGCTCGTCGCCAAACATATACTGACTTGTATACTTATAAGCCTCGGGGCATTCGGGATATTCATAATACATAGGCTCGATAAGAGAGAGTCCGAGCTTATGGTTCTTTATCGACGCGCTGTAAAGGAAGGGAAGCATCTTGTGGCGCAGACGCAAGAAGTTCTTTGCTATCTCGCCCTTGCCGCCCATATATACCCAAGGCTCTTTGGTGTTTACCTTTCTGTTGTCGCAGTGCAGACGGTTGATGGGGCTGAACACACCGAACTGAACGTATCTGAGGTAGAGCTCGTCGTCCTTATATCCGCGGAAGTGTCCGCCGATATCGTGACTCCACCAGGTGTATCCCGCGTTGGATGCGGTTGCGGTGAAGTAGGGAATATACTCAAGGGACTTCCACGTAATAAACGTATCTCCCGAGAATCCGAGAGGATAACGATGCGAGCCTATACCCGAGTAGCGGGAGAGCAGAAGCGGCTCGTGATAAACGCCGTTATCGAGGTAATGATAGTGGTTGAGTGCCCAGAGGGGATCGAGTCCCGCGAGAGCGGTCTCGGTGCCTTGCTGCCAGTCCATCCACCAGAAGTGAACGCCGTCGCGCTCATAGGGCTTGTGCAGTATCTTGAAGTAGTTGTTGATAAAGTTATCGTCGGTTATGTTGAAGGGAACGTACATCTTGGTTGCGGGGTCGATACCCATAGCCGTTGCCATTTCCTCGTACTGATCCTCAAAGAAACGAACACCGCTTGCGGGGTGGAGATTGAGCGTTATCTTGAGATTTTTCTCTTGAATCTTCTTGAGGAATGCCTTATAGTCAGGGAAAAGATTCTTGTTCCAAGAGTAGCCTGTCCAACCACCCTTTTTTAGCCATGTTTTTTTGTCTTCTTCAGTACCCTCGGGGAAGTCGAAGTATCTCGACACATCTCCCGAATAGTGCCAGTCCATATCAAT
This sequence comes from Oscillospiraceae bacterium, assembly GCA_015063845.1. GTDB lineage: Bacteria > Bacillota > Clostridia > Oscillospirales > CAG-272 > HGM12713. The sequence goes on from SVTJ01000003.1 coordinate 7,992, forward strand.
GGTAGCGACTGTGAGCGGAACGTCTGCGTTCTCGAACTTATCGAGCAGATGCAGATACTCCTTGTCGGTGTATGCATAGTAGCGGCTCCACCAGTTTCCGAGAGCAAATTTCGGTATCTTTGGAACGCATCCCGTTATCATATAGAGGGCGTTGAGGGCATCTCTGTATTGCTTGCCGTATGCGAAAACGTAGATATCGAGCTCGGTCTCTCGTCTTGCGTATATCTTTCCGTCGTCTCGGAGAATGAGCGTCCTTGTGTCGTCAAATACCGCAACTCCATTCTTGGAAATAACGCCCGTCTCGAGCTTTACGGGCTCGTCAAACTCGCATTGATTTCCGACGTATCTGTCTCCATTGCAGGCGTCAAGCGTACGGTACGTGCCGAGGAGGTTGGCATCGTTATTAATAGCTACCTTTTTGCGTCCCATAAGGACGTAGCTGTCCTCAAGCGTCTCCGTGAGAACGAGAGTGACCTTGTCTGTCTTTATCTTGAGTGCGTCGTCACTCTTTAAAACAGCAAATTTTTGCTTTGTCATATTTCTGAACCAAACAGACTGAGTTGCCTCGTCGGTGAAGATACCGTCCTTGTCACGCTCAATCCTGAAGAGTCTGTCGGCGAGCACTGTCACTCTGTAATTCTTGAATTTTACTATGTTTGCCTCGTCTGCAACGGGGAAGCAGGTTGCAATTAAATGTTTATCGAGCATAATAACCTCCAAACAAATATTTTATGTTACTTCTATTATAGCATCCGCATTTGTACTTGTATATAAGTGATTTGACTGAAAATATCAAATTTTTGCTCAACTTGGTTTATGAGCAAAGCTTTATTAAGTACTTGTTTTTAATTATCGGCAAAGCGCACGCTCCTATTATCGCTCCCGTAAGCGCGCCTGATATGAGCAGTACGGGCAGATAGAAAGCGATCTTAAGATTATCTACGAGTATCACCGCAACTATCATTTGTCCGATATTATGCGTGATACCGCCACATATGCTGATTCCCATTGCGCTGAATTTGTCGGTAGCCTTTAATGCAAGCATAGCGGTTATCGAGAGAGCCGCTCCCGCAAGGCTGTACCATAGCGAGACTGTGTTACCAAAGAGCAGAGAAGAGAGCAGTATCCTAACTGTGTTTATAGCTATTGCCGCAGGGGCACCAACAAGGTAAAGCGGCACTATTACCGCAAGATTTGCAAGTCCGAGCTTGATGCCGTAAATGCCTATGGGGAGCGGCACAAGATGCTCAAGATATCCGAGCACGAGAGCAAGCGCGCTGAGCACTCCGCATATGGCGAGCTTTTTTACACTTATCCTCATATCATTCACTCTCCACTCTGACCGTTACTCTGTTAGGTAGACAAACTATCGACTTTACCTCGTCTGCCTTTCCCGTGCTGACGCATATCTTATCGGGGCAGGATGCCTCGCTGATATACGCCTCACCGTCCTTTATTATAAGCACGTTCGTGCCGTTTTTTGAGGTTATGGTGAGCTGTGTGTCCTCATCAAGCGGAAGTCTTGCGTATTCCTCACCGTCGACTGTGACAACTACAACCTCTCCCTTACCGCTAAGCAAGATATAGGTGAGCGTCAAAGTAACAGCGGCAACAAGTACTACCGAAACGAGGAGTATTATATCTGTTTTTTTCAAAATTACCTCCAAAGTGTCAGTTGAGGGTTATTCCCGAAGTGCTCTTTACACTTCCGTCAGCAAATATCCACACTGCCTCGGTGTTGGCAAGCTCGTCCGCAAATGACCTTGCACGGTCATAGCTCATAGAAAACAATGCGGTAGAAAGAGCGTCTGCCGTAATACCGTCGGAGCAGAGTACGCTGACCGATACGTAAATGTTTTGTGGCGCGTGTGTATACGGATCGATTATGTGGTGGTATCGCCTGCCGCCTTCCTCAAAGCCTCTGTGGTAGGAGCCGCTGGTAGACAGCGTCATATCACTTAGATGAAGGCTCGCGTTGAGTGGAGATTGAGTTAGGGGATCGTCGATAGCTCCCACAAATGCGCTGCCGTCGGGCTTCTCTCCGTGGGCGGTGAGATTTCCGCCGAGATTTATAAGAAAGCTCTCACACCCTGCCTCTATCAATGCCGTGCGTATCCTGTCGCCGGCATAGCCCTTCGCCAGCGCGCCTGCATCGAGGCTTGCAGCGGCATCTGTGATACGCACTGTCTTGGCATTGGCGTCAAGTGAAAGCACGGAAAGCGTTGTGTGTTTTGCGGCATCTGCAAGATCGTTTTCGTCAGGTAGCGTTTTGTCCTCAATAGCGTTCTTCCACAATGACGTTACCGCCCCCATTGTTATGGATGTATATCCGTCAGTCAGTTCATAAAGCAGGACGGACTTTTCAAGAAAAGCGAAAAGCTCGTCGCTCACAGCAAGAGCCTCTTTGCCTGCGTTATCGTTTAGTGAGCATAGGTTTGTCATACCCTCATATGTGTTGTAAACGTCGAGCATCTTATGGCAGGTCTCAAGCTCTGAGATGAAAATTCCGTTATATTTTTCAAAGTCTTTTTTTGAGGAGTAGACAGTCAGCGTGCAAAACGTATCAAAGTAATCAAAATAGGTCTCGGTATGCTTTTTTTGCCCTGGTGAGCAAGATACGAGCGGTACGCACGCAAAAAGGGAGAGCAGCAAAGCAAGTATTCGAATTGAAACGCTTGTTTTTTTCATAGTCCCTCCCCAAAGTATTTATCATAATTATTATACATTATCCTTCCGTATATGTCAATGAAAAAGATATTCTGACGGATAAAAATTCAATTGATTTTTGTCAACGCTATTGACTTGACGCTAAATATTGTGTATAATTAAAGTACAAATATTTAGAATTATGGAGGATAATTCCAATGGCAAATCGTATAGTACTTAACGAAACGTCATATCATGGCGCAGGTGCGATCAATGCGATCGTTGACGAGGCAAAGAACAGAGGCTTTAAGAAAGCATTTGTTTGCACAGACCCCGATCTTCTCAAGTTTGGCGTTGCTCAGAAGGTAACGGATATTCTTGACGGCGCAGCTCTCGCATACGACGTTTATTCCAACATCAAAGCTAACCCCACGATAGAGAACGTTCAGACAGGCGTTGATGCGTTCAAGAAGAGCGGTGCTGACTATATCATCGCTATCGGTGGCGGTTCTTCTATGGACACCGCAAAGGCGATCGGTATCATTATCGCTAACCCCGAGTATGAGGACGTTCGCAGTCTTGAAGGCGTTGCTCCCACAAAGAACCCCTGTGTTCCGATAATCGCAGTTCCCACAACAGCAGGTACAGCCGCTGAGGTAACTATAAACTACGTTATCACCGATGTTGAAAAGCAGAGAAAGTTTGTTTGCGTTGACGTTCACGATATTCCCGTAGTAGCTGTTGTTGACCCCGATATGATGAGCTCTATGCCCGCAGGTCTTACAGCCGCAACAGGTATGGACGCGCTTACACACGCTATCGAGGGATATATCACAAAGGCAGCTTGGGAGATGACCGATATGTTCCATCTCAAGGCTATCGAGATAATCGCAAGGTCGCTTCGCGGAGCCGTTAAGAACGAGAAAGAGGGAAGAGACGGAATGGCTCTCGGTCAGTACATCGCTGGAATGGGCTTCTCCAACGTAGGTCTTGGAATAGTTCACTCTATGGCTCACTCTCTCGGAGCTCTTTATGACACACCTCACGGCGTTGCAAACGCTATCCTTCTTCCTACAGTTATGGAGTACAATGCTGAGGCTACGGGCGAGAAGTACCGTGACATCGCAAAGGCTATGGGCGTTGAGGGAACAGAGAATATGAGCGTTGAGGAATACCGCAAGGCAGCAGTTGACGCTGTTAAGAAGCTCTCCGCTGACGTTGGTATCCCCGCAGACCTTAAGGCTATCGCTAAGGAAGAGGACGTTCAGTTCCTTTCCGAGTCTGCATACGCAGACGCTTGCCGTCCCGGTAACCCCAAGGAGACAAGCGTTGAGGACATCAAGGCTCTCTACCGTTCTTTGATGTGATTTAAGGACGAATCAAATATAAGTTTATTTCATATTTCGGCAGAGGCGTTGCGCCTCTGCCGATTTTGTGGTATAATGGTGTGGGGTGATGAAAATGAATAGAGAAAATGATTTTCCTAAACGAAAGCGTCTGAGACTGCAAAATTATGATTATAGTACACCTGGAGCATATTTTATTACCATATGCACAAATCACAGAAAATGTACTTTGTCCAATATCGTAGGGGCGATTCACGAATCGCCCGAAATAGAATTGACGGAATATGGCGAAATTGTGGATCGCTTTATAAATACACCCTCAAAACATTCTATGGCTAAGGTATACCAATATGTTATTATGCCAAATCATATCCACCTTATCGTTTTGATAACCAATGATGATGCATTACGGGCGATTCGTGAATCGCCCCTACGAGGTCGTTCTATAGTATCCAAAGTGGTTGGATATATAAAAATGAACGCATCAAAAGAGATTCATAAAAAATTTGGCAATATAACTGTTTGGCAACGAGGCTTTCATGATCATATTATACGTGACAAGGATGACTATGAAAAAATATCTAAGTATATGTATGAGAATCCTATCAATTGGCAATATGATTGCTTTTATACAGAAGAATAAAAGGGAGGATTAATATGATATATCCTGTACAAAAAAGTGACGTTAAGGAATGTGTTAATGTGATAAAGGATAGCTTTTATACAGTAGCACAAGAATTTGGTTTTACAGCTGAAAACGCACCACGCTTTACGGCGTTTGCTACCACGGAACAACGGCTGTCTTGGCAAATGAACAATGAAAAAAGACCTATGTATAAATATGTTATAAACGGAAATATCGTTGGATACTATTCTTTGCTGTTACATAAAAACCAAGAATGTGAGCTTAACAATTTATGTGTTTTGCCTGAATACAGGCATCAACGTATCGGTGAAAAATTATTATTGCACTCTTTTGAAACTGCAAAAGATTTGGGATGCTTGAAAATGAATATTGGAATAGTTGAAGAAAACCAAATTTTGAGAAAATGGTATGAATCTTTTGATTTTCTTCATATTGGAGCTGAAAAATTTGATTTCTTTCCTTTTACGTGTGGATATATGGAACGAGAATTAATATAAAATAAAAATCCCGATGGACTTATTCCATCGGGATTTTTTCTATTTTATATCTTCAAGAATATTACCGTTCCATAATCATAAAGCGGCTCGCGGGATAGTGAGACCGCTTTTTTGCCGTGTTGCTCGCAAAACGCAACTATGCGCTTTCCGTCGGGGTGTTTTGTAAGGTCTCCGCAGAAAAATACATTTTGTCCGTCGCTACCCGACGCTCCGCCGATAAATCCTTTATCATATCCGTCAAGGCGTACTCCGTCCGAGCTTACGAGCAGAGAAGAGATGCCGTTTTTCTTTGCAAGCGCGTGTATCGACGTATCAGATGTGATAATAGCGTTATCGGATACTACACAGGTCGAGCATTTAGCATAGCCTTGATTTGTGTGTATTATCTTCAAATGAGCGTTCTCGGCGAACGATTTTGCCTTTTTGGACATAGTCTTTGTATTCGCTATAAGATATTCTCCGACCACCGCGCAGTTCAGGGGAACGTCATAGGGGTATTTATCCGACGGTATCTCGTCTATTGTTACCACTTTATATCCCGCACCTTCAAGCTCCGAGAAAATCTCTGCCTGCTCCTTGGCATAGCTCTGCCACGTAAATATATTTTTTGCGTAGGAAAAGAGCAGCATATCGGGGTGAGAGGCAACGGGCGTGGGGAGAGATGACAGTGGCGGCAGGGAAATGACCTTATCCGCGTATGAGTGCAAAGCCTTCTTTTCAGCCTCTCTCATTCGACAGTCTACAAGTGCGTAAGTCATCTGTTTCTTTTCTCTGTATTGCGTGAACTCGCCGTCCTTCATTGCGGTAATTATCTTTCCGCCGAGTATAACAGAGCCTGCGTTTGCCGTGTCAAGTTCAGTGCATATATTGATGAACGTGCTTTTTTTCGAGCCCGAAACGCCCGTTATGGCGACAAATTCTCCTTCTTCTACCTTTATAGATGCTCTGTTTAGCGCCGTGACAGTGTATCCCGCGCGTTTATATCGCTTGATTATATCTGTTGCTTCAAGAATTGCCATAAAACCTCCTTGTTTGGGTCCCTCGCCTTTTTAGGCATAGTCGCTATATAGCATACTATAAACGATATTGCCGCGCAAATGCCCCATATCACAAGCGCATCTACGAATATAGAAACGCTGTCAAAGGCAACTTTGAAATTATCCGAAAGAAATGCATCCTTTGTCTCATCGGAGATAGTTGACGAGGATATCAAGGTTATTACATAAAATTATATCACAAAAAAACCCCATATGTCAATAAAATATACACGGTGGAAATAAAAAAAGCAGATCCGCACGCCTATCGCTTTTGCGATGACTGTGATCTGCTTTTTCTATTACCAACTTTAAAAAGCCTTAAGCTCTGTCCTTCTTGATGGTACGAAGGCAACGAGAACAAACTGCAACGGTCTTAGGTGTACCGTCAACGATTGCCTTTACCTTGCGGATGTTGGGCTTCCATGTTCTGTTTGTTTTGCGATGTGAGTGTGAAACGGACTGTCCGAAAACTACTCCCTTTCCGCAAATGCTGCACTTTGCCATAATGACACCTCCCTATAATGCGCCTGTCGCACATTGACTTTGTGAAATAATTCCATAGAACATTTGCTATTATATCATAACTCGAAAAAAAATGCAAGAGCTTTTTTGAAAAAAATAAAAATTTATTTATATTTTTGTAAAAAGCGCGTTACAGCGGCTGAGCAGAGCAAACATTACCGTCGGTGGAGCACAGCTTTACTGTGATAAGCTCAGCGTGCAAGGGTCTATCCATAGGAAGATGCACTTCAATAAAATCTGCGGTATGTCCTATGGCGATACCGTTACGGTAGCTTTCAAAAAGCACCTCCGCTATACGTCCCTTGCGTATTTCATGCTCAAGTATTTCTCGGCGTGAAAGTGCCTCTATCTCGGAAAGCACGTGGAGACGGCGGCTCTTTTCTGCTTTTTGTATCTGTCCGCTCATAGCGGCTGCTGGAGTGCCCTCACGCTTGGAATACGGGAAGATATGCGTTGTCAGGAAGCCTGCGTTCTTTACAAATCCAACCGTTTCGAGAAAGTTTTCTTCCGTCTCACCGGGGAAGCCGACGATTATATCGGTCGTGAATTTTACATTAGGTATACTTTCTCTCAAAAGCTCCATTGCGCGTGCTGCCATTTCGGCGTTGTATTTGCGTTTCATGGATGCAAGCACGGCGTTGCTTCCGCTTTGAAGCGACAAATGAAAATGAGGAGCAAGTGAGTGTAGCCCTGCTATCTGTTCTACGAATTTCGGCTTGATTAGAGAGGGGTCAAGTGACCCCAGACGCACTCTGCCTATGCCCTCTATCTTGTCTACCTTGCAGAGAAGAGAAGCGAGGTCTATTCCGCCGAGATCCTTTCCGTAGGACGCAGTTTCTATTCCTGTAAGCACCACCTCGCGACAACCGCCGCGCGTAAGCTCCTCCACCTCCCGTAACACGTCGTCGGGAGCTTTTGAACGTATCCTTCCGCGCGCTGCGGGGATTATGCAATAAGTGCAGTGGCTCTCACATCCGTCCTCTATTTTGACATACGCTCGGGTACGTTCGAATTTTGTTATGTTCATTTTTTCAAAGGGCGCGGTAGCGATATTTGAGACCTTTATTTGAGCGATTTCGTTTTTTCTACCGCCGCGCACAAGGCTCTCCGCTATCTCCGCTATAAAGAGCTTATCGGTGTTACCTACAACAGCGTCAACTCCATCGATCTTTGCCACCTTTTCAGCGGCAGTCTGTGCCATACAGCCCGTTACCAACACGTATGCATCGGGATTTGCCGATATTGCTCTGCGAATGAACTGGCGAGCCTTTCTGTCGGACTCGGCAGTAACTGTGCACGTGTTTATAACGTACACGTCGCAAACGTGTGACGGCTCGATTATGGAAAAGCCTTTTTTCTCGAGTGCCTCGGCAATTGCTTGCGATTCGTATTGATTTACCTTACAGCCGAGGGTGTATATACCCACGGTCATATCTATATTCGGCATTTTATCAACTCCTATCAAAGATACATATATTTTATCACGTTTTGCACAATTTGTAAATATAAAAAGCGATATTTAGAAATATTGAAAAAGTACTTGAAAAAAGGGGAAAAATATATTATAATGGTAGTGTCGAAAAGACAGTATTTTTTATATGTTTAAGGAGAATTAAAATGAGCCAGCTTCACGTAGTTGATCACCCTCTTATAGTACACAAGCTTTCTATTATGCGTAATAAAAGAACGGGCTCCAAGGATTTCCGCGAGCTTCTTAACGAGATCGCGATGCTCATGGGATATGAGCTTACACGCGACCTGCCTCTTGAGGATATAGTTATAGAAACGCCTATCACTAAAATGACGGCAAAGACGGTGTCGGGAAAGAAGCTTGCTATTGTTCCTATACTTCGCGCAGGTCTTGGAATGGTTGACGGACTTCAGAGCCTTGTTCCCGTTGCTAAGGTCGGACATATCGGTCTTTACCGTGACCCCGAAACGCATCAGCCCGTTGAGTATTACTGCAAGCTTCCTCACGATATCGAAGACAGAATAGTTATACTTGTTGACCCCATGCTTGCAACAGGCGGCTCAGCAGCGGACGCGCTGACAATGCTCAAGGAGAGAGGCTGCAAGAACATTCGCTTTATGTGTCTGGTTGCTGCTCCCGAGGGAGTTGCAAAGGTTCAGGCGGCTCATCCCGACGTTGATATATACACGGCGGCTCTTGACGAGTGCCTTAACGAACACGCATATATCGTTCCCGGTCTTGGCGACGCGGGCGACAGAATATTCGGAACACTTTAAGGAAGGACAGGGACTGCACTGTGCGTGCAGTCCCTTGCTAAATTTATGAGAATAATTCGCATAGCGAAGAACGATGCTGGACAAAGACTTGATAAGTTTCTTACAAAGGCGGTCAAGGGCTTGCCTGCTTCGATGATGTATAAGTGCATAAGAACAAAGAAGATCAAGGTCAATCGCAAAAGAGCGGAGCAGGCATACGTGCTTTGCGAGGGTGACGAGATACAGCTTTTTATAAGAGACGAATTCTTTGAAAATCCCGAAAAGGACGACGGAGCACTCTCGCGTATCACCCCGAAGCTCAATATACTTTATGAGGACGACAATATAATGCTTCTCAATAAGCGTCCTGGCGTGCTTGTTCACGAGGATACCGACGGTGGAGAGAATACGCTCATAATGCACGTTAAGGCGTATCTTTACGCTAAGGGGGAATACGATCCCGATGAGGAGCAATCCTTTGCGCCTTCTCTTTGCAATAGAATTGACAGAAATACGGGCGGTATAGTTATCGCCGCAAAAAATGCCGCGGCTTTGCGCGATATGAACGCAAAGATAAAGAACGGTGAGGTCAGAAAACACTATCTTTGTCTTGTTCACGGTGTTCCGCCTAAAAGCAAGGATATAATCAAGGGCTATCTCAGAAAAAACTCAAAGACAAATACGGTCGAGGTCAGAGACAGATATTTTGACGGAGCTAAGGATATAATGACGGGTTATACCGTGCTTGAAAGACGAGGGGATACAACACTTGTCGAAATAGAGCTTTTCACGGGAAGAACTCACCAGATAAGAGCGCATATGGCGCATATAGGAAACCCGTTGGTGGGCGACGGAAAATACGGTGTTAACCGAGATGACCGCAAGGGGGGATTCAAATATCAGGCTTTGTATGCATATAAGTTGATATTCCCAAAGACAAAGACCGAGAACAGCCTTTCCTATCTTGAGGGTAGAGAATTTTGCCTGGACAAAAAGGAGATATGGTTCGTATGAACGTAAATGCTTTTGCTGAAAAAAGAATATACAGATTTCTCCTGCTTGCGATAGGCGGAGTGCTGACGGGGCTTATGCTCGTGTTCCCGAAGCTCGGGTTTTTAGAGTGGGTGACGCTCATTCCTGTCGGTATCTTTTTGCTTTCCGAGGCGGACGCTCCTCACACGAGAATGAGAGGAACTTACGGATATGGGTTTTTCTTCTTCTTCTGTTATTACGTCGTAGTTTTTCATTGGTTCGTAAATCTCTATCCGCTTGATTTTATCTACGGAATGACACCCGTAGCAGCGCTTGCCGTCGTGCTTGCCGGCAGTATAGGACTTTCCGCGCTTCAGGCTTTATTTGGCGGACTTATGTTTATGGTCGTTCGCCTTTGTCTCAGAACTCGTTTTCTAAGCGAAAAAAGGCTTCTTCGCCCGTTCTGCGTGGCGGGAATATGGGCGGTCTACGAATGGACGCAAACTCTTGGTTGGTGGGGCGTTCCGTGGGGAAGATTGCCGATAGGTCAGTCGGAATACATAGTCGGTTTGCAGACCGCATCGCTCTTTGGATCGTACTTTATCACTTTTGCTATTGTTGCGGTCAATCTATGTATCGCGTATGCGCTGCTTGAAAGAAAATCGCTCAAGCTTATGGGGATATGTGCAGCTGCTGTATTGGTATTTCAGTACGGCGCTGGAACGGCACTTTACTTTATTGACAGCAAAAATGAGGGAACGATAAAAATAGCCGCTATTCAGGGTAACGTATCCTCTCTTGATAAATGGAGCGTGGGAAGCACGCAAAAGACATATGATATTTACGAAGAGCTTACGCTCAAAGCGGCGCAGGAAGGCGCGGATATAGTCGTGTGGCCCGAGACCGCGCTGCCGTACGTGATCGAGCCCGATGACAGCTACGGAGAATTTTGCTCCGAGCTTGCTATGGAGGCAGGCGTGACGATTCTTGTCGGAGCGTTTACCGAGGACGAGGAGCTTGACGGAGAGTACAACTCCATAATAGCTATTTTGCCCGACGGAAGCTTTCACGAGACGGTGTACTCCAAGAGAAGACTTGTTCCGTTTGGAGAGTTCGTACCCTTCAAAGAGGTGTTTGAGGTGATAATACCGCCTCTTGCGGAGCTTGTTATGAGCGAGGAGGACGTGCTTGCGGGAAGTGAGGCGAACGTTATAGTGCTTGAAGAAGCAAACGTCGGAAGCCTTATTTGCTTTGACTCGATATACGAGGAGCTCGCAAGAGACGCAACGAAAAAAGGAGCGCAGGTAATATGCCTTTCAACAAACGACTCTTGGTTCTCTGATTCTGCGGCACTTTATATGCATAACGCTCAAGCACAGCTTCGCGCGATAGAAAACGGAAGATACGTGGCAAGAGCGGCAAATACCGGTATTTCCACTATAATCACGGACAAGGGCAAGGTGGTGTGCGAGCTTGAACCGCTTGTTGACGGAATGGTCATAGGTGAGGTCGAGGTAAACTCACACAAGACGCTTTACACCCAGATAGGAAATGTATTCGTTTATCTTTGGATAGCCGCAATAGCGGTGCTGTTGGCGTTTGAGACGGCATTTATGATAAAGAGTAAAAAGAAAAATAAGTAATGATAAAGTGTGCAAGGGCAAAGCTTTTTAGAGCTTTGTCCTTGCTTTTTTGAATACCGAGAGGGCTTTGTTAACAATAATATTTACATACGGTTATATTGGAGGACAAGCCCTTGGTAGGAACGGTGATATTATTTTTTGCAGGAGGGGCGGTCGTAGCCTTTTCTTTGTCTGTTACTTGTATCTGCTTTTTTCGGATATTTTACTCAAAAAAGAGAAGACCCTTGGGAGAAGATGAATTTGAGACCTTTGATGGAGAGGCATACGATCCTCACCGTGAGAATATGGTCGCTCTTATGAGGGAGATACGCGCTATGCCGTATATCGACGTCAGCTTGGTATCATATGACGAGCTGAGTCTGAGAGGGAAGTATTACGAATACCAAAAAGGAGCACCTGTGGAAATACTTTTTCATGGATATCGCGGAAGCGGAGAGAGGGATTTTTGCGGAATAATGTTCAATAGCTTGGCTATGGGACATAACGTGTTGATGGTGGACAATAGGGCGAGCGGAAGAAGCGAGGGAAAGGTCATAACCTTTGGAGCGAAGGAGAGCATAGATTGTCTTTCTTGGATAGATTTTGTTATAAGCGAAATAGATAAGGATGCAGAGATATTCATTACGGGTGTTTCAATGGGAGCGGCAACCGTTATGAATGCCTCCGGCTACGAACTACCGAAAAACGTTGTGGGTATTATAGCGGACTGCGGTTTTACGTCAACAAAAGCTATAATAAAAAAGGTCATGAGAGACAAACGCTTGCCCGCAAACGTCTTTTATCCGTTCGCGAGAATAGGAGCTATTGTTTTCGGACACTTTGACCCCGAACGTATATCGCCGATAAAATCCATGAAAAAATGCCGTGTACCGATAATATTCTTTCACGGAGATGCCGATTCGTTTGTTCCGTGCTATATGAGCGTTGAAAATTTTGAGGCGTGCGCATCTTCCCAAAAAAGGTTGGTGATAACACACGGAGCGGACCACGGACTGTGCTTTCCGCACGATATGGAAGGCTATTTTTACGAAGTAAAGACTTTCTTTGAGGGCGCTGTGTGAAAAGAAAAATTGCTATTGATTTTTTGCTTGATGTATGATATAATTAAACAAACACGATAGCAAAGGAGGGATAGCCTTGCATTTACAGGAATCGGGAGAAATGTACCTTGAGAGTATTCTCGTTCTTTCGAAGAATTCAAGCTCTGTAAGAGCGATTGATATATGTGAGTATTTGGGATATTCAAAGCCCAGTGTCAGCCGTGCTCTCGGACTTCTCAGAGAAGGCGGATACGTTGTTGCGGATAAGCACGGCTTTCTTACCTTGACGGACGAGGGAAGAGCGGTTGCTGAGAAGATATATGACAGACACACCGAGATAAGCGCGTTTCTCGTGAACCTTGGCGTTTCCGCTGATGTCGCGGCTGAAGATGCTTGCAAGATCGAGCACGTCATAAGCGATGAGTCGCTCGAGGCAATAAAGAATTATATGAAAGGCAAGAACTGAGTAAGTCTTTCGATAAATAAGAAAAGAGCAGATATGCAAAAGATAAGCTTTTGCGGTCTGCTCTTTTTTGATGAGATTGATCGTATAAAGTAAAATAACCGTGCATAGAGGTGAGAGTCTACACACGGTTAATATTACATGTTGTTGAGCGCCTTTGTAAACTGGCTCTTCTTACGGGCAGCTGCGTTCTTGTGGATGATTCCGCGAGCAGCAGCCTGGTCGATCTTCTTTACAGCAGCCTTGTAGGTAGCCTGAGCAGCCTCGGTGTTACCCTCTGCAACAGCAGCCTGATATCTCTTGATATCGTTCTTGAGCTGGGTCTTGAAGATCTTGTTCTGCATAGTCTTTGTCTTGATGACAAGAACACGCTTCTTTGCACTCTTGATATTCGGCATTGAAATTCACCTCCGTTAGAATTTGTGGTAAAAATCTTGGGCGCGTATGAGAGGGTACGCAGCCGCATTCATTCATACAGTTATATATAATACCACAACTTTCCTCATTTTGCAATACCTTTTTTGAAAAAAATCAAATATTTTTGCTTTTATTTTTTTAAAGCTGTCATATGCCTGTAGCAGATGGGTGAATGACCGTAAAAGTCCTTGAATTTTTTGCTGAAATAAAGAGGATTGTCAATGCCTATCGCTACTGATATTTCCGATATGGACATATCAGTGCTCTCGAGCAACTCAGCAGCGTGCGTCATGCAAAGCGTATTGCGGTACTGTATGGGAGAGCTACCCTTGAACTTTTTGAATTCACGGATGAAGTGATATTTGCTCATATGGCACATATTGGCGTATTCGTCTATGCTGTGGCATATGTGCGGACGGCTCTCTATCTCCTTCAGAGCAGGAGATAGCTTGATAAACAGCTTGTTTACTTCGCCATAAGCTCCTGTTCGCGAGAGCGTAGTCAAAAGATGACAGAATAGCCCCATCAGTCTTAGTTGGTAGGAGGGGAGCTTGTGAGTTATCTCCGAACCTATCTGCTCTATTATACGCAACGCATTTTCGCACTCGGGTAGGTAGTAGCAGTTTTTTTTATATAAGCCACAAGCGCGCAAAAGCTCGTCGGCGGTTTCTCCGCCAAAGTGTATCCAAAAGAAACTGCAGAAGTCATCTTTGGGATAAGAGTATATCTGCGGCTCTTGCGGTTTGTAGAGTATCAGTGTTCCCTTGGGGATAACGGTTTGCTTATTGCCGACAAATTTTGCGGTCATATAACCACTTATAACATATATAAGTTGGTAGTCTTCTCTGCCGTTGGGGCGGCAAATACCTCGGGCTCCTTGTGACAAAGAAACGTCCTGCGAGATGCCACAGCCGTTGATGAAAAGAGGCGCGAAGCGCTCCTCGTCCATAAAACTATTTCGCGCATTATAAAATTTCATAAATATCTCCGTGGTTATCTTTTATTCAGTATATATCCGCAAAGAGCTTTTGTCAAGACAAATAGCAATATTTTATATATAAATAGCAAATTTAATAATTCTACAAAGAGGAGGATTGTGTTATAATTTTTTTATTACAATGAGAGGAATTTGCTTTGTGGGATACTTGTTTTTAACTGTAGCACTTGTGTGCGGAATTATAAAGGGATATTGCGGAAAGAGGTCTAGCGCAGGAATAAAGCAGATTTCCGACGCTATGATGGTAAATACCTTAAGAATGCTTTTTTGTATTTTTATAGGTTTGTTTATAGTACTGCTAAAAAGCTCCCCGAATGCACTTGCGCCTAACGGGGCAGTTCTGGCAATAGCTGCCTTGGCAGGTGTGGGAACAGCTCTGTTTACGGTAAGCTGGCTGTTGTCGGTCAGAGAGGGCGCATATATGATGGTGGATGTATTTTTGCTTATAGGCGCAATACTGCCCATTACGTTTTGCGCTGTATTATTTGACGAGCCTGTCAAGCTCACCCAGGGCATAGGAATAGCTCTTTTGGTCATTGCGGGGTACATAATGTGCACGTACAATATCTCGATAAAGGGAAAAATGACGTTCAAGGCATTGGTATTGCTTACTGTTTGCGCTGTTTCAAACGGTGTAACAGATCTTGCGCAAAAGCTGTTGACAAAAACATCGGGCGGGGACGTGGCGGTATTCAATTTGTATACGTATTTGTTTGCCGCACTTGCGCTTGGAATATGCTGCCTTATATTCCGTGCAAGGGAGAAAAAAACGTCTCGGGTTGAGCGACCTGCTGACGTGATAAAGCCTATAATCGGTTATGTGCTTGTTATGGCGATCTGCCTGTTTTTGAATTCTTATTTCAAGACCCTTGCGGCAACGCGACTGACGGCAACCGAGATATATCCGTTATATCAAGGGGGTGCTGTTGTGCTATCTATGCTGATGTCGGCGGTGTTTTTTAAAGAAAAGATAAATTTGCGATGTATATTGGGTGTTGCGCTATCATTTGTGGCACTGATAATGATAAATGTACTTTAATGGTAAGATTATGAAAAAGTATTTACTCAGAATTGAAAAAGAAGGGCTTTTTCTGGACGATAAGCCCTTTTATCTTATCGCAGGTGAGATTCATTATTTCAGAATACGCAAGAGCGGTTGGAGACGGAGACTTCAGCTCGCAAAGGATTTCGGACTTACCGCCATACAAACGTATTCCGTATGGAATCTTCACGAGCCAGAAGAGGGACAGTTCCGTTTTGACGACAATCTCGATTTTTGCGAATTTCTCGATATCTGCGCGGAGCTTGATCTCAAGGTGCTGTTCCGTCCTACACCGTATATTTGTGGTGAATGGGATTTTGGCGGACTTCCTTATTGGCTGAGAAACAAGAGAGGACTTTCGATACGAACGAGTGACGAGCAGTTTATGGGATGTGTAAGACGCTATTTTGAACAGCTAATACCTAAGATAATTCCTTATCTTTCCACCAATGGCGGTCCTATAATCTCGGTAAACGTTGAGGACGAATACGGCAGCTTTTGCAACGATAACGAGTATCTGCGACTTTTGGGAGATATGATGACCGAGATGGGAGTTGACGTGCCTTTCTATACCACCTCGGGCTTTGAAAAATTCAAGCTCCGTGACGGCAACCGTCCCGAATACTGGACACTTGTTGATATGCATAAACTTACGGACACGGCTGTTGCAAATATACTTGAATACCAACCCGATAAGCCTGCGATGATGGGTGAGTTTTGGGTGGGACGCGCTCAGCAGTCGGGCGGACATTTTATCCGTCAGACACCCGAAGAGGTGGTCGAAAAGTTCAAGTACAGTATGAACAAACCGTTTCCCGTGTACATGAGCTACTATATGTTCGCGGGAGGAAGCGACTTCGGATTTATGAACGGCGCGCTTATCGGAAAATACAAGGGCGGAAAGGTTGACGAGTTCCCCTGGGAGCAGAACAGCTATTACGCGTACGTTCCGTTTGCGCAGAGCTATGATGTTGACGCTATGGTGACGGAGTACGGAGAGCCTACACCCAAGTATTACGCTCTCAAAAGGGCAGTCAAGGAGGATATGGAGCGACGCGGCTTTGAGTTTGGCGGCACTGACGAGTGGGAGCTCTCAGCTCCCGTGAGGACGCAGAGCATACAAAACGTAAAGCTGACAAAGAGCGCAGATCTCTTTGATAATCTTGATAATTTGGCCGTCAAGTGTACACGCTCGGGTGAGCCGCAGACCTTTGAGTATCTTGAACAGGCTTACGGCTACGTACTTTACTCCACGAAGCTTACGCACGCGGACGATTATCTGCGCGAGCTCTTTATAGACGGACTTCACGATTACGCGCTTGTTTACGGTAACGGAGAATATCTTGGTACGTATATGCGTGACAGGGATTGTCCGCCCATTCGCTTTAAGATCCCCAAAGAAGGAATGAAGCTTGATATACTCGTTGAAAATCTTGGGCGCGTCAATTACGGTCACGGAATGCTGCACGACGAAAAGGGAATAGTCGGATATGTCAAGTTCAATATTCTTAACGACGACGGTACTCCCAACAAGGAGCACTACAACTTCGCGCACCTCGCAAATTGGCTCAACTATTCGCTTCCTATGAAGGCAGAGAACGTAGCGAAAGCGGATTACACGCTCCCTGCAAAGAAAGGACGCCCTGCGATATACAAGGGCGAGTTTGACGCTGAAGCGGGAGTAGACACCTTTATCAATATGAAGGATTGGAAGAAGGGTGTTGTTTATATCAACGGCTTTTGTCTCGGAAGATATTGGTACGTTGGTCCTCAGCTCTCTCTTTACGTGCCGGGTGAGCTTGTAAGGGAACACAATACGGTAGAAATATTTGAACTGTATGAGCCATCTGACGGAATGGTCGCTGATTTTGATGACAGACCCTCGCTTGACGCTCGTGATAACGGAGCTTCGGCCAAAAAAGCAAAGGGTATTAAATACGGTGCTCAGGTAGGATGATTTAAAAACGAAGAAATCCGAATAATTATAGTAAAAACGTAAAAAGCCGACCTGAAACAGGTCGGCTTTTGTTTTTACTCGGTAGGCTTTTCCGTTGTGTATTCCAGCGGAATATTGTACTCTTTCTCGTAGATATTCTTCCAAACCTCGGCGTTCTTTTCCATCATCATCGCAAAATTCTTGCGGTAATTGAGCTCGGGATCGGGATATATCGGGGGAGCTATGTGGATGGTATATTCCTGAACGAAATATCCGTCATCTCCCATAATGTCCGTGTCTTTCATGGTTATGAAGCAGGGAAGCACGGGCACGTTGTTTCTTGCCGCGAAAATGTAAGCTCCGCTCTTAAGAGGCTTTGGCTTGCGGTAGTTCCACCACATGCTCTGCTCGGGATAAACGAGCACGAAATGTCCTTCCTTAAGAACTGTGTTTACAGCCTCTGTAAACTTGTTCATGGTCTTGCGGTTTGAGGACAAAGGCAAGGTGTTGCAATGGCGCATAAGGAAGCCGTAGAATCCGGGGAATGACGTGTAGTTACCCTCTCTTATAATTCTGTAGAAGGTTCTGTCAGGCTGCTCTGCTGCCTCGTAGGCTAACTGTATTGCGAAGCTGTCAAACGCGTTGAAGTGGTTGCAGGTGATAACCGCGCCGCTGTCAAGCGCTTTGAAATTTTCAAGACCCTTTATCTCTTTGACAATGAGCTTCTTTTCGTCGATAAGCTGATTTACAAAGCGACGCGCCATCATATAAGCAAACTTTGTCTTAAGTCTTTCGCTCGTGCCCTTGCGGATATATTCGATATCCTCGGGAAGGAGCTCGCGTGAGGGCGGATCCTCCTCAACGTCTTCGTCGAAGCGCCCCTCTCTCTCAAACTGTTCTATCTTCTTTACGATATCAACTCTATCCTTTGCTCTCTTTTCGCGGTTTACGCGATTAAGGAAGTTATCGTCTCTCTGCGTTTCTTTTACAGCAAGCTGCAAGAGGTTGTCGCAGGATATTCTGTCTCTTTCTCTCAGATCGTCCGTGTAGGAGTTGAGCACGTCAAGTATCTCCTCATAAACCGACGTCTGCTCAGCGTACTTCCAGAAGATATCTCCGTGACGGCAGTCATGGTAATGCCAAGGCTTACTCGTCATTATATAGTGAAGTATCTTTGCCTCGCTTATGGGGTAGGGTATATCACCGAATATTTCGGTATTCCAGCGCTGATCGAGCCAGTATACGTGGTCCTTACAAATAAGATTGAGGTAATCCTCATCCTGGGTCACGACAAAGTTGTAGGTGTGGAGATACTGAATGAATTTATCAAGTATGAAGTGAAGTCTGAACTGGTCGCAGTTGATAAGAAGTATACCTGCGTTAAAGAAATTGTAGCGGGATATACCGATAACCTTTTCGACGTACGTTCCGTATTCGTCCACCTGCACCATCGCCTGCTCGTGGCACGCTCCAAGATATGCGTCTCTTATGTTTGTATTATACAGCTCGCTGATGTCTCCCTGGACTACCGTGTCGCTGTCAATATAAACAGCTTTGTCGTATTCGGGGAACATCTCTGCAATAAACAGTCTGTAATATGTGGTCTTTGAGTAATAGTCGCGTATGGGAAGCTTGTCGGAAATGGAGTGCAGATAATTCGTTACGTCCTGGAAGGATATCTCAAAATTATCGTTTGCAAGCTCATACACTTTGTCCATCATACCCTCGGTGATGCCCGTGTGGAGTATGTACAGCTTATATTTGAAATCCTTTGAAGCGTTAAGTATCATAGATTTCATAGAAACTATGGTGTATTTTACAAAGTTGTCGTCACATGCGTAAAAAATCGGTATTATCTTATTTTCCATTGCTTTTTGTCTCCTCGTCAAAACGCTTCTTTAACGAAACATATTCTTCAAAAATGTCATCAAAGCAGGTATATCCAAATACTTTTTTTACCTTATCTATTTGCCACTGCTTTATGTTTTCGGTGTGTGGATAGGGAAGCCAGAACATTCTTTTTGAGAAATGTCTGACGACCGTGTGCTTGTGTAAAAACTTTTGATCGTTGAATTTTTGCGCAAGCATTTTTTTGCGTGTGGTCGACCTTATAATGGCACTTTGGTCCGCAAAGGTGAGCTTTTTTGATCTTATTTGATCACGCGCCTTTGATAGCAATCCAGTGCGCCTTATTTCCGCCATATTAAACAGCAAGACCCCCGCGTTTACGTAGTTGGGACTTATAAGATACTTACCGTAGTGGTCTCTTGCTGCAGCATATTCGTAGCCTTCAACATCCGTGCCGTACAGCAAACAGATATCTCTGTTGAACATAATGTCGGCATCAAGATAAAGCAGCTTATCCGGCATGCCGTCAACCATATCCGCAAAAAGTCTTATGAGCGTGTAGGGAGAGCAGTACGCTCCCTCATTGGGGCAACCGCTGAATTCTTTCATATAGATATCGGTGACGTCTACCTTCACCGCTTTATTTTGGTCGTTATATTGCTTTATGACCCCCTCAAAAAAGCTCATCTGCTGTTCCGTGACGGGAACGTATCCTTCATTCAGATGAGAGACGTCCATAGTATAGACGTAAAAGCAAAACGGCTCTCTCGTGTCGGTTCTTTTGAGTATAGACAAGGCACACGTCAACATGCCGTCAAACACCTTGTCGTTTCCGCAAAACAGTATATTAATCATTTTTTTCTTCTCTTTTTATGTATTTTATCCATTCAACGTCCGAGAGCTTTGCCCTCTCACGCATACGCTCGTAAACTCTATCGCGTAAGTCTTTTTTTCTATCCCTTGCGGGGATGTTCTCGTCGGGGAAGAACGGACCGTCGATATACGTAACTATCCTCGGCTTCTTTGAAAAACGTCGCTTCTGATATGTGTTAGTAAAGCAGAAGGTGGGAACACCGTGCTTTATGGGATAGACAAAGGAATCGTCGGGGAACGGGCGTATACCCGTGTAGAATGGCCAGATGTGCGCCTCGGGGTAAATAACCACCTTTGCGCCCTCTCCTATTCTTGTCTCGATAGCGCGCAGAAAGTTTCTGTATGCCTTCATATCGTCTGGCAAGGGAAGTGCTCCGAGAGACGGAGTTATTCTGCCGAGAACGGGCATTGAGACGTTGTTGGGGTGGACTATAACGTATGTCTGCTTAGGAATATCAAGCACGTTTGGAATAAGAGCGTCTCCTATATCCTGCGTATGATTTCCGTACAAAAAGTATCCCGTGTTACGGTATTTTTTGAGTATCTCTCTGTTCTCGACCTTGTGGTGGAATTTGAATTTCAAATATCCAAGAGCGAGCGGAGTTGCGACTATTCTATACCAGAAAAAACGAGTGAATTTCTTCCATATCGTATTGTGGCAGTAGACGTAATCACCGTCGATACGCTTAGGAGTTATCACAGCTACGGAGAACTCGTCGTTGAGCTCATCGGTATAATATATTACCTTGCGTTTATCCATTTTGACGCTTCTCCTCTTACGCTGTGTGATGTTTACCGCCTTAAGTAGTTTTCAATACTATATTACCACAAAGGCGTCGTATTGTCAACCCCAAAAGCAAAAATATTATAGCATATTTTTACTTATGTGTCAATGATTATATTACAGTCTTTATCTTACAAAAAATCCCCGCCGAAGGGTCGGCGGGGATTTTTTGTTATTTGTTCTTTATTGCGTCAATAGGATTACGTCTTGCTATGTTCCATACGGGGAAGAAGCTTGCTATTGCGGCAACCGCTACGTTAACCAGCAGCATAAGTATTATCTGTCTTATGCCAAAGTTTACGAGCGTGACAGTTATGCCTTGGTTACGCAATACCGTATTGACTATTACCGTCGCGGAAATCGTAGCCGCGAGTGAGAGGATGTAGGTTATAAGCGCTATTATCGCCGCCTCGCTGAAGAATATCTTGAATACGTCGGACGAACGCGCACCTACGGCACGCAAAATTCCTATCTCACGTCTCTTATACGAGATAGAGGTGGATATGAAGTTCATCATCATGAGAGCTGCGAATACCGCAAAGCCAATACCTACGTAAAGGAATACCTTAGCACCGACCTCAATGAAATCGTTGAAGTTATAGAGGGTGTCCATTACCTGATTTTGAAGAACGAATTGAAGGTCGGGATCTTCCTCGTAGGTGAGATCAACGAGCTTTCTGATTATCTCCTCGTCCATGGGCATAGGCGCTATAACAAACGAATATACGCCGGGAGCGTGTGCTGCGACAGTTTCCTTTGCGTATCCCTGCTCCTCTGCGAATGCCTCGTAGAGCGCGTAGAAGCCGTCAGAGATAACAAGGTCGCTCGTAGCACCGTCAAACGTACCTACTATCTTATACTCCTTGTATGTCTTTTCCATCTCATTGCCCGATTTATTATCCCAGGTTGAGACCTTGAAATACATACCGTCGTAGATATTACCGTTGCTTGGGCTGAGCTTTCTGAGTATCTTTTCCGCATCTGTGCGGAAGTCCTCATACGTTTTGCTTCCGTAAGGGGCTTTCTTGTCGCCGCTGAGACTGTCTACGTATTTAGAGACTGCGTAGCTTATGCTGTAATTTTCGTTTGATGTCCACTCTTCGAGCGTTTTGTATTCGTTCGCAAGACAAGCATCGTAGAACTCTTTTGTCTTGAATACGTTGCTGTCGGCGCGGTAAAGCTCATACGCGTGCAGCATAGCAAGCTTTCTTGCCATAGTGTCCGTATCGATACGCGTCTCTCTGCCTATTGGGTCGGAAAGCATATCGCTATAAAACATCATATAAAGGTCGGAGGCAACGTCTATGCCGTATACACTCTTTATTACCGAAGCGCACGCGCTCTTGACTGCTGCTTCGTTCTGAGGAAGCGGTATGTCTTTGTTGTTAGTACGCAGTTGGCTTACCCAGAAATCGCGAAGAACGTCGTCGCTTGAGGGCGCGTTGTTCGAGTTGTAGGCTTTATACATATCCGTCAATGTGTATTTAGTGTTACTGTCAAGCTCAGCAGTTCCGTTTTCGATCGCCTTGATAGCCTCGGCGCGTTCTATGAAATAGCTGGTAGAATCCATATCGAAGTACGACATATCAATATCGGGATACATAGAGTTAAGCGTGCTTTGCAGCTTGTTGCTGATATCGTACGTTATCATAGAGTTGTTGTACAGCAAATCACTGCTTATAAGGACCTCGTTCTCGGCAAGAGTGTTTGTCGTGCGTCCGTCAACCCAATTTATCTTGCCAACGGCAGCCATATCCGAAGACTTTGCAACGCGAGAGATGTATCTTGTTTCTTCGGGAGTGTCGGCGGTGGAGGGAATTACAATATAAGCGCTCCAGTACATACTGATACCGATGCTCGACTGATAGTTGTATCTACTCATATACTCCGCAAGCTCATCGATCTTTCCTTGCGTTACGTAGCCGAGCGCATGGAAGCCGTAGGAGAGAGTGTTTGCAAGCTCATTTTGCATTACCATATCAACGATATTCGTTTCTTCCTCAGACTTTTGCGTCGTGTTTGAATTCTCGGTTGGAACGTACTTTTCGTATCTTCCGTAGTCGAACTTGGTATCAATAACGCCCGTTATCACAAGCTCGGTGTCCATACCGTTAAGAGTTACGTTAATGTGCTTGCCGATTATCGAGTTTTTGCCGCCGCCTGCGTCACACGTAAGCTGACCTGCTTCGACTTCCTCATTATTTTCTCTGTTCTTGAATCCCGTGAGATTGAGCTCGCGGTACAAAAATTCGGTTATCGCTATCTCGTCTTCGCTTGTGGGCATACGTCCCGTTATACCGAAGCCAAGCTGATCTATCTTGTTCTGGTCAACAGCGGTAAGACCGTAAAGCGAACCTGTGTAAGCTCCTGTGTTTGACAGACAGTCAGTGCTTACCATATTGTCTGTCAGCGACATACGGCTGCCCCATTCGGCGTCCTCGCTGCCTGTAAATACGGGAACGAAATCTATGCCCGTCTTCTCGGACAGATACTTGATATCGTCCTCGTTCATAGCTGTTGTATAATAGCTCGAATAGGTCTCGTCGGGGAGCTCGTAGGTATGCTTGAGCCTTAGGGTGAACGACGCGTTTTGAATGTTGGAATCCATAATGGATTCAACAGCCGCCTCGTGCTTGTCGTAAGAGCCGAGCGTATCCGCAAATCCGAACAAAGTAAATGCAACAAGAGAGAGGGCGATGGTGGATACAAGACGGAACTTTTTGTGTCCGAGACTGCTGCTGCCTATCTTCAAAGCGTTCTTCATAGGAAGCTTTGAACGGATAAACTTGGTAGTTTTAGCGTCGTATTTTTTTGTTGTAACGTCACGGGCCTCGTCCGTTTCGGCAAATACCGACGAGGTGTTGTTCTCGCTTATTCCCGCAGAGCTTCTGACTCCGTCGTTTATGCGCTTGTCACCCGATATAAGTATCTCACCTTGCTGTGCGCGCAGATACTCGTTGATTATCTCAACGTCACGCGCGGTGAGCTGATATCCCTCTTCAATACGGAGAAGGCTTTCCCCCATCTTTACGATACCCGAGCTTACAGTCAGTGCTTCGACCTCGTGCTTGGTTATGTCGCTCAGTATCTTACCGTCCATCATTTCGATAACACGGTCTCCGTAACGCTCTGCAAAATCTCTGTCGTGAGAGACTACGATGACGAGCTTTGTTTTTGAAAGCTCTTTGAGCGTGTCGAATATCTGCTTACCCGTGTTTGAGTCAAGCGCGCCCGTCGGCTCGTCTGCCATAATTATCTCGGGGTCTTTGACAAGAGCTCTTGCTATCGCAACTCTTTGTTTCTGGCCACCCGAGAGCTCGTTTGGCTTGCGCTTTGCATAGTCGAGCATCTCTACCTGAGCGAGTATCTCATTGATCTTTTCGTTGGTTGCTTTTTTGCCTTGCAGCTCAAGAGCGAGACCGATATTTGCGCCGACGGAGAAGTCGTCAAGCACGTTGTATTCTTGGAAGATAAATCCGATAAAGGTGTTTCTGTAAGCGTCGAAATCCGAGCCCACAAAATCCTTAGAGGATTTTCCTTTGATTATAAACTCACCGCTGTCGCAGTTGTCAAGTCCGCCGATAACGTTAAGAAGCGTGGATTTTCCGCTTCCCGATTTACCGAGAACAAAGACCATTCCCGTTTCGGGGAAGGTGATGCTGACGTTATCCAACGCCTTGACCGAATTACCCGACTTTGAGTGGTATATCTTAGTTAGATTTTTTATCTCTAACATACACTTTCCTCCTTTATGTTTTCTGGATAGATTATATCATTTTTTTGTTCGGTATTCAATATTTTTTTTGCTCCGCGAATAAATTTCGTCGACATGAACAAAAATCGAGTCAAAAAATTTATATGAGCAAAAAGGAGACTGTATGGCATACGAGAAGTACCTTAAGGGTAAAGGAGATATTGTTTTTTGAATAAAACCTACGCTGTTTTTGCTAACTTTTATAAAATATTAATTTTTTTTGGATTTTTTCGAAAAAACTCTTGACAACTCTTGACAAAGATGCTATAATTGTAAACTGCATTATAATTGCTTATTATGCCCACTCTTGGAAAAAATGCGGTTTGCTACGATATATATTTATATACGCGTGCACGTAAAAAAGTGGGTGTGATGGCAGCGAGTTCCACGTCGTTCAATTTGTGGAGTATTACTTTGAATGGAGTGATTGATAATGGTCAATGTAAAAGAGCACAAGCTGGGTAAAAACACGAGAATGAGCTTCTCCAAGTCTCAATTTCCGTGCGAGCTTCCTAACCTTGTGGAGGTGCAGACAAAGTCCTTCAAGTGGTTTTTGGAAGAGGGTCTTATGGAGGTGTTGCGTGACGTTTCTCCTATCACAGACCACTCTGAAAAGCTGGTAATAGAGTTCGTATCGTACTCTATCGATTCCAAGCCTAAGTATACCATTGAGGAATGCAAGGAGAGAGATGCGAACTACGCAGCTCCCCTTAAGGTAAACGTTCGTCTTACCAACAAGGCAACGGGAGAGGTAAAGCAGACCGATATATTCATGGGCGATTTCCCGATAATGACCGAAACGGGAACGTTCGTGATCAACGGCGCGGAGAGAGTAATTGTTTCGCAGATCATCCGTTCGCCCGGTATGTACTATGACAAGAGCATAGATAAGTCGGGTAAGGAGATATTCACAGCTCAGATAATTCCTTATAGAGGAGCTTGGCTTGAGTATGAGATAGACGCTTCGGGTATTATGTACGTTCGTATTGATAAAAACCGTAAGCTGCCTCTCACAAAGTTCATCAGAGCTCTCGGAGTTGAGAGCCGCGAGGACATTTATGAGATGTTCGGAGAAGAGGAGCACCTCACACTTACGCTTGACGATAAGGTTGATGACAGTGAGATACTTGCCGTACAGAACGGCACAAGCTGCACTGTTGAGGCACTCAAGGAGATCTATAAGAAGCTTCGCCCCGGCGAGCCTCCTCTTGTTGAGTCTGCTCAGATACTCATTAATAACTATTTCTTTGACAACAAGAGATATGACATCGCTTCCGTTGGACGTTATAAGTTCGACAAGAAGATGGCTATCCACAACCGAATCAGAGGTCACGTTGCCGCTGAGGATATTGTCAGCCGTCTGACAGGCGAGGTCCTCATCCAGAAGGGTGAATACATCGACAGAGAAAAGGCATTCCTCGTTGAGGACAACGCTGTTAATGCTGTACGTATAGCTCTTGATAACGGAGAAGTTATCAAGGTGTTCTCTAACAACACCATCCGTCCCGAGTGCGTTCTCGGCTACGATCTTAAGGATTGCGGCATAAACGAGAAGGTAAGTATTCCTGTGATTCTTGAGATTCTCGATAACTGCGGAGACGATGTTGAGGCAGTTAAGGAGCAGGTAAAGGCAAGAATCGCAGAGCTTTGCCCCAAGTTTGTTACAAAGGACGATATTTTTGCTACGGTCAACTACTTGCTTAACCTTACGCACGGCGTAGGAAGCATTGACGATATCGACCACCTTGGAAACCGTCGTATCCGTTCCGTCGGCGAGCAGCTTCAGAATCAGCTCCGCATAGGCTTTACAAGAATGGATAAGATAATCAAGGAGAGAATGATAAGCCAGGATAACGAGAAGCTTACTCCCAGCGCGCTTATCAATATCAAGCCTGTAACCACGGTCATCCGTGAGTTCTTCGGTTCTTCTCAGCTGTCCCAGTTCATGGACCAGAACAACCCCCTCGCGGAGCTTACGCATAAGCGTCGTTTGTCGGCTCTCGGTCCCGGAGGACTTTCCAGAGAAAGAGCTTCCTTCGACGTCCGTGACGTTCATTATACTCACTACGGTAGAATGTGTCCTATCGAGACTCCTGAAGGACCTAACATCGGTCTTATATCCTATCTTACAACTTATGCTCGCATCAATGACTACGGCTTTATCGAAGCGCCTTTCAGACGCGTTGATAAGGAAACGGGAACTGTTACCGATGAGGTCGTATATATGACGGCTGATAAGGAAGACAACTACATCGTTGTTCCCGCAAACGAGCCTATTGATGAGAACGGCAAGTTTATAAATGCAAGAGTTACTGCACGTGATAAGGGTGAGTTCGTTGAGAAGTCTGCTTACGAGGTAGACTTTATGGACGTTTCTCCCAAGATGGTAGTATCTGTTGCAACGGCAATGATCCCCTTCCTTGAGAACGACGATAACTCCCGTGCGCTCATGGGATCTAACATGCAGAAGCAGGCAGTTCCGCTTATGGTTACCGACTCGCCTATCGTAGGTACGGGTATGGAATACAAGGCAGCTGTTGACTCCGGTGTTGTTATAGTTGCTAAGGAGGCAGGTATTGTTGAGCGAGTTGAGGCTTCGAAGATAGTTATCGCTTGCGATGACGGTCATAAGGACGTCTATGAGCTTATCAAGTTCAAGAAGACAAACCAGGGTACTTGCTTTAATCAGCAGCCTATCGTAAGTCGCGGTGAAAGAGTAGAAAAGGGACAGGTCATAGCAGACGGCCCCGCTACCGATAACGGAGAGATATCTCTCGGTAAGAATGCTCTTATCGGATTTATGACTTGGGAAGGCTACAACTACGAGGACGCTGTTCTTCTTAACGAAAGACTTGTAAGAGAAGACGTATATACGTCTCTCCATATCGAGGAATATACAGTCGAGGCAAGAGATACAAAGATCGGACCTGAAGAGATCACATTCGAGATCGACAACGTCGGTGACGATGCACGTAAGAACCTCAATGCTGAGGGTATCGTCAAGAAGGGAACCGAGGTCAGAGCGGGAGATATCCTTGTCGGTAAGCTTACTCCTAAGGGAGAGACAGAGCTTACTCCCGAGGAAAAGCTTCTCCGCGCAATATTCGGTGAGAAGGCAAGAGACGCAAGAGATACATCGCTGAGACTTCCTCACGGTGAGTCTGGTGTCGTTGTTGACGTTAAGGTATTCTCACGTGAGAATAACGACGATCTTCCCACGGGCGTAAACAAGACTGTACGCGTATACGTAGCACAGAAGAGAAAGATATCTGTCGGAGATAAGATGGCAGGACGTCACGGTAATAAGGGTGTCGTTTCCCGCATACTTCCTCCTGAGGATATGCCTTTCCTTGCGGACGGTACTCCTCTTGATATCGTTCTTAACCCCCTCGGAGTTCCTTCACGTATGAACATCGGTCAGGTGCTTGAGGTACACCTTGGTATCGCAGCGAAAAAGCTTGGCTGGAAGATAGAAACTCCTGTATTCGACGGCGCTAATGAGCGCGACATTATAGAGTGCTTGCGTATGGCAGGCAACTGCAGAAAGATATGCCCCGGTGAGAATGTTGACGGTAAGCAGCTGTTTATCGAGACTGTTACCGAGGACGGCAAGCGAGATCTCGTCAGAATAACTGATGAGGAAAGAGCAGATGAGGAGCTTATGGCTCGTCTTTATGCAGAGGACAAGGTAAGAGTTATCGACGGTAAGACCATACTTTACGACGGTAGAACGGGTGAGCCTTTTGATAACCCCGTAACCGTAGGTATTATGTACTACCTCAAGCTCCATCACCTTGTTGACGATAAGATCCACGCACGTTCTACGGGACCGTACTCTATCGTAACTCAGCAGCCTCTTGGAGGTAAGGCTCAGTTCGGTGGACAGCGTTTCGGAGAGATGGAGGTTTGGGCACTTGAGGCGTACGGCGCAGCTTACACGCTTCAGGAGATACTCACGGTTAAGTCCGACGATATCAACGGACGCCGCAAGGCATACGAAGCTATCAGTAAGGGACAAAACATTCCTACTCCCGGTGTTCCCGAGTCTTTCAAGGTGCTTGTTAAGGAGCTCCAGTCACTTGGTCTTGACATTCGTACTCTTGATAAGAACGGCGATGAGGTAAACCTTTCATCTATTTGTAATGATGATGACACCTTCACATATTCTAACAAATCCGCAGAGATAATGGCGGAGGAGATGGCTATGGATGAGGAAGAGTACGAGCGTTCTCGTGGATTCATCACCATGGATGAACTCGAAGCGGAACAAGATTCCGATGATTATAATGACTGATATTAAAGGAGAAACAGATAATGCAGAATAATGAATTTGATTCAATAAAAATAGGTCTGGCGTCTCCCGAGATGATCAGAGAGTGGTCTTACGGTGAAGTCACCAAGGCTGAAACAATAAACTACCGTACTCTCAAGCCCGAGAAAGGCGGATTGTTTTGCGAGCGTATATTTGGACCGACAAAGGACGGAACATGTAACTGCTTGAAGTATAAGAACGCGCACATCAAGGAAACACATTTTTGTGAGAATTGCGGCGTTGAGATAACTACTAAGAAGGTACGTCGTGAGCGTATGGGTCATATCGAGCTTGCTGCTCCTGTTTCCCATATCTGGTATTTCAAGGCTATCCCCTCTAAGATGGCTCTTGTACTTGATATTTCACCTAAGCTTCTTGAACAGGTGCTTTACTTTGCTGAGTATATAGTTCTTGATCCCGGTTCTACAACCGAGCTGACGGAGAAGATGGTACTCAATGAGACACAGTATCGCAAGATGCTGGAGCGTTACGGTAACGATTTCCGCGTAGGAATGGGCGCAGAGGCTATAAAGGAGCTTCTTGCTAAGATCGATATAGATGAGCTTTCGCAGGAGCTTCGCACAAAGCTTGCTACTGCAACGGGTCAGAACAAGACGCGTTTGATCAAACGCCTTGAGGTTATCGAGTCCTTCAGAAAGTCGGGCAATAAGCTCGAGTGGATGATACTTGACGTAGTTCCCGTACTTCCCGCAGAGCTTCGTCCTATGGTACAGCTCGACGGCGGACGTTTTGCGGCGTCTGACCTTAATGAGCTTTACAGAAGAGTTATTGCGAGAAACGCTCGTCTTAAGAGAATAATCGAGATGAGATCGCCCCTCACAATTATCAATAACGAGAAGCGTATGCTTCAGGAAGCAGTTGACTCCCTTATTGATAACGGTCGTCGCGGAAAGCCCGTAACCGGTCCTTCCAACCGTCCTCTCAAGTCACTCTCCGAGCTTCTTCGCGGTAAGCAGGGACGCTTCCGTCAGAACTTGCTTGGTAAGCGTGTTGACTACTCGGGACGTTCTGTTATCGTCGTAGGTCCTTCTCTTAAGATCTATCAGTGCGGACTTCCTAAGGAAATGGCACTTGAGCTCTTCAAGCCTTTCGTAATCAAGAGGCTTGAGGAGATGGGTAAGGCCCCCGGATATAAGGACGCAACCAAGAAGATCGAAAAGGCATATGAGAATCCTTGCGTTTGGGATGCGCTCGAAAACGTTATCAAGGAGCACCCCGTGCTTCTTAACCGTGCTCCTACGCTTCACCGTCTTTCCATTCAGGCATTCGAGCCCGTTCTTGTTGAGGGACGCGCAATAAAGCTTCACCCGCTCGTATGTACCGCATTTAACGCGGACTTCGACGGTGACCAGATGCCTGTTCACGTACCTCTTTCGGCAGAGGCTCAGGCTGAGGCAAGATTCCTTATGCTTTCGGCTAATAACCTTCTTAAGCCTATGGACGGTCGTGCAGTTGCAGTTCCTTCTCAGGATATGGTGCTTGGAGCTTACTACCTTACCATGGATAAGGCAGGCGAGCCCGGTGAAGGCAGCGTATATCGCGACTATAACGAGGCAATGATGGCGTATGCAAACGGATATCTTGGACTTCACGCTCCTATCCGTATCCTCAAGACACTTGAGATAAACGGTGAGAAGAAGACAAAGCTTATCAATGCTACGCTCGGTAGACTTATATTCAACGAGCCTCTTCCTCAGGATCTCGGATTTATAGAGAGAAAGACAGAGGATGACCTCTTTGAGCTTGAGATACAGAAGGTCGTTAAGAAGAAGGAGCTTGGTCAGATCATCGATGCTTGTATAAAGAAGCATGGCTTCGCAGTTTGTGCTGAGATGCTTGACAACGTAAAGGATCTCGGATATAAGTATTCTACCAAGGCATCGTTCTCAATCTCTGTTTACGATATGACTATTCCTAAGGAGAAGAGTGCACTTATCGCCGCTGCTCAGGAAAAGGTCGATCAGGTAAATGAGTACTACAACGACGGTGTTCTTACCAACGATGAGCGTTACAACAACGTTATCAAGATTTGGGACGAAACGACAAATGACGTTTCCAAGGCACTTCTTGATAGCTTTGACGAGTATAACCCTATCAACATCATGGCAGTTTCGGGAGCCCGTGGATCTGTAAAGCAGATGAGACAGCTTGCAGGTATGCGTGGACTTATGTTCGCGACCAACGGTAAGACTATCGAGCTTCCTATTAAGTCAAACTTCCGTGAAGGTCTTAATATCCTTGAGTACTTTATGGGTGCAAAAGGATCGCGTAAATCTCTGTCCGATACGGCTCTTCGTACGGCTGACTCGGGGTACCTTACAAGACGTCTTGTTGACGTATCTCAGGAAGTTATCATTTACGAAGAGAAGTGTGATACGACCAAGGGCGCTTGGGTAAGCACTATCTACGACGATAAGGTAGGAAGTGTTCTTGAGCCTCTGTCCGACAGAATAGTTGGTAGATTTACTATCGGCGACGTTGTTGACGCAAACGGTAACGTTATTGTAAGAGACGACGAAATGATCACCGATGATCAGGCAAAGGCTATCGAGGCAGCTGGCATTGAGAGAGTTTATATAAGAACAGCTATTCAGTGTCACGCAAAGCGCGGTATCTGTGCACACTGCTATGGTGCGGACCTTGCTTCCGGCAACCTTGTTAAGGTCGGCGAGGCAGTTGGTATCATAGCTGCACAGTCTATCGGTGAGCCCGGTACACAGCTTACGATGCGTACGTTCCACTCGGGTGGTGTCGCAGGAAGCGATATTACGCAGGGTCTTCCCAGAGTTGAAGAGCTCTTCGAAGCAAGAACGCCCAAGAAGCCTGCTGTTATGACCGAGCATAAGGGTATTGTTCACGTTCACACAAGTGAAAACCTTAATACAAATGAAGTTGCTATCGTTGCAGATGCTATTGAAGTAGCTCGTTATCCTATACCTTTCGGTATGAGACTTTGTGTCAAGACCGGAGATGAGGTTGAGATCGGAGATGCTCTCACAGAGGGTAACAAGGCTCCCAACGATATTATGAGAATTCTCGGACTTGATGCTGTTTATGAGTATATCACAAGAGAAACTCAGAAGGTTTACCGTTCGCAGGATTGTAACGTAAACGACAAGCACATTGAGATAATCGCTCGCCAGATGACAAGAAAGATCCGTATCTCCGAAAACGGAGACACGAATATGCTTGTAGGTTCGCTCGTTGATATGACCGAGTTCGAGGATGAGAACAATCAGGTTCTCGCTCGTATAGAGGCAGGCGAGACCGAGCTTAAGCTGGCAGAGGGTGCTCCCGAGCTTCTCGGTATCACCAAGGCATCTCTCCAGACAGAGTCCTTCCTGTCCGCAGCGTCCTTCCAGGAGACCACCAAGGTTCTTACCGAGGCGGCTATCAAGGGTAAGGTCGACCACCTTGTTGGACTTAAGGAAAACGTCATAATCGGTAAGCTTATTCCCGCAGGAACGGGTATGAAGTGCTACCACAACGTTGACGTTGTTAAGGAAGAGCAGCCCGTTGACACAACTGTTGTCGGCTAAAAAGATAAAAAAGCAGTAAGCCATCTGGCTTACTGCTTTTTTGCTTGTAAGTTAAATCAAAAAATATCAGTCCGTCGTAGGGAATTCTTCGGCTGTGCTTGCATTGCGTTCAAGAATTACCAAAGCAACTCATTCTTTATATCTGAAACACCTGAGAATATGCGGTCGGCATATCAGAGAAGCCGTACCGAGCATATGAGCCGAGAGAGGACTCTATTCTAAGAAGTCGATTGTATTTTGCTACTCTCTCACTTCTGCACGGAGCTCCAGCCTTGATAAACTGTGCGCCGAATGCTATTGCAATATCCGCTATTGTCGTATCTTCGGTTTCGCCCGAACGGTGTGAGAGTATAAAGCGGTATCCCGCGCTTTGAGCTGTATGGATAGTGGCTATCGTTTCCGAAAGAGTACCAACCTGATTTGGCTTTATCAGGATTGTGTTCGCGATATTTGCGCTGATACCCGAAGAAAGACGCTGCTCATTTGTCACGAACAGGTCGTCACCTACAAGCATTATCTTTTTACCGAGCTTTTCGGTAAGGATCACCCAACCGTCGTTGTCGCGTTGATCGAGACCGTCTTCGATCGACATTATCAACGGATATTTTTCTACGAGCTTTTCCCAATATTCAATGAGCTCGGCGGTAGTCAGCTTGCGCTTTGTCTTGGACATAACGTATGCTGCGCTTGCTTCATCGTACCATTCCGAAGCTGCCGCATCAAGTGCGATGCGTACGCGCTCGGTGTTATATCCTGCTCTCGTTATTGCTTCAATTATGAGGTCGATAGCTTCTTCATCGTTTGAAAGAGTGGGAGCATATCCACCCTCGTCGCCAACTCCAGTCGACAGTCCTTTTTCAACGAGTATTTTTCCAAGCGTGTGATATATTTCACTGCCTGCGCGGAGAGCTTCCGAAAATTTTGAAAATCCCGTGGGTACTATCATAAATTCCTGTATCTCCACGTTGTTTGAAGCATGTGCTCCGCCATTCAGAATATTCATCATAGGAACGGGGAGACGGTAAGCGTCAAGCCCGCCAAGATATCTGTATAGCGGTTGATGATACCAGTTAGAGGCAGCTCGTGCCGCCGCTAAAGAAACGGCAAGTGTTGCATTTGCGCCTAAATTTGACTTATTCGGTGTTCCGTCGAGCTGAATAAGCATGCGGTCGATGTCCGCTTGCTCGGTTACATTCATACCGTTGATCATAGGGGATATGCGTCGACATACCGAGGATATCGCATCTTCAACACCTTTTCCGCCATACCTTGCGGGGTTGTTATCTCTTTTTTCGTGTGCCTCGTAAATACCCGTGGATGCACCCGAGGGTACGCTTGCCTGACCTACTGTTCCGTCTGCGAGAAAGACCGACGCCTCAACCGTGGGATTACCTCTGCTATCAAGTATTTCACGTGCTGTGCATCTAACGATTTGTGGCTTGTTCATATAAACTTATCCTTCTTTCATAATATTAAAATATAGGTATATTATTCTCAAAAAACATTCCCGATATGTAAAAAGGCAGATAAATCTGCCTTTTTATTTTATAATTGCTTTGTAAGCTTATCAATATCTTTTTCAGTACCTATTACGGATACCTTTTCTCCATCGCCAAATGGGCGTGTAGGAAGAGGGGAGACCGTGACGTTACCGTCCTTATCGTTAATAGCAAGCACGTTAACTCCGTATTTCTTTCTTATCTCAAGCTCGATAAGGTCTTTTCCTACCCAGGAAGCGGGAACCTTTATCTCAACTATCTGATATCCGTGGAACTCAATGAATTCAGTTACGTTTTCACGCGCAAGCAAAAATCCGATCTTTTCTCCCATATCCTTCTCGGGGAATATTATCATATCAACACCTATATGCTCGAGAACCTTCTGGTGACCTTCATTGATCGCACGCGCGACCACCTTTTTGACACCTTGCTCCTTGAGCATAATGGTAAGAAGAATATTTGTGTTGATATCCTTAGCCATACAAACGACAGCGCATTCGTATGCATTTACACCGCAGGAGCGCAAAACAGTTTCATTAGTGGGGTCGCCGATCACGGCACTGGTCACAAAATCCGCGATCGAATTGACCTTGTCCGCGTCAATATCAATGACCATAACTTGCTTGCCCTCGGCTGCAAGCGTTTGCGCGAGCGACATTCCGAATTTGCCGAGACCAATAATACAAAAGCTTTTCATATTTATACTCCTTAACCTATAAGCATTTTAGCTTCGGGATATTTGACGTTTGGTTCGCTGCCCGATTGATTTCTCATGACCGCGAGTGCTACTGTGAGTATTCCGACACGGCCGAAGAACATAAGGCAGCAAAGAGTTATTTTGGAGAGCGCGGGCAGGGAAGTCGTTATTCCCATTGTAACACCTACGGTGCTTATAGCTGATACGACCTCATAAAGTATACTCATAATGTCTTGTCCTGCGTTGGCATTGAGAATGACAACTCCAACGAGTACGGCTGCTATCTGGACGCATATTACAGTGACAGCTCTTACAAAGCTCTCGGTGGATATAGTTCTGCTTCTGAATATAGTGCGTTTTTTGCCTATGGCATTGCACCAGACCGTGTACACAAGAACGCCTACCGAGCCGACCTTAACTCCGCCTGCGGTCGAGCCTGAGGCTCCGCCGATAAACATAAGAATTATGCCAAGCAGTAATGAGCCTTGTGTGAAGGCTCCGTTATGCATGGTAGCAAAGCCTGCTGTACGCCAAGTCGATGACTGAAAGAATGAAGCGATCAGCTTTTGCGAGGTGCCGTCCAGCGCGCCAAGTGTTTGCGGATTGTTCCATTCGAATATAGCGAAAGCTACTGTTCCTATGACGATAAGTATTAGTGTGATGACTAAAACAAATTGAGAATACACGGAAATGCGTTTTCTTTTTGTGGTGAAATTTACAAGATCGCTCCACACGATAAATCCGACGCCGCCTATGATTATAAGCAATCCAAATGTCAGATTAATAACGGGGTCGCCCGCGTAATATGACATGCCACTTATCTTTGGATTGCCAACACCGACGATATCAAAGCCTGCGTTACAAAACGCCGATACCGAGTGGAATATGCTCTTATATATTCCGCTTGCCAAGCCAAAATCGGGGATAAAGCGAGTGGCGAGTATAAGCGCGCCAACAAACTCAAAAGCAAACGTACCGATAGCAACACGCTTTACTATTTGCATCGTGCTGTCGTAGCTCTCAAGGTTATATGATGCAGCAAGCAGCATTCTTTCCTTTGGAGTTATAGCTCGTTTGATGAGCAAGGATAACAGCACTGCCATAGTCATAAATCCAAGCCCGCCTACTTGTATCAGTAACAGTATTACGGTGTGTCCAAACGCGCTCCAATGCGTTGCGGTGTCTACCACTGTAAGACCTGTTACACAGGATGAGCTGACTACGGTGAAAAGCGCATCGAGAAAGCCCGTAGGCGTTGCGTCGGCGCTTGATATTGGAAGCATAAGAAGCGCGGTGCCTATGAGGATTATGGTCAAAAAACCTATGACGATTATTCTCGTAGTGCCAAATGATCTTTTAATTTTTGAGGTTGCCAAGCTCGCGCCTCCTATCTCTTTCTATTTTGGAATATATACAGCCGCAGAAATCCTGACGGTAAAGCGAGTGCTTTGCGGAAAGCTCACAAGAGCGCTTGTATCCGCCTTTTTTCTTGAAGTCGGAGAACAAATAGTTCACGCCGTAGCGCTCCGAAAGTGCTTCGCCGATGCAATTAAGCCACTCAGCGTTCTTGTAAGGGCTTATGGAGAGCGTTGTTGAAAAGTAGTCAAAACCGCCCTCAAGTGCCGCTTTAGCCGTTTTGTCAAGACGAAGCTCATAGCATCGTCTGCATCTCTCATCACCCTCGGGGAGATGCTCAAGTCCTTTTGCTATCTCAAAGAAGCGCTCGGGCTCATAATCACTCTCAACTACGTCAACACTGTCTCCAAGCTCCATTTCGCCTACAAGGCGTCTGAGCTCGTCAAGACGAAGCTGATGCTCGTCCTTGTGAGAGATGTTTGGGTTGTAAAAGAGAAGTGTTATTGAAAAGTATTTCGAAAGGTATTCGAGCACGTAGCTTGAGCAGGGAGCACAGCAGGCGTGCAGCAAAAGGCGCGGACGAGATCCGCTTTTTACGATGCTATCAATAGTCCTATCAAGCATCAGCTGATAATTTTGTTTCATTTTGCGTACTTTTCGTTGTAGCTCTTGATACAGTCAGCTATGATCTCTTTAGCTTCCTTTGCGGTGAACAGCTCTTTAACGGCAGTCTGCTTGTTTTCAAGCTGCTTGTAAACGGTGAAAAAGTGCATAATTTCATCGAACACATGTGGCGGAAGCTCATCAATTGATTTTATATGGTTATACGTAGGGTCTGAAAAGGGAATGGCGATTATCTTGTCGTCAAGCGCACCGCCGTCTATCATTCGCATAACTCCGATAGGGTAAACGCGAACGAGTGTAAGGGGAACGAGCGGCTCGTCACAAAGCACGAGCACGTCAAGAGGGTCCTTGTCATCGGCATACGTGCGGGGGATAAAACCGTAATTTGCGGGATAGTGAGTTGATGTGTAAAGAATACGGTCAAGGCTGAGAAGTCCCGTCTGCTTGTCAAGCTCGTACTTGCATTTGCTGTGCTTGGGGATCTCGATCACCGCTGTAAAGCTGTCGGGTGTTATTCCTTCTGCGGGGAAGTCATGCCAGATATTCATAAAAATACTCCTTCCTACTTTTAACTTTGATTTTTTAACTTACTTAACGTATTCGAATTCGAAATCGTATATAGATACTGTATGACCCTCGGTACAGCCCCTCTCCTCAAGCATATCGAATATGCCGCTGTTGCGGAGCACCTTCTGGAAGTAATTCATTGATTCGTAATCGTCGAAGTTTATCTGACCCATAAGGTTGTAGAGCCAATCACCCTCAACGTAGAACGTGTCGTTCTCACGTCTTATAGTGGTCTCCTTGCCCTTTTCGATAAACTCGTCCTCAGGACTGTATTCGCTTTCGTATACAAGCATAGGTGGGAGCTCTGCAAGCTGCTCTGCGCACATATGCACAAGCTCGTCAAGTCCCTCTCCCGTAGCCGCGGAAACGTAGATAAGGGGGCAGTCAAGCTCCTTTACATACTCCTCAAAAGCATCTATATCGACGTACTCTCTGTCGAGAGCGTCACATTTGTTTGCAACGATTATCTGCTGACGCAGAGCAAGTGCGGGGCTGTATTTTTCAAGCTCGTTGTTTATAAGCTTGATGTCCTCAATTGGATCTCTGCCCTCAAAACAAGAGATGTCTACCACGTGAAGTAAAAGTCTGCATCTGTCCACGTGTCTGAGAAATGCGTGACCGAGTCCAAGACCCTCGGAAGCTCCCTCGATAAGTCCCGGGATATCAGCCGCAACAAATCCGCTCTCTGCGCCCGTACGTACTACTCCAAGATTTGGGGATAGCGTTGTGAAATGATAGTCCGCGATCTTTGGCTTAGCCGCGCTTATGCAAGAAAGTATCGACGACTTACCAACGCTGGGATATCCGATAAGCCCTACGTCCGCAAGCATTTTGAGCTCAAGAGTTACCTCTTTTTCCTCACCCTTTGTGCCGTTCTTGGCGAACATAGGTATCTGGCGCGTGGGAGTGGCAAAATGCCTATTGCCCCAGCCGCCTCTGCCACCCTTGCAGCAGACGTAGTCAGCACCGTCGTTGTCGGTCATATCGTGTATGACCTTACCGCTTGCCGTGTCTCTTATTATAGTTCCGGGGGGGACGGAGATTATAAGGTCCTCGGCAGTCTTTCCGTGGAACTTGTTACCTTTGCCGTTCTCACCGTTGGCAGCCACGAACTTGTGCTTGTAACGGAATGCGAGAAGCGTATTTGTACCTTCGTCAACGCGGAATATTATGCTTCCGCCGTGACCGCCGTCTCCGCCGTCAGGGCCGCCGTGCGAGATGTATTTCTCACGGTGAAAGGCTATTGCTCCGTTTCCGCCGTCGCCTGCCTTTATATAAATTTTTACGTTATCTACAAACATAATCTAACCTTTCAAAAAATCAATTTATGCCAAGATCCGAGAGCAATCCTTTAATGTCCGTAAGCGAGTGGTAGACAGCGTCAACCTTTACGTCATCGGGTATAGGGGAGGGAAGCCATGACTCGTAAAGAGCAACCGTCTTGCCTGCTCCTGCCGCGTTTGCCGCTCTCATTCCGCCGCCTGCATCCTCAAACACCGCGCATTGGGATGGATCGAGCCCAAGTCTTTTAGCCGCGATCTCATATATATCGGGGTAGGGTTTACCGCGGAACGTGCCGTCGGTGTAAACTACGGTGTCATAAGTAAACCAACGTCCAAGACCGAGGCATTCAAAATAAAATTCTACGTTTTCTCGTTCCGAGCCAGTCGCGATACAAACGGGAATGCCTTTTTTCTTGAGATAGTCAAGCAGCTCGGGCGCTCCCTCACAAAGATGGAGCCTGTCCTTTTGCTCGCGGCAAAGCGAGATATAGGTCTTTTCCTTGAAGTTGATAAAATCCGCTATCTGCTCCTCGGTAGCGTCTTCAAAAAAGTATTGCTTGAATATAGCGGTGTTTTGCATACCGAAGATATTCTTGAAAATATAGTCGTCATCAGGGGGGATTATCCCGTATCTCGCATAGCAACGCTTGAAAGAATCAAGCTGGATGTCGCTGTCAAAGAACAGCGTTCCGTTAAAATCGAACAGTAGACCCTTGATAGACATTATTCATCACCCTTTGCCTTTACTATCAGCTTTATGGGAGTTCCGCCAAAGCCAAACGTCTGTCTGAGACAATTTTCAATATATCTCTGATACGAGAAGTGGAAGAGCTCCGCGTTGTTGCAGAAAAGCACGAACGTGGGAGGAGCTACGCTTACCTGGGTCATATAGTATATCTTCAGGCGTTTTCCCTTGTCAGAGGGAGGTTGAGCCCTCATTGTAGCATCGGCAAGCACGTCATTAAGCATACCCGTAGATATACGAGTATTAGCCTGGTTGTGGACGTACTTGATGTGCTCAAACAGCGTCACCACTCTTTGTCCAGTGAGAGCGGATACGTAAACAATGGGCGCGTAGGGCATATAAGCGAGGGCTGTACGTATACGGTCGTTGAAGGTATTGGTGGTACTGTTGTCCTTTTCTATGCTGTCCCACTTGTTTACGACTATTATACAAGCCTTGCCTGCCTCGTGAGCGATGCCCGCTATCTTTTCGTCTTGCTCTGTAATGCCGGTACCGGCGTCTATCATAATAAGACAAACATCAGCTCTCTCGACAGCCATATGGGCGCGAAGGACGCTGTATTTTTCAATTTTGTCGTTTATTTTTGATGCGCGACGGATACCTGCCGTATCGATAAACGTGAACTTTCCGTGCTCGTTTTCGACAAGCGTATCAACAGCATCTCTCGTAGTTCCGGCGATATCCGATACGATAAGACGGTTCTGACCGACGATCTTGTTGATTATAGAGGATTTTCCTGCGTTGGGCTTTCCTATAACAGCGACCTTTATGCTGTCATCATCCTCCTCGTCGGGGGAATACTCGGGAAGAGCCTCCACTACCGCATCAAGAATATCTCCCGTTCCGCTTCCGTGAACAGAGGAAAGCGCAATGGGCTCGCAATCGAATCCAAGCTCATAGAACTCATAAAACTCAAACGGGAGCTGTCCTACGCTGTCACATTTGTTTATACAAGGAATAATAGGCTTTCCACTCTTTTGGAGCATAACGGCTATGTCTCGGTCGGATGCCGTAAGACCCGAGCGAACGTCGCACATGAAGAGTATAACGTCTGCGCTTTCAATAGCTACCTGTGCCTGAAAACGCATCTGCTTGAGAATGATGTCGTCTGTCTTGGGCTCGATACCGCCCGTGTCTATAATACTGAATTTTCTACCGCACCATTCGCACTCACCGTATATTCTGTCACGTGTGACACCCGGAATGTCCTCGACAATGGAGCGTCTTTCTCCTATAAGTTTATTAAAAAGTGTACTTTTACCAACGTTAGGTCTGCCAACGATGGCTACAATAGGTTTTGCCATTTTATATCTCCTAAATCTTTATCATCATATTCCAAGCACAGCTGCAATAAATGCCTTTGCATCGCTGTCAGCCGCTCTGACACTGACCCCAAGAGCCTTAGATATATCCTCAGGGGATACGTCGTCGAGCAGCACGTCGCCCTCGGCTCTCAGACATGTTGCGGGGATAAGAAGCTCATCACCAAGCTCTTTGCCCTTTAGCTGCTCAATAATATCTTTTCCCGTAAGAAGTCCCGAAACTGTTATCCTCTCACCGAAAAAGTCGTTCTCTATCGCGTAGACGTTTATGCTTATTCCGCTGAATTTCTTTTGTATAGCTTTCGCGACCGAGCGCATATGCTCTTCCGCCGCGTGTCCCGTAGCGACAGATACTGTTCTCGTTATTGCCCCATAAGGCTCGTAAAATTCCTCATCCTCAAGCTCGGCGGCAACGCATACTCTCATATCCGTAAGCATACCGACACCGTTTTGTATCTGCGAGTAGTCCTCATAAAAGTCGTCCTCGGGAAGCGGCAGTCCTGCTTTGATATAAAGCTCGTCAGCAGGGTAGAATAGGCGAGTACCGTGCTTTACCTTGCACATATCGCCAAACTCTGTAACCTGCTTTATGACAGCGGCACATTCCTCAGGGGTAAATGCTTCAAGCTCGTAAAGTCCGTCGCGGAATTTTGTTAGCCCTGCGGGAACTATGGACGTGCTCTGCATTGCGGGAGCAAGTGCTTCAAGATCGCACATAGTGCGGTCGAGCTCAGCGCCGTCGTTAATACCCTTGCAGAGAACTATCTGACAGCAAAGATTTATCCCTGCGTCCGCAAGCTTATTAAGATACGAGAGCACCTCTCCCGATCTTTTGTTCTTCATCATTTTGACGCGTAGCTCGGGATTTGTGGTGTGCACTGACACGTTGACGGGAGATATATGCATATTGATTATGCGATCGATGTCCTCGTCGTGAAGGTTGGTCAGAGTTATATAATTTCCGTGAAGAAACGACAGACGCGAGTCATCGTCCTTAAAATACAGCGAGCTTCGCATACCCTTTGGCAACTGGTCGATAAAGCAGAATACGCACTTGTTCTCGCAAGAATGCTTTTTGTCCATAAGAGGGGTCTCAAAATCAAGACCGATATCATCATATTCCTGCTTTTTTATCTTGACCTTTTTTTGCTTACCGTCTCTGAGAATAACGAGCGTAATGCTTTTGTTTGCAAGATAAAAGCGGTAATCAAGAACATCGTTTATTATGTTTTTGTTTATAGAAACGAGTACGTCGCCCGCCATAAGCCCTGCTTTGTCGGCTCGGCTGCGGGGAAGCACGTCTGTGATAGTTACCATTTACGTCCGCCTTTCCAAAAAATAAAAATAAGCATACATAATATATTATAACATTTATTATATAAAATGTCAACCGATACGCGTCATTTTCCCCTTTATACGCGCACTTGATAACAAGTAATAAATTTATTACAAGCTTCATATAATTTAGCGTAACTATTAAGGCAAATCGAGAAAAAGGAGAATTGATATGATAAACGAGAGGGAAAACGGATTTTTCACCGTGGGTCTTTGCGAGAGAAGTCTTGGAACGGAGCTGTGTACGGATTTTACCTTAGCCGATTACCAAAGCGAGATAAGGAGAGTGCTCAACGTGTCTGCCGTGCCGCTGCCGCCCGCGAAATACGTTGGAGCTGACGCCGTAGAGTTTAACGGTAACGTAGATTATCAGTTGCTTTACGTTGGCGGTGACGGGGGAGTGTACAGTGCGCCATTGTCAGGAGAATACAGCTTCAGCGTGCCGTATGATCGCGGAGAATGTGAGGCGGGAAATGTCAGCGTTTTGTGCACGGTGGTTTCCGAGAGCGTCAGCGCGAGAGTGAGCGCGCCGAGACGGCTCAGTATTCGTTGCAGACTTCGCCCTACTGTTAGAATATACGGTAAACGTATGGCAGAGACTGCTATAATGAGCGAAGTCGATCCAACGTCGGTGTATACGCAAGACCTAAGTTGTGACAGTCTCGTTTGCGACAGTGGCGTTTCCGACACTATCACACTCAATACCTCGGTCTCTCTTTCGGGAGACGACGTTCGAGTTGTAAGCGCGGACACAAAAATCATTATTGATAATTCGGAATACTCACAAGACGGAATGATGTGCCGCGGACGTGTAATGCTCAAATTGCTTTGCGTATGTGAGAGTAACGGTGAGTATAGCGTTCTGACAAAGGAGATACCGTTTGATGGCGGACTTGAAGTGTCTCTCGGTACGCCCGACGGACTTTGCAGAGTAAGAGGAGTTCTTTCCGAAATGTCGGTGAACGTAAACGATGCTACCGCCGAGTGCAGTATGGGCATATTGCTTGAAGCGGTAGCAGAGAAAAATGACGAGGTGGTGTACACGAGTGATATATACTCTACCAAAAACGAGTGCGAGTGCCGTGTAGCCGACATCAGTACAAGGCGAGTGATCGCTTGCCAAAATGCAAATCTCACGTTTAGCGAGCGTGTGTCTTTATCATCCGTCGGAATACCCGAGGATGCTGTCTTGATCGACACTATCGGTACGGTATGCTTTGAAAAATGCGAGACGGTTGACACAAAGCAAGTTTTCGGCGGAAACGCTGATTTTACCGTGATATACAAAAAGGACGGTGAGGTCTACGCGAGTGCGGTGAAACTGCCGGTGCGATACGAGATGCAAACGGGGGATACGGCTGTGTCCTTTGAGTGTACGTGTGAGGCAACCGATATAAGAGCAAAAATTGATCAGGGCGAGCTGAGAATTGACGCTGAGCTTATTATGAGTGCGGACTGTATGGGTGAGAGCAGAGCGGAGATGATAGATAACGCGCGTTTTGGAGAGACGGTACAAAGAGCGGATAGTGAGCTGATAGTTTGTTATCCTTCAGCGGAGGATACTCTTTGGTCGGTGGCAAAGCGTTATAAGGTCGCACCCGAGGCGATTTTAGGAGATCCTGTGGAAGATAAATACGTAGTTATAGAATAGTGTTTTAAGGGGCTTATCTGTGTATCAAAACGCGATACGTAGATAAGCCCCATTTATGCGAGCGGATGAGTGGATTTTTTAGTTGAAATAAGGTTTTATAGGTGTGATTTTTAATTATTCTTTTTTAAAAAAACATCTTGACAAACTATCTGCTTTCTAGTATAATATTAATGTTTGCTGGTGTAGCACAGTCGGTAGTGCAGCTGATTCGTAATCAGCAGGTCGTGTGTTCGAGTCACATCACCAGCTCCAGAAAGCTCCAAGTCCTTGACTTGGAGTTTTTCACTTTAAGTAGCTTGGTAGAGGATATGTTATGAATCTTTGTGATGTAAAAACAATAAAACAGCTGATGGCAATGTTTTCTCTGAATTTCCGTAAGGAATTCGGT
This sequence comes from Oscillospiraceae bacterium, assembly GCA_015063845.1. GTDB lineage: Bacteria > Bacillota > Clostridia > Oscillospirales > CAG-272 > HGM12713. Next base: position 52,020 of record SVTJ01000003.1, read on the forward strand.
CAGAACTTTCTCACCAATATATCGGTCGTTGAGGATATTGCAGATAACTGCTGTGATGACAGCGAGACCACTATTCTCGAAATTGGTCCGGGTGTAGGCTCGCTTACGCGTGAGCTGGCGGCGAGATATAAGCATGTTGTCGCTATTGAGATAGACCACGGTCTTATTCCCGTTCTTAAATATACGCTCGATGAATTTAAAAACGTCACCGTTATCAATGAGGACGTAATGAAGCTTGACCTCGGTGAGGTGCTTGCGCCGTACTTTGAAAGCGGTAAGGTATCAGTTTGCGCAAATCTGCCATATTATATAACAACGCCAATTCTTATGAAGCTGCTTGAAAGCGGACTTCCTTTTGAGTATATCACTATAATGATACAGTCAGAGGTTGCTGACAGACTTTGCACAGCTCCCGGAAGTAAGGACTGCGGCGCCATCACGGCTGTGCTAAATTACTACGGAGCGCCCGAAAAGCTTTTCAAGGTCGGGGCACATAATTTTATACCCGCGCCAAAGGTGGATTCTTCCGTCGTGCGAATAAAGCTGCACAAGGACAAGCCCTGCAAGCCTCATGACGAGGCAACACTGTTCCGCACTATAAGGGCGGCATTTGAGCAGAGAAGGAAAACGCTTCCCAATGCGCTCTCGGCAGTGTTTGGGGAGCTTACAAAGGAAGAGCTGACAGCGGCGGTTACAGAGTGCGGACATCCCGAAAACATTCGTGGAGAAAAGCTCAGCACCGAGCAGTTTACGGCACTTTCCGACGTGCTTTATGAAAAAATACAAAACAAACAATAATTAAAAAGTGGCTTGAAAAGCCACTTTTGTTTTTTCTCTTATATAATAATAAAATTCTTGCCAAGCGGAAAAAGATATGGTATAATGAAAAAAAGACATCACAGGAAAGGCGGAGCTTTATGAAAGTAAAAAACGCTGTTAAGTCCTATGCCGAGGTTGCGGCTATGGAGAGACCCGTGCACCGAAAACCCAAGAAGACAAATATCCTTTTTAGAACACTTCTTAAGATAGTCTCAATGCCGGACCTTATCGCTACGCGTTTTCGCTGCCGAAAGGTAGGAATGGAAAAGCTCGGTAAGCGAGAGCCTTGCCTTATTTTGATGAATCACTCAAGCTTTATAGACCTTGAGATAGCTTCAAGTGTACTGTATCCCCGTCAATTTAATATTGTCGCAACACTTGACGCTTTTATAGGTAAGGATTGGCTGATGCGTCAGATAGGCTGTATTCCTACAAAAAAATTCGTTCTTGATCTTGGGCTTATCCGCGACATAACTCATTGTATAAGAAAGCTTAAGACCTCTGTGCTTATGTATCCCGAGGCGGGATATACCTTTGACGGTACTGCCACCACGATGCCCGAGTCTTTGGGGAAATTCGTGAAGATGCTCGGCGCTCCTCTCGTTATGATCGAGACTTATGGCGCGTACCATCGCGACCCTCTCTATAATGAGCTTCAAAAGAGAAAGGTGCGTGTATCCGCGGAGCTCAGATACGTTCTTTCTTCGGAACAAATAAAGCAGATGACACCAGAGGAGATAGGTGAAGTGATCGCAAAGGAATTTTCCTTTGACGCTTTTCGCTGGCAGCAGGAGAACAAGATAAAGATAGACGAGCCTTTCCGTGCCGACGGTCTTGACCGTTTGCTCTATAAATGCCCGAAATGCGGGAGCGAGACGGGGATGAAAGGCAAGGGAACAACGCTTAGCTGCGCCGATTGCGGCAAAGCTTGGGAACTCACCGAATACGGATATCTCAAGGCAGAGAGCGGTGAGACCGAGTTCTCGCACGTGCCCGATTGGTATGTATGGGAGCGTGAATGCGTAAAGAAAGAGCTGCTTGACGACACTTACGGCTTCAAGATCCCCGTGGATATTTATATGATAGTAAACACAAAGGGCGTGTATAAGGTCGGTTCAGGCGAGCTTGAGCACAGCAAAGAGGGCTTCCATCTTGTGGGTTGTGACGGAGAGATAGATTATAGACAAAATTCCGTTTCCCTTTATACACTCAACGCTGATTATTATTGGTACAGTCTTGGGGACGTTATAGGTCTTGGAAATCAAGACGCACTTTACTATTGCTTTCCGACAGAGCATACTCACGTTGTTACAAAGGCGCGTCTTGCGACTGAAGAAATATACAAAAGCATAAAGAGTAATTAAAAAAGTACGTTCAACCGTTATATTTGCGGTTGAACGTCTTTTTTTATTGTATCATTGCGAAAAAAATGCAAATGCTAATGCAAAAAGAGTTTTTGGAGCGTTTTGGTATGGGCAGACGTAAAAGCAATGTATATATAAAGGTCAAACGTATCTTGGACGTTTTCTTTTCATTTTGTCTGCTGAGCTTGTTATGGCTTCCTATGCTGTGTATTGCGGTTGCCGTGCATCTTGACAGTGAGGGCGACGTTATATTCAGGCAAAAGCGAGTGGGGAAGGAAGGACGGACGTTTACCTGCTACAAATTCAGAACTATGTATAAGCACACTCCGCCCGACAGACCCTCATCGGATTTTTATGATGCGCACAAATATATAACTAAGGTAGGCGCATTTTTGAGACGAAGTAGCCTTGACGAGCTTCCTCAGCTGTTTAACGTGCTAAAAGGGGATATGAGTATAGTAGGACCGCGACCTCTCATTCTTGCAGAAACTGAGATACACCAAAAAAGAATGAAAAACGGAGTTTATTCGCTTCGACCCGGGATAACGGGGCTTTCGCAGGTGAGTGGCCGCGACCGTGTCAGCGACGAAGAAAAAATAAGACTTGATACCGTTTATGCCAATTCTGTAAGTATGTTTTTCGATGTTAAGATAGTTGGAAAGACTTTTGGCAGGGTACTGCGCGGTGACGGAGTTATATCCACCGAAAACAACGGGTTTCCTCTTGACAAATAAGAACAAATGTTCTATAATATAAAGAGGAGGACAGTATAATGAGAAAAACAGAGCAAAGAAAAAAGCTTGCGCGTGTTTTCGCGAAATATTACCGACTTGGACTGTGCGATGCTCGTTTGAGTGTGTTTGAGGTGTGTCGAAGGATAAGCGGCTGTCAAAGAGATATATCCCACGCAAACGATCTGTTTGCGGCGTGGGCGACAGTCAAAAAGCTGAGAGAGTGTGATAGGGCAGAGGACATTGAGCTGTTTTTGACGGTTTATCTTGGCAAAAGGAACAGCGTGACTTCACTTGCAATAAAAAAAAATTATGACGAAAGAACACTCTACCGTCGACTTGACTACGTTGAAAGTCAATACAAAATGATAAGAAATAGCATAGAAGCAAAAAAATAAAGACCGCATTGCGGTCTTTATTCTTTATTACATCTCTTCGAAGTTTACAGGCTCGCCCATAGGTGTGTTTTCAACAACGACCTGAACTTCATTTACGAAAGCTTGCTCCTCGAATTTTTCCATTTCGTCCTCTGCCATCTGCGCTTCGAGCTTTCTGCGCTCTTTCTCAGCCTGATGCTCTTCTATAAGAGCCTTCTGCTTTGTAATAGCGGAATTGGTCTTGTCAAGGTCGGAAACGATCTTTGATATTGTCTCAGCCTGAGACGCTCCTGTCTTAAGCTGCTTGTAGGTGTATCTTCCAAGACGCATAAACAGCTTATCTCTCGACTTTCTGAGAGAGGACAGCTTCATATGCAGTGTGGCTGTTTCGGCAACCTCTTCTGTTTTACGTATTGTTTTTCCCGCAACGGTGCTGATACTTGTGCGGAACTTCTGCCAGTTTCCCATTTGAAAATTACCTCACTTTCCAAATATTTTAATTCATTATACACCAAAAACGTTCAAAAGTAAATAGAAAACGCATATTTTTTTTATTTTTACTAAAAATATATTAAAAAGCTGTTTTAAGAAAGGGTAAAAACGTGAATATTGATAAGGAAGAATATAAAAAGTACGCCAAGCATCACGCGCCGAGCTCGCCAATTGCCAAAAATTGTGTAAAGGCGTTTTTGTTTGGCGGTTCGATATGCGCCGTATCGCAAGCATTTCGAGAATTATATATGCTCCTGTGGGGACTTGAAACAAGCGATGCTTCCGCTCTTGCATCAATAAGTCTTGCGGCAATAGCGATAATTCTTACCTCATTCGGTGTCTTTGATAAAATAGCCAAGCACGCTGGTGCAGGTACGCTTGTTCCCATAACGGGATTTGCAAACGCCGTTGCCTCTCCCGCGATAGATGCAAAATCAGAGGGATTTGTACTCGGAGTGGGAGCAAAGATATTCACGGTTGCAGGCCCCGTGTTGCTTTACGGTACTGTTTCGGGAGTTTTGTACGGATTTATTTACTATTTATATTTGACGTTAGCCTAAAAAAGATGGCTTTCCTACTGGAAAGCCATCTTTTTTATAAGCTCTTAACAAACGCCTCGATACGTTCAAGCGCTTGCGTTATGTGCTTTATTGAATAAGCGTAAGAAATTCTCGCAAATCCCTCGCCGCTCTCTCCAAATGCGTTGCCCGGAACGATAGCGCACTTATAGTCATAGAGCAGTTTTGAGCAGAACTCTTCGCCCGACATACCGTATCCACCGATATTCGGGAATATATAGAATGCTCCCTCAGGCTCAAATGCCTCTATTCCGATACTCTTAAGTCCGTTGTAGATATATCTGCGACGGCGGTTATATTCGTCACGCATCATCTTTATATCCTCGTCACCGTTCTTAAGTGCCTCGATAGCTGCAAACTGAGAGGTGGTAGGAGAGGACATAATTCCGTACTGATGTATCTTGAGCATCTGCTCTGTAAGAGGTGCGGGCGCGCAGATGTATCCGAGACGCCAGCCCGTCATAGCATAAGCCTTCGAGAAACCGCTTGCTATGATAGTACGCTCCTTCATACCCTCAATAGAAGCGATGGAGCAATGGTCGCCGTTGTATGTGAGCTCAGCGTAGATCTCATCGGAGAGCACAACGATATTTGTGTCTCTTATTATCTCTGCGATCTCTTCAAGCTCCTTCTTGGTCATTATAGCTCCTGTGGGGTTGTTTGGATAGGGAAGCACGAGCAGCTTGGTCTTGGGGGTTATAGCTGCCTTGAGAGCCTCGGGGTCTATCTTGAAATTGTTTTCAAATCTGGTTTTAAGTATAACGGGGACACCGCCTGCCATCCTAGCCAAGGGCGCATAGCAAACGAACGAGGGAGTAGGAACTATGACCTCGTCTCCCGGCTCGATAAGGGAACGGAAAGCAATGTCAATAGCCTCACTGCCACCGACAGTTACTATGACCTCTTTTTCGGGCACATAGGATATGCCGAAGCGTCTGGTCATATAGTTGTTTATCTCGGAACGAAGATCCATAAGACCTGCGTTTGCGGTGTAGTATGTCTTGCCTTTTTCGAGGCTCGTGATACCTGCCTCGCGTATATGCCAGGGCGTCTGGAAATCGGGCTCGCCCACGGTAAGACCGACTACGTCGTCCATAGTGCTCATAAGGTCGAAGAATTTACGTATTCCCGACTTAGGAGTATCAACGACGGTTTTTGAAAGCACCTTACTGTAATCTATCATCAGTTAAAGTTCCCCCTTTCATCTATTTCGGGAAGATCGTACACGATACCCTTGTCCTTGTACTTGTGAAGTACGAAGTGCGTTGCCGTGGAAATAACGGAATCTATTGTCGAAAGCTTTTGCGATACAAAGGAAGCAACTTCTTTCATAGTCTTTCCCTCAATCATAACCGAGAGGTCGTAAGCACCCGACATAAGATAGACCGACTGTACCTCGGGATAGTTATACAGCTTTTCAGCAACTCTGTCAAAGCCCTTATCCTTCTGAGGCGTCAGCTTTACTTCGATCATAGCGCTTACCGACTCTCTGTCGGTCTTTTCCCAGTCGACCATTGTTTTATATCCAAGTATTGTGCCGTTTCTCTCAAGCTCTGCGATCTGCGCGGCTACCTCTGCTTCGGTCATATCAAGCATGACCGCTATTTGAGAGGGGGTCAGTCTTGCATCGTTTTCAAGCAAAGTAAGTATTTGAGTATTCATAGCTATATTTCCTTTCCGCAGATCTCAGGTGTTTTGAAATCTGCCTACAATATTTTCGTAAGAAAGACCGTATTTGTCCGCAATATCGCGAGCATAACTCTTTCCGTCAGGCTTCTGACGAACTATTTTGAACGAGCGTCTTCCGTCTGCGATTCCCGCAACGAGCGTATCTATCGCAACTCCGCCGTCTGGGGCAGTGCGCGCATTTATGCCGTCTATTTCGGCTGCAAGCTCGTGCAAGTGTGTTGAGAACAAACAACGGCAACCAACGCGGCTAAAGCCTGCGAGCACTTCGGCGGCAATATACGATGCTTCAAACGAGCCTGTTGAGGACAGCGATTCGTCAAGCAACACAAGGCTGTCCTTGGTGACCTCATCGAATATATCGCGAAGCCTTGCGCATTCCTCACCAAGTCGACCCTTGTCGATAGTGTCGTCAGCACCTGTTGGGAAGTGAGTGAATATTCCGTCACAAAGGCTGATAGTAGCGCTCTTTGCAGGTACGAACATACCGAGCTGCATAAGAGATACCGACAAGCCGATAGCGCAAGTTATTACAGATTTACCGCCTCTGTTAGGTCCCGTGAGAACATAGATAAGCGCATTGTCTTCATCCATTTGGATATCGTTGTCAACGATATCGTAGTCGACTTTAAGTGCAACGCAAGGATTGTAAAGTCCCTCTGCATCAAATACACGCGTTCCGTCCTCTGGAATGTTGGGTCTGCAAAGAGCAAGCCCGTTTTCGCGAAGCTTGCGCAACAGCGCCGTTCCCTTGACGAGAAATTCTATTTCGGGCATAAGATCGAGCAGAAAATCGGTGTTTTCGAGCACGTAGGTCTGCACTATTCGCTTCCAGGAGCGGAGTGACTGACGGTATACGTCGTTTATTGCGGAATTAAAAGCGAGCGCGAGTGCTGTCTTCTGATTCTCCGATTGCTTTTTGCCAAAAGGTACGAGATTTGCGATACAAGTATATTCATCGTCCTTAAAATTAAGACGGAGTATCTTTTCGATCATGTCACCCGAACGGAATGGCTCTGGATTTACAGAGAGCACTCCCGCGCTTGACGGGCGGAGCTGAGCGTCGAGATTGACACCGATAGTTACGCTTCTTATGTCTCTTACGCGGCTGGTAAGCTCACGGAGCTTTACGTTGAGTTCCTTATAATAGTCGCTTTCCGACAGCTCGGCTATCTTGAATGCGAGCGTACGCATAGACTCGCTCTTAAGGCTGTCCTTGATCTTGGAAAAGCCCTCGTTGAGCGTTTCAATGCTTGCGATGTAGAGCTCTATCTCGGTAAGACTTTCAAGATAGTTGTCGGAATCAGCCGTGTCCGCTTCGAGGCGGCGGAGCTCCAAAATATCGGTAAGTATGGGTATAAGCTTGTTTAGTGTTACGGATATTTCGGGGTTTTCGAGCATATCCTCAAAAACGTCCATTCTATGCTTTATCACCGCGCTGTCGGTAGTGAAGTACTCCTCAAGCTCACTGTTTTTGAGCTCAAAGAATTCAAGCAACCCGAGCTCATCAAGCACGAACATATCTATCCGCGGTCTGTTTACCCCTTGATAGTGATTCTGCTGTGTCACTTCATCGGGAAATATCAGACTGAATCTTTCTATTTTATTTGTCATAAATTTGCTCCTTTTTGAAGCGATTATAATAGGTACATAACGGCGATGACCGCTGCTATCTGAACTATGATTATCAAGGGAATTCCAAGCATAAACTTTACGTGCTTGGTCTTGTGGCGTGTAAGCAGCATGGTTACAAACATAGCTACAGAACCGCCAATTGCTGAGAGTATGAGCAACACCTTTTCGGGAATTCTGAGCTCAACTCTGTTCTTTTTTGATATTTTCTTGTCGTAAACGCAAACTATTACGGAAATAAGCGATATAACGGCAAGATAAATGAAAAATATCTTAAGCAGCATGATATGCGCTCCTTTCTATTACTTCTTAGCGGGGAAGCTGTCCTTAAGACCAACAACTCTGTTGAAGGTATTTTCGTTCTTTGTATCCTTGCAGAAGTAGCCTACGCGGACAAACTGGAATCTCTCGCCGGGGGCAGCGGTATCAAGGCAGGGCTCGACCAACGCACCGTCGATTTTGGTGAGTGACTGATCATTGAGAAAATCGAGATAGGACTGTCCTTCGGGTACGTCTGCGGTGTTTTCGATGTTGAACAATCTGTCGTATAGCATCAAAGAAACAGGCTTTGCATATTTTGCGGAGAGCCAGTGTATAGTACCCTTGATCTTTCTACCGTCGGCAGGCATACCGTTTCCTGTTTCAAGATCGGCAGTTGCGTGAATGCATTTGATGCTTCCGTCATCGTTTTTCTCAATTTTGCCGCACTTGATGATATATCCGCCCATAAGACGAACCTCTCCCTCGGGCTTGAGGCGGAAGAACTTTGGAGGCGGGACCTCAGCAAAGTCGTCGGAGTCGATGTATATCTCACGTGTCATGGGGACATCACGCGTTCCGTAATCGGGATTTGCGGGATGGTTGGATACGGTGATCATCTCCTCGCGATCTTCAGGATAGTTGTCGATAATTACCTTTATGGGATTTACAACGGCAATGCGGCGGAGCGCAGTTTCGTTGAGATCGTCACGCACGCAAGCCTCAAGCTGACGAACATCTACGGTGTGGTCGGTGTTGGTAACTCCTGCCTCGCGGACAAAGTTGAAGAGTGCGCGGGGGGTATATCCGCGACGGCGCAGACCGCAAAGAGTAGGAAGTCGTGGATCGTCCCAACCGTCAACATACTTTTCCTCAACGAGCTGGCGCAAGTAACGCTTTGACATTACCGTGTAGGTGATGTTCATACGTCCGAATTCCCACTGATGAGGTTTATTCTCAAATCCGATCTTGTCTACTACCCAATCGTAGAGAGGTCGGTGGTTTCTAAATTCGCTCGAGCAGAGTGAGTGTGTAATGCCCTCAAGAGCGTCCTGGATCGGATGCGCGAAATCATACATGGGATATACGCACCACTCATCGCCCTGACGGTGATGATGAATATGCTTTATTCTGTAAATAACAGGATCACGGAGATAGGGATTGTCGCTTGATGGATCTATCTTTGCGCGAAGCGTGCGCGCACCGTCCTCAAACTCACCGTTTTTCATTCTCTCAAAGAGATCGAGATTTTCTTCAATGCTTCTGTTACGGTAGGGGGATTCCTTGGAAGCGACAGAGCGATCGGTACCCTTGTAGTCTGCAAGATCGTCTTTTGAAAGATCGCAAACGTAGGCATCGCCCTGCTTTATAAGCTGAACTGCGAATTCGTAGCATTTCCCAAAATAATCGGAACCGTAGAAAACTCCGCCTGTGGGAGTTGCACCGAGCCATTCAAGGTCCTCGCGGATAGAACGGACGAATTCGTCGGATTCCTTTGCGGGGTTGGTATCGTCGTAACGGAGATTAAAGAGTCCGTTGTATTTATTGGCAACGTCGGTGTTGACGCATATAGCCTTTACCGAGCCGATATGAAGGTAACCGTTGGGCTCGGGTGGAAAACGTGTGTGTATCTTCTTATTGGGCGTTTCCTTAAGATCTGCATCAATTATGTCGTGTATAAAATTGCTTGCGATTTCTTCCATTTTCTTTTTTTCCTTTACCGTGTTTTAGTTTATTTTGGCTCTCATAGCCTCTATTCTTTCGGTGACCTTATCCTTGCCGAGTATCTGCATTACCGAATACATATCGGGGGAGTTGATCTTACCCGTAACTGCAAGGCGTAAGAACATACTTACGTCAGCCACGTTACCCTTAAATGCCGAGGGGTCTGCCTTGTATGCCTTCATATCGGTCGTATAACCGTTAGCGGTCGCGACAGCCTTAATCTTGTCGAACCATACGTTCATATCGTCGTTTTCGTCAAAGCTATCAAGGAATCCGTCGAATACCGCGCAAATGTCCTCTTTCGGGAATTTTTCGGGGTAATCGCACTCTACCTCAAAATACTCGTCGAAGAAAAATCCCATATAAGGCTTTGCGTCACGCCACGTAGCGAGGTCTTTTCTCGGCTTCTTGCCGCCTCTGCCGATGGCGAATATCTGCTCTGCCATGGCTCTGTTTTCCTGAAGCAGTATTCCAAAGGGAGTGTCGTATTCAAGTGCCCATTCGATAACGGCGTCGGTCACCTTCTTTGCGTCCATACGGGAAATTACGTTCTTTGAAACGTCGTTCAGCTTATCAAAGTCGAAAAGACAGCCCGAAACGGACATCTTCTTGATGTTGAACGGGAAGTCGGTGTAGGGCTTGTCGGAATTCTGCATTCTCCACTCCTCATAGTTGGAGTTGAGAAGAGTCATTACGTACTCACACACTGCCTCGGGGCAATAGCCCATTCCCGTATAGTCGTCCATATTCGCTCCCATATCTCTCTTGGAGAGCTTTTTCTTGTTGCCGTTCTCGTCAAGACGCATTATCTGCGCTATGTGCATATATTTTGGAGTCTTAAATCCGAGATATCTGAAAAGCTGAAGATGCTTTGCAAGGCTCGGCAGCCACTCCTCACCGCGAATTACGTGTGTCGTTCCCATGAGGTGGTCGTCAACTGCGTGAGCAAAGTGGTACGTTGGAATACCGTCAGACTTAAGAAGCACGAAGTCTTCGTCATTTTCGGGGATTTCCATATTACCCTTTACAAGGTCAGTGAATTTTATCTTTCTGTCTGCATCTCCGTCAGCAAGTATGCGGAGAACGAAAGGATTTCCTGCCGCGAGATTTTTCTCCACGTCCTCAAGCGTTATCTCTCTTGCTTTGAGCATCTCGGCTCTGCGGCTTTCTGCTTCTGCCTGCCAGTCAGTATTCTTTATTTCTTCCTTCTTGTTGACCGCGAGAAGCTCCTCAAGCTCCTCAGCTGCCGTGAAACAGGGATATGCCTTACCTTCACTTACGAGTTGCTTTGCGAAAACGTGATATATAGGTCCTCTGAGGCTCTGCTTGTAAGGACCGTACGCGCCCTTATCGCAAACCTCTCCATTCTCGCCGAGCACCGCGCCCTCGTCAAAGTTTATGTTGTAGCGCGCGAGAGTTTTTATAAGTCCCTCAGCCGCTCCCTTAACTTCACGGCGCGCGTCGGTATCCTCAATTCTGAGATAAAGTACACCGCCGCTCTGGTGAGCAAGACGCTCCGCGACCGTTGTGGGGAAAAGTCCGCCAAAGTGTACAAAGCCCGTGGGGCTGGGTGCAAATCTCGTTACCTTTGCTCCCTCAGGAAGTACTCTTGCGGGATATTCCGCTTCAATATCGGCGGTGGTCTTTGTTACGTTTGGAAATAGTAATTCTGCAAGTCTTTGATAGTCCATTTATGTTATCCTTTCTGGTTGTGTTCAAATGTAGTAGGCGGCATTGTCAAGTGCCTCTCCGAGAAGCGCGGGCGCACCGTGCCCCGGATGTATCTTTAAGCTTTTATCAAGCGTGCGAAGCTTCTCAAGGGAGTTCCTCATTTCTCCCTCGTTGCCACCCCATAGGTCGCATCTGCCTATCGTGTCGGCAAAAAGTGTGTCACCCGTTACCAAAAAGCTTCCGCAATGATAACAGACAGAGCCTTTTGAGTGTCCCGGAGTGTGTATGACCGTGACAGTCTCATCGCCAAGTGTTATCACGCTGCCATTATGCAACAGCTGTTCGGCGGGGAAGTGAACGCAATCTCTGCCAAAGAAAGTGTAATAAGCACTTTTATGCGCGTCGCCAAGCATCTCTGCATCATTCTCATGAATGTACAAGGGAACTGAAAATGCTTCCCTAAGAGTATCCACCGATACCGTGTGGTCAAAATGACCGTGGGTCAGAAGTATTCCATCAAGGACAGCGTTCTCATTCGAAAGAGATTTCTTTGTGGCATCCACTGAAACGACAGGGTCAATGACGAGAGCATGCCCATCTGAGATCAAAAGATATGTATTAGCCCCAAAAGAATAAGGGGAAACGGGCACGATTCGCATAAAATACCACCTATAAAAAATAAAACTTCATAATATTATACCACACAAGTGTTAAATTGTCTATATTTTTAATTAAATTTGAAAATAATTTTTTTGCGAACTTTCGCCGTATTTTTTACACAGTGCTTGAAAAAGAATAAAAACTTTGGTATAATAGTGCGCGAGGGGCGGTGAGAGCGTGATGGATATGATCGATATTCTTGAGAAGAACGTTTGGCAAAGCGCGGTCAACAAGGAGCTTATAGAGGCTATGAGACTTTGTGGCTGCGAAAAAAAATATATAGATGGATCGGCATCGGATTATGAATGCTTTTGTGAGTTGCTGAGTGTGGCGAAAAAGATGCATGGGCACGATGCTCTCAACGCCTTTTTGCATAAGCTTGACCGCAGAGGAGATCTCGGAGTTTCCTATAAGGAACTGACCTTAGAAAACGCGCGGGCTATATGGCTGGGAGAAAACAAAAAAATATTTTCGTGTGACAACAAACATTGTGAAAACAGTGTCGAAAAATATAATTTTTATAAATCCGTTTTGCTTCTTGATAGGATAGAAAAGAACACGGAAGATTACCGGTGTTTTATCGAAAATCTAAAACACGGGTTGATGGAAAACCAAAGTGGAGTTTTAATGAGATTTTCCGAAAATACTTTTGCCGTACCTAATCCTTATCTTGCGGAATGTATATTCGGAGCTTGTCAAAAAATACAAAATGATATACTTTTATGTCAGATATTATGCGAAATAATTTTAGATAAAGAATGTCGAAAAAAACAAATATATATCGACACGTACGGTAACTATAAATATGTCCACGATCTTATTTCTTTTCTGAACAAACACAATATGGGCGCATCGATATCTATTGCGGTACGAGTTGACGATGCGGTTGATGACGTGCTTTCCGCTTGTCAACTTTCAAATGATAAATGCTTCATTAATCCGTATATTGAAGTGACGAAAAATATTAGTAAGGAAAAGCTTTGTGATTTTAAAAAACATCTGTCAAGTATATATCCAATAGGTATGCTTACAGTTATCGAATAATAAAAAAGCGAGGAATGATCCTCGCTTTTTTATTAGTTTCCCAAATATTTTTTTGCGGCTTCTATATCTAAACGTACTTGCTGTGCCATTGCTTGAACGCTTGGAAATTTTGTTTCTGCACGAATGAATTTAAGAAATTCGACAGTGATCTTCTTTCCGTAAATGTCTCCTTCAAAATCAAACAGATGGGTTTCAGCACAAAGAATATGTGTGTCCACGGTCGGGCGAAGCCCTACGTTTGTTATTCCGTATCTTGTTTGATCATCGAACATTACGCGTGTTACGTAAACTCCGTTCTTAGGAAGAACGAGTTCTGCTTGAGGTATAATGTTCACGGTGGGAAATCCGAGTTTTCTTGCCAAGTGCTGACCGCTTATTACATCGGATGTAATAGAAAACTGTCTTCCAAGGTATCCGGATGCCACATCCATTTGCCCTGCACTGACGGCATCTCGTATGAGAGAAGAGCTCACGGTAACGTCTCCGACCTTTTGCTGAGGACAAATGCTGACAGTCGCACCGTTTGCCTCACATATTTTTTGCAAAAGGGAAGTGTTGCCCGTGCCACCGACACCAAAGGTATAGTTAAATCCGCATACTACGTGTTTTGCTTTGAGGTCTGTGAGCAGAAAATCGCGCACAAAGCTTTCTGCTGTCATTGAAAATATCTCTTTTGAAGGTTGAACGCTGATGAGAATATCCACACCAAGCATTTCAAGCAAGGAAAATTTATCCTCAATAGAGCACACCTGAGGTATAGGTTCTTTTGAAAAATAGCTTTTAGGAGGCTTTGCAAAGGTGAAAACGCAAAGAGGCAGTGCAAGCTTGTCTGCGTGGAGCTTTGCCTCTTTTATGACAGCTTGATGACCTATATGCACGCCGTCAAAACAACCGAGAGCAACTACACAAGGGCGTTCTGCTCTATATGAAAGCGTATCAAATATGTCCATACTCTACCTCCTTACCGTTAAATTATTACAAGTATACCACATTTATTGTAAAATTTCATACTGTTTTTGTAAATTTTAGTATCGGATAGATATTTGATAAAAAATTAACAAAACGAAGGGGTGAAAAATGTGCGTTTTGTATATAAAATGACAAAAAATCGTTGACATTTCGGATTCTTAATGTTATAATATTTAGCGTATATTATATATTTAAGGAGAAGTCTTGAATGTTCAGATTGAATGGAATACATCTAAGGCATAACAAGAATACAGCAGATATGCCTCCTGTTCGCATGAGCGTTCCTCAGAAAGTGGTGATGCAGATGTCTATGCACATCGGCGCGCCTGCCGTACCTTGTGTTAAGGTTGGGGATGAGGTCAAGGTCGGTCAGCTTATAGGGGAAAACGGGGCGGGACTTTGTTCTCCCGTATATTCGAGCGTATCCGGTAAGGTAAAAAAGATAGAAGAGATGGTGGCGCTTAACGGAGCGCATATTCAAGCGGTGGTTATTGAGAGCGACGGTGAGCAAGCTGTTTGCGAGAGCGTAAAGCCCCCTGTGGTAGAAAACAGAGAGCAGTTTCTCGAAGCTGTCAAGGCAAGCGGCATAGTTGGTCTTGGAGGAGCGGGATTTCCTACTTACGTAAAGCTTTCGGCTGACGTATCTAAGATAGACACTATCGTTGTAAACGGTGCTGAGTGCGAGCCTTACATAACCTCTGATACCAGAACTATGATTGACGATGCTGACGGCGTCGCGGAGGGTATCGCTCTGCTCATGAAGTACCTTGAGGTAAATCGTGTAGTCATAGGAATTGAGAAAAACAAGCCCAAATGTATCTCTGCTATGAAGAAAGCTATTGCTTCCTTAGCGGGTGTTGAGATCAAGTCTCTACCTTCCGTTTATCCGCAGGGCGGAGAAAAGGTGCTTGTGTACCATACTCTCGGAAGAGTTATAAAAGAGGGCGCGCTGCCTCTTGATTGCGGTGTTGTCGTTATAAACTGTACAACAGTCGCAGCTATCGCGAAGTACGTAAAGACGGGAATGCCTCTCGTGGAAAAATGTGTTACGGTCGACGGTTCTGCCGTTGCAGAGCCTAAGAACATAATCGCTCCAATAGGCACGCCCGCCAAGGATGTATTTGAGTTTTGCGGAGGATTTAAAGCGGAGCCTACAAAAATATTGCTTGGCGGTCCAATGATGGGAGTTCCGCTTTCGGATATAGGCGCGCCGATAACAAAGCAAACAAACGCGCTTATCGCACTTGATAAAAAGGATGCAGTCGTACCTAAATCGACCGCTTGCATAAAGTGCGGAAAATGTGCCGCAACTTGTCCGTTCGGTCTTTCTCCGTGTGACATATCCGCCGCGATGAAGGCAGGGGATATGGAGGCGCTTGAAAAGCTTAAGGTCAACGTATGCATGGAATGCGGCTGTTGCGCGTATATATGTCCAGCTAAAAAGGATATAGTACAAAATCATAAAATAGCTAAGGCGAGACTAAGAAAATATCAGATGGCGAAGAAGGAGGAGAAAAAGAATGGATAACAATGTTCTTTTGGTGTCCCCGTCTCCGCATATAAGATTTAAGCATTCAACCACAACGATAATGCTCGACGTTATTATTGCGCTATGTCCCGCTCTTATCGCGTCGGTAATACTTTTCGGTCTTCGCGCGCTTGCGGTAATTGCTGTATGCGTGTCTGTTTGTGTGCTCTCCGAGTGGCTGTTTGAGCTTATCTGTAAGAGAGACGTGACGGTCGGAGACTTGTCTGCCGTTGTTACGGGTATCATACTCGCACTCAACCTGCCTGTTCGCATTCCTCTTTGGCAGGCGGCAGTCGGAAGTATCGTTGCGATAGTGGTTGTAAAGCAGCTTTTTGGCGGTATCGGATGTAATTTTGCGAACCCCGCAATTACTGCAAGAATAGTTATGGTGCTCTCGTTTTCTGCAACTATGTCGGATTTCTCGACAAAGGTAGATGCCATCAGCTCAGCAACGCCTCTCAGCGGCGGTGAGATGCCGTCGTATCTCGATCTTTTTCTTGGCAGACACGGTGGCTCGCTCGGAGAGACCTGCGCGCTCGCTATACTTATAGGAGGTGCTTATCTGCTTATCCGTCACGTTATTACGTGGCATACTCCCGTGGTATATATTGGAACTGTCGCGCTGTTCTCCTTAGCGCTTGGAGAAGATCCGCTTGCGGCGATACTTACGGGCGGCGTTATGTTTGGCGCGTTCTTTATGGCGACTGATTATTCCACCACACCTCATACTAAGTGGGGTAAGGTAGTATTCGGTCTTGGTTGTGGACTTATCACGGTACTTATTCGTGTATTCGGTAGCTATCCCGAGGGTGTTTCGTTTGCGATACTCTTTATGAATATCCTCACACCTTACATTGGTAAGTGGACAAGAAAAAAGGTCTTTGGAGGTGTAAAAAAATGAAAAACACATCTCTTAAGAGCATAATAGTTTTGGTTTCAATATGCCTGTTTATAGCTGTCGCAATGGCAGCAATAAATATGGTGACAGCTCCTAAGATAGAGGAGCAGAGAATAGCGGCAGAGCAAGAAGCTCTTGCGGCTGTTTTGCCCGAAAACGACGGCTTTGAAAAGGTGGACATTGCAGGTCTTCCCGAAAGTGTGACTGATGTTTACCGTGATAAGGACGGCGACGGAGCGGTTGCTATGCTGTCGGTAAAGGGCTATGATGCCTCAAAGCCCATGTCGGTGGCGGTCGGCTTTAATTCCGATGGAACTATTTCGAAGCTCGTGGTAATATCCGCAAGCGGTGAGACCTCGGGCATAGGCAGTAAGGTGACGGCACCTGAGTTTGCCGCTCAGTTTGAGGGCAAGGACGCGTCTCTTGAGGGCGTTGATGCTATAAGCGGAGCGACGATATCCTCGTCGTCTTTGATAAATGCCGTTCGTGATAGCTTTGTGGCATACGGACTGATAAAGGAGGCGAAGTGATGAGTAAATTTCAAAACTTTATCAAGGGAATAATAAAAGAGAATCCCGTACTCGTGCTTGTGCTCGGTACTTGTCCCACGCTTGCTATTACAACGTCTGTACTTAACGCTCTTGGAATGGGCGTTGCGGCAACGGTTGTCCTGCTTTGCTCCAATATGGCGATATCCGCTTTACGTAACGTCATTCCAGATAAGGTGCGTATACCTTGCTATATCGTACTTATTGCGGGTTTTGTAACAATGGTTGAAATGGTAATGCACGCATTCGTGCCCGATCTTTACGAATCTCTTGGAATATTCCTATCACTTATAGTCGTCAACTGCATAATCCTCGGCAGAGCCGAGATGTATGCAAGCAAGAATAAGGTCGTTGATTCGGCAATCGATGCTTTGGGAATGGGCATAGGATTTACACTTGCGCTGTTTATCATGTCCTCTATAAGAGAGATAATAGGAGCAGGCACTTGGTGCGGTCTTGCGATACCGTTCTTGGCTGACTACAAGATAATGATTCTCACAATGGCTCCGGGCGGATTTTTTGTGTTCGGTTGCCTTATCGCGCTTGTAAATAAGCTTACAAAGAACAAAAACGTAAAAACAAGAATAGGCTGCTCGGGCTGTCCCTCTGCAAGTCTTTGCGGAATGAATAAAAAGGACGGCTGCGAGGAGTGCGCAAAAACAAACGGGGAAGGAGAAGTAAACGATGGAAATGCTTAAATCTCTCATTATGATCCTTATGACCTCGGTGTTGGTTAATAACTACGTGCTCTCCCGCTTTCTCGGTATCTGTCCGTTTCTTGGCGTTTCTAAGAAGATAGACCAGGCAACGGGAATGGGCCTTGCTGTTACGTTCGTTATGCTTATGGCAACTGCGGCGACCTACCCGATACAGTACTATCTGCTTGAACCGAATGGACTTGGATATATGAGAACTATCGTATTTATTCTCGTTATAGCTGCACTCGTTCAGCTCGTTGAGATAATACTTAAGAAGTATATACCCGCGCTTCATGCGTCTCTCGGTATATATCTTCCTCTTATAACTACCAACTGTGCGGTGCTTGGTGTTACTATCAACAATATAAACGACGGTTACAACTTCCTTGAATCAATGGTCAATTCCTTCGGTGTAGGACTTGGATTTTTGCTTGCTATGGTGCTCTTTGCGGGTGTCAGATCCCGTCTTGAGAACGCAAATCCTCCCAAGGCATTTGAAGGACTTCCCATAACGCTCGTCTCGGCATCCATAGTCGCAATGTCTTTCTTCGGCTTTGCAGGACTTGTGGAAGGCTTGTTTGCGTAAAGGGGGTGTGGCTATGAATCCGATTTTGGTTGCGGCACTTGTTGTCGTTGGAATAGGCGCTGCGTGCGCCGTGATGCTTGTTGTAGCTTCTAAGTTTTTCTCGGTCGAGGAAAACGAGACGGCTCAAAAAATAAGAGAATGTCTGCCGGGTGCCAACTGCGGCGCTTGCGGATATGCGGGCTGCGACGGATATGCCAAGGCTCTTGCTGAGAAAGAGGGAATAAAGACAAATCTTTGTATCCCCGGTGGCGATGGTGTTTCAAAGCAGATATCCGATATTCTCGGCGTTGAGTACGAGGACGTCGTTGAGCAGGTCGCCGTTGTACATTGTAACGGTCACCGCAATACCGCAAAAATGAAAAACGATTACGCGGGAATACATACCTGTGAGGCAGCAAAGCTCTATTACGGTGGGCAGGGAAGCTGCGTATACGGATGTATAGGCTTTGGCGATTGCGTGGCAGCTTGCCCTCAAAACGCCATTTGTGTTGATAATGGAGTGGCAAGAGTTGATACGAGGTCTTGTATCGGCTGCGGAGTTTGTGTAAAAGCTTGTCCCAAAGGACTTATCAGCCTTATAGCGGATAGAGAGAGCGTGCTTGTGCTTTGTAACAACACCGAAAAGGGAGCTGTCGTCAGAGCGCAGTGCGAAAGCGGCTGTATAGGCTGTAAGAAGTGTGAGAAGAATTGCGAGGCAGGGGCAATAAAGGTGGTCAACAACCTTGCTGTTGTTGACTACGATAAATGCACAAGATGTAACAAGTGCGCAGAGAACTGTCCCGTGGGCTGCATACTTATCTCCGACTTCCAAGGTGTGCATAATTACAAGTATAACTAAAAGAGTAAAATGCCATCGGTCAGTGCTGACCGATGGCATTTTTAGGTTGTTTTGTATATATAACAGACATAATTTGGTGAAAAAAAAGCAACACAAATAAAAATATTTTTTTTGAAAAATATGCTTGACAAATGTAATTTGATGTGTTATAATATATACCGTTGCGTAAGGCGACGATGAAAATTGCTGGTGTGGCTCAATGGCAGAGCAGCTGATTTGTAATCAGCAGGTTGTTGGTTCGACTCCGATCACCAGCTCCATATGGGGGATTTCCCGAGCGGCCAAAGGGGGCAGACTGTAAATCTGTTGTCACTGACTTCGGTGGTCCGAATCCACCATCCCCCACCAAGCAAAGAAACCACTACAATGTAGTGGTTTTTTGCTTTTATTTTTATAATGTATGATCAAGGTTCGTTCCCGCCTTTTAAAAAATTGCAAAACTCAACCGTTGGTATATTGCATTTTGCGAGATGTTGTGTTATTATAATATTGTAAAAAGGGGGTGTAAACCTATGGAGTATATATTCAAATCGAAAGATATAACAAAAAGCTATAAGCATCGCAAGGCGCTGAATGGCGTTACTATGAATATCAAAAAAGGTGATATTTATGGTTTTGTCGGTGAGAACGGATCTGGTAAGACAACTATTATAAGAGTAATTACAGGACTTATTTTTCCGGATTCGGGCAGCTTTGAGCTGTTCGGTATCGCGAATACATCGCCGCAGATACTGACTGCAAGAAAAAAACTTGGCGCGATCGTTGAATCTCCGTCCATATATCTCAATATGTCAGCCTACGAAAACCTGAAGATGCAGTCTGTCATCTTGGGCTCCTATGATGAAAACAAGATCAAGGAAGTACTGTCTTTAGTAGGTCTTTCCTATCTTGAAAACGACAAGAAAAAAGCAGGGGATTTTTCTCTCGGTATGCGTCAAAGGCTTGGCATCGCTATGGCGCTTTTGAACGATCCCGAGCTGCTTATACTTGACGAGCCTATGAACGGACTTGATCCTGCGGGTATCGTCGAGATACGCGAGCTTATCTTAAAGCTTAATAAGGAAAAGGGCATTACCTTCCTTATCTCCTCTCATATTTTGACGGAGCTCTCACTTGTAGCGACCAATTACGGTATTATATCAAAAGGTAAAATAATAAAGGAAGTTTCCGCTGAGCAGCTTAAAAACGAATGCAGGAATTATACTCACATTGAGGTGGACGACGTCGAGGCACTTGTATCTGTCCTTGAGAAGCAATATGACTTTGATACAGATGCAAACGGAGCGAAGGTGTACGGGGACGTATCGCTGAATGATATGCTTTCGGGAATCATTGATGCGGGTATTGCCATAAAAGCCATCAACACCGTGAAATCAAGCATTGAGGATTATTACTTGTCTGTGATAGGAGGTAATAAAAATGACTGATCTGATAAAAACCGACCTTAAGCGTATATTTAAAGATAAGCTGTTCTTGATCACCTGTATCATTGCGGTAGCCCTTGCTATTTTTTCTCCGCTTTTGAACGTGCTTATCTATTCCGCGCTTGATGCGCTTGAATCCCTCGAATTGCTCGGAATGATGCCAACGGCAAAATCCTTCTTCTTCCAGTCGTTTCTTCCTGGAAACAATATGGGCTTTATAATGCCTATTCTTGTCGCAATTATCCTTTGTAAGGACTTCGGGCAGGGTACGGTAAGAAACAAGATCATTTGCGGACATTCAAGACGAGCTATATTCCTGTCAATGTTTATATCAAGCTCGGTCGTATCGTCAATTATAATGCTGGGGCAGGGACTTATAACGCTTTTCTTCTCGCTAATATTCTTTGACTATTCGGCAGAAGCTTTTACGTTTTCGGAACTTGGCTATTTCTTGCTTTCCGTTCTTTTCGAACTATTGATCTACGTATTTATTTCCGCCATTATCTCATTCTTGTGCGTATCTATGAAAAACGCGGGCCTTGCTGTGGTTATGTACGTAGCGATCAATTTCCTTTTTGCCATTGTCGGTTCTGTTACAATGATAGCTAGCACATTTGCACAGGCAGATACACTTGGATACAAGGTGCTGGAAATTCTTAACAACGCCAATGTTTTCACGTCTACGCTGATAGGTAGCGGAGTTACCTACTCGGCGAAGGATATTTTCTATATCCTTATGCCAAGCGTTGGTGGTAGCGTGCTTGCCGTATTGTTTGGAATACTGATATTTAACAAGAAGAATCTGAAATAAATTGAAGAACACAGGGAGAAGATCCCTGTGTTCTTTTTCTCAATAGAAACAAAAAATCGGCAAAACGCTTGACACGGCACGATTTATGGTGTATCATAGTATTGATTACTAAATTATATAAGGAGATATATTATGACAGAGCATGAGCTTAAGGCACTTGTTGCCGATGCAGTGAACGATGCGGAGCTGAGATCGGAGGATATCCCCGCTATTGATCTGTACGTTGACCAGATAATAAATCTTGTGTCAAGTAAGCTTGACGAGGGCTCTGAGAGATACCGTGATCGTCAGCTTACCAAAACTATGATAAATAACTATTCTAAGGATAGGATAATAATGCCCGTTAAGGGTAAGAAATACAACAAGGAGCAGATATTGCAGATGCTCTGCGTGTATTCACTCAAGAGTACGCTCTCGATAGGTGAGATAAAAAGATTGCTTTGGGGTATTTACGGAATAGAGGGCTTTAGTGACGAAGATCTTGTGAATCTTTATGACGGATATCAGAATATAAAGCAGGAGAGCAGAGAACACTCGAGCGAATTGCTTGATAAGTTGATCGATGATAATTCTATTGACGTTACCGATGACAAGGATTACGCGCTTACTATCTTTGCGCTTGTTGCTTTCAGCGCACACCTTAAGAGTATGGCTCAGGCAATGATAGAGGCGAAGTATCCCGAGCCTGTTGAAGAGGAAGAAGAAAAGGAAAAAGAAAAGGTCAAGGAAAAGAAAGAAAAAAAGGAAAAACCAAAGAAAAAGAAAAAAGACGATGAAAAATCGGAGAACTAAAAAAGAGGCTGTAATACAGCCTCTTTTTTGTCGTAGAGTACAACTAAAAAGCCTCTTCGAGGGCTTCGAGTATTTTAAAGCGTGCCTCATATGCAGGCTCTTTGGTCTCTGTGATGACCTTGTACTGCTCGGGTGTCAGTCCAACTGCGATAAAAGCGTCCTCATTTGTTTGTGCCTTTGAAGCGGCATCAAGACAAAGTGGGGGGAAGAGCACGCACCACCAGTTTTCGCCCTTTGCCTCTCCTATAAGGACTTGGAGTGAAAGATATTTTCCCGAAGGAAAGCAAAGCGAGCCATAGGTCTTGGTGGGGTAATCTTCCTCACAAAGTCGCACCTCGACCTCATATGAGTATCCCAGTCTTTCCACCTCAGCTTTAGCGCATTTTTGTATTTCTTCAAGATTTGCAAGCGTACGCTCTTTTGCCTCTTCAAGATCTGCGCAATCTGCACTTATAAGGTCACTTCTTGAAAGAATTGCGTCTCTTACGCAAAGCTTGAGCGCTTGATCTTCGTTGCTGTCGGAGTTTGCGATAACGTGCAAGCGCATAACGCTGTCGTATATCTTTTCCTCACCGTGAACGGGCATAAGTCCGATGATTGATATGATGAGGCAAACGGTAATAACAAACGTAAGTATTTTTTTCATAAAAAAGCTCCTTTTGTGTTGTGATATACTATCATTTCACCAAAAGGAGCGTTTTATTCATTTTTTAGAAAATTTCCAACAATATCTCACGGTAGCTCATATTGCTGTTGAGTGTCCATTCGCCGAGGAGCAAAGAGATATCGTCGCCCTTTCCCTTGGAACGCAGATACATCAAAAAAACGAGATCGTTTTTTATTATCCCTTTTTCTTTGAGAATAAGGGAGAGCTGCTTGTCGTTTATGGGTGAGGAGACGGTAAGAATCTCCTTTTTGTCGGGCTTTACAAAAGCGTACATATCATTTGCGACCGAAATGATGAGGCAGGCAAGAAAAACAGATACGAGAAAAAGAGGAATGATTATTCCAAGAGCGCGTCGCGCGCCTATATTCGTTTGTTCTGCCATATGCTTTCCTCCGTTTATAACCAAGCAATAATAAGTGCGATTATGTAAACGACAAGGCAAGCGATAGCCGACGGAGCTTTAATGACTTCAAGGTAAGAAGCGCGTATTTTTTCGGGCTTTGTGATAACAGGCTGGCGGTAATCCGCAGAATATCCGCGATAGAGATACTTTTTGTATAGTCTTGACGCCTGAGCGCAGAAAACTATTGCGGATATAAAGAATAGGAGTGCTACCAAAAATACGAAAAATCCAGAACTGCTCAGTCTGTAAAGCGCGTTCATATACGGCTGACCAAAAATACCGAAAAGATTGTAGAAAAAATGTACTATCATCGCCCCGAAAAGCGAGCGAGTGGAATAAAGTGTGAGAGCGAGTATTGCACCTGCGAACAGATATACGGGGAGGTTTATAATGTTGAAATGTAAGAGACCGAAGAAAAGCGAGCTGAATATCACCGCTCTTATGACACCGCCTTTTTCGTATTCATAGCAAACGATGCCTCGATATACGAACTCCTCGCAAACAGCGGGAAGCACGGCGTATGCTAAGATGAGATATAGCTTTGAGGTGACAGTTCCGTTATCCTTTGAGATAAAGGTATCGTACAGAGAAAAGTTCGAAGAAAGGCTGTCAAGACCGTCAAAGAGAACGCTCAGCAACAATCCGCCCGTTATCATAAGCACGGCGGCAGATAACATAAGCGGAATAGAGGAGAGGGACGGCAGCTTCAAGCGCAGATGTGATATGTAGCTCTCTCCGCTGAAACGACACCATATAGCGGCAGGGAGCAGAAATATCATCATTTGCAATATGACTACGCTGAAATACTCATTCTCTCTGTTTATAAGAGTGAGGTCAATTATCTTGGAAAGGAGCAATAGAATATACGTTGCGAGCACGACCACAGTCGGCTGAAGCACAATGGTTTTGCCTTTGTTGCTCGGCTTTTTTTGCTGCTTAGCGGCTTTGCTTTTCATTGGTCCGCATAACTCCTTTCTCGGTAATAATAGTATCCACACAAAAGTCTGTTTTATTCGAGGGAAGCGTGTAGCAAGTGCACACGCTGTACGCAACGCCAATGCTGCGTACCTTTGCTACGGCGAGAAAACGGTCATAATAGCCTTTTCCGTAGCCAATACGCGAGCCACGCATATCAAATGCCAGCGCGGGAACGAGACATATACAATCGCAAGGGAACTCAATACGCTCCGCATCGTCCTGCGGCTCGGGAATTCCGTAAGCACCCTCGTGTAGCTCATCAAGGCTGCGTACGTAGCGAAAATCAAGCTCACAGCTTTGCGTCAGTGATATAGGGAATGCCACGCGAACCCCACTTTTCAAAAGATACTCTGCAAACGGCAGTACGTTTGGTTCTCCCTTTACGGGATAAAACAGCAAAACTGTATCCGCCGTGACCTGCTTTTTTAGCTGTTCGAATATCTCTTTGTCAAGCTCAGCTCTTTGCGTGTCGGACAAGCTGGCGCGTATTTGTCTGAAGTGCTTACGCGCTTCGGACTTATCCGAAAACTCAGTTCGCGATAACTGCATTTTTTAAGTTGTCGGCATATTCCTTGCCGCGGTAAAGCTCAACTATCTTAAGCCCCATCTCAAGTGCCGCGCCCATACCCTTTGCCGTGAGCACCTTGCCATCAAGCACTACTTTAAGCTCGGGCACGGTAGCGCCTATAAGTCTATCTTCAAATCCCGGGTAGCAGACAGCCTGCTTGCCAACTAAAAGCCCCATATCTCCAAGTATCGACGGAGCGGCGCAGATAGCGGCAATATAGCAGCCCTTGTCAACGGCAAGACGAACGGTATCCGTTACCGTTTTGCTTGCTGCAAGATTGAGCGTTCCCGGCATACCGCCCGGAAGAAACACCATGTCCATATCGTCAGCGCAAAGCTCTTTGTCGGCGATATCGGCAAGCACGGTAATTCCGTGCGCTCCCGTGACGGACTTTCCACCAACGCCAATAGTAGTTACCTCAATAGACGCGCGGCGCATAAGATCGAGAGGGCAGAGAGCTTCTATTTCCTCAAACCCCTCGGCTAAAAACATATATATCATAGTTTTCTCCGTACAGTAGTTATTTTGCGAAGTATTCGCCAAGAGCGTCAAGTGAGACCTCGCACTCCTCACGAGCTTCAAGGTCTTTTATCTTGACAACGCCTCTCTCAAGCTCGCTCGAGCCCATAATGGCGATGTGGCTGTAATGTCCCTTAACGGCGTAGTCGATCTGCTTGCCGAACTTCTTTGCGCCCATAAAGAGAGCGGAAGTCACGCCAAGGCTCTGGAGCTTGTCCGTGAGCTTCATATACTCGGTGTAGGGAACGTCATCAAAGCGGGTAACGAGCACCTTTCTCTCGACCTTGTAAAGGTCAGGAATGAGGTCGTGTGTTACGAGGAAGTTTTCAAGCGTAACGTCACCCATTCCGTAGCCAACGCCCGATACCTTTGCGTTCTTTACGAAAAGACCGACAAGATTGTCGTATCTTCCACCACCGAACATAGCGCGGTTGTTCTCGGGAGCATTGTCAAATACCTCGAAAACAGTTCCCGTATAGTAGTCAAGACCACGAATTATGCCAAAGTCAAACACACAGTACTTGTCAAGCTCCAATGTGCGGAGCGCACGGAAGAGATCGAGCAGCTCGCCCGAGCCCACGCTGTCTGGGCAAAGAGCGGTTGCCTCATCAACGCTCATCGTGTAGAGCGCGTCAATCTTTGCTATCTTGTCTGCATCAAGACCGAGCTCGGTCATATCCTTTTCATAGCTCTCGCGGCTTACCTTGTTCTTGCGGTCAACTACCTTTGAAACAAGTCTTGCGCCCTCTGCATCCTTGCCTGTGATAGCGGCGATAACGTCGTTGAAGAAGCGGCGGTTGTTGATGCGGACGGTAAACATGCTTTCGTCAGCACCGAATGCCTTCATTATGCGGATAGCGCTGACGATGACCTCAAGGTCTGCCTCGTAGGTGTCGCAGCCGAAAACGTCGACGTTGAGCTGCCAGAACTCACGAAGTCTGCCGCGCTGAGTTGCCTCATAGCGGTACATATTGGGGATAGAAAACCAGCGGAGAGGGAAGGAAAGCTCGTTTATCTTGCCCGCTACCATACGCGCGACGGTAGGTGTCATCTCTGGGCGTATTGCGAGAGAGCGGTCTGCTCTGTCAAGAAAATTGTAGGTCTGCTTGGTAGCTATCTCCTCACCGCTCTTTGCAGCATAGAGCTCAAGAGACTCGAGCATAGGACCATTGTATTCTTCAAATGCCGCGACCTCGAGAGCCTCGCGTATCTTTCCGAAGAACCAGTTACGAACTCTCATGTCGTCGGGATAAAAATCTCTTGTTCCCTTATAGGGCTTGGTTGATAAAAGCTGTGCGCACATATATGATATCCTTTCAAAAAAGAAAAATATAAACAATTATATCAATTATAGCACAAATAAGCAGCTTTGTCAATTAAATATATATACTGAAATAGGAAAAAATTTTATTGCAACCGCTTGACTTTAATATTCAAAGTGCTATAATTAATAGGGATAATAAGGTACGGGTATGTCTATTTATCCTGTGTCGACAATGAAAATATAGAGAAACGATGGGGGGAATAATGGATAAAGCAGTAACGCCAAAAGAGCGATATTTGAAAAGAATAATGTTTTTCTCGATACCGCTTATGCTGTCGGGTCTTTTACAGTCGCTTTATAATGCGCTCGACTTAGTCGTTGTCAGCCGTTTTGACGGTCAGGCGGCGATAGCCGCTGTAGGAAGCACTACGTCGCTGACGGCTCTCATACTCAATCTTTTTATGGGTCTTTCTGTCGGCGCGGGTATTTGCGTAGCTCATGGAATCGGAGCTAAGCAGTATGACGACGTCAAAAAGACGGTGCGCACCGCGGTGGCAACAGCTCTTTTACTTGGCGTATTCGTTGCGGTCATAGGCTTTTTCCTCGCTCCGCAGATGCTCAAATGGATGGGAACTCCCGCAGATGTTATCGACGGCGCATCCATTTACGTAAAGATATTCTTTCTCGGCGCACCTTTTTCGATACTTTATAACTATTGTGCCTCAATGCTCAGAGCCGCAGGAGACTCCAAGCGTCCGCTGATATTCCTTTCCGTATCGGGAATAGTAAAGCTTGTGCTTAACATTTTGTTTGTTGCGGTATTCCATATGGGTGTTGCGGGAGTTGCCCTTGCAACTATTCCTGCGCACATACTGTCGTGTATTATGATACTTATACATATGCGCAAGACGGACGGTTGTCTGCATTTTTCCTTTAAGGAGATGCGTATATATAAGGATAAGCTTGTGAAGATACTCGTCATTGGTATTCCGTCGGGAATACAGCGTTCGCTGTTTTCTCTTGCAAACGTGGTTATTCAGTCGTCTATTAACAGTCTCGGCTCAACGGTAATGGCGGGAAGCGCGGCTTCTCAAAACATAGAGAGCCTTGTCTACGTCGTATATAACGCGTTCTACGAGGGAGCTCTTACCTTTACGGGTCAGGCGGTCGGCGCAAAGAAATACAAGCAGATAAAGAAGATACTTATCACTGCCGTGGCGTGTATAATGATAGTGGTCGCGGTGCTCACACCTTTCCTGTTGATATTCAAGGACGCTCTGCTCTCGATATATCTGCCTGATAATCCCGAGGCAATGGGGGCGGCTTCCGTAAGATATATGATACTTGTGCTGACTTACTTCCTGTGTGGAATAATGGAGGTCGGAAGCGCAGGTCTTCGAGGTATGGGACGGTCGACGCTGTCAATGATAATCTCTCTCATAGGCGCGTGCCTTTTGAGAATAGTTTGGGTGAAAACAGTATTCTTAATAATTCCCACAGCGTGGTGCATATACTTGTCGATGCCCGTATCGTGGGTGCTGACGTCGGCAGTGCTGTTTATATTCGTGGCAGTGGTGGTAAGAAAGGCTATCAAAAACGAGGAAATCCGTCAGAGCAATAAACAAAAGCTTGCCGAAAAGGCAGATTGAGAATAAAGACTAAGAGGTCGGAACACCGTGTTCCGACCTCTTTTTTGCTATCAAAGTCTTTCCGCAAGCGACTTCTTTCGCTTCCATATTCCCGAAAGGAAGTATATAAGGCTGGGTATCGCATATCCGTAGGGAGCGAGACCGTAGCCGAGAACAAAGCCGAAAAAGCCCATATCAAGGACTATTCCAAATAGGTAGCTAAGACCGATGCGGAGCGCAACGCCGTCAAGAATAGCCAGCACCATACCAAGCTTCGCGTTACCAATACCCTGAATAAATGCTCCCGTTCCTCTCATGACCGCAAAAGCAGGGAACATCCAGAGTATAGCGCGAACAAATGTAGAGGACATCTCGTGTACTGCGGGGTCACTTGAGAAAAGCATAAACATCTGCTTACCGAGAAGTACGTAGAGCAGCATAAATATGACAGTCATCACAGCGGATATTATCCACGCGTTGTAGACAACCTTTTTTGCCCTTTCCTTATTTCCCGCACCTATATTCTGACTTATCATAGGCATAGCGGCGTATTGAATACCCTGAGATATCTTGTTGACTATATCGTCTATTCTCACTCCGACACCGAAGGTTGCGGAAGCGACCACACCCGCCTGATTGATAAGCGAGTTTACGAACAGCATAGAAATGTTGATAAATCCCGACTGTATAGCCATAGGCGTTCCAAGGCTGATTATCATACCGATATACTTTTTTCTCGGTTTGAAATTGTCTTTTGAAAATTCAAATCCAAAGGCGTGTCTTTTCTTGTAAAGATAGAAAATCGAGAATATAAAGGATACCGCCTGACCGATAATAGTCGCCCACGCAGCGCCCGCAACGCCCCAACCGAAAATACCCGTAAAGAGTATGTCAAGCGCAAGATTGAGCACAGAGGCAATGCCGATAAATATAAAAGGGCTCTTTGCGTCTCCCATACCGCGAAGCACAGCGGAGACCATATTATAGCCTGCCGTGAATAAAAGTCCGACCGTGCATATAACAAGGTAGTCCATTGCCATATCGTATGCTTCGGTGGGCACGTTTATAAGGTTAAGTATACCGTGACGCGCAATAAGTATCGCGCTTGCTATTATTAAAGAGAGAATCAAAACGAACTCCGTCAGCGTGCCGACGATATCGTTCATCTCCTTTTTCTTTTTTGCGCCGAGTGCCTGCGCAATAAGTACCTGTCCCGCATTTGAGAAACCAAGACAGATCATCGTGGCAAAGTTGACTATCTGGCTGCTCTGTGCAACAGCAGAAAGACCGTACGTTCCGACATAATGCCCGACGATTATCATATCTATCGTGCTGTAAAGCACCTGCAAGGCATTTGATGCCATAAACGGCAGAGCAAACAGTATCAGCTGCCGCGCAATATTTCCTTTTGTAAAATCCTTTGATAATCTTTTTGTACTCACTTTTAATACTCCGTTTCTGATTCACCCAATATTTTAACACAAAATCAAAAAAATGTAAAGAGAGTGAGATTAAACTCTTTACTTTTTTTAAAAACTGTGCTATAATGTCGCCAACGAGAAGAAAAGGAGCGGGACAATGAAATACCGTGAGGAAAAGAGCGCGGCGGATATACATAAGCAGGTATATCTCGACGGGATAAACGCCGTTATCGCGCACAGACAGAGAGATGCAAGAAAAAGCAGAGACGAATACATAAAGGGCGTTTTCGACGCGCAGGAGAAGTACCGTGAGGAGCTTTGCAGAATGCTCGGCTGGCCGCTTGTCGGACAGCCGAGAGAGGGGATCCCCGCCGTTAAGAGTGATTTGCTCTCCGTCGAGGACGGCTATTCGGTTTACCGTATGAGCTTCGACGTGCTCGACGGCTTGACAATGACGGGATTGCTATTCAAGATAGATACAGACGAGAAAAAGCCGCTCGTGATAATGCAGCACGGCGGACTTGGAACGCCTGAGCTTATGTCGGGAGTTTACGGAAGCACCACCAATCTCAACGATATGCTCCAGAGAACGATAAGGTACGGCGTGCACGCATTTGCCCCACAGCTCCTTTTGTGGGATGATAAAAAGCAACACCCCGTCGTCTTTGACCGCCGCGCGATAGACGCAAGGCTCAAACGTGTCGGTAGCTCGATAACTGCGCTTGAGATCTACGGAATACAGAGGATACTCGACTATTTCGAGGCGCAGAGCTACGTAAAGAGCTTTGGTATGATAGGACTGTCCTACGGTGGCTTTTATACCCTCTATACAACCGCCGTTGAGACGCGTATAAAGGCGGCAGTAAGCGCGATATTCTTCAACACGAGAGACGCGTATCCGTGGTCGGATTGGACGTGGACGTCGTCTGCGTATAAGTTTGATGATGCCGAGATCGCCTGCCTTGTCTATCCCCGTAAGCTGTGCATAAGGATAGCCGATAACGACGAGCTTTTCGACGTAAAGGGCGGAGAAGCGTCATTCGAGCGACTTCGCGAGCTTTGCAAGAGTGTCGGCACGGATTGGGTGAGCTTTGGCATTTTTGAGGGTAAGCACGAATATCCCCATGACGACGAGAGCATAGTCAGCCTCGTAGAAGAGATATCCAAATGATTTATTACACGATAATCAGAAGCGACAGACAGACGCTTGCCTTGCAGATAAAGGATGGCGAGGTCATAGTCCGCGCGCCGAGAAAAACAAAGGATAATCATATAAAGCAGTTCGTGCTTGAGCATTATGACTGGATAGAGGAGCAGCTTTGCCGATATAAAAAAAGAGAGGCCGCGCTTGACGCGATCCCCAAGCTTTCTGAGGCAGAGACAGCCGCACTCAAAAAAAGGGCAAAGGAAGTCTTTGCCGAGAGGACGGAATGCTTTGCGAGAGTGCTCGGAGTTGAATACGGAAGGATAAGTATACGGTGTCAGAGAACACGCTGGGGGAGCTGTACCGCAAAGGGGGACCTTAGCTTTAATGCCGCGCTTATGCTCGCGCCGCCAGAGGTACTCGACAGCGTGGTAGCGCACGAGCTGTGCCACCGCAAATATATGAACCATTCAGAGGCGTTTTATGCTGAGCTTGAAAGGGTTATGCCCGAATACCGTAAGTGCAGAAAATGGCTGCGTGAAAACGGAGATGTTCTTCTCAGAAAAATTGGAAACGTATAAATAAAAAAGGCGGATAGCTCCGCCTTTTTTTTTGCATAAAACGGTATTTTAGGGAAATACTTATCTTGTTACTATATACCGTGAAAGGAGATAAAAATGGTAGAAAAGGATACTATAAGATTACTCCGCGAATGTGATGCGGGGGTGAAGATGGGAATTTCATCAATAGATGATGTCATTGCTTCGGTAAGCTCCGAGGAGCTCAAGACCTTGCTGATCAATTGCCGTTCCGAGCATGCAAAGCTTGAGTGTGAGCTTGACGAGCTTTTGAAGGATTATCATGACGAGGGAAAAGACCCCAATCTGATGGCGAAGGGAATGTCCTGGGTGAAGACAAACGTTATGCTTGCGATGGACGGCTCTGATGCCACAATAGCCGACCTTATGACGGACGGATGTGATATGGGTGTCAAATCACTCTCGAAATATCTTAACCAATATGCCGCGGCAGACGAGGTGTCGAAGGATATCGCAAAACGCCTTATCAAGATAGAGGCAGACCTTGCTGTAAATATGAGAGGCTTTTTGTAATATATTCTTCTCGCTTGACAAAAAAATCCATTTGTGATATAATCAATCGGTAAGCTTGCTAAACGGTCGCGCGGTATGGTGCCGAAAGGTATTACCGTGAGGAAAGTCCGGGCTTCACAGGGCAGGGTAGCTGATAACGTCAGCCGGAGGTAACTCCCGGGAAAGTGCAACAGAAATAAACCGCCGATGCTTGTCGGTAAGGATGGAAAGGCGAGGTAAGAGCTCACCCACTCCTACGGTAACGTAGGTTTGCTGTAAACCCTATCCGAAGCAACACCGTATTTGGATCGTTTGCCCGACGTATATCCAAGGGTGGCACGGGGATATCCCCGAAGCTTATCGGCGACGGTAAGCGAAGATTGATGACCGTTCACGACAGAACCCGGCTTATCGGCGGGCTTATAAAAAAGTGAGATGTCTTTTCTGACATCTCACTTTTTTTGTTCTCTCATAGCAATATCCAACGCGAAGCTGCCAATAAAAACTGTGGCAAGACTCATTGCTGTATGCTCGAGCATAAATAAGAGCGTGCTTGACGGTATGTAATTAAATGCTTCAATGCGTGTATAGAGTAAAACGAATACCGAGTGACAAAGAACAGCGTATAGCCCAAATATAAGCATTAACGCTGACGGACGAGAATGTGGCAAAGAGGTGATTTTATTCATTATTTTGTATTCTCCTTTTTTACTTGGTAAAATGTGACAATTCAAGAAAACAAGCTCACGGCAATGCCGATATCACGTATTTATTATACTTTATGAGCAATAATTTTACAACGCACAATTATTGGAAATTGAAAATGCGACAAAATAATGTTTAAATTAATTAATAAATAAAAACTATAAATGCATAATATTCATATGTCTTGTCGCATTTTGTAGATATAAGCGTCAAAACTGTACATACATATGTTTGCATGCATATTTATGCACGATATACAATTAATGCGTTGTGTTATAATGCTTTTGCAATCCAAGAAAGGACGATGAATTATGACAAAATCATTTGAAGATCGTACTTGTGTCAAAATGAATGTTTTGAATGAAAAACGCATAGAGCAAGTACAGTACAAGCTTTATTTCTGTGAAACGGAGGGTAGTGGATTTTACATATTCTACGTGAACGACAAATGTAACGTATCGGCTGAGACCGTGTTTGCTTCAAAAGAAGAGACAGAGAGATTGTTTGATATGATATGCGAAGGAAGAGTATCCTGTGAACACCTTGCGGATGTTATATCGGATTACAAACACTCACTCATTTGTTAAATTTTTGTAAGCTATTTACATTCGTATAAAAATATGGTAAAATAAGCAAGGAGATATCCAAAATACGTGGTTGCAACAGAAAGGACTGCCTTATGGCAGTATTATTCGAAGATGAAATGTCCCGCTTGCTCTTGCCCTGACAGTAAAGTTATTGATTCCCGCCCTGTGGAGGACGGAAACAGCATTCGCCGTCGTCGCGAATGTCTTGAGTGCCAGAAGCGTTTTACCACATTTGAAATAATCGAAACGGTGCAGATATTCGTTACTAAAAAGAATGGAAGCAAGGAGCTTTTTGATAGAAATAAGCTTCTTACGGGTCTGCTCAAGGCGTGTCAAAAGAGACCTGTCAATGCCGAGGAGATAGTTAACGAGATAGAGAGCGAATTGCAAAATTCGCTGTCTAACGAAATAACGACGGTCGAGATCGGCGAGATGGTCATGAACAAGCTAAAGCAGAGAGATGAGGTCGCGTACGTGCGCTTCGCATCTGTCTATCGCGAGTTTAAGGACATCGAGACATTCCTTGCGGCTCTTAAGCAGCTTCAAAAGAGCTGAACGCTACATTTAATTTAATAAAAAGGACCTCAAGAGCTCTTGAGGTCCTTTTTATATGACAAGATACACGTTGTAATGCGTAAAATACGACAAGCAACGATGTTTTTAGCACTGTTCACGGATAATTAACAAAAAACTTTTAAAAAACTTTTGAAAAGTACTTGACAAAGAGAGTTAAAAGTGTTAAATTATATACGTGGTTAGCACTTAAAAGCTAAGAGTGCTAAAAACGGTATGAAGCATTGGTTCAAATGCTCCATATGTCAAAACGCAGAAGAGGAGGACACCATGGCAAACGAAAATCCCGTTTTGAGTGAACGAAAAAAGCAGATACTTAAAGCGATAGTCGAAGCTCATATAGAGGGCGGAGAGCCTGTTGGATCAAAATATATCCTGCAAAATACGCTTATGTCCTGCTCGTCGGCGACCATAAGAAACGAGATGGCGGAGCTCGAGCAGATGGGATATCTTGTTCAGCCTCACACTTCGGCGGGTAGAGTGCCAAGTGAGGCGGGATACAGATTTTACGTTGACGCGCTTGTGGAGCAGTACGCGAGAACGACACACGACGTAGTCAAGATAAATCAACTTCTCAAGGCAAAGATGACGGAGATAGACCAGATACTCGATACGGCATCGCGTCTGGCGTCTACGATGACAAATTATACGGGTATCGCTATAAAGCCCAAAGCAAGCTCGGTAACTATGTCGCGCTTCGAGATCATATCTATTGATAGAAAACAATTCGCAATGGTTATGATAACGTCGGGCGGAACGGTGAAAACTAAGAAGGTACACACCGATATGCCTATTCCCGATGACGCACTTCCAAAGCTCTCGGAGCTTATAAACGTGCTTCTTTGCGGCATTGGCGCGGATATGATAACTCTCCCGATAATTATGGAAATGGAAAATGAAATGGGAGACGCAGCATTCCTTGTTAATCCCGCTGTCAAATGCGTTTATGAGGTGATGAGCGAGATAGACGGAGGACAGCTCAAGTTCTCGGGTCTTAATCATCTTCTCAAATATCCGGAATATTCGGATACACAACAGCTTGGTCAGCTGCTCGGCACGCTTGAGGATCAGGATGAGATACTCGACCTTGTATCTAGTGCTGAGAGCGACGAAATAAACGTACTCATTGGCTCGGAGAGCCCTGTAAAAGTAATGAACAACTCAGCTCTTGTGTTCAAGCCGATAAAAAAGAACGGCAGAACGGTGGGAGTTATAGGCGTTCTCGGACCGAGACGAATGAACTACCGACAGGTGCTTAAAACTATCGATGAGATAGGCGGCAGCATATCGGTGATGTTCGACGAGGAAAAACAATTGAGTGACGGAAGTAACAGAAAGGCGGATGATGATGGAAGACAATAAGGAAATGAATATTCCCCAGACCGAGGAAGTCGCAAAAGAAACCGAAACGGCATGCGAAAACGGCACGGCTGAGCAGGTGTGTGAGGAAAAGAAGTCAAAGGTAGACAAGAAAAAGCTTAAGAAAGCCGAGGAGGAGATAGCGGCTCTTAATGAGAAGCTTTCCGAGGCGGAAGATAAGTACATGAGACTTTACGCGGAATACGATAATTTCCGTAAGCGCTCACAAAAGGAGAAAGAGGGAACGTACACAGATGCATACGTAGATGCTCTGACACAGATACTTCCCATTCTCGACAATCTTGAGCGCGCAGCCGCATACGGCGGAGAGGATAAAGAACATCCTCTTGCAAAAGGTCTTGAGCTTACTCTAAAGAGCTTTGCGGAGACACTTGAAAAAATGGGCGTTTGCGAGATCCCCGCTCTTGGAGAGAAGTTCGACCCCAACGTCCACAACGCGGTAATGCACGTTGACGACGAGGCGTTTGGAGAAAGCGAAGTCGTCGAGGTCTTTATGAAGGGATACGCAAAGGGCGATAAGGTCCTTCGCTATTCAATGGTCAAGGTGGCAAATTAAACACGGACCGTCCGAGACGGCGGTCAAAACAAATCAAGAAAACAATAAAAATAAAAAAATAAACCCATAAGGAGGAAAAGAAAATGGGAAAGATCATCGGTATAGATTTAGGTACAACAAACTCTTGCGTAGCGGTATTTGAGGGCAACGAGCCTATCGTTATTCCCAATCCCGAAGGAGCAAGAACGACACCCTCTGTTATAGCGTTTACAAAGACGGGAGAAAGAATAGTAGGTCAGGTCGCAAAGCGTCAGGCTATTACAAACCCCGAAAGAACTATCATCTCTATCAAGCGTGAGATGGGTTCGGCATACAAGAAGGATATAGACGGCAAGGCGTACACACCTCAGGAGTTTTCCGCAATGGTGCTCCAGAAGCTTAAGGCAGACGCTGAGGCTTACCTCGGTTCTTCCGTAACTCAGGCTGTTATCACAGTTCCCGCATACTTTACAGACGCTCAGCGTCAGGCAACTAAGGACGCAGGAAAGATCGCAGGTCTCGAGGTGCTTCGTATAATCAACGAGCCTACTGCTGCAGCTCTTGCATACGGTATGGATAAGGAAACAGACCAGAAGATACTCGTATTTGACCTTGGCGGCGGTACGTTCGACGTATCCGTTCTCGAGATCTCCGACGGCGTATTTGAGGTTCTTGCAACCAAGGGTAACAACCGTCTCGGCGGTGATGACTTCGACCAGAGAATTATCGACTGGATGGTAGAGAAGTTCAAGGCAGAGAACGGTGTTGACCTTCGCAACGATAAGATGGTTATGCAGAGACTTAAGGAAGCTGCCGAGAAGGCAAAGATCGAGCTCTCGGGTATGACGAGCACGAACATCAACCTGCCCTTTATCACAGCAACAGCTGCAGGACCTCTCCACTTCGATGCAACTCTCACAAGAGCTGAGTTTGACAGGATCACAGCAGACCTCGTTGAGGCTACAATGACACCTACAAAGCAGGCTCTCGCTGATGCAGGCGTTTCCGTATCCGAGATAGATAAGATACTTCTTGTAGGCGGTTCTACAAGAATCCCCGCAGTTCAGGATGCTGTTAAGAAGTACCTTGGCAAGGAGCCCTTCAAGGGCATCAACCCCGACGAGTGCGTTGCTATCGGTGCAGCTATACAGGGCGGTGTTCTCGGCGGTGACGTTAAGGACCTTCTCCTTCTCGACGTTACACCTCTGTCTCTCGGTATTGAGACACTCGGCGGTGTATTCAACAAGATAATCGAAAGAAACACCACTATCCCCGTAAAGAAGAGCCAGGTATACTCCACAGCGGCTGACGGACAGACCTCTGTTCAGATCCACGTTCTTCAGGGTGAGCGTGAGATGGCAAGATACAACACGACTCTCGGTGAGTTTATTCTTGACGGTATTCCCGCAGCTCCCCGCGGAGTTCCTCAGATCGAGGTAACCTTTGATATCGACGCTAACGGTATAGTTAACGTAAGCGCAAAGGATCTCGGCACAGGCAAGGAGCAGCACGTAACCATCCAGTCCTCTACAAATATGTCCAAGGAAGACATAGAGAAGGCTGTTAAGGACGCTGAAAAGTTCGCAGAAGAGGATAGAAAGGCTAAGGAAGCAGTTGATACAAAGAACCACGCTGACAGCCTTATATTCCAGTCCAACAAGACTCTTGATGAAATAGGCGACAAGCTTCCCGAAAGCGACAAGGCAGACGTTAAGGCTGCGCTTGAAAAGCTCAAGGAAACCGTTAAGACAGACAACACCGAGGCTATCAAGGCTGACACTGAGGCTCTTGAAAAGGCATTCTACGCACTCTCTGAGAAGCTCTATAAGCAGTCTGGTGCTCAGGGCGCAGATGCTGGTATGGGTGGCGACGCAGGCGCAAACGGCGGCGACGGCACGTATTACAACGCTGACTACGAGGATAAGACTAACGAATAATAAGGTTAGAGCGAAAACTCTATCGTAGAATTATTTGAGAACTTTTGCGGAAAGGTAGAATTCTATCTTTCCGCTAAAGTCGTATTTATATGGATAGAAATTACGGAGTAATTATGGCAGAAAAAAGAGACTATTACGAGGTGCTCGGACTTTCAAAGGGCGCGGGAGACGCAGAGATAAAAAAGGCGTACCGCTCGATGGCTAAAAAATACCATCCTGATATGAACCCGGGAGACGCGGAAGCTGAGGCCAAATTCAAGGAAGTTAACGAGGCGTATGCTGTGCTGTCAGATGCCGACAAAAAGGCACAGTATGATCAGTTCGGTCATGCGGCATTCGATCAGACAGCAGGCGGCGGTTACGGCGGTGGCTTTGGCGGCTTCTCGGATTTCGGCGACCTTGGTGACATCTTCGGTAACATATTTGGCGGTGCTTTCGGTGGCTCGTCCGCTCGCAGACAAAATGCTCCTATGAGAGGAGAGGATGTCGGCGCGAGTGTGACGATCACCTTTGAGGAAGCAGCAACCGGAGTTAAGAAGGACGTTTCTTTCAATCGCGTGCAGAAGTGTCCCGACTGCTCGGGAAGCGGAGCGGAAAAGGGAAGCAGTCCCGAAACTTGCTCTACGTGCGGCGGTCAGGGTCAAAGACGTATAACTCAAAGACTTGGCGGCATGGCGTTCCAGAGCACGGCAACGTGTGACCGATGCAGAGGCACGGGTAAGATAATCAAAAATCCTTGCTCTAACTGTCGCGGAACGGGATATATAAAGGTCTCCAAGAAGCTCAGCGTCAATATCCCCGCGGGAATTGACGACGGTGAGCGCATCGCTCTTCGTTCTCAGGGCTGCGATGGCAGAAACGGAGGACCAACGGGTGACCTTATCATAACGGTCAACGTTAAGAGACACAGTATCTTCGAGCGTGACGGATACAACATCTATTGCGACGTGCCGATAACGGTTGCTGAGGCAACTCTTGGTGCAGAGATAGATGTTCCCACCCTTGAAGGAAATCAGAAATTTACCGTTCCCGAGGGAACTCAGCCCGGTACGCAATTTACACTCAAGCAAAAGGGAATGCCCTATGTGAACAATCAAAACCGCAGAGGAGACCTCATTTTCACGGTATCGGTCGAGATACCCAAGAGTCTTTCGGAGAAACAAAAGGAGCATATGCGCGCGTTTGCTAATGCTTGCGGTGAGAGCAACTACTCGAAAAAGAGCGGATTTTTCAAGAGAATTTTTGACAAAAAGTAAGGAGCGGCATTATGGATAAGGATTACGTTTGCGAGGATTGGGGAACTGAGACCGAATGGACGCAGTTCAAGGTCACAGTACCGCTTGAGCAGCTTGACGACACGAGTGCGGTAATGAGTATGATATCAAATTATCTTCAGATAGAGGATTACAGCGATATCGATCTTAAGACCTGCTACGGCGATCTTATAGACGAGAGCATTCTCAATGCCGATAAGACTGTGGCGTCGGTGTCGGTTTATCTTCCCGCAAACAGCGGAACGGCAGATACCGTAAGCTTTCTAAAAAGTAGATTTGCAGACCTCGGTATCAACGCAACTCTTACTATAAGCGGCGTCTGTGAGGAAGACTGGGCTAATTCATGGAAAGCATACTATAAGCCGATAGAGATAGGCGAAAAGATAGTTATCGTTCCCGCATGGGAGAAATACGACGCGCCTGTTGGTAAGCTGGTAGTTCGAATGGACCCTGGAATGGCGTTCGGAACGGGAAGCCACGAGACGACACGTCTTGTTATCGGACTTCTTGAAAAGTACGTGCGCGGCGGAGAACGTGTGCTTGATGTGGGTTGCGGAAGCGGAATACTCGCTATCTGCGCTTCAAAGCTTGGCGCGAAAGAGTGCTTTGCATATGATATCGATCCGGTTGCCGTTAAGGTCGCTAAAGAGAACGTTAAGGACAGCGGACTTGACAACGTGAAGTGCGACGTGTCCGACCTTCTTCGCGGAGTGGACAGAACTGGAGGCACGTATGACGTTATCTGCGCGAATATCGTCGCGGATATCATAATTCGTATGACCCCCGATATCGGTGTGCATATGGGAGAGAATTCTGTTATTCTCGCATCGGGAATCATAACCGAGAGAGCTTGTGACGTTATCGAATGCTTTGAAAAGCACGGCTTGCGTATCGTGGAAAAAGCAGAGGAAAACGGCTGGTGCGCCCTCGTTGTCGGAAAGTAATAAAACAAATTTTTCAGGGGAGCTTCCCGTAAGAAGCTCCCCTGAATTTTTTATCCGTATAAAGGCAAAAAAATCGATAGTTTGCGACAAAAAAACAGCCGTTTACTTATAATTATTTGTTGACAAACAGCCCTATATATAGTATAATATTATTATGTATACCTATATATATTGAATTATGCTTAAAAATGGAGGTCCATTTTGTCATACAGAGATGAATTGAACGCTTGGCGTAAGGAAGCGGCAACACATAGAAAATTAGTTTTTTTGATAATCAAGATCACAGTGGTCGTTCTGACCGTTGCTTTTCTCGTTTCTACCGTTGCTCTTATCGTCGATCTTGCAGGTGGAGCGGGTATGGGCGGCTCGAGTGGAACAGCTGGTATGGGCGGCTCAAGTGGAACAGCTGGTATGGG
Source organism: Oscillospiraceae bacterium (assembly GCA_015063845.1). Taxonomy (GTDB): domain Bacteria; phylum Bacillota; class Clostridia; order Oscillospirales; family CAG-272; genus HGM12713. The sequence continues at coordinate 92,183 of SVTJ01000003.1, forward strand.
CGGATCAGACGGAGACGACAGCGGTGGAGCGAGTGGCTCTGATAGAAAAGCTCCAACCATTACCGTAAAAAACGGAGATGTAATATATCTTTTTGCGGGTGAGAACGCGCTTTGGAAGACTTACGTGACTGTTAATGATAGTAGCGGTACGGGAAAAATAATGTCCGTAGACAGCTCAAACGTAAAGCTCGACGTTCCGGGTGTATATTCCGTGACGTATACCGTTTCCGATAGTGCGGGAAACTCCAAGGATTATACCGTCAAGGTGGTGGTTACAAAGAAAGAATATTCCTATGACGGACTTATGGATAAGATAAAGCTGATAGTTGCGAGTGATAGCTTTGGTGCCGATGCTAATTCAACCACAAAACAGAAGGTAAAGGCGATATACAGCTACGTTAACAGCAAGACCAACGTGGCATTTGTGAATACGTCAAACACACCGAATATCGATAGAAAAAATTGGGAGACCGACTGGGTCGAAGAGGCGCATAGAACGCTTGCAAAAAATCAGGGAGATTGCTATTCCTACTACTCACTCTCAAAGGCATTCTTTGAGTATTTCAAGATAGAGAACGTTGGAATACAAAGAGATAATACCAATATTCCAAGCGATCAGGGAACTCATTTCTGGTGTGTGGTCAACATTGGAACAGCAGAGGAAAAGCTGTGGTATTACTACGATGCAACGAGACTTGCGGGAAAGTTTTCATCGGATAATTCATCGAACGGATGTCTTATGACATTGAATAAGATCAAGAGCTACACCCCGAACAAGGCTCTATCTTATGATTTCTACGAGTTTGATCCCTCTGACTATCCGACAGTTTCAACAAAGGTCATCAGCTAAACAGAGGAGTAAAAATGCAAAAGAATATACTTGAATATCTCGAGGCGACAGCACCGCGTGTGCCCGATAAAACAGCCTTTTCCACGGGCAAGGAGAGCATGACGTTCTCCGAGGTCTATGCACAGGCAAGAGCGATAGGCTCGCACCTTTGCCGAGAGGGGCTTTACGGCGAGAGCGTCGTGATATTTATGGACAAGCACCCAAGAACTGTAACGGCGTTCTGGGGAGTTATATATGCGGGCTGCTTCTACGTCTGCCTTGACGAAAAGATGCCCCGCGCGAGAATAGACGCAATACTTGAAAATCTTCGTCCGCGTGCCGTTATAGCGGATAAAAAGAATATCAAAACGGCTGAGAGCCTTGCTCTTGAGCGTACCTTCCTTTACGATGATATATGTGGGGCAGAGATAGATGCTGATGCCCTCGCAAAGGTAAGAAGCAGACAGTGTGATACGGATGCTATATACGTTGTGTTTACCTCGGGCTCTACGGGAGTACCTAAGGGGGTTGTGGCGTGTCACCGTTCGGTCATCGACTATACCGAAACGCTTACAAAGGCACTCGGCTTTAGCGAGGACACGGTGTTCGCAAATCAAACGCCGCTGTATTTCGACGCGCCTCTTAAGGAGCTTATGCCTACACTTAAGATGGGAGCAACTACGTATTTTGTGCCGAGAATGTTTTTCTCGTTCCCCGTAAAGCTTGTCGAGTATCTTGATACTTATAAGATAAACACCGTGTGCTGGGTAGTCTCCGCGCTTACGCAGATATCCTCACTCGGTGCGCTCGAAGCTCATACGCCGAAGTATCTTACCACCGTTGCGTTTGGTAGCGAGGTCTTTCCGCGTAAGCAGTATGATATGTGGAGAGCTGCTCTTCCGAATGCGAGGTTTTTCAATCTCTACGGACCGACCGAGGCTACGGGAATGTCCTGCTATTGGTACGCGGACAGAGAGCTTTCCGAGGACGAGTCTATACCCGTTGGACGCCCGTTTGATAACACCGATATAATACTTCTCGATGCTGATAATAAGCGTGCGGACGAGGGCGAGATATGTATCCGAGGAACGTGTGTGACACTTGGATATTACAATGCCCCCGAGAGAACGGACGAGGCGTTCGTGCAAAATCCGCTTCAGAGGGCGTATAGAGAGATAATATACCGCACGGGCGACATCGGAAGATACAACGAGCACGGAGAGCTTGTGTTCGTTTGCCGTAAGGACAACCAGATAAAGCATATGGGACACCGTATAGAGCTCGGCGAGATAGAGAGTGCCGCTATGAAGCAGGACGGCGTTAACAGAGCGGTGTGCGTATATAACAAAGATAAAAAAGAAATAGTTATGTTTTATGTAGGAGAGAGCGACGAAAAAATGCTTATGCAAGCTCTCGCTTCGTCTCTCCCGAGATATATGCTACCCGCAAACTATAAGCACATATCCGCGATACCGCTTACCGATAACGGCAAGGTGGACCGCAGAAGTCTTATGGTAATGACAGAATAATTCGTATATTACTTCGAAAGGAAAACTATAAATGGAAAAGCTTTTAGAAATACTTGCGGAGCTTCACCCCGAGGTGGACTTCGAGACGACTGAGGACCTTATTGACGACGGAATTCTTGATTCGCTTGACATCGTGTCCTTGGTAGCTGCGATAGATACGGAATTCGACGTTACTGTCCCCGCTGAGGAGATAATTCCCGAAAACTTCAATAGCGCAAAAGCTTTGTTCGCGCTTATAACAAAGCTTGACGAGGAATAAGTAGGGAATGCTTTTTACCTCATATGGATTTATTGCCTTTTTGGCAATTATGTTCGCCGTTTATTTCCTTGCGCCCAAAAAGTGGCAATGGGTGACGTTGCTGATTGGAAGCTACGTATTTTACGCGTTTGCGGGACTTGAATATTTGGTGTTTATTCTTTTTACCACCGTATCCGCGTACGTTATCTCACGGCTTCTCAAGAGTGCGCTTGACAAAGAGAACGGCTATATTGAAAAAAGCAGAGACACGCTTTCAAAGGAAGAGAGAAAGGCATACAGAGCAAAAGCCAAGAAAAAGAGATTTCACATTCTTCTTTGGGGACTTGTGCTGAACTTTGGTGTGCTTGCCGTTCTTAAATATACGGCGTTTGCAGTGCACAACGTAAACGGAGTTCTATCGCTTTTCGGCAGAGAGGGATTGACGGTTCCATCACTTCTTTTGCCTATGGGAATATCGTTTTACACCTTCCAGACGATGGGATATCTTATAGACGTTTACAGAGCGAAGGCAGAGGTTGAGAAAAATCCCGCGAAGCTCGCGCTGTTCGTGTCGTTCTTCCCACAGCTGGTACAAGGACCTATATCAAGATTTTCCGACCTTGGCGCGCAGTTGACAGCGCCTCACAAATTCGAGACTAAGACCTTTACGTTCGGTCTTCAGAGAATACTTTGGGGTTACTTTAAAAAGCTTGTTATAGCTGACCGAGTGCTCGTAGCTATGAATACCATGCTTGATGCCCCCGAGGACTTCAAAGGAGTGTACGTCCTTCTGCTCATATTGCTGTATTCTATACAGATATACGCAGACTTTACAGGCGGTATAGATATCACCATAGGTATTGCAGAGGCGATGGGAATAAAGCTTGCCGAAAACTTTGATAGACCGTTCTCCTCAAGGTCCACAAAGGAATACTGGAGACGCTGGCATATCACGATGGGTACGTGGTTTAAGGACTACATATTCACACCGCTTTCGGTCACCGCACCCGTTATGAAGCTCAATAAATTCCTGTCGGGTAAGATAGGCAGACGCGCCGCGAGCAAGACGGTCGCGTATATAGCGAGCGGAGTTACGTGGTTTTTGACAGGACTTTGGCACGGTGCGGGCTGGAACTTTATCGTTTGGGGCTTGCTTAACTGTCTTGTTATAATAGTTTCCGAGGCACTTGAGCCTACGTACAATAAGTTCCACGACCGTTTTCCAAGACTTACCTCGTCCGCGGCGTACGGCAAATTTATGGCGGTAAGAACCTTCCTTTTGATGGGACTTATCCGCTCGCTCGATTGCTATCGCAACGTAGGCGTTACGTTCACTATGTGGGGAAGTATGTTTACCTTTAAGGGTATCGGTTCCTTGTTTAGCGGTGGAATATTCGAGCTTGGTCTCGGACTTACCGACTTCATAATTATCCTTGTCGGTGTTTGCGTCGTGTATGCAATCAGCAATATGCACGCGAAGGGAAGTGTCAGAGAAAGACTTTGGCAGCGCCCCGTGCTTTCTGCGGCTCTTTGCGTAACGCTGTTCTTAGCTGTCATAATGCTCGGCGCGTATGGCGCAGGATATGACGCTTCTCAGTTTATCTACAACCAATTCTAATAGATTTTAATTAGGAATACTAAATGAAAAAACGAATTTTGATAACCGTTTGCGCTCTGCTGATCACCTGCCTTTTACTCGGTCTTTTGCAAGCGCTGGTGGTCCCAAAATATATATCCAATCCCGAGGGGCTTCTCGTAGGTGAATACTATGCCGAGGCAGGGGAGCACGACGTCGTGTTTATCGGCGACTGCGAGGTGTACGAGACCTTTATACCCGCATATTTGTGGGAAAAGCACGGTATATCGTCATACGTGCGCGGAAGTGCTCAGCAGCTGACGTGGCAGTCGTATTATCTGCTTGAGGATACTCTCAGATACGAAAAGCCTAAGGCGGTGGTGTTCAACGTTCTCGCTCTAAAATACGGAGAGCCGCAGAATGAGGCATATAACCGAATGACGCTCGACGGAATGAAATGGTCAAAAACAAAGATAGACGCAATTAGAGCATCTATGACCGAGGACGAAAGCTTTGTCGACTACGTGTTTCCGCTTCTCCGCTTCCACTCGAGAATAACAGAGCTTGAAAAGAATGACTTCAAGTATATGTTCAAGGACAAAAAGGTATCGCACAGCGGATACCTTATGCAAAAGAATATCGTGCCTATGGAGAGTGCCGATGCGACAGAGGGCAGAGAGCTGCTTGACTACACGTTGCCAAAAAATTCGATGGACTATCTTGAAAAAATGAGAGCGCTGTGTGAGCAAAACGGAGTGGAGCTCATACTTATAAAATCACCTACCAATTCGTGGGGGTATTGGTGGTATGACGAATGGGACGAGCAGGTCAGAGAATATGCGACCGAAAAGCAGCTTACATATTACAACCTTATTCCCGAAACGGAGAATATCGGTATTGACTATACCACCGATACGTATGATAAGGGAGTTCACCTCAACGTCTACGGCGCGGAGAAAACTACCGACTATTTCGGCAAGATACTCAAAGAAAAGCACGGTCTTGGAGATGTGACGCACAGCGATGCTCATATAGCCGCTTGGGGTGCGCGTGTTGAGGAATACAAAAAGGAAAGAAATTCATAAGGAGCTTGGGTATGAAGATTTTAAGAATAATAATTGCGCTTTTGCTTGTTGCGATCTGCATATTGTCTTGCGTTGCGTGTGAAAAGGACAGTGATACGTCTGCCGACAGTGGCAGTCCGTCATCAACAAAGAAGGATAATGAAGATAAAGACAGCGACGGCACTGTAAAGATGTACGTTAAGTATAACGACGTCAAAATAGCGATTGGCGCTAAGGCGGACAGCATTATTGAAGCACTTGGCGAGCCTCAGAGCAAGACCGAGATCGGTGACTGCGGAGGACTTGGCGCACAGGTCAAGTACGTATATCCGTCTATTGAGGTCTACGTTCTTGAAAGCAAGACCGAGGGTAACATTATCGACCAGATAACCTTCCGTGACGATATAGTCAGTACCCCCGAGGGTGTTTGCATAGGAGCTACTGTTTCCGAGGCAAAAGAGGCACTTGGTAAGCCTACATCCGAAACCGAAAAGGCTCTGCTTTATACAAGCGGAAAATACACGCTCAAGCTAAGCATCAGCGACGGTGCTGTCAGTGAGATAAACTATATAACACAAACCAATTAAAAAACAAACTCGTCGGACGTTATGTTCCGACGAGTTTTTGTATAAGGATGTACTATATTATATTTTCTCTCTTTCTCGGCAGATCGCGGTTGCGGAATTTGAGGGCGGAAATGCCCACCTTTTTTGAAAAGAATTCCGAGAAATAGCTTTCGTTCTCAAAGCCCACGGCGTATGCGATCTCTTTTACCGACATCTCGCTTTCAAGCAAAAGTCTCTGGCTCTCACTCAGGCGTTTGTTGAGGATATACTGCTTTGGACTGATATTGAATACCTGCTTGAAGTAGTTTGAGAAATACATCGTGCTGATATTCATAATTGCGGCAAGCTCTGAAAGGGAGATATTTCGCTTGTAGTTTTTATCTATATATGTAAGCACCGACTCAAATTTTATAAGGCTGTGCCTTTGCGCGCTTATCTCGGAGAAGAAGGGAGCAAGCAAAAGACTCATTGCGCCTTGTACCTTGAGATATGCTTCGTGGGTATTGCTCGCGTAATTATCGGTGACACAACGGAAAAGGTATTCTGTCATCTCATCCGACGGTATGGAATAACGGTCGGAGAGATATCTGTAAAGCGCGAAAATAGGAGAATCTGCCGCAAAATGAATATAGTATTTGTTCATTTCTCCGTGTATCTCGCTCTGTACTACCGAGTAGGCAGGAATGAAGTACACTCTGCCAGGTACGAGGTCTATTGTTTTATCATAAAGATGCAGCTTTGCCGTGCCACTCGTGAGAAAATAAAGACGGTGATACTGTATTTGGTGGTGGTTTTTGTCCCACACTACGTCGTTCCATTCCTCACCTATAAGCTCTTGAAGTGCAAAAACAACGGAATATCTATTGCTGTCAAAAATATGCTCGCTCATATTACCACCTAAATTTTGTTAATAAAATTGTAGCTTTTGCCTATTGAAAATATTATAATTCATATTTATAATAAAATCAAGAGCAAATTGAAAAATTGAGCTATTATTTTTCAATAATTTTATTAGAAGGAGAAAACTAAAAATGGCAAAGAACAGATATGTTGGTGATTATCCCGTTATCGGTATCCGTCCGTGTATCGACGGCAGAAGAGGACCTATGCAGCTTCGCGAGTCTCTCGAGCCCACCGTTTGGGCAATGGCAGAGGCGGCAAAGAAGCTCTTTGAGGAAAATCTTTTTTATTCTAACGGCGAACCCGTAAAGGTAGTTATGGCTGATACTTGCATCGGACGTGTTCCCGAGGCAGCTGCTTGCGCAGATAAGTTTAAGAAGGAAGGCGTTGCTATCACTCTTTCCGTAACCTCTTGCTGGTGCTACGGCTCCGAGACTATGGATATGGATCCCGACACAATAAAGGCAGTATGGGGCTTTAACGGAACAGAGCGTCCCGGAGCTGTTTATCTTGCGGCAGTTCTCGCAGGACACGCTCAGAAGGGACTTCCCGCGTTCGGTATCTACGGACACGAGGTTCAGGATGTTGGCGATGTTGGAGATATTCCCGAGGACGTTAAGGAAGACCTGCTTCGCTTTGGTCGTGCGGCTGTTGCTGTTGCAACCATGAGAGGAAAGTCCTATCTCCAGATAGGCTCTCAGTGCATGGGTATCGCAGGCTCTATCATCGACCAGGATATGATGGAAGCATACTTCGGCATGAGAGTTGAGTCTGTTGACGAGGTCGAGATACTTCGCCGTATGGAAGAAGGTATCTATGACGAAGAGGAGTACCAGAAGGCACTTGCTTGGACGCTTGAGCACTGCAAGATGGGTAGAGACGACAACCCCGAAACAGTTGAATTCATGGGTGAGACCCGCAAGATAAAGGTCTCCGATGAGGAGAAGATGAAGCAGTGGGAGTTCACGGTTAAGATGTACTGCATCATCAAGGACCTCATGGCAGGAAACGATAAGATATCAGATGCGTTTAAGGAAGAGCAGTTAGGACACAACGCGATCGCGGGCGGATTCCAGGGACAGAGACAGTGGACAGACCACTGGCCCAACTGTGACTACCCCGAGGCTCTGCTTTCCTCTACGTTCGACCATAACGGTGCGAGAGAGCCGTACACGCTTGCTACCGAGAACGACGTTCTCAACGGTATGTGTATGCTTATGATGAGACTTCTTACACACCGTGCTCAGATATTTGCAGACGTTCGTACATATTGGTCTGGTGACGCAACAAAGAGAGTTACGGGATATGACCTTGATGGCAAGGCTAAGGAGTCCGACGGTATAATCCACCTTCTCAACTCGGGAGCTGCTTGTCTTGATGCTTGCGGTGAGTGCACCGACGAGAACGGCAACGCTACCATGAAGAAGTGGTGGGAGGTTACTGACGAGGATATCAAGAAGATGACCGACGCTACCGTTTGGTGTGAGGCAGGTTTGGATAATTTCCGTGGCGGCGGATTCTCCAGCCACTACACAACAAGAGCGGAAATGCCTTGTACTATGATAAGACTTAACCTTATAAAGGGACTTGGTCCTGTTCTTCAGATCGCTGAGGGTTGGACTGTAAAGCTTCCCGATGACGTTTCCGATACTCTTATGGAAAGAACAAATCCCACGTGGCCCTGCACATGGTTCGCACCCAGATGTGATGGTAAGGAGGGAAGCCCCTTCAAGACCGCATACGAGGTAATGCGTAACTGGGGAGCAAACCACGGAGCTATCTCCTACGGACATATCGGAGCAGACCTTATCACGATGTGCTCGATGCTTCGTATTCCCGTATGTATGCATAACGTGCCCGAGGACGATATCTTCCGTCCCGCAGCATGGGGCGCATTCGGTATGGACAAGGAAGGACAGGACTACAGAGCTTGTGCGACCTACGGTCCTATGTATAAGAAGTACTGATAAAAAACAAAACGGAGTTGAGATCTCTCAACTCCGTTTTTTAATATCCCATTGTTGTAAGCAGCTGGTATCTTACCGCACTCACAAACGTGTTATCACCTGATATAAGCAATATAGTGTCTTTGTTAAGCTCCTTTAGCGCGTTCTTGACAATAGCCTTCTTGCTTTTTTCGGGTCCTATTATTCTCTCGATAGTATATCCCCGTTCCGTCAGCGCATCAACGTAAGCGTTCGCCAGAGCCTCATCGGGAAGACACAGTCTCACACGTCTTCCGCTGATATCCTTAAAGTCGGCAAGCGCGTCGCAGACGATGCCGATAGCGACGGGGGAGTGGGTGCTGTCGATTATCATAAGCGGATTTATTGACACTACCTCGAATTTTGCGGGTATTGTCAGCTTTAAAAATCCGTTTGAGATAGCGTCTTCACTGATATCAAAGCCCTTACGAACCAGCATCTCGACTGCTTCAAGCACGAGAACGGCGTTGTATATCTGGAAACGACCGCATAGGCGCAGGGAATAGTCCTTGCCCTTATATGAAAAGCTTGTATTTGTAAAGGAAAGTCTGCCGACCTTTATTGCCGATTTTTGCGGAAGGGTGAGACGGCAGCTTGCGGCATAGCAGGTGTCTGAGATTATCTTGTAGGCGTCATTGTTCTGCGGAACACTGACGATCTCCTCGATACCTCGGCATATATAAGAGCGTATGCGCACTATCTCCGCCTGACTGTTGCAGGGGATAGTGCCGCAGATTATTGCCGCGAAAGGGGGAGGTAGCTGGACGGACGGATCAATGCCGAAGTGATCGCTCTCAATTATGCATATCTCGCATTTTTTGTCGACGAATGCAAGAAGCGCGATGCACAAAAGTATCTCCGCGCCTACGGGCTCAAGAGCTACGTTCTCATCGTCGGTAGTCTGCTTTGCGGAGGCTCTTACCATCTCGGTATAGTGAGCAAATTCGTCCATTGATATCGGTTTTCCGCCAATGCAAACGTTCTCTCTCGGTTCATCACGCAACGGCATACGCAGACATCCCACTCGGTATCCCGCGCTTGTAAGAATAGAGGTGAGCATTTCCGCGCACACAGTCTTTCCGTTGCTTCCCGCAAGTCGAATATATTTAATTCTTTTTTGTGGCGAGCCAAGCCTTGCAAGCATACGCAGAAGCGCTCCCGTACTTTTTTTATCGGGGGCGCTTTTGATATGCTTTACGGCATTAACGTATGTCACGGTCTGCCTCCTGGATTAAAAATGATATTTGTCGGCGTCACCGCACAAGAATTTCTTGGCGGCAAGATATTCCTCGCGAGCCTTTTTTGCAGCGTCGGAATTTTCATCAAAATTCTTTTTACGAACTGCACGCAGCATTATATTCTTTGGCGTTTCATCGGGGTCTATAAGCTCAAGAGCCGCAGTGGTGTAGCCCTGTGCCTCAAGTCGCTTAAGACGGAGAGCATCAGTTGCGGCATCGCAAAGCTTCTGGCGAAGCATTGAATAATCGGTGATAAACGAGAGAGCCTCGCAATCTATCGAATGATTGAGCTCGTGGTGACAGCAGGGAGTGGAGAGTATAACATCCGCCTTCCATTGTGCAGCCTTTTTGAGAACTATATCGGTAGCAACGTCGCAAGCGTGAAGTGAGATAACAAGCGAGGGAAGTGTATCCGTGTGATAATCGTTTATATCTCCACAAATAAATTCCAGTCCATCAAAGCCAACTCTTTTTGCTACTTCCGAGCAGTATTCAATAACGTCAGCCTTAAGGTCTATGCCTGTCATGCTGACCTCGTATTTCTTTACGTTTGCAAAATAGTGATACACAGCAAAGGAAAGATAGCTCTTTCCGCAGCAGAGGTCGCATATGCGTATCTTGCCCGTCGGAAGCTTGTCCTCGACGTCGCGCACAAGCTCAAGAAAACGGTTGATCTGTCTGAACTTTGACTGCTTTTTGTCATATACACGACCGCTTTTATCTGAAACTCCGAGTTCTGTGAGAAAAGGCTCGCTTCCGTCAAGAATATAGGACTTTTTGCGGTTGTTAGCGGCAGTTACAGGCGTTCCGTCAGCGGCGGATGAGAGTTTTCTTATGAGCTTATCACCGCCAAGAAGCACACGCTTTCCTTTGCTTGATACGCGGTATTCGCACTCACCCTCGCGAGTGTATACGTTTATCTGTGAAAAGCTGTTAACTATATCAAGAAGTACGGCAATGTCTTGCTCTTTCAAAGCAATATTTTTGTGCGTTGCTTTGTTGTCGGCGTGAAAGATCTCTGCCTGTAAACAAGTCGAGCCCCCAAGCGAGATGGGGGACACGACAGCTTTGATTATTGTTTTATCTTTTGATTTTGAAAACACAGCCTTTTTGAGCGCATTCTTTTTTGCGGCGAGAAATACTGTCTCGCAAAGCTGCTGTTCTATCAAGATATCCATATTACCTCTTATTTATTGTTCGGAGTTTGTATTGTCATCTGTCTTTGCAGGGGGAGCAACACTCTTTTTAAAGGAGAATTTGCTCTCGGTGCGGTTTTGCAGACGCTTGATATTGTCCTTGTGCTTGAATATAACGAGGAGTGCTATTATAAGTGCAAAAAGCACGTAAGGACAACCACCGTTGAGCCATACCTCGATTCCGTTAAGGATAAAAGGATACATAAGCACGCTCATTATTGATGCAAGCGAGAGATATTTTGTCATTGCAAGGATAGCGACGAAGAGCGCGAAAAGAATAATGAAAACAAAAGGATTGCACATGAGTATGGTTACAGCGGTCGTAACGACACCTTTGCCGCCCTTGAATTTGTAGAATATGGGGAATACGTGACCGAATACGCAAGCCATACCTGCCATGTAAGCGCCGAGCTGACCGAAAAGCGCGTATCCGAAAAGGCAGGCGACCACAGCCTTGAGAGCATCGCCGAGCAACGTAAGTCCAGCTGCTTTTTTGCCGTATGTACGCATCATATTCGTCATACCCGCATTTTTGCTTCCGTGCTGGCGAATATCCTCGTGGTAGGTCTTACCAGAGATTATGATGGCGAAATTGATGCTTCCGAGAAGATAACCGACGGCGATTATTGCGACCGCTCCAATTATCCAAAGTGCGAGGCTGGTGCCTTGTGAAAGAGTTCCAACGTGTGTCAGAATGTATGTTTGTAAAAAACCGTAACCAAATAAAGTATCAATAAACCAAGTCATTGCGTATACCGTTCCTTTCGGCAAAAATAATCATACATCATAATTATATCACAAATTAAATTTATAATCAAGAGATTTGAAAAATATTATTGACAACTGCGGAAAAAGTGATATAATATAGTCGTGCAGAGAAAGAGAAAGCTCTGCAAGTTGTAGAAGAGTAAGGATATGAGCGTAAAGTGCTTGTCGGACGGGGAGTTGCCGATAGGACGAAAAGCCTTGTGGCTTGCGGCTCTTATCCTGCATCCCGCTTCATACGGCAAAAGGGTAGAATATAGAGAGCGAGTAGATTTCCTTCTTTATCCAGAGCCATATGCAGTTGGTGGGTAAAGGAGGTTTTTTTATGCGAGAAAAAAACAGCGTTTTTCGGACGGTCAGATCAATGACCGTGGCTGCAATGCTCGTCGCTATGAGCGTTGTCATCGGTATTTTTTGCAAGAGCTTTTTGAACTTTGGCGCAGGACTTTTCAGGATTACTTTTGAAAATCTGCCAATAATACTCTCGGGTATTCTTTACGGTCCCATCGTTGGCGGACTTGTGGGAATATGCTCCGACCTTGTCAGCTATCTTTTGTCAAGTCAAGTATATCCGCCAAATATCATAGTTACCGCAGGTGCGGCGGCTGTTGGAATAGTCTCGGGAGTTATGGCGAAATACGTTGTTCGTAAGCAAGGTATGGCTCAGATAATACTCTCGGGTGCGGTGGCACATATCGTGGGTTCAATGATAATAAAACCGATAGGTCTTTATCAGTTTTACGGTATACTCGTGCTTTGGAGAATACCGCTCTACCTTATTATCGCACCTATTGAGATACTTGTGCTTTGCCTTCTTTTCCGCAGAGAAAGCTTTAGGCGTATTGTTGATCGAAAGTGAGGAAAATATGGATTACACCCAATCATTGGATTATATACACAGCATAAGCTGGACATTTTGCAAGCCTGGACTTGAGCGTATAGGCAGGCTTTGCGAGCTGCTCGGTCATCCCGAGAGAAGCTTGAAATTTGTTCATGTGGCAGGCACTAACGGCAAGGGATCTTTCTGCTCGATGATGTCGTCGATACTTACGAAAAGCGGATATAAAACAGGACTTTATACCTCCCCGTATATCAGATTTTTCAACGAGAGAATGTGTATTGACGGTGAGCCGATAAGTAATGATGAGCTTGCCGAGATAACCACCTATGTGCGTCCTCTTGCGGATTCTATGGAGGATACGCCTACCGAATTTGAGCTTATAACCGCGGTGGCACTTGAGTACTTTAAGAGAAACGGTTGTGATGTCGTTGTTCTTGAGGCGGGAATGGGTGGCAGACTTGATTCGACAAATATAATAAGAGAGCCGCTTTTGTCGGTCATTACGGGTATCGCTCTTGATCATACGGCATTCCTTGGAGATACGGTAGAGCAGATAGCAGCCGAAAAGGCGGGTATTATAAAGGATCACCGTCCCGTACTCTTTGGCGGAGACGACAAAGGTGCGGCAGACGTTATCGAAAGACGTGCAAAAGAGAATGGCTCCGAGTATTTTTCTGTCGACTATTCTGCGCTCTGCGTAAAGGCGGCAACGCTTGACGGTACTGAATTCAGCTTTGGTAAATGGGAGAATATGCGGCTCGGATTGCTCGCATTGTATCAGCCAAAAAACGCATGCGTTGTGCTGAGTGCCGTTGATATTCTTAGAAAATACGGGTTTGAAATTGACGAAAATGCTGTAAGAGAGGGAATAGCAGTAGCACGTTGGCAGGCGAGATTTGAGATAATTGACCGCACTCCGCTTACGATATTTGACGGTGCTCACAATCCGCAAGGAATTGACAGCGCGGTAGATAGCGTAAAGCACTATTTTGAGAATGACCGCGTGTATATACTGACGGGCGTTCTTCGCGATAAGGACTACACATATATTGCGTCGCGACTTTCCGAGATAGCGTCTAAGGCATTTGTTATGAGCCCCGACAGTCCCCGTGCGCTGCCGTCCGAGGAATATGCGGACGTTCTTTCAAGCTTTGGCGTTCAAGCAACTCCATACACTTCTTTGAAAGAGGCATATGAGGGCGCTGCGGAAGCTGCAAAACGCGATGGCGTTCCCCTTATCTGTCTCGGCTCGCTTTATACCTATTCCGAGCTTATGGAAGTAATGGGAAAGTGAATTTAATAGGGGACTTTTCTAAAAAAGCCCCCTATTTTTGTTGGATAGTCTAGGAGTTATATGTGCGAATATCCCTATATATTCTCAAGATTTGCCATTGACGGTAAATTAGGTATTGACAGGATTTTGTATTTGTGGTAAAATATCCGTCGTGAGTTCGTAACCATCCTCACGTAAAACAAAACTAAGGAGAATAGAATAATGAAAAAACGAAAAAGGTTATTGTTTATTTGTCAGGGTGCTATAATTGCCGCGGCTTACGTAGTGCTAACCTATTTGTCTTCAATGGTGGGACTAAGCTCGGGAGTGATCCAGATAAGGCTCTCGGAAATGCTGTGCATTCTTCCCGTGTTTACACCTGCTGCAATACCTGGGCTGTACCTTGGATGCTTGCTGGCGAATATACTTACGGGAGCAGTTTGGCTTGATGTGCTGGTTGGTCCGATAGCAACGCTCATTGGTGCGCTTGGAACGTATGCACTTCGTAAGAACAAATGGCTCGCGCCCTTACCCCCCGTGCTATCAAACGCACTTATCGTACCTTTTGTTTTGGCATACGGCTACGAAATGAGCGAGGCAATATCCGTAATGATGCTCACCGTCGGCATAGGTGAGATAATATCAGCGGGAATTCTTGGCATGATACTTTACTTCGCACTCTATAAAAACTCAGAGAGAATATTCAGAATAGAATAAAAAAAGGCTGACTTACATTTTTGTAAGTCAGCCTTTTTTTGTTGTTTGTTATTCTCCAGCCTTAACAGCTTCGAAATCTTCCTCGATCTCCTTGGAGGGCTGCTTTGTGAGAAGCGAAACCACAACTATGCAGATAGCGGAGAAGATGAACGCGGGGAGAAGCTCGTATATAGCGAATACTCCGCCGAGCTTGCTGATGACAAGCTTCCAAAGGAATACCATACCGCCACCGCTGAGCATACCCGCGATAGCGCCTGCGCGTGTCGTTCTCTTCCAGAACAGAGAGAACAGCATGATAGGACCGAATGTAGCACCGAATCCTGCCCAAGCGAAAGAAACTATCTTGAAGATAACGCTGTTTTCATCAAGTGCGATTATCATTGCAACAAGTGCGATAACAAGAAGAGTTATTCTTGTTACGAGCATTATCTGCTTGTCATTTGCTTTCTTGTGGATCACACCGCCGAAAATGTTCTTAGCAACAGCACTTGCAGCGATAAGAAGGTAGGAGTCGGAGGAGCTGATGGTTGCAGCGAGAATTCCTGCCATAACGAATCCTGCGAGAATAGCAGGCAGAGAAGAAGTAGCAAGCGTTATAAAGATGTTTTCTGCGCCCGACTGGGTGAGATGAGCAACGGGGAAGAGAGTTCTTCCCATGATTCCGATAAATACTGCAACAGCCAAGGAAATTACGACCCAGACCATAGCGATACGTCTTGAGGGCTTTAGCTCCTTTTCGTCGCGAATAGCCATGAAGCGGAGAAGCACCTGAGGCATACCGAAGTATCCAAGTCCCCAAGCCATCATAGAGCAGATGGAAAGCAGACCGTAGGGAAGCTTTTCACCGAACTGAGGCGCGCCGTTAACTACCTGCTGTGTGCCGTCAACAGTTGTGGGGTTAGCCAATCCAAAAAACTCAACAAATCCGGGAATACTCTTGGAGTTTTCGATGATCGCTCCAAATCCGCCTGCGCTTATCGTGCCGATAGTTACTATAACGACAAGAGCTATTATCATAACTATACCCTGCATAAAGTCGGATGCGCTCTCAGCCAAAAATCCGCCGAGGATAGTGTAGAGAAGCACGAATATCGCGCCAACTATCATCATAGCGATGTAAGGCAGACCAAATAGCTGAGCGAACAGCTTACCGCAGGTGACAAAGCAGCTTGCCGCGTAAACCGTAAAGAATATAAGAATAAAGAGTGCGGCAATCGTCATGATGACCTTATTCTTCTCACGGAAACGGTTGGAGAAGAAGTCGGGAAGCGTGATAGAGTTGTTTGCGCGAACACTGTATCTGCGCAATCTCTTGGAAACGATAAGCCAGTTGAGATAAGTACCGAGCGCAAGTCCGATAGCCGTCCAGGCAGCATCTGCAAGACCGCACCAATAAGCAAGACCTGGCAGACCCATAAGCAGCCAGCCGCTCATGTCCGATGCTTCGGCACTCATAGCAGTCACCCAAGGTCCGAGTGAACGTCCGCCGAGAAAGTAATTATCCGAGCTTTTATTGGCTCTTTTAGCGTAAATAATACCAATCGCTATTACCGCAGCCATATATATGACCATCGCGATCAGTATCTGTATTGTTTTGCTATCCATATAGAGAACCTCCTTAAAATGATGGCAAAAAAGTAAATATAGACCATTATACCACATATTTTCAAAAAATGCAACGAAAAATTTACAATATTAGTGGCTTTTTTGAAAATAAAATTTTTGGAAAGTGAGAAAAAGTTATTGAATTGAGGCGAAAAATATGTTATAATAAGATGATAATTTGTATTTACCGCGCGAAGTGCGCGATCTTACAACGGCTAAGGAGGTGTCCTAATGGGAGGATTTGGTGAGTTTTTCGGTGTGATGGGAACTTTTTTAAATAAGTTTTTCGTCCAGACAGTAATAAACATACGCATAAGGGATATCATTGATATCCTGCTGCTCACGTTCGTGCTGTTCTTCGTTTATACGCTTATTCGAGACAGCCGCGCTTGGAAATTGCTTGTCGGACTTGGAGTGCTTTTGCTTATATCCATAATTTCCGAGGCGTTCGATATGAATGCGCTCAGCTTTATTTTCAGTGACTTCCAATCGGTAGGACTTCTCGCAATACTCGTCTTGTTCCAGCCTGAGCTCAGAACTGCGCTTGAAAAGGTGGGTGGAACGCCTATAACGGGAATCAAGAGCATATCGGCGGAGTCTAAAGACCTTGCTACGAGAAATGCAGAGATAGACGCTATTTGTACAGCGGCAAGTGAGCTTTCCAGAGATAAGGTGGGTGCGTTGATAGTAATTGAGCGCTCAACCAAGCTTGGAGACTTTGTGAAATCGGGCGTTTACGTAGATGCA
The DNA here is from genome assembly GCA_015063845.1 of Oscillospiraceae bacterium. Classification (GTDB taxonomy): domain Bacteria; phylum Bacillota; class Clostridia; order Oscillospirales; family CAG-272; genus HGM12713. The sequence goes on from SVTJ01000003.1 coordinate 109,252, forward strand.
ACGATATCTCCGTATATGCTGAGAAACATATTTTTCAACAATGCGCCGCTTCACGACGGTGCGGTCATAATACGTAACAGCCGTATATGCGCGGCAGGCTGTTTCTTGCCTCTTTCCACAAAAGAGGATATCGACAAGGACCTTGGTACGCGTCACAGAGCGGCAATAGGACTTACAGAAATAAGCGACGCGCTTGTTATCGTAGTTTCCGAGGAGACGGGAACGGTATCTCTTTCTATTGACGGTAATCTTGAGCGTAATTACAATTATAACACGTTGAAGCAGGCGCTTAATACGCATCTCAACCCCCTCGGAACTGTTGAGAGCGCAAAGCACAGAACGTCCAAATCTCGCAAGAAGGGCTCTAAGTGAGATAAAGGAGGGCAAAATGAATAAGCATACACATGAGCACAACGACGGCTCCTACGTCGTCAAGAAAAGTAAAAAGTCAAGCATTTTCGCGTTTATAATTTGCTTTTTGATAGCGTTTGTTATATGGGCTTATACTATGTCGTACGGTGACGGCGCAGACGTGCCCGAGGATAACGATACCGTAACCGAAGAGACGGCATGAGCGAAAAGAAAGTGGCAGATGAGCTTTACCGCCGTTTTTGCGTGGGAGGAATTTCACTATCTCCAGACGCGGACGAGGGGGAAGCTTGCCTAATAGCAGCAAAGCAATTGAAGCGTGCAGGGATAAACCCTGCACGACTTCGTTTTGATATTTACAAAAGATCGGTGGACGCGAGGAAAAGACACGACGTAAGGATAGTATATTCGGTTGCTGTCAGCGCGCCCGACGGTGTTCGAGCAAAGGCACTCGATGCGCTTAAAGGCAAGGTCACGCCTATAAACGACCGTCCGCTGGATATAAGCTTTGGCGAAGAAAAAACAAACGTATCTCCGTTGGTAGTCGGAATGGGACCGTGCGGTCTTTTCTGCGCACTGCTACTCGCAGAAAACGGATATTGCCCCACGATAATCGATAGAGGCGACGGCATAAGAGCGAGAGTGGAGAAGACTCAAAGATTTTTTGAGAGCGGAGAGCTTGATACCGAGAGCAATATACAGTTTGGAGCGGGTGGCGCGGGTACGTTTTCTGACGGAAAGCTGATGACCCGAGTAAACGACGCAAGGGTGAATTATATACTTCGCCGTTTTTGTGATTTCGGTGCTCCAAACGAGATACTCACATCGGCAAAGCCACATATCGGCACTGACCTTTTGGTCGGTATAGTTGACAAAATACTTGACCGCATCTCCGAGCTTGGCGGAAGAGTTATATACAGATGCAGGCTCGACGGTATAGAGGAGCTTGCGGACGGCACGATACGTGCTAAAACTACGTCGGGCGATATAAATTGCTCGGCACTTGTAATGGCGATAGGCCATAGTGCGAGAGATACTTATAGCTGGCTCTTGAAAAAGGGCTTTGCGGTTGAGCCTAAACCATTTTCTCTCGGAGTGAGAATAGAGCATATTCAGGAAGACATAGATAAGACTCTTCTTGGAGATTTTGCGGGACATCCGAGGCTCGGTCACGCCGAGTATCATTTGTCGGATACTTCTTCGGGCAGGGGCGTTTATACTTTTTGTATGTGCCCCGGCGGTGAGGTAGTGGCTGCGTCAAGTGAGGAGGGCGGTGTTGTTGTTAACGGAATGAGTAAGCACGCGAGAGACGGCAAAAACGCAAATTCCGCACTTCTTGCATCCGTCCGTCCCGAGGACTACGGAGCTACTCCCGAGGGAGCGATAGCACTTCAGCGTCGTCTTGAAGTACTCGCTTTTGAGAGCGCGGGAGGTGACTATCATGCACCTATACAGACCGTAGGAGATTTTATCTGCGGTGTCAGCACGCACGAGCCCACAAAAATATTGCCGACTTATAGGGGAGGCAAGGTAAGGGCTGTACGCCTCGATAAGATTTTGCCCCAGTACGTTACGGATGAGCTGAGGCTCGGGCTTAAGAGCTTTGATAAAAAGATAGGCGGTTTTGCCGCAGAGCATGCGGTGCTTACGGGTGTTGAGACCAGAAGCTCCGCGCCTGTCAGAATATTGAGAAACGATAGTCTTACGGCTATTGGACACGATAGAATATACCCCTCGGGTGAGGGTGCGGGCTATGCGGGAGGCATAACCAGCGCCGCGATCGACGGAGTACGTGTAGCGACAGCTGTTATGGCTCGCTTTGCTCCGTGTGACGGTTGCGAAAACTGTTTTTGCGAGGTGACTGATGAAGGAAATAAAAAGAGAAAAGATATGGGAGAGGAAATACGTCTCGGGTGATGCGGAGCGAGATGCGGCAATAGCCGATATTTCAAAGACGCTCGGAGTGTCGCTGCTTTTTGCGGTGCTACTTTATAACAGAGGCTATACTACTCCCGAAGAGGCAAGAAGATTTCTTTGCTTCGAGGAGACAGACCTGCACGATCCTTTTTTGCTTGCAGATATGCAAAAAGCTGTGGATAGGATACTCAGAGCTGTCGACAACGATGAAAAGATTTACATATACGGGGATTATGACGTTGACGGAGTTACGTCTGTCAGCGTGCTGTATTTGTACCTCACCTCGATAGGCGCGAGAGTAGGTATCAAAATACCCAAGCGAGAGGGAGAGGGCTATGGAGTTTCCATGGCGGCGATAGACACGATAGCGGCAGACGGCTGTACACTTATAATCACTGTTGATACGGGAATAACGGCAAACGCTGAGGTCGAATACGCTAAGACCAAAGGAGTGGACTTTGTCGTTACAGACCATCACGAGTGTCACGGTGAGCTTCCCGAGGCATGCGCTGTGGTAAATCCCCACAGACCGGATTGCCCATATCCATTTAAAGAGCTTGCGGGAGTTGGCGTCGTATTCAAAACGGTATGTGCCTGTGCCATGGAAATAAGCGAAAGAGCTGGGGAGCGTGCGATAGACGGAGTTCGCAAGGTTTGCAACGAATACGCAGATCTTGTGGCGGTCGGTACTATTGCGGACGTTATGCCTCTTGTCGATGAGAACAGACTTGTTGTCAGCCTTGGACTTTCAAAGCTGGAAAAAGGAACGGGAAGAGCGGGACTTGAGGCTCTTCTTGATGCGTCTACAAAGCGAGAGGGAGATGCCTCTAAGCGAAAAAAGGTGACGTCGGGAATGATAGGCTTTGGTATTGCGCCGAGAATAAATGCTGCGGGAAGAATAAGTGATGCGCTGATAGCAGTCAAGCTTATGCTCGCTGACGACGAAGACGAGGTGGCAGCATATACAGAGGAGCTTTGCGAGACCAACAGACAGCGACAGATAGAGGAGAACCGCATAGCTGCCGAAGCTTATGAGATGCTTGAGAACAGCTGTGATTATGATAATGATAAAGTCATAGTGCTCGCGCACGATAACTGGCAGCAGGGAATTATAGGAATAGTTTCTTCGAGGATAACCGAGAAATACGGACTTCCGTCTATTCTTGTGTCTTTCTGCGGATCTGACGGAGATGAGCCACATGCTCTTGACGACGGAAAAGGTTCGGGAAGAAGCATAAAAGGACTTAATCTCGTAGAGGCTCTCGGAGCTTGCGAGGACCTGCTTGTAAAGTACGGCGGACACGAGCTTGCGGCGGGACTTACCGTCAAGAGAGGTCAGCTTGAAGAGTTCAGAAAACGCATAAATGAGTACGCTGATGCTCATATGACAGAGGATATGTTCCGCATAAGTCTTTTTGCGGAATGCGAGCTTTCTATGAATGAGGTCAATCTTGAGTTTGCAACGGAGCTTCAAAGACTTGAGCCGTTCGGAATAGGAAACGCATCGCCGCAGTTTGTTATGAATGATGTGAACGTCAGAAGGATCACTTCCATAGGCGGAGGAAAGCATACAAAGCTGATATTGCAGAAGGACGGCATATGTATGACGGCTATGTATTTTGGCGTTGGAGAGGGCGAGCTTGGAGTAGAAGAGGGAGATGACGTTGACGTGCTGTTCAATATCGACGTTAACGATTACAAAAACGTTCGAAGCGCGCAGATGATACTCCATGATATCAGACTTTGCCAGGCTTATGCAGGTAAGCTCGATGAAGAAAAGCGAAGATACGAGCAGATAAAGGCAGGAGACGCATATCTGATCGAGGAGTGCGTTATTCCCACAAGAGATGATTTTGCGAGAGTATATACTGCTCTACGCAGAGAATACCGTGCGGGAAATAATATACTCGATACCAAGGGAATTCTCAAACTTGTGAATACATCAGCACAGGAGCGAATAGGATACGTAAAGCTGAAATACGTTCTCAGAATACTCAATGAGCTGAGTATATGCGTTGTTGAGGAGCTGGGAAGTGATATTTATAGATTTGAGATATTTTTTAATGCGAACAAGACGAATATAGAAAAGTCGTCTATACTAAAAAAGCTCAAGAGCCAATGTGCAAACAGACAGTGCGCTGATTGAGCTGTTGATTACGAGGTTTATTATCTATGTCAAAAGAGGACAAATCAAACGTATCAAGGCTTTTCCAAATGCTTGAAGCAACGGGAAAGAATTACGATATAGAAAAGATAAGAAGCGCGTATGAGTACGCGGCTGCTCTCCACGAGGGACAGTTCCGTGTCAGCGGAGAGCCTTATATCTCTCACCCCATCGCGGTGGCTGAGATAGTGGCGAGCCTTGAGCTTGACACTAATTCCATATGTGCCGCTCTGTTGCACGATACTGTCGAGGACTGCTCCGAAAAGACAGACCTTAAGGAGATAGAGAAGCGTTTCGGCGCAGAGGTCGCAATGCTTGTCGACGGACTTACAAAGCTTGTCACTCTTTATATCGAGGACAAGGAGGAGGCGCACATTGAAAATCTGCGCAAGATGCTCCTTGCGATGTCAAAGGACGTCAGAGTAATATTTATCAAACTCTGTGACAGGCTTCACAATATGCGTACGCTTGACGCAAAGCCCGATCCAAAGAGACGTTCAACAGCACTTGAAACAATGCACGTCTACGCGCCTCTTGCGCATAGACTCGGTATGCAAAAGATAAAGCAGGAGCTTGAAAATCTTTGCATCTCTTATCTCGACCCAATCGGATATGAGGAGGTCGAGAGCTATATCAAGGAGAAATACGGAGAGAGCGTCGGATTTATTGAGAACGTAACTGCGCAGGTAGAAACCAAGCTGCGTGAGAATTGCATACATTTCGCGCTCAAGGGTCGTATCAAGTCAGCGTACAGTATATATCGCAAGATGTATAACCAAAACAAGAGCTTTGACCAGATATACGACTTTTACGCGATGAGGATAATCGTGGATACCGAGCTTGAATGCTATACGGCGCTTGGACTTATCCATGAGATGTTTAAGTCGATACCGGGTAGATTTAAGGATTATATCTCCACGCCTAAGCCCAATATGTACCGCTCGCTCCATACGACTGTCATAGGAAGCGACGGAATTCCGTTTGAGGTTCAGATAAGAACGTGGGAGATGCATCACGTTGCCGAATACGGTATCGCGGCGCATTGGAAATACAAGTCGGGAGAAAAGTCCAAAGAGGATATGGACAAGAAGCTTGAATGGATATCCAAGCTTGTTGAGACCGAAAGCGGAGTAAAAGACCCCGACGAATTTCTCAATGCTCTTAAGACCGATATCTTCCAGGATGAGACGTTTGTCTTTACTCCTAAGGGAGACGTGCTTGCTCTTCCTCAGAGAGCGACGCTTATCGACTTTGCATACGCCATTCACTCTGGTGTAGGTAACTCGATGATAGGCGCCAAGATAAACGGAATGATAGTCCCGATAGACAGCTCACCCGAAACGGGAGATATCGTGGAGATACTTACGTCTCAGAGCTCCAAGGGACCCAGCCGCGATTGGCTTACGATAGTAAAGACCAGTGAGGCGAGAACCAAGATACGCGCTTGGTTTAAGAAGGAAAAGAGAGCGGACAATATCGTTGCGGGTAAGGCAATGGTGGATACCGAATTCAAGAGGTGGAAGAGACCGTTTACCGAAACGCAAAGAAATGATATCGTCGCAACCGTCGGACAAAGAATAGGCTTCAACAGTGCAGACGACCTTTACAATACGCTTGGCTACGGCGGTATTTCCATGACCAAGGTGGCAGGTAAGCTGCACGACGAATTTGAAAAGACGGTAGCTGCGCCTGAGCCCGAGGTCAAGGAAGACATAAAGGCAGAACAGATAAAGACCACAATACCAAAGAATATCAAGTCCAATGGCGGAATCGTCGTTGACGGAGAAAACGGCTGTCAAGTCAAGTTTGCCAAGTGCTGTAATCCGCTTCCGGGAGATACTGTTATCGGATTTATCACCAAGGGATTTGGTATATCTATTCATAAACACGACTGTCCCAACGTTCAGGTAATGATGCAAAATCCCGACAATACCGATAGATTTGTAGAGGCACATTGGGAAAAGGGACAGAATATGGGTACGCAGGATATGTACGAGGCACAGCTTTGCGTTTACGTTGAGGATCGTCTCGGCATAGTTGCGGATATATCCGTCGCTCTTTCGGATATGAGGGTGTTTCTGCTTCAGATAAATACCACGAAGAGCGGTGCGGATAAGACGGTGGTCAATCTTACGGTCAGCTGTAAGAACGTCGATCACTACCATTCCATCGTTTCACGTCTGCGCTCAATTTCGGGCGTCATCGATATAACGAGAGGATTTTCATAATACAACGGAGGAATTATCGTAAAATGATAGCGGTGATACAAAGAGTTTCGAGCGCTACAGTAAAGGTTGACGGAGAGCTTGTCGGTAGCTGCGGACAAGGACTTTGCGTGCTTCTCGGTGTTGCTAAAGGAGATACGCAGGCTGATGCGGACGCACTTTCGAGAAAGATACTCAATCTGCGTATATTTGAAGACGATGCGGGTAAGATGAACCGCTCTGTTCTTGACGTTGGCGGAGGAATGCTCATAGTATCCAATTTTACGTTGCTTGCCGCGTATAAAAAGGGAAATCGCCCCGATTATATGGGGGCGGCTGCACCTGACGAGGCGAATGAACTTTACGAGTATTTTGCGGGACTTTGTGCAGAGCACGTGCCCGTGGGGCGCGGAGTGTTTGGCGCTGATATGAAGGTCGATATCGCAAACGACGGGCCCGTTACCATAGTTATGGACAGCGCGGTGCTGCTGGGCAAGCAGGGATAATTCCATAAAGACAAGGAAGACGTTATGATTATTAGATTAGAGTCACCGATAAACAGATATTACGTGCAAACGCTCGCTATGATATTCTTTCCGGGCGAGAAGTTTGGCGAGGACGAGCTTATAAAGACAGACGTTTCATCGCTTTTTGTGCGTACGGAAAACACCGAAACCGGTGTATTTGCGTATGCAGAGGCAAGCTTTGAGGGGAAGATTAGCAAGGCAGAATATACAGCGGAGAAGAGCGATGGCAGAACGGCGGAGAGAACGCTGAAGCTTGCGGTCGGAGGAGCTGTTATTCATGCGCTCGGAGAGCTTGTCGGCTACCGTCCCGCGTGGGGAATGCTCATAGGAGTGCGTCCCTCAAAGGTGGCAAGCGAGATGCTCAATGCGGGTATGAGCAAGACTAAAGTAAAAAGGATACTTAATACAGATTATCTTGTTATTCCCAAAAAAGCCGCGCTTGCGACGGATATTGCCGTCACAGAGAAGAGAATAGTCGGAGAACCGTCTGCAAAGGATTGCAGCGTTTACGTGTCTATTCCTTTTTGTCCTTCAAGATGCTCGTACTGCTCGTTCGTATCCTATACCTCAAAGAGATTGCTATCTCTTATTCCCGAGTATTTGGAGAAGCTTAAGACGGATATAAAAGGACAGTTCGATATAATCAAAAAGCTTGGACTTCGTGTGCGCACTGTATATATCGGAGGAGGTACTCCTACCATACTCGACGAGCGACAGCTTGAGGAGTTACTCAGATTTATCAGTGAGCAGACAGACGTGTCATTGCTTGACGAATATACACTTGAAGCAGGCAGACCCGACACTATAACGGCTGAAAAATTTGCGATAGCCAAGGCGTACGGTGTCACGAGAGTGAGCGTAAATCCGCAGAGCCTCTGTGATGAAGTTCTTTGCGGCATAGGAAGAAGCCACACGGCAGAGGACTTTTTCCGTGCTTACGATATAGCGAAGGCGTCGGGTATAAAGACAGTAAACGTTGACCTTATCGCAGGACTTCCTGCGGATAACTTCAAGCGCTTTTCGGCAACGGTGGACCGCATAATTGCTCTTGACCCCGAGAACATAACAGTGCATACGTTCTGCGTTAAAAAGAGCGCGGAGATATTGCGCTTGAATTCGCGTATATATTCGGTTCACGGCGGAGACGCGGGAAAATGCGTGGACTATTCGCAGATAAAGATACAGCAGGCAGATTACGTGCCGTACTATATGTATAGACAGAAAAATACCGTGGGAAACTATGAGAACGTAGGCTTTGCAAAGACGGGACACGAGGGACTTTACAACATCTACATGATGGAAGAGATACACTCGATATTCGCCGCAGGAGCAGGGGCTGTCAGCAAGCTTGTGGACAACACGGGAGCATACGGTAAATCTGCAAATATAGAAAGACTGTTCCACAACAAATATCCCTATGAATATCTCACGGAGGATAGGAATAGTATGTTTGAGGAAGCCGCACTGAAGTTTTATACCGAGCACGGTCTGCTTTGAGGCGCGGATACTCATTTGTTAGGAGGAAGCACCGTGAAGGTAGCTGAGCTTATAAAAAGATGCGATGAGGATTTTGAAAAAAGACTGTATTCCATCGCGGATAAAATACATATCGATGGGGTAAGGCTAATAAGCTTGTCAGGACCTACCTGCTCGGGAAAGACAACCGCGGCAGAGATGCTCGCAAAGCGTCTCGAGACCTACGGAAAGCGGGTGCATATAGTGTCTATCGACGATTTTTATTACGACAGAGACTATTTGCATAAGCTTTCAAAGAGCAAGGGACTTGACGGCATCGATTATGATAGTGTTGATACGATAGACCTTTGCGCGCTTGGGACGTTCGTTGAGGAAATGTATTCGGAGGACGAGGTCCGATGCCCTGTGTTTGATTTTAAAACGGGAATGAGAGCAGGGGAGAGAAGAATAAGCGCAGGAGACAACGATCTCTTTATCTTTGAGGGGATCCAGGCAATATATCCCGAGGTCACCGCACTTTTCTCGTCTCACGGCTACGCGAGCGTTTATATTGCTCCGCTAAGCTCGATATATGTCGGAGACGAAGAGTTTACTCCCAATGAGATAAGACTTCTTCGACGTTTGGTTCGAGATACAAATTTCAGAGGCGCTGACGTAGAGTTTACCCTCGAGCTTTGGGAGAGCGTAAGACAAAACGAAGAGAGAAATATTTTTCCGTATGCGGACGGCTGTATCTACAAGATAAATTCCACACAGGAATATGAGCTGTCCATACTAAAGCCTTTCCTTGAGAATATACTCTCACCGATACGTCCGCAATCAAAGTATTACGTACATACAAGACGTATACTTAAACAGATCGCTACGGTAGAGGCGGCTGACGCGTCTCTTATCGGAAAGAACTCACTTTACAGAGAATTCGTATAACATACACCGCCCATTACGCTACATAGTCGGACGCACGCGCCACGGTATGAATACCCAAAGCGCGCGGCGAATAAGATTTTAGTGCGGCTCTTGCTCCTTTGCGAGAGCACGAATGTAATGGGCGGTGTTTGCGATTGAAAAGAGCTGATACGTCGCTGGGTAAAAGCGAGCGCACGTTTATGTCGGGCGTTCTCGTGCTCACGGCTTCTACTATAATTGTCAAAATAATTGGTCTTGCGTATAAGATCCCCCTATTGTCCGTTATGGGAGCAGAGGGAATGGGGTATTTCAATTCGGCGTATGAGATATATGCGCTTTTATGCGGTATATCCACGTCGGGACTTCCCATAGCCGTGTCTATGCTTATCTCTTCCGCAAAGGAGGAGGGGGATCTCTCAAAGCAGAGAGGTGTGTTCAGAACGGCATCTGCGTTGCTTCTGACAAAAGGAATACTGAGTGCCGCGCTTCTTGCGCTGTTTGCGCGTTCACTCTCCCGATTTATCGGTAATACCGACGCATATCTTGCGATCCTTGCGATATCTCCCGCATTGCTGTTTTCTTGTATTTCGGGCGCAATACGGTCGTATTTTCAAGGGCACAGGAGAATGGCGCCCACCGCAATCTCTCAACTTATTGAGGCACTCGGAAAACTAATATTCGGTGTCGCGTTTGCTTGCCTTGCGCTAAAGATGGGGTTGGGAATACCAACAGCAGCTGCGTTTGCAGTTATGGGCGTCTCTCTCGGAAGCCTTCTCGCGGCTTTGTTTCTTGTCGTAAAAAGAGCAATGGAGAGCACGGAAAAAAAGATAAAAACAGCTAATAAAAAAGGCGGCTACGTATTTTCACTGTTGCACATATCCTTGCCGATAACCCTCGGCTCTGCTCTTATGGGAAGCACGAGGATGTTAGATATGGCACTTATAATGAGACGACTTCAGGATATAGGCGTAAGTGCCGCTGAGGCAAATAGAATATACGGTTCTTATACCACGCTTGCTTTGCCGATATACGGTCTTGTTCCAGCGTTTATTCCGCCCATAACCGAGAGCCTTATACCAAGGCTTTCAGCGGTTGCGGGTACGGATAGGCTTGACGAACAAAGGGGAGCTGTCGCAAGCTCTATGAGACTTACCTTGCTTCTCGCTATCCCGTCTGCTATGGGAGTAGCTTTGTATTCTTCGCAGATAATTGGGTTGCTTTTTGGTAACGGTGACGCAAGTGCTGTCGGCGCTCCGCTCTTGTCTGCGCTTGGTGTGTCAGTGCTGCTTACCTGTATGATAACTACCGTTACGGCTATTCTTCAGTCGTATAAAAAAGTTATAGCGCCGATAGCCGCTCTGGCGGCAGGTGCTGCGGTCAAAGCGGTGAGCGCGTATTTTCTTATCGGCAATCCCGACGTAAGGGAGATGGGCGCGCCGATAAGCACGCTTTTATTCAATGTTACAGTTCTTGCTATCGACCTTGTTTTCGTATACCGTGTTGTACCGCGTGGTACAGGTATGCTTAAGACGTTGCCTCGATGCGCGGTGTCAGGCGCGATAGCTATGATAATATCATATGCTACGTATCTCGCGCTCTCTAAGCATATCAGCGTGACGGCAGTTCCTTTCTTGGCGGCACTTATCGTGGCGGTCGTGGCATATTTTGTGCTTGCTTATGCTTTTGGAATAGTCAGCAAGGACGATATTTCAGTTGTTTCAAGAAAAAGCGGTGACGTTCACCGCTCAAAATAAAGGAGTTTTAAAATGACTACAAAGGAAAAGATCCAACATTTGATGAATAAAGAGAACTATTCTTTTGATGACCTCGTGCTGATCATGGAGGTACTTCGATCTGAGGAAGGTTGTCCGTGGGATAGAGAGCAGACGCACAAGAGCATAAGAAAGGACTTTATCGAGGAGACCTATGAGGTCATAGAGGCGATAGATACCGAAGACCCCACACTTATGCGAGAGGAGCTTGGTGACGTGCTGTTGCAGGTGGTGTTCCACGCTCGTATCGAAGAGGAAGAGGGAAGATGCAATATAGATGACGTTGCAAACGATATATGCGTAAAGCTTATACACCGCCATCCTCACGTTTTCGGTGACGTTGTTGCGGAAACGTCGGATAAGGTGCTCTCAAATTGGGAAATGATAAAGAGCGAGGAAAAAGAGAGAGTGACAGTTACCGATAAGCTTCGCGCTATTCCCCCTATGCTTCCCGCACTTATGAGAGCGGAGAAGGTAGGTAAGAAAGCGTCCTGCTTTGACTTTCCCGACACGGAGAGTGTCATGGATAAGCTGAGCGAGGAATTTTGCGAGCTCTCTGAGGCAATAGACGAAGGAGAAAACGCTCACATTGAGGAAGAAATGGGAGATTTGTTGCTTACCGTTACTTCTCTTTGCCGTAAGCTTGGTGTTGATCCCGAGGTGGCGTTGAACAAAGCTACCGATAAGTTTATCTATAGATTTGAAACTGTTGAAAACGTAACTATCGAGCGCAAAATGAACATAAAAGAGATGACAATGACAGAGCTTGATGCGATTTGGGATGAAATTAAACATAAAAAGCAATAAAAAGTTAAAAAAATTGGAGAAAAAAACAAAAAAACTCTTGTAATTACTGAAAAAATGTGTTATAATGTGTATGTAATTCGGAGGTGGATATAATTCCACACGGAAAATAAAAATACAGAAAGGTAAAAAATATCATGAACAAGACACAGCTCGTAGACGTAGTAGTAGCAAAGACCGGTATGAAGAAGAAGGAGGCAGAGGCTGCAGTTAACGCTATGACTGAGGCTATCACAGAGGCTCTCAAGGCTGGCGATAAGGTACAGCTCATCGGCTTCGGTACATTTGACGTTAAGGCAAGTGCTGCAAGAGAGGGACGTAACCCCAGAACAGGCGAGACCATCAAGATCGCAGCTTCCAAGAGACCCGTATTCTCCGCTGGTAGCGCACTTAAGAACGCTGTTAACTAATTTGTTTTATGAAATTCGGGCGATGGTTTTCCGTCGCCCTTTTTCATCGCAAACGGAGGAAATATGAGACTTGATAAATACCTTAAGGTGTCGAGAATAATCAAGCGCAGAACAGTGGCTAACGATGCATGCGACGCAGAACACGTTACAGTAAACGGACGTCGCGCAAAAGCATCGTACGACGTAAAGGTAGGAGATATCCTTGAGATAACCTTTGGTCAAAGAACGCTTAAGCTGCGTGTAAAAGAGGTTAAGGACAGCGTCGCAAAGGCGGATGCCGCAACTATGTACGAGATAATAGAGGAATAGTCCTCTCAGAATAAAGAGAGAATACTCCGCATATGATTTAACAAAGTCGTATGCGGAGGTTTTTTATGGCTGAAAGGACGAGAATACTGTGTTTGACGGATAGAAATGACCTGAGAATAACCGGAGTTGAGGAGGTCATAAGCTTCGATGAAAACGGAGCAGAGCTGAGATGTGAAAATGGCAGACTTTTTGTTGACGGTGAGAACATACACATCTCCAATCTAAATACCGATAGCGGTGAGGTGAATATAACGGGTAAAATAAACGCTATGAGCTATGCGGATGAGACGGATAAAAAACGTCGCGGCACGCTCGGAAGACTGTTTGGCTGATGGAAATATTACCCGGTCTTTTACTAAAGCTTTTGCTGCTGTGTGCCTGCCTTGGTGCAGCGGTGGGGATGTTGTGCGATGCCTTTGAACTTATTTGTTCATTTTTGAAGAAAAAGGGGGCGCGGTGGAGAGCCGCGCGCTTTTTTGGCGACTTTGTGGCTGTGCTCGTTGCCGCTCTCGGCGTGATAGTACTTTGCTATTATTTCAATAATGGAACAGTCAGGGGGTTTTGCTTTTTGGGAGTGATTGCGGGATTTTTTGTTTATAGATATACAATATCACGTCCGTTTTGCGTGCTTGTACAGTGGGCTTTTGGTATATTATTCAAGATTTTTCGCATAGTTTTGCTTCCTTTTGCTAAAATTTTTACATTTTTGGTGAAAATTTTAAGAAAAACCAAATTTTATCTTGCTAAAGTACTTGAAAAAAATATGCTGTTGGTGTATAATGTAATTAAGTATAAGTATATATATAAGAAGTCGAGAAAAGGTTTTATTGACGTCTAATGCAAAACGGAGGAAAAAATGGCAGGAAGGAAGTATTTCGCGGATAAAAAGAAAACGCCAACGATCATCGTCGGTACGCTTCTTGCGCTTTTGCTTGTCTTTGCTATTGCATTCTTTTTGTGGAGCGTCATGCGATATAACGAGATCGAGGAACAGAAGAAAGAAAAAGAAGAGTATATACTTGAGCTGAGTAACGATATCGATAAGCTTGAATATCTTGTCGATGCGCCATTGGATGACGAGTATAAGATACGCGTTGCCAGAGAAAAGCTCGGAATGTGCTTTCCTGACGAGATAATATATCACACCGAATATAACTGACAATAAAGAGAAAGGACGTGCGTAACATGAATGCTACACGCTCAAATGCGGCTGAGTATTTCTTCCATCAAGGAACTAATTACAAAGCGTACGAATATCTCGGCTCACATCCGTGCGAGAACGGCGGATACGTTTTCAGGGTATGGGCTCCAAACGCTACGAGGATATTTCTCGTGGGCGACTTTTGTGACTGGCAGCTCGGTGTGCCTATGGACAGGGTGTCCGAGGGCGGAGTGTGGGAATGTACGGTAGAAAACGCTAAAGTCGGTGACCGTTATAAGTATAAGATACTCAACGGAACACAGTGTCATCTTAAATCCGACCCGTACTGCTTCTCGGCAGAATGTCCGCCTGACACGGCATCTGTTATATGTGATATCGAGGGCTACAAATGGAGAGACATGGGCTGGCTTGCTTACAGAAACAGCAAGGCGGGAAGGATGTACTCCGAGCCTATGAATATATACGAAGTACACCTCGGTTCGTGGAAGAGACACGAGGACGGTGAGTATTATACCTATGCAGAGCTTGCGAGCGAGCTCGCTCCGTACGTCAAGCAGATGGGATATACTCATATCGAGATTATGCCTGTCGCAGAGCATCCGTTTGACGGATCGTGGGGATATCAGATCTGCTCTTATTATGCTCCTACCGCGAGGTACGGAAGTCCTAAAGACTTTATGGCTTTTGTGGACAGCATGCACGAGGCAGGGATAGGCGTTATAGTTGACTGGGTGCCTGCTCATTTTCCAAAGGACGAGCACGGACTTTACGAGTTTGACGGACAACCGCTGTATGAATACCAGGGAGTTGACCGCATTGAGCACGCAGGCTGGGGAACAAGACGCTTTGACGTTGGAAGAAACGAGGTCGAATGCTTCCTTGTTTCAAATGCTGACTTTTGGCTGAGATATTATCATATTGACGCGCTCAGAGTTGATGCGGTCGCTTCGATGATATATCTCGACTACGACAGAAGACCCGATGAATGGGTGCCTAACGTCTACGGAGATAACCGCTGTCTTGAAGCGATAGCATTTTTCAGAAAGCTCAATTCACATATCAAGGGTGCTTATCCCGATGTGCTTATGATTGCTGAGGAGTCAACCGCTTGGGGCAACGTTACTACGTTTGAGAATGGTGGCTTGGGCTTCGATATGAAGTGGAATATGGGCTGGATGAACGATACTCTTGCGTATGCTGAGGTCGATCCGCTGTATAGAAAATTCGAGCACGAAAAAATGACATTTTCACTGACGTACTCGTTTAGTGAAAAATATATTTTGCCAATATCTCACGATGAAGTGGTTCACGGAAAGAAATCCTTCCTTGACAGAATGACAGGTGACTATTGGCAGAAGTTCGCCGGGACGAGAGCCTTTATGGGCTATATGATGACGCATCCCGGAAAAAAGCTGATGTTTATGGGAGGCGAGATAGGACAGTTCCGTGAGTGGGACTATGAGGGCCAGATAGAGTGGTTCTTGCTCGACTATGACGCTCATGCCAAGATACAAAGGTTCTCGGCAGAGCTTAATCAGCTTTATCTTAAGACACCTGCCCTGTGGCAGAGAGATGGCGGCTGGGACGGATTTCAGTGGATAGACGCTGATAACCGAGACCAAAGTATAATCTCTTATCGCAGGATAGATAATGACGGTAAGGAAGTTATTGTTCTTATTAACTTTACTCCCGTCACGTATGAGGATTACCGTATCGGAGTTCCCGAGGCGGGTCTGTACAGAGAAATACTAAACTCCGATGACGAACGCTACGGCGGTAGCGGCGTTGTAAACACGGGCAATCTCAAGAGTGAGAGCGTACCGTGGAACGGACTAGGTAACTCTATCAGAATGAGAGTCCCTCCTCTCGCAGTGACCATTCTCAAGTGTGCGAGGCGCGCACCCAAACCGCGAAACAATAGTAGATCAAAGACCCCAAATATATAAAAAACGGAGGAAATTATGTCTAGAAACAAGGAATGTGTTGCAATGCTTTTGGCAGGCGGACAGGGAAGCCGTCTGTATGCTCTTACGGAGACTAATGCAAAGCCTGCCGTACCTTTTGGCGGCAAGTACAGAATAATCGACTTCCCGCTTTCAAACTGCGTAAATTCGGGAATAGATACGGTGGGAGTTCTCACACAGTATCAGCCTCTTATGCTTAACGAATATATAGGAAACGGTCTGCCGTGGGATCTTGACAGAGCCTACGGAGGAGTTCAGATACTCCCGCCTTATCAGGGAAAGAACGGAGCAGACTGGTACAAGGGTACAGCAAACGCTATATATCAGAACCTTCAGTTTATCAACAGATACGATCCCGAATACGTTATCATTCTTTCGGGTGACCATATCTACAAGATGGACTACGCAAAGATGCTCGACTTCCATAAGAAGACGGGCGCTGACTGTACTATCGCCGTTATCGACGTGCCCCGTGAGGAGGCAAGTCGCTTCGGTATCATGAGTGCAGATGCTGACGGAAAGATATTCAAGTTTACCGAAAAGCCAAAGAACCCCGATAGCACGCTCGCTTCTATGGGTATTTACATATTCACGAAGTCCGTGCTTGAGAAGTACCTTTGCGAGGACGCTGAGGATCCCACAAGCTCAAATGACTTCGGTAAGAATATAATTCCCAATATGCTTGGCGGCGGCGAAAAGCTTATGGCGTATCCGTTTGCGGGATATTGGAAGGACGTCGGAACGATAGCTTCTCTTTGGGAGACAAATATGGATCTTCTCGGAGACGTTCCCGCGCTTGACCTTAACGATGAAGAGTGGAGAATCTACTCAAGACACTCCGCTCATGCACCTCAGTACGTAGGAAAGGACGCTCTTATCGAGAACAGCTCCTTGACAGACGGTTGTGAGATATACGGAACTGTACGCAACTCCGTTCTTGGCGCAGGCGTCAAGGTAATGGAGGGAGCAGAGGTAGTTGATTCCGTAATTCTTGATGACGTAGTTGTTGAGAGCGGCGCGCGCGTAAGCTTCTCTATAATAGACGGAAATACCGTTATCGGTAAGGATTGCGTTGTAGGCGCACCCAAGAACAGCGCAAAGGAGATCACTGTTATCGGTGCTAAGATAAACGTTCCCGCAAAAACGGTAGTCGCAGAGGGCGCAATGATCTCAAAAGCAGCAGACTTAAATAAGGAGGGCAAGTAATATGGCAGTAGCAGGACTTATCTTTTCTAATATTCACGACTCGTCTATACCCGAATTCACAACGATGAGAACGATGGCGTCCATACCTTTCGGTTGCCGTTACCGTCTTGTCGACTTCCCGCTCTCCAATATGGTAAACTCCGGAATTACAAAGATCGGAATTATAACACACAACAATTATCAGTCACTTATGGACCATATCGGTACAGGAAAGGACTGGGACTTGGCTCGCCGTTCGGGCGGTATTAAGATACTTCCTCCGTTCATAACCGCATACGATAACTCGGGCTCTAAGCTCTACACGACAAGACTTGAGGCGTTGATGGGTGTTACAAACTTCATTTCTCGCTGCAACGAGGACTATATCGTGCTTTCCGACTGTGACGGTATCTGCAACATCGACTTGTCAGACGTTATCGCTGCGCATATCGACAACAATGCGGACATCACCATAGTTACAAGATGTCTCGGAGATGCAGATTTTGGCATCAAGGACGCGACCGCAATAAAGGCTGACGACAACGGTGCCGTAACAGAGGCTTCCGCTTATATCGACGGTGTGAGCGGCGAGGAGGTCAGCACAAACATAATGGTCGTTAACAGAATGTTCCTCTTGGCTGCGATCCGCGATGCAGCTGCTCACGGCTATCGCCACTTCTTTAAGGATATAGTTGCTCGCAGACTTGGCAGAGCAAGAATATTCCGTTATCTCTATGAGGGTACGTTCATTCACATAGCTTCTCTCGAAAGCTACTTTGCAAGCTCAATGAAGCTTCTTGAAGCAGATGTTCGTAACGACCTGTTTAACGTACCTAACAGACCCGTATACACAAAGCTCCGTAACTCTCCTCCTACAAGATACGCATCGGGCGCAAAGGTAATTAATTCCTACGTTGCAGACGGTTGCGTGATAGAGGGAACGGTAGAAAACTCCATTCTTTTCAGAGGAGTTAAGGTCGGAAAGGGAACAG
The DNA here is from genome assembly GCA_015063845.1 of Oscillospiraceae bacterium. GTDB lineage: Bacteria > Bacillota > Clostridia > Oscillospirales > CAG-272 > HGM12713. Next base: position 127,413 of record SVTJ01000003.1, read on the forward strand.
TGGTTAAGAACTGCGTTCTTCTTCAGGATACTTTCACAGGAAACAACGTGGCGCTTAACTGTGTTATCACAGATAAGAACGCTGTTATCTGCGACGGAAGAACACTTTCGGGACATAGCTCAATGCCTTTCTTCATTCCTAAGGGAGCAATGGTATAATCAGCGTATCAAGTGATTTGACTTTATTTCATATCGCTTGGGGAGCAGAGCTTAGCTTTGCTCCCCAAGCGAAGTTAAAACAGAAAGGTGAAGATCAATGAAAAAGATATTATTTATCGGCTCAGAGGCAATGCCGTTTGCGGCAACAGGCGGTCTCGGCGACGTTCTCGGCTCACTTCCTGCGGCAATTTCGGAAGCGGGAGCAGGAGAGGTGGACGTTCGTGTTGTAATGCCTCTTTATCGCTCTGTTAACGATACGTTCAGAGCTGCTATGACCACCGAAGCGGAGTTCAACGTAGGACTTTCGTGGAGAAGCGTTTATTGCGGAGTTAAGAGCCTTAAGAAAGACGGCGTAACTTACTACTTCATAGATAACGAGTACTATTTTAATCGCGATGCGCTTTACGGAAGCTTTGATGACGGAGAAAGATTTGCTTTCTTCTCAAAGGCTGCTATCGAAATGCTCGAGAAGATAGACTTTTTCCCCGATGTAGTTCACGCACACGACTGGCAGTCGGCACTTAGCGTTATCTATCTTAAGTGCAAGTACAGTCAGCGTCCTCTTTATTCGGACATAAAGACGGTATTTACAATACACAATATTGAGTATCAGGGCAAATACGACCTTGCAATTCTTGCAGACCTCTTTGAGCTTGATTGGTGGCGTGACGTCGTTGAATACGACGGTTGCATAAACCTTATGAAGGGTGCGATAGTATGTGCGGACAAGGTTACCACCGTCAGCCCGAGATATGCGGACGAGATAAGAGGAGCAGAGCACTCTCACGGTCTTAGCGCTATTCTCAATGCGAACGCAAATAAGCTTTGCGGTATACTCAACGGTATTGATTACGTATACTATGATCCCGCAAAGGACGACAAGATAGCAAAGACATTTACTTGGCGCTCACTTGCTGGCAAGTACGAGAACAAGACGGCGCTTCAGCGTGAGATCGGTCTTCCCGAAAGAGCAGATGTTCCGCTTATCTCCATCGTTTCAAGGCTTGCGGCTCATAAGGGTATGGATATCATTTCTGAGATGGTATACACACTTATGCAGGAGAGTGACTGTCAGCTCGTAATACTCGGTAAGGGAGAGACCTCTTATGAGAAGTTCTTTGCAGACCTTCAGAATAACTATCCCGATAAGGTAAGAGCACTTCTTACTTACGACAGAGATCTCGCAAAGCGTATCTACGCGGCATCCGATATATTTATGATGCCGTCAAAGAGCGAGCCTTGCGGTCTGTCGCAGATGATAGCATCGAGATACGGAGTTATTCCCGTAACCAGAGAAACGGGAGGTCTTTACGACTCTATCAAGGGCTATTGGGAGAAGGATGGCAAGATAATGGGTAACGGATTTACCTTTGCTAACTACAGCTCCTACGAGCTCAAGGAGAGAACTCAGGCAGCGATCGCGTTGTGGTCCGATGAGGAAAAGAGACGCAAGCTTATCGGTAAGATAATGCGTACTGACTTCTCTTGGAAGGGCTCGGCAACAAAGTATATAGATATGTACAACACATTATAATTAACAGTTAAAACAGGCAATTATCGAAAGGAAACACAACACCAATGGCACAGAATCAGGTAAAACAAAACATTGAGGCAAAGCTTTCAAGATATTTCGGCTGCGATCCCACAGAGGCTACACGCGACCAGATGTATAAAGCGGTCGCAATGACAGTAAAGGATATCCTCACCGAAAAGAGAGGAGACTTCAAGCATGAGGTCAACAAAAAGGGAGCAAAGAGAGTATACTATATGTGTATGGAATTTTTGCTCGGCCGTTCGCTGAAGACAGGTATCTGCAATCTTGGACTTTCAAACGAGTATGAGGCGGCTCTTAAGGATTTCGGCTTCACACTTGAGGATATTTATGAGTGCGAGCCCGACGCAGGTCTCGGTAACGGCGGTCTTGGAAGACTTGCTGCTTGCTTTATGGACTCTTTGTCCTCGCTTGATTATCCCGCAACAGGATTTTCTATTTGCTATGAGTACGGCTTCTTCAAGCAGATGATAGTTGACGGTATGCAGGTAGAGCTTCCCGACATATGGCTTCCCGGCGGAGAAGTATGGCTCGTTCCGAGAACGGACAGAATCTTCAAGGTAAAGATGGGCGGTCATGTCAAGGAAAACTGGAAGGACGGTCACTGCGAGATACTTTATGAAAACTGTGAAGAGATCGAGGCAGTACCCTACGATATGATGATCTCGGGTGGAGACAGCAAGGCAGTAAGCCAGCTTCGTCTTTGGAAGGCAAGAGATATAAACAACTTCAATATGAAGCTGTTCACACAGGGACAGTACACAAAGGCAGTTGAGGACAGCACTAACGCGGAGATAATCTCCAAGGTGCTTTATCCCTCTGATAACCACACCGAGGGTAAGCTTCTCAGACTTTCTCAGCAGTACTTCCTCGTCTCCGCATCTTGCCAGAGCATTATCCGCGACCATATGGCTGTTTACGGAACACTCGATAATCTGCCCGATAAGGTAGCTATCCACATCAACGATACTCACCCCGCACTTTGTATTCCCGAGCTTATGAGAATACTCATAGACGATTATTTCTACTCTTGGGACAAGGCTTGGGAGATGGTCGTTAAAATATGCTCCTATACCAACCACACAGTAATGCCCGAGGCGCTTGAAACTTGGAACGAGGATCTATTCCGCCTCAAGCTCCCCAGAATATTCACTATCGTTCAGGAGATAAATGAGAGATTCTGCCACGAGGCTTGGAAGTCTTTCCCCGGAAACTGGAACAGAATTTCCAAGATGAGTATAGTTGGATACGGTCAGGTCAGAATGGCAAACCTCTGCGTTGTAGGCTCTCATTCGATAAACGGCGTTTCCAAGCTTCACTCGGATATTCTCACAAAGTCGATATTCAAGGACTTTTACGCTATGTACCCCGAGCGTTTCTGCAACGTAACGAACGGTATCGCACATCGCCGTTGGCTGTGCTACTCCAACCCCAAGCTTGCAGAGCTTCTTGATAACACGATAGGCTCAGGATACAGACACGATCCCGAACAGCTTGCTAACTTTGCGAAGTTTGTCGATGATCCCGCGGTGCTTAATGAGGTCAGAGCTATCAAGCATAACAACAAGATAGCATTCTCCAACCATATCTACAAGCATACGGGAAGACTTATCGACACGCACTCCTTCTACGACGTGCACATCAAGAGACTTCACGAGTACAAGAGACAGCTTCTTAACGTTCTCAATATCATCGGTCTTTACCTTGATATCAAGGAAAACCCCAACAAGGATTTCCAGCCTCAGACCTTCATTTTTGCGGCTAAGGCGGCACCCGGTTACTATATGGCTAAGAAGATCATTAAGCTCATCTGCGCTCTCGGCAAGGAGATCGAAAATGATCCCGTTGTTCGCGAGAAGCTTGCGGTAGTGTTCCTTGAGAACTACAACGTAAGTATGGCAGAGGTGCTCGTTCCCGCGGCAGAGCTTTCCGAGCAGATATCTCTTGCAGGTAAGGAAGCAAGCGGAACGGGTTGTATGAAGCTTATGATAAACGGTGCTATGACTATCGGTACGCTTGATGGAGCAAACGTTGAGATGCTCAGCTACGTTGGCGACGAGAATATGTATATATTCGGTCTTACGAGCTCCGAGGTAGATGAGATGTGGCTCAGAGGATATAACTGCATTGAGTTCTACACCAACAATGAAAAGCTTCGCAAGATAATCAACGCTCTTAATGTCGGCTTTGCAGGCGAGTCCTTCAATGAGATCGCAAATTATCTCTTGACGGGTCAGGGAATTGCAGACCCGTATATGTGCCTTGCAGACTTCGAGTCCTATCGCACAACACACGCGAGAGCAATTATGGATTATCAGGACAAGGACAAGTGGAACAGAATGTCGCTTCTTAACATTGCGGCATCGGGATATTTTGCAGCAGACCGTTCTATTAACGAGTACGCGGCAAATATCTGGAATATAAAAAGAATTACGGATAAATAATTAAGGAACAGTTAAATGCTTACAAAACTTGAGCTTTCGGCAGAGATGATGCCGACGATCAAAAAAAGCATAAAAGGAAAGGATCGCTCCAATGTGAGCGCCTTTCCTTGCGGAACAAAGATAACCTTTACCGTCGAGACCCCCAGAGTGCTGGGGGCTTCGGCGGTAGTTCTGCGTATTGCGAAGGACGGCGACCGCGACCGCGATATACCTCTTGACTTTATTGAGAATAAAAAAGGGGTTGACGTTTACGAGACTACGCTTGATACGTCTCTTATGTGCGGTACCGAGGAGAACGGATTGTTTTATTACGAATTTCTTTTCCTTCGCGGTTATGATACACTTTTTACCGATACGCATAATTTTGTAGATCATACCCTTGTCGATAATTCTGCGGGGCGTTTTATCCTGCTCGTTCATAAACAGGATTATACTACGCCAGATTGGTTTGGCGGCAGAATAATGTACCATATCTTTGTTGACCGCTTTGCAAAGGGAGACAGAGAAGTTCCCGTGCGCGAGGATGCGATTATCAATGAGGATTGGGAAAACGGTATAATGCAGTATCCCGAAAAGGCGGGAGATAAGCTTGCAAACAATATGTTCTTTGGCGGAACTCTTTGGGGTGTTGCCGAGAAGCTTGATTATCTAAAGAGCCTTGGCGTGGGGGTAGTGTACCTCAGCCCAATATTTGAGGCGTACTCAAACCATAAATACGACACGGGAAATTATCTTAAGGTCGACGAAATGTTCGGCGGAGATGAGGCTTTTGAGTATCTGCTCAAAAAGGCTGCCGAGCTTGATATAAAAATAATACTCGACGGTGTTTTCAACCATACGGGTGACGACAGCATCTACTTTGATAAATACGGCAGATACGGCAATACGGGTGCGTATTCGGATCCTTTTTCACAGTATAGAAATTGGTATCGCTTCAGACGATATCCCGACGAATATGAGGATTGGTGGGGAATAAAAATATTGCCAAAGCTCAATCACACGGTAGAGGATTGCCGCAGATATTTTACGGGCAAGGGCGGTGTTTGCGAGAAATACGTAAATATGGGTATTGGTGGCTGGCGTCTTGATGTTGCCGACGAGCTCTCGGACGAATTTCTCGACGAGCTGAGAGAAACCGTGAAGAACGCTTCCGACGGTAATGCCATTATAATCGGCGAGGTATGGGAGAATGCGGCTGAGAAGATATCGTACTCACGCAGACGAAGATATCTTCGCGGCGATCAGCTCGACAGCGTTATGAACTATCCTTTGCGTAACGGTATACTCGATCTGCTTATTTATCGCGATGCGAGCTTGCTTGGAGACGTGTTGAAATCCATATATGCGTCGTATCCTAAGTGCGTGTGCGACAGCCTTATGAATCTGCTTGGAACACACGATACCGAGAGAATACTAACAATGCTTGGTGATTGCGGAAGAGACGTGTCGGATATTTCCAACAAGGAATTTTCTACGATGCGCCTTGATGCCGCAGCTAAGAAGAGGGGAGTTGCGCTTTTGAAGCTTGCGTCGGTCATTCAGTACACTGTTTACGGAGTTCCGTCGGTGTTCTATGGCGACGAGGCGGGTATTGAAGGATATAGCGACCCATTCTGCCGCAAAACTTACCCTTGGGGCAGAGAAAACAAGGAGCTTCTCACTCATTACAGAAAGCTTGGTAAGATAAGGACTGAAAATAAGGTCTTTGCTAAGGGTGAATTCGAGATAGAGTATTGTAAGGGTGCTGTTATTATATATTCAAGATACGATGAAAACGGCAAGATAACCGTTGCTGTAAATGCATCGGAGGCGCCGTTTGAATATAAGCTCAATAAAAAAATGACCGACCTGCTCACGGGTAAGGGATATAACGGAGAAATAGCACCCGCAAGCGCGGTAATACTTAAATAAGGAGCTATTATGGGACTTTTTAAGAAAAAAAGCAAAAACCCTGACAGCAAAAAGTTTCGTCGCGAGATGGCGTATGCCGTAAGCGGTCAGCATATAAAATACGTTACCGAGAACAAGAACGGCGTTGACGAGGTGATCGGAAGAAACGGTGGACTTAATATCCGTAATGACGAATTTATCGTATATGCGTCTGCCGACGTAGTGTTCCGCTGTCCTATTGATGACTTGCAGATATGGGAGCTTATGTCGCGTGACGGAGTGGTGCTTACGGGACCTGACGCCGAGCACGGCGGTCAAATGCGTACTGTCATCGCTCATTACGTCTATTATAGAAAGTGAGCGTATATGGAAAGAGACGTTGAATTTATGCGCGAGGCGCTGAACGAGGCGAGGCTTGCATACGAAATGGGAGAGATACCCGTTGGCGCTGTGGTCGTACGTGACGGCGAGATAATCGGCAGAGGACATAACCTGAGAGAAAACAAAAAAAGCGCCACGGCGCATGCCGAGGTGCTGGCGATAGAGCAGGCTTGCGATAAGGTAGGTGACTGGCGTCTTACGGAGTGTACACTGTACGTAACGCTCGAGCCGTGTCCTATGTGCGCGGGAGCAATTGTGAATTCTCGCATTGCAAGAGTTGTGTTCGGTTGTACAGATAGCTCCGCGGGGTGTTGTGGAAGTCTCATAAATTTCAACGCTTATCCGTTTAATCACGCTTTTGAGATCGAGCGCGGTGTTTGTGAGAAAGAGGCAGCTGAGCTGATAAAGAGCTTTTTTGAAAAAAGAAGAGGAAAGTTGACAAAATAGAACCATGAAAAATTCGGCGCTTAAAAGCTACATAAACGGAATAAAAAAATCAGTGCCGGTATTTTTCGGCTTTTTACCCGTAGCCATAACCTTTGCCATTATGGCGGCAAACGTAGGAATGACGGGACTTGAAACGGCAGCTATGTCCGTATTCGTATTTGCAGGCGCCAGCCAGATAATGGCTGTGCAGATGCTCGGCTCGGGTGCGGGAATGATATCGATAATCATTGCCACATTTGTGCTTAATTTGCGACACCTTATTATGAGCACTTGCGTATTCAGAAGGGTAAAGATCAAAAGTTTCTTTCTGAGACTTTTCGGTGCTATGGCGGTTACCGACGAAGGCTTTGCGATAATTACGACTGAGGATGAAGAAAATTGTACAGTACCGTTTACACTTGGAACGATAACGCTTATCTACGGCTCTTGGGTGGTGGGAACGCTTATCGGTGTGCTTGCAAGCGATATACTTCCTGCTATTGTTGCGGATAGCTTCGGCGTTGCGTTGTATGCGCTTTTTATTGCTCTTATAGTTCCTGACGTAAAGAAAAACGGAAGATTGCTTCTGGTGGTCGCAATTACCGCGGTTATGAATTCTGTGCTGTGTCTGTTCTTTCAGAGCAGCTGGGCGGTCATAATATCCACACTTGCAGGCGCTGCTGTCGGTACGTTCTTGGTAGACGACGGTGACAGTGCAGGGGAGGTGGCGACGTGAATATCTTTGTGTTGATACTCGGAATGGCACTCGTTACCTATATACCTAGAGTTCTTCCTGCGTTTGTGGTAGATAAGCTTAAATTTGGACCGAGGTTTACAAAGTTTATAAATCTAATTCCTTATACTGCCATGACGGCACTTATAGTGCCGGGCGTATTCAGTGCCGATCCTGCTCGATGGTATATCGGTGCGATAGGAGGAGCGGTGGCTATACTGCTTGCCTGCTTTAAAAGAATACCGTCAGCCGTGGTCGTGCTCGGCTCGGTATTGGCTGTAATGCTTGTTTATATTATAATTTAAAATAAAAGGAGTCGGCATGTTTAATGCCGACTTCTTTTATGAATAAAGGGGTATTTCTTTCGGAAATACCCCATAAACATTTTACTTCTTAAGAGCGATAGCTGCCTTTGCCTTGGCAACGATATTCTCAACCGTAAGACCGTACATCTCAAGCAGGGGCGGAACCTTACCCGAATGTCCGAACTTATCTTCAACGCCAAGTCTTACAACGGGAACGGGACAACCCTCGCCAACTACCTCTGCAACAGCAGAACCGAGACCGCCGATAATGTTGTGCTCCTCAGCGGTAACGATAGCGCCTGTCTTTGCAGCGGCATCAAGAATGATATCCTTATCGATAGGCTTGATAGTAGCAATGTTGATAACTCGTGCGCTGATACCCTCGTTTGCAAGCACCTCGGCAGCCTCAAGCGCCATAGCGACCATCATTCCTGTTCCGATAATAGTAACGTCCTTACCGTCTCTCATATTAACGCCCTTACCGATCTCAAACTTGTAGTCAGGTGTATCGTTAATAACGGGGACTGCATATCTACCGAATCTCATATATACGGGACCTACGAAGTTGATAGCCGCCTCGACAGCAGCCTTTGCTTCAACAGCGTCTGCGGGGTTGATAACTGTCATACCGGGAATGGATCTCATGAGTGCGAAATCCTCAAGGCACTGGTGGGTAGCACCGTCCTCACCGACAGTAACGCCTGCATGTGTAGCACCGATCTTTACGTTGAGGTGGGGGTAACCGATGGAGTTTCTGATCTGCTCAAAAGCTCTGCCAGCCGCGAACATAGCGAACGAGGAAGCGAAAACTACCTTGCCCGAAGCTGCAAGACCTGCTGCTACGCACATCATATTGCCCTCTGCGATACCGCAGTCAAAAAATCTTTCGGGGAATTTCTTTTTGAAAACGCCCGTCTTTGTAGCTGCCGCAAGGTCAGCGTCAAGAACTACGAAATCATACTTATCGCCAAGCTCTGCAAGAGCATTACCGTAAGCTTCTCTTGTTGCAATCTTATCTGCCATTTTTCTACCTCCTTACATCGTTGCCTTGATATCGGCTACAGCCTGTGCATACTGCTCGTCGTTGGGAGCAGAGCCGTGCCAGCCGACCTGATTTTCCATAAACGAAACGCCCTTGCCCTTAACGGTCTTTGCGATTATAGCCGTGGGCTTACCCTTAACGGTCTTTGCCTCGTTGAACGCTGCTTCAATAGCATTAAAATCGTGACCGTCAATAGAGATAACGTGGAAGCCGAAAGCTTCGAGCTTTGTGTCGTGGGGTGTGGGGTTCATTACCTCAGCAACGGGACCGTCTATTTGGAGACCGTTCCAGTCGAAAATAACGCAGAGGTTGTCGAGCTTGTAGTGTGAAGCAAACATACAAGCTTCCCAGATCTGACCTTCCTCGCTCTCGCCGTCGCCGACGATAGAGTATGTACGGTAGTCCTTGTTATCTATCTTAGCAGCAAGTGCCATTCCGCAAGCAGTGGAGAGACCGAGACCGAGAGAACCTGTTGACATATCAACACCGGGAGTACCCTTCATGTCGGGGTGACCCTGAAGGAAGGAGTTGATATTACGAAGTCCCTTGAGCTCACTCTTGTCAAAAAATCCCTTTTCAGCGAGAGTTGCATAGAGTGCGGGAGCGGTGTGACCCTTAGAGAGGACAAATCTATCGCGAGTGTCCATCTTGGGGTTCTTGGGATCAACGTTCATCTCTACGAAATAGAGATAAGCCATAATGTCCGCGATTGAAAGAGAACCGCCAGGGTGACCTGAACTTGCTGCGTGTACCTCCTCAAGTATATCGAGGCGGATATTTGCGGCAACATTTTTCAAAAAATCCAATTTTTGCTTTTCCATTGAATAAGCCTGCCTTTCTTTTATTTACATCAAATTTTATTATACAATATTTAACGCTTTGTGTCAAGGTCATATCTTGACAAAACCAAGCTTTTTCTGCACCTTGCCGAGTGTTCTGCGAGCGTAGTAGGAAGCTTCCTCAGCGCCCTTCTTCATTTGCGCTTCAAGGAACGCCTTGTCGGAAAGTATCTCGCGAAATCTCTGCTGAACGGGAGCAAGCGCATCAGCACACGCTTCTCCAACTGCCAGCTTAAACGTGCCGTAGCCCTGACCCTCAAATTCCTTTTCTATCTCTTCAACGGTCTTTCCTGTGAAGCAGGAATAGATGGTGATAAGGTTGTTGATACCGTCCTTGCCCTCAGCAAAACGAACAGAGGTCTCGCTGTCTGTGACCGCTCTCTTGAACTTGCGGATTATAGTGTCCTTGTCGTCAAGAATATAAACGACCGCGTTTGTGTTTTCATCAGACTTGGACATCTTCTTGGTGGGGTCTGCAAGCGACATTATTTTCTTTCCCGACTGTGAAATGATAGGCTCGGGAACAGTGAACGTGTCGGGGAATATCTGGTTAAATCTTTCTGCTATGTCACGGCAAAGTTCAACGTGCTGTTTTTGGTCTACACCTACGGGAACTACGTCGGTCTGATAGAGAAGTATATCAGATGCCATAAGAACAGGGTAGGTGAAAAGACCTGCGTTTACATTGTCTGCGTGCTTTGTGCTCTTGTCCTTGAACTGTGTCATACGGGAGAGCTCACCGAACATAGTGTAGCAGTTGAGTATCCAAGCAAGCTCAGCGTGCTCGTGAACGTGTGACTGAACGTAAAGAGTGTTCTTTTCTGGGTCAAGTCCGCAAGCCATATAAAGAGCAAGCGTTTCATACGTGCGTCTGCGAAGCTCAGCGGGAACTTGACGAACAGTTATTGCGTGCTCGTCAACAACGCAGTAAAAGGTTTTATATTTTTCTGAATAAGTGGAAAAATTCTTGATAGCTCCAAGATAATTTCCAATAGTAAGATTTCCGCTCGGCTGAACGCCCGAGTAGGAAACAAGCTGACCGTTAAACATTTTTAGTCTCCTATGATTTAATAAAAAAACAAATATATATAATATCATAACATATAAATACCAAAAAGTCAATTGACATTTTGGTGAAAATATGATATCATTATGGGGAATAATACAGTTTTTTTACAAAAAGGAGATAGATTTATGATAAGACACGTCGTAATGTGGAAATTCAAGCCCGAGGCAGAGGGCAAAACAAAGGAAGAGAATATGGCAATAGTAAAAGACAGCCTTTACGCGCTTCTTCCCATTATTCCCGAGATAAAGAGAATGGAAATAGGTCTTGACGTAAAGCATACGGACATGTCTATGGACCTTATGCTTCTCACGGAATTTGATAATATGGATACACTTGCTTACTATGCAAATCACCCCGAGCATCTTAAGGTGTCGGGATACGTTCGCAAGGTAGTTGAGACACGAGTAGTCCTTGACTGCGAGATTTAAGGAGATGGAAGTATGATAAAGATAGAAAGAACGTCCGTTATGAATATGGACAACGCTATACGTGGCGCTCGTAATCCTCTTAACAGCTGGGGAAGAATGGATAGCTATTACGACGAGAACGGCAATTATGTGCTTGGTGATAATGATATAGACCTTGCGCGTCGCTTGGCACACGCAGGAAGTGACCACCGCAAGTTTCTCAGAATGATATTCGTATCCGTTGATATCACGGCTCCCCTTTATTGGTGGAAAGAATTTGACACATACAAGGTAGGAACCGTTGCAAACTCCTGCTCTACGATGCACAAGATACACGCAAAGCCTATTGAGCGCGATGATTTTTCATGCGATAGACTTGACGAGGGCGGTCTTGAGGCTCTTGACGCACTTATCGCTTATCTTGAGGCTGAAAGACAGAAGTTCTGCGCCAACAAAGAGGACAGACAGAGCTGGCATAATATAATTCAGCTTTTGCCCTCAAGCTATAATCAGATGAGAACGGTCACACTCAATTATGAGAATCTTATCAATATTTATTATGCGCGCAAGACTCATAAGCTTGCCGAGTGGCATACGCTTTGTGATTGGATAAAAACGCTCCCTTATGCCGAGCAGCTTATCCTTGTTAAAGAGTAAAATAGATTTATACACGGGGAAAGCTTCAGTTTTGAAGCTTTCCTCGATTTGCTCTTTGGGGTGAAAAAGTAAACAAAAAATATGCAAAATACTTGTATATAATAATGTAAATACTGTTGACAATTGGCAGAACTTGTGATAAAATATTAGAATATAAGAGTATTTTCATTAAGGAAGGTATACGATGAATAATTCAGAAAAGACAATGGACAAAATAGTCGCTCTCTGTAAGAACAGAGGCTTTATTTTCCCCGGCTCCGAGATATATGGCGGTCTTGCTAACTCTTGGGACTACGGCCCTCTTGGCGTTGAGTTTAAGAACAACGTAAAAAAGGCTTGGTGGAAGAAGTTCGTACAGGAGTGCAAATATAACGTAGGACTTGACAGCGCTATCATCATGAATCCGCAGACGTGGGTAGCTTCAGGTCACGTAGGTGGCTTCTCCGATCCTCTTATGGACTGCAAGACCTGTAAGACCCGTCACCGTGCGGACAAGCTTATAGAGGAGTATGCATTCGCAAACGGACTTGATGACAATCCCGCAGGTTGGACATTTGAGCAGATGGCTGACTACATCAAGGAAAAGGGAATAGTTTGCCCCGATTGCGGTGGTAAGGATTTTGCCGATATAAAGAAGTTCAATCTTATGTTCAAGACATACCAGGGCGTAACCGAGGACTCCACAACAGAGCTTTATCTCCGTCCCGAGACTGCACAGGGAATTTTCGTTAACTTTGCAAGCATTCAGCGTTCTGCAAGAAAGAAGCTTCCTTTCGGTGTATGCCAGATAGGTAAGTCCTTCCGTAACGAGATAACACCCGGTAACTTTACCTTCCGTACCCGTGAGTTTGAGCAGATGGAGCTTGAGTTCTTCTGCAAGCCCGGAACAGACCTTGAGTGGTTTAACTTCTGGAAGGATTACTGCCATAAGTGGTTGCTTGACCTTGGTATGAGAGACGAAAACCTCAAGCTGCGTGATCACAGTCCCGAGGAGCTTTGCTTCTACTCAAAGGCAACCACCGACTTCGAGTTCCTTTTCCCGTTTGGATGGGGCGAGCTTTGGGGTGTTGCGGACAGAACCGACTACGACCTCTCCCAGCACGCAACACACAGCGGTAAGGATATGATGTATTTCGATCCCGAGACAAACGAGAAGTATACTCCTTACGTCGTTGAGCCTTCACTCGGTGCAGACCGTGTAGCTCTTGCGTTCCTTGTTGACGCATACGATGAAGAGATCGTTGATCCTGCAAAGAACGATGTTCGTGTCGTGCTTCGCTTGCATCCGTACCTCGCTCCCTTTAAGGCAGCGGTGCTTCCTCTTTCCAAGAAGCTTTCCGAAGGAGCAGAGAAGGTATTTGACGATCTTTCCAAGTATTTCGCGGTCGACTATGACGAGGCAGGCTCTATCGGTAAGAGATATCGCCGTCAGGACGAGATCGGAACACCTCTTTGCATCACCTATGATTTTGACTCCGAGACCGACGGTTGCGTAACCGTACGTGACAGAGACACGATGGAGCAGGTAAGAATACCTGTTGGTGAGCTTAAGGCTTACATTGAGAGCAAGATAGAATTCTAAACAAATGCCCCTACGGACACCGTAGGGGCAACATTTCGGAAATTCGATGATTTTTAAGGACAACTGACAATGAAACTTTTTTCTCCAAAATTATTTTCAGCGTTTAAGGGCTATAACGGACACAAGCTGGTTAGTGATCTTGTCGCAGGTCTTATTGTAGCTATAATCGCCCTACCTCTTTCTATCGCGCTTGCGATCGCGTCCGGCGCGTCTCCCGCTCAGGGACTTTATACCGCGATAATTGCGGGATTTGTTATCGCTTTGCTTGGAGGCTCAAACGTCAATATATCGGGTCCAACGGCAGCCTTTGCTACTATTGTTGCGGGCGTTATAGCCTCAAACGGATTTGAGGGACTGGTGCTTGCTACGGTCATGGCGGGCATCATACTTATTGTGCTCGGTGTTTGCCGTGTTGGTAATCTAATTAAATATATGCCGCACACAATAACCGTCGGTTTTACGTCAGGTGTTGCTGTGACTATACTTATCGGTCAGATCAAGGACTTTTTTGGGCTTGATTTTGGCGGAGCAAAGCCCGTAGAAGCGGGAGAAAAGCTTATAGAGATATTCAAGAACTTCGGCACATTAAGTATAAAGTCACTTGCTGTCGGAGCTATCGGACTTGCTATACTTATAGTTTGGAACGTTCTCGGACAAAAAACAAAAGGCGTTGCGAAGGTGATATTTACAAAGATCCCCGCATCGATAATCGCGGTAATAGTGGGAATACTCATAGTACAGTTTACTCCTCTCAAGGTGGCTACTATCGGCACACTTTACCCCGATCTTTCGGCTGGACTTCCTAAATTCTCACTTCCGAGCTTCAAGCTCGATACGCTTATAGCGGTAATTCCCGATGCGTTTACGATCGCAATACTTGCCGCTATAGAGTCGTTGCTTTCCTGTGTTGTATCCGATAAGATGATTGGAGATGAACATAATTCCAATACCGAGCTTATTGCTCTCGGTGCGGGAAATGTTTGCTCGGGTCTTTTCGGCGGAATACCCGCAACTGGTGCTATCGCAAGAACTGCCGCAAACGTCAAAAACGGCGGACGTACTCCCGTGGCAGGAATAGTCCATGCGCTTGTGCTTTTGCTGTTCCTTGTTGTACTCATGCCGGTAGCCAAGCTTATACCAATGCCCATAATCGCGGCAATACTGTTTATGGTGGCTTATAATATGAGCGAATGGCGTGAATTCGTTGGAATATGCAAGACGGGTAAGGTAGGAAACATAATAGTACTCGCAGTCACGTTCCTCTTGACGGTAATTCTGAATCTTGTATTTGCGATAGCCGTAGGAATAGTACTGTCGCTCATATTCTGGCTCATTGCTAAGAAGAAAGCAAAAAAGAATGCATAATAGAACTCACAAAAGACATAAAGGAACACGCGAGTGGAATATCCACTCGCGTGTTCCTTTATGATTAAATTACTTTTTCGAAAATGTATTTGGGATCTATTACGTTGTTTCCACATGAAGCCATGATATAAAAGCCTTCGCCAAGCTCAAGCGCAAGAGCATCTGTCGTTCCCAAAACGTCGCCGACAGCAATAAGCTCTCCAAGTGACACTGTCGTTTCGCTAAGTCCGAAATACCAAAGCTTTATGTCAAGACCACAGTCAATGATGACGTATTTTCCAAGTTTTACGTTCTCACCGACAGCACATACTCGTCCGCCGACTGATGACCTCACATCAAGACCTGAGCCGCCTGTGACAGTGTTGCCTATAAATGGGGACGTGTGTAGCCTATTTCCGATAGCGACGGAAGCGCCGAAAGCCGTGCCGTTTGTATATCCAAGCTCAGACGGGCCGCTCTGAGATCCCGCAAGGAATATGCGATCATTGTTGGTGACAGAGAAAAGTCTTAGATCAATAGATAGCGCGTTTAGCGCATCGTCAGCGTTCTTCTTGGTTACGGCTGAAGTGTCGGACAGCGTGAGCTCGAAGCTTTTTGCGGAAATTCCGTAGGACACGTTCACCGTATAAACGTCACCCGTATATCCATGCGGATAGGGAATGGCAACGTACGCTGTTTCGTCTATGTAATAAGCGGACGGGGAAACAGCTGCGTCTGGAAGTGTCACAGCAAGCTTCGAACGGTCGGAAATATTTGTTGCCTTGAGCACAACGAACCCATCGGACTGTAGCGTATAAGAATTGACAGAAAACTCAGCGCGATTGTGGATTATCACCTTAAATCGGTAATTGACCGTTCCGTTGTAAGACCTGTCATTCGTATCGAGCCAGTCAGCCCTTACGCTTAGAAAAAGCTCAGTGCTTGTGTCAAGGGTTATACGTTCGAGCTCGTCAAGTGTGCCTTCGAAAACAAGCTTGTCACCCTCGTGAACGGTAACCGAGCAAACATCGGGGGATTCCGAAAAGGCAAGAGAGATACCGCCCGATACGTCATAAGTAGTTATGTCAGATGTCGTTTTTATGAGCGTTGCTGTTTTGAAGCTGTTGTTGATAGACTTGTATTTCCAATCCGTGCTTTCGGGTATTATCTTTTGCCCGTCGTCCGTTAGCAATACGGGTGGGTTTGCATCATTATATAACAGCTCTGCGAAAGATGATGAGAGAAAATAATCACTGTACTTGCTGGGGATCTTGTAGTACTGCCCGTTGGCATCAATACAGTAGCTATCACCGTGAGTAAAGGAAAAATAACAAGTGAGCTTTGTTACGCCATCTTGCTCGATTATCTCGGCTACTAACGATTTTTCGGTCGAGGATTGTGCCGTGATAGGCGTGGTCTTTTCCATGTTTGATTTAATGGAAAGAAATATGTTGACAAGTGACGCGTCTCCCGAATAGTCTCTTTCATATACCTCTCTGAAAAGCTCGTTTCCGTCAATGTCGTATATGATAACGGTAGGGGTGTCCTCGGGCTCACTTGATTTTACCGTTGTGTATATGGCGTTTGAAATAGCTAAGATAGTAGGGAAGAGGATACAAAGAGCGATAAGCGCGAGTATGATAAGCTTTTTGAGCGACATATCGGTAAAAAATGCGGCTATGTGCTTTTTCAGTTCACCGAACATAAGTATCTCCTTCCTTTAATATAATAGTTACCCTTTATTATACACCAATAAGGAGATAAGGTCAAGTATTATTTTGTTAAATTACGGTGTAAGTTAGTCCGTAGCTTTGTGCGTATGCAAGCGCAAAAGAGCCGCTGTGACAATAAACGGTCAAGGTTTCCAAACCTTCGCCAAATGCTAAATATCCAATGCTCGTAACACTTGAGGGGATCGTAACCGAGCGAAGAGAGGTGCAACCGTTGAAAGCAAACCAGCCGATGCTGGTAACTCCGTCGGAAATGATGACGTTTTTGATCTGTGAGTTTTCAAATGCTCCGTCTGCGATCGCTGTGACACGGTATCCGTCTACGGAAGCGGGGATGACAATGTTTTCTTCATTGCCCGTGTATCCTGTAAGCGTTGCGTTAGTTCCGGAAATTATGTATTTAAAAGCAGGTGTGACGTTAACGGAGTTATCCGCTTCGCTATCATCATTTTTCTCGGCTTCAGCCTTGAGACTTTCGATAACGGCGGTGAGCTCATCGATCTTTTGTTGACGTTCGCTGTCCGCAAGCGTTTGATTTTTCTGAAGCTCGATGATCTGTGCCTCAAGTGAAGCTATTGTGGATTGATAGTCGATAGTCGGAACGCTGCCGCCATCTGACGGAGTGTTCGTTTTTTTTGCGCAAGAGCTGCATAAGAGAAGGGAAACGGTAAGACAAATTGCAAGAGCGATTTTTTTCATTTTGTATTCTCCTTTTTTGTTTGCGTTGTTTGTGTATAAAAAGGATAACATTTAGCGGAAAGTAAATCAAGAAAAACGTGTCGAGGATAAATAAAAACTTTTTAAAATTTTTTTAAAAAACATCTTGACAAATAGAGAGCTTTGAGTTATAATATATGGGTCGCAACTGAGGGCCAATAGCTCAGTTGGTTAGAGCTACCGGCTCATAACCGGTCGGTCCGGGGTTCGAGTCCCTGTTGGCCCACCAAACACAAAAGCACCGATGTAAAGCATCGGTGCTTTTGTGTTTCGTAGACCTTAGTGACGAAGAACCCCTCAATTGCGGAGCAATTGATTTAGCTTGCGAAAAACGCAGAAAGGCAATGAACTAATGTAAGCGCAAGCGTTGAGTCCCTGTTGGCGGATGTAAAGCATCGGTGCTTTTGTGTTTCGCGGAACACCCCGACAAAAAAACCTCAATTGCGGAGAGATTAATACAAGTCGTGCAAAATGCACAAAAATTATTATTTGAATTCGTGCTTTTGGTCTGAAACATAAAACCTTACAAAGTTTGAAAAAATTGCTTGACAAAATGGGACAAAAGGGATATAATATTAAGGTCGCCTGAAAGCGACGGTCACAAATCGGCGAGCTTTGAAAAAAGTTTTGAGAAATTTCAAAAAAACTGTTGACAAAGTTCACCAACTTGTGATATAATAATCAAGCTCTCCCTTAGAAGAGGGGGCAGCGAAACGGTCATTGAAAATTGAACAACAAGAGAGAAGTACAAAGCAAAATAGTGCAAGTGCAAATCTCGTCGATAAGAGTTATATATACTCAACAAAGTAAAAGAAGCTAAGAAAGAATAG
>SVTJ01000016.1 GCA_015063845.1 Oscillospiraceae bacterium
TATCCAAGAAAAGACGGGAGCTTGAAAAGACCGAAAAGCGAATAGCAGAGCTTGACACACGTTTTATGCGTATTTACGAGGACAACCTATCGGGAAAATTGTCCGATGACCGCTTTGCCCAAATGTCCAAAATGTATGAGGACGAGCAAGCGGAAAAGAAAAAGCTTGCCGAAACACTTCGCGCAGAGATCGAAGCGGGCAAGCAGCAAACGGACGATATTGAAAAGTTTATTACCAAGGTTAAGAAGATAACCGAGGTAAAGGAGCTTACTCCCGAACTTGTCCACGAGTTCGTTTCCAAAATCGTAGTCCACGCTCCGTACCGAAAGGACAAACGCAGACATCAACAAATCGACGTGTATTATCACGGTGTCGGCATCGTCTATATCCCCACAGCCGAGGAAATAGAGGAAATGTTCGAGGAGCATTTAGAAGAAGTAAAATGGGAACGAGAACAAGAAGTTAATATAAAGGAGAAAACGGCATAACCGAAATCTCGGTTACACCGTATCTCATTCTTAGAAAGGGCGCTCTTGGGCTATCCTACCTGCTTTACAGTAGGTCGCCCAAGCAGCTCTTTTTATTTTTTTATTTACTTCTTTGCGAGACGCTCTGTGTCGATAGCTATCATGTATTCCTCATCGGTGGGGATTATCCACGTACGTACCTTCGCGCCCTCTGCGCTTATCTCAAAGGGAACGCCGCGCTCAAAGTTCTTGTTTTTGTCTGCGTCGATCTCAATTCCGAGATAGCTCATATTCTCGCAGACCTTCTCACGGATATTCCACTGATTCTCGCCAATTCCCGCGGTGAAGACGATAGCGTCAACGCCGTTCATCTCAGCAATGTACGAACCGATGTACTTCTTGATGCTGTTTACGAGCATCTTGATAGCAAGCTCTGCGCGAGCATTTCCGTTTTCTGCTGCCTCGGTTACGTTGCGGCAGTCGTTAGAAAGTCCCGTAATACCAAGAAGACCGCTCTTCTTGTTGAGGATGTTGTCAACTTCCTCAGCGGTGTATCCCTTGGACTTTATAAGATATGTAACTATCGTGGGGTCTATACTTCCCGAACGAGTACCCATAACGATACCCTCCTGAGGAGTAAATCCCATTGACGTATCTATTGCCTTTCCACCTTCAACAGCCGTTACGGATGAGCCGTTACCAAGGTGGCAGGTGATTATCTTAAGGTCTTCGATGGGCTTGCCCATAACCTTTGCAAGCTCGTAGCTTACAAATCTATGGGACGTGCCGTGGAAGCCGTAGCGACGGATCTTGTCATTCTCATAAAACTCATAAGGAATGGGATATATGTATCTGAAGTCCTCGATAGAGGAGTAGAAGGACGTATCAAAAACAGTTACCTGAGGTACGCTCGGCATAAGCTCAAGACAGGACTTGATGCCTGCTATCGCGGGAGGTCCGTGCAGGGGATTGAGCGGCACGATGGTTTCGAGATATTTGATAACGCTCTCGGTAACGATACAAGACTCAAGCATCTTACCGCCATGGACAACTCTGTGTCCGACAGCACCTATCTCGTCGATAGAGGAGATAACGCCGTATTCAGCGGAGCAGAGAAGCTCAAGCACGCGAGCAAGTGCCTTTGAGTGGTTTGCAAGGTCAAGCTCCTCGTAAAAGGGCTCTGCATTCGGACGCTTGTGTGTGATCGTTCCGCCTGCGCCTATTCTTTCGCAAGCACCCTTTGAGAGAACGTTTCCGTTATCCATATCAAAGAGCTGATACTTCAGCGAGGAAGAGCCTGCGTTCAAAACAAGAATTTTCATATTTTTTATCCTTTCAAATCTGTTTTCATAATTCGTTCTATATTATATCATATTTGCACCGATATGTCAACGGTCAATTACAGTTCGAGACATTCATACGTGAGGTCTCTAATGGGTGCGTGAAGCGTGCCGAGACGTGCAGGCCAACGCAAGAGATGCGTGGCAAAGAATACAGACACCTTGTTCTTTGTATCCATAAGTACGTAAGAGCCTGCCGCACCGTCCCAACCAAATTCTCCAAGAGGACTGCGCTGTCCCTCGTCCTTGTTGACCAAAGTGCGAACGCCAAGGCCATATCCGTAGCCCGCTCCTGCCGCGCAGGTGAATGCGGCGTTTACTGTAAAGCTCTTCAGCTGCTCGGAGTGAATGAGCTTTACTGTCTCGGAACGAAGCAAACGGTAGCCGTCTGCCGACGTTCCGCCACAAGCCATTGTGTCCGCGAAGAGAGAGTAATCCTCGACCGTAGATATCATTCCGGCACCGCCGCTTTCGTAATTATTTCGCAGACCGTGATGGTATATTCTATCCTCCGAAACGACGTCCTTTGTGTTCACGTCAACGCCATACAATGGTGGCAGAGTTGGCGGCTCTTTAAGTGTCGTCAAAAATCCTGTGCTTTTCATACCGAGCGGCTCGAATATCACCTTTTTCTGATAATCTCCGAACGGCATATCCGAGACCGCCTCAACGACAGCCCCAAGAAGATCGTGGCACATACTGTATCTGAAGTGTTCGCCAGGCTCAAATTCAAGCGGAGAGGCGACTGCGGCGCGTGCAAGGTCTACCGTGGATACTTTATCCTCACTCTCGAAAAGCCGTTGTATCGGGTCCGTGGCAAAGCTGTACGTAAAGCCTGCGGACATGGTGAAAAGATCGCGAACGGTTATCTCTTTTTGGGGAGCTTTTTTCACCCCGTCCACCAAAAGAAATGCGTCTGCAAAGGCGGGGATATAACGTGACGCGGGAACGTCAAGCTCCAGCCGTCCCTCTTCAACAAGTCTCATCGCGCCTGCTACCGTAACAGGCTTAGTACAGGAATAAAGGCAGTATTGAGACTTGGGGTCTACTGCTGTCTTATTTGCCATATCCGCGTATCCGTACTGCGCGCGAAAAAGCGTTTTGTGTCCCTGCTTTATAATTATGTCACAGCCAGGGATGGAACTGTCTTTGTACAGTGTGTCTTTCATATAGTTGTCAAGCTTTTTGAAACTCATATGAACACCTCCAATAGTAGTGTATTTATTATACTACAAGCACACGACTTTTTCAAGTAAAAATCTTGTAATATACTTGAAAAGAAGCTTGAAATGTGATAAAATTATAAAAAGAATAAGCACATAGGAGAAAAACATGAAAAGAGTTTTTTTAATATTAATGACTATTGCAGTAGTACTCGGGGGATTATCGCTTTATTCCTGCGATGAAACGCCTGCTGATGAGCAGCCCGTGGCAGATGATCCGACCGAAACTCCTGATACAACAACTCCGCCTGCGGACGAGCCCGAGGAGATTCCGTTTACTGGTCTTAAGGGACTTACTATCAATGCTATCGGTGACAGCTATTTTGCGGGTGAGGGCTTGTCCAAGGATGAGGTATGGCTTGGCTTGCTTGCTGAAAAGTATGATATAAATATGAATAACTACGGCGTTGGCGGTTCGACCATATCGGATCTTGTAAATCAAAATCCTATGTGCAAGCGTTACAGTCAAATGCCCGACAATTCTCCTGATATAGTTATACTTGAGGGTGGACGAAACGACTATATGAGTAAAGTTCCCTTGGGAACTGTTACGAGCAAAGATACAAAGACCTTTATGGGTGCTATCAACGTAACCATAGACGGACTTCAGGCAAAATATCCGAACGCTATGATAGTGTGCATCACCAACTGGAATTTCAATAATACGTCGACACATGACAGCCCCTACGGCGGTTCTGCGGTTTACGCGAACGCAATGAAGCAGGTAGCGGATGCACAGGGCGTATATTGTATTATGGCAAACGATCCTAACGTCTCGGGTGTTGACGTATCGAACGCAGATTTCAGAGCGCAATACTGTATAAAGCCGGGTGACGTCAGCCATCTAAATGCTGATGGAATGAAGCTTGTTATGCCTAAATTTGACGCAGTGTTGACAGAATACTATAAGGATTTTCTCAATAAAAAATAAGGGTGATTATGGAACAAAACATGACGACAGTTTTCTTTTCCTTGCTGTCATCGGTGGATAAAGACCAAGGTTTTAGAAAGAAACAAGAGCTTCCAATCGAATATATAGACGAGCTTTTTGAGCTTGCCAAGAAGCACGACCTCGCACACGTGCTGGCGTACGCGCTTTATGAGAGCGGAGCTGTCGTCAAGGGGGACGCGCTTTACGAGCGAGTGCAAAAGGAGCAGATACAAGCAATATGGAGATATGAGCAGACACAGCTCGTGCTTGATGAGCTAAGAGCCCTTTTGGAAAGCGAGAGGGTGGTATTTGTTCCCTTGAAAGGCTCGGTCATACGCTGCTTTTATGCAGAGCCTTGGCTGAGGACCAGCTGCGACATCGACATCCTCGTGCATGAAGAGGACCTCGACAGAGTCGACGAGCTTTTGAGCGAGAGAGGCTTTGAGCGAAAAGGGAAGAATTATCACGATGTATCGTATTTTTCGCCGAGTGGTATCCATCTTGAACTTCATTACAATATAACCGAGCAGATAAGCAGCATAGATCGTGTACTGTGTAAGGTTTGGGAGTATTGTATCCCTCTTGAAGGAAAGCAGTATGAACACCGCCAGACGACAGAATTTCTTATGTATCATCTGCTTGCGCATATGTCGTATCATTTTATCTCGGGCGGTTGCGGAATACGTCCATTTCTTGATATATGGCTACTCAAAAATAAGCTTGAATACGATGAGCAAAAGCTTGCTTTGTTGTGTCGCGAGGCGGAGCTTGATACCTTCCAAAAAAATGTATATTCACTTATAGACGTTTGGCTTGAGGGAAAAAGCCATACTGCATTGACACTCAGTATGGAGAGCTTTATATTTGGCGGCGGAGTTTACGGAACTATGTCAAATCGAATTATTCTCGAACAGGCTCAGTCGGGCGGACGGGTAAAACACTTGATGTATAGGCTGTTTTTACCGTATGCCGTAATTAAGAAGAGATATCCCGTTCTTGAAAAGCACAAGTACCTTCTGCCCGTTTTTTGGGTAGTGCGCTGGGTGCAGACGCTGACAAGTGGAAGATTTAAGGATTCGGTGATCGAGCTTGAAGCGAACAATAACAATTCGGACGACGATATCAAGAATGCAGAGAGATTTCTTGCCGCTGTTGGTCTTAACCCAAAGAATAGAGGATAAACAAAAAGACCACCCGAATGAACGGGTGGTCTTTGATATTGATAATAATTTAATAAAAATTGAAATATCACTTGAAAAAGTAGTGCCTTTGGTGTATAATATTAATGTTTAGTATTTTTGTTATGTCTAAAGGAGATAAAGATGTCTGAATGTACTCACAACTGTTCGACCTGCTCGTCGGACTGTTCTTCAAAAGAAAAGAATTCGCTTATGGAGCAGCCTAATGCTCTCAGCAGCGTTAAGCATATCATTGCGGTAGTTAGCGGAAAGGGTGGCGTTGGTAAGTCTCTCGTTACTTCAATGCTTGCTGTAAATATGCAGAGACTTGGATACAAGGTAGGTATTCTTGATGCCGATATCACAGGTCCGTCTATCCCCAAGTCCTTTGGCCTTAAAAAGGGAGTTGACGGCGATGAGCACGGTATGATACCTCCCACGACAACGTCGGGTATTGATATTATGTCCGTTAATCTTATGCTTGAGGACGAGACCAAGCCCGTTGTTTGGAGAGGTCCCGTTATAGCAGGTGCGGTTAAGCAGTTCTGGACAGATACTATCTGGAACGATATCGACTATATGTTTATAGATTGCCCTCCCGGAACGGGTGACGTTCCGCTGACCGTTTTCCAGTCTATACCGATAGACGGTATAGTTATCGTAAGCAGTCCTCAGGAGCTTGTTTCGATGATCGTTGAAAAAGCGGCGAATATGGCTAAGATGATGGAAATACCCGTTTACGGAATAGTTGAAAACATGAGCTACGTCAAGTGTCCCGATTGCGGCAAGGAGATCAAGGTGTTCGGTGAGAGCCACATTGAGGAGATAGCCGAGAAGTTCGGATATGACCTTCTTGGACGTATCCCTATGGATCCCAAGCTTTCCGCACTTGTAGATAAGGGCTGGATTGAGATGATGAATAACGATTATCTAGACACCGCTGCGGATATTCTCGTCAACAGAACGCAAAAGAAGATGTAAAAATGAGCGGGACGTCGAAAAGACCGTCCCGCCTTTTGCTTATTTCGCGCCCGAGTAATTGCAGGTTATTGCTATGCTGTCAAGTATATCGTTACCTGCAAGTATGTCTATATCATTAAAGCTTGAAACGCTTCCTTGATAAAGCAGTTGAGTGAGGTTGATAGCGCCCTCAAAGGCAAACGCACCTATTGCTTTTACATCTGTGCTGAGAAGATAGTTTATGCCTTGGCGGTTCATGGGATAACATATAAGCACAGTCTTGTCCTTTGAAAAAAGTACACCGCCTATGGAGCAGTACACTTCGTTGTCAGGGCTTACGTTGACAGCCACTAGCTTTTCACAGCCTCTGAAAGCTCCCGTGCCAACCGTTTTAACTGTGGAGGGAATGGTCACGCTTACAAGCTCCTTGCAGTTTGTAAACGCGTTGTCGTCGATCTTGGTTACCTTATCACCGTCGGGGCTGACCGTGGGGATCTCAAATTCGGTCTTCAGGCAGCTTCCAATGCCCGCGACAGAGCACGTGCCGTCGCCGCGGCTAACGAATTTAAGACCGTAAACGTCTGTCAGATCAAGCTCGACCTTTTGTGTTTGCTCTTGCTTTGTGTCTGTGTCGTTGAATACGCCAACGCTTGTGCCCCCCTGCGATACACTTGCATCGTTCTTGGCTCTTGCTTGCTTTGCAACGACTATCGACATGATAAGCGTGCTTATCGAAAGGATAATGAGCAAGCCTATAAGAGCAAGAGTTTTCTTGGGTACGGACTTTAACTTTTCGATTAATGATTTCATTTGACTTCTCCTTGATTTTTATATCCTTGCATGGATATATTACCATATATTGGAAATTATGTCAATGAAATTCGGTCGACATAAACACCTTAAAGCCGTGTCAAAGCCAATCAAAACGAGTGTTATCGAAGCGTTTAGACCGTAAACGATAAAAAAGAATTTTGAGGAATTTCGAATGAGCGTACTTATTGGAGATAAAAAACTGAATAACGGGCTTATGCTCGCCCCTATGGCAGGTGTGACGGATAGCGTTTTTAGAGTGATATGCAAGCGATTGGGGGCGGAATATACCGTCAGCGAGATGGTATGCGCCAAGGCGCTTTGCTATGCGCAACGCTCAAAAAAGATAAGTGCTGAGGCGTCTGCTTCCGCGGCGCTCGCGAGAACTTCTTTTGACGAGATGCCGATGGCTGTGCAGATATTTGGCAGCGAGCCCGAGTTTATGGCAGAGGCGGCAGCTATGATAGTGAACAGATCGTACAAGGGATGCGCTGCTGAATGCGCGCCCACGGCAATAGATATAAATATGGGATGCCCTGTACGAAAGATAACCTCAAACGGAGAGGGAAGCGCGCTTATGAAGGATCCCGAACTTGCCGCAAGAATAGTGAGAGCGGTATCTGATGCTGTCAGTGTTCCGGTGACTGTCAAAATACGTGCGGGCTGGGATAGGACGTCAATAAACGCTCCCGAATTTGCAAAGGCGCTTGAGCAGGCGGGTGCTTCTCTTGTCTGCGTTCACGCGAGGACAAAGGAGCAGCTTTATGCCAAAGGCATAGACCTCGGCATAATAGAACAAACCAAAAAAGCGGTCAGTATTCCCGTTATCGGAAACGGAGATATATATACTGCCGCAGATGCAATAAATATGATGACAAATACAGGCTGCGATGGCGTTATGATAGGCAGAGGAGCGGAGGGAAATCCGTGGATATTTTCTGAGATCGCCGCGGCTATGGAACACAGAGAGTATATACCGCCAACGATTGCCGAGCGACTTTCGCTTGCTTCCGCGCAGCTTGATGCAATGATAGAGTTAAAGGGAGAGCGTACGGGGCTTGCCGAGGCAAAAAAGCATATGGCGTGGTATATAGGCGGCGTAAGAGGCGCGGCTCAGGCAAGAGCAAGCATTATGACGGCTGAGAATGCCAACCAAATAAAAGATATATTTGCCGTACTTCTTAAGGACGGCGAATAAAGGAAGGATGACATATGCAAAGCACGAGAATTTGCATAACTTCAAAAAATAAAGAGCTGTCTCGCTTTTTTGAGCTTGAGCTTAAGAATATGGACTTTGACGTTTTCGTTTACGACGATGCTGATGCTTTTGATGCGTTTGACGCGGTAATAGTAGATGTAGATACAGTTAGAGGGACGCCAAAGTGCACCTGTCCTGTGATTCGCGTGAGCGCAGATTCTTCGAATGAAAGCGCGGTGCTGACATGGCCGATGCCAGTAAAGCTTATAAGAGAAAATATATATTCGATCCTCAATGCGAATACAAACGCTTTTGAGAATGACAATGATGCATGGGACGGACGCGTTTACGTAACGGGGGATAGAACTTTTTTGATAAACGGTACGAGAGTAGGGCTGTCCAAAAACGAGGCGGAAATACTTGTATCTCTTTGCCGCGCACGAGGAGAAACAGTGCTTCGAGAGAGCATAATGGAGCTACTCGGTGCAAGTGAGGGGAATATTTCCGACGTATACATATGTCTTTTAAGAAAAAAGCTTGAGACAAAATTCAATAGACGCCTGATATTTACTCATAGAAACAAGGGATACAGCACAGGTCTTTGGATAGACGAATAAAAAATATGCTGCTATCATATAGCAGCATATTTTTTATTGTTATTTAATTAAAGTGTTTCAAGATAGTTTACAACATCAGCAACAGTGGTGAACTTGCGGATATCGTCATCGTTGATCTCAATACCGAATTTGTCCTCGCAGATCATAACAAGGTCTGCAAGCTCTATTGAATTGATACCGAGGTCGTTTGAAAGCTCTGCATCCATTGTGATCTCATCGCGATCGATCTGAAGCTCATCAACAAGAAGGTTAACAAACTTTTCGTACATATGGTCCTCCTGAATTAATATGTTTGATTAGTACGTGCAATTGCACGATAACATTATATAATATATTTTCCAAATTGTCAAGATAAATATTGAAATAAAAACATTATCGCAAAAAAATTTACGGAGAGGGGGGAGAGAGAATTGCAGCTTTTTAAACGCAGACCGCTATGCTTCTTTTGCTTTGTGTTTGCTGCAGTGTGCTTGATTGCAGCAAAGATAGGTTTGGTAGCAAAGCTTTGGATATCGGTAGCTGTCATTTTACTTGTAATTGCAACGGCTATATGTCTGTTTGTCACAAAGAGATATAGAACAGCTTTGTTTTATTTATTGTTTACTCTTTCGTTTATACTCGTTGCAATGCTGTCCTCTCTTTTTGGAATAGACCTTCCTCAAAGGCGCGCTGAGGGATATGTGGGTGAGCATGCCGTGAAGCTTTGCGTGCTTGATAAGGAATATTCCTCGGAGTATTCCTCTGAATACACTGTGAAGCTTGAAAACGTTGACGGTGAAAAGGCATCAATAAATACACGCTTGTTGCTGAATTTCAAATCGGATATCGACGTTGGCGACACAGTTTACGCAAATGCCTCGCTTTCGAGAAACGAAGATTCGAATGACAACGTGCTGCTTGTATGTGTGGTAGACGGAGAAGGTCGAGGACTTGTTAAATACTTTGACCGAGACGCTCCCATATATGAGAAGCTGGTGAGTAAAAACGGAGCGAGAGTGATACTATCTGAAGTTAAGAACGCTGTGAGTGACAGAGCAAATAAATTGCTTGGTCCGCTTACAGGTTCTCTCGCATGCGGATTTTTGATTGGAGATACGGAGAATATTCCCGATATTGTAATAAGAGATTTCCGTCGCTCGGGCGTGTCTCATCTTTTGGCTGTTAGCGGTATGCATATCAGTATTCTTTTAGGTGCGGTAGAACTGCTGTTCAGACGCTTCTATATTCCTAAAAGTATACGATGTGTGACCGTTTCGTTGCTCGCATTCCTTTTACTGTGTCTTACGGGATTCTCAATGTCGGCTATGAGAGCGGTGCTTATGCTTTGGATAACGTATCTTATTTTTATGCTATCCGAGGAAGCAGATGCGCCAACTGTGCTTTTTGCGGCTTTGTTTGTAATGCTGTTGACGTTCCCGTATGCGGTGTCGGATGTAGGAATGTGGATGTCATTTCTTGCGACACTCGGACTTGTCACGCTGTATAAGCCGGTATATGAAAAGTTGCCAGAGACAAAATCTAAAAACAGATTTGTCAAACTGCTGTGGGCATTTGGCAGATTGGTGATTCTCGCCATTGTTATTACGGTGATATCTAATATGTTCTTGATGTATATCATGTGCACCGTGTTTGGAGAGGTATCCATAAGCGCGATCCCTGCAAATCTTTTGCTTTCTCCGATTTCGACAGTCTTTATGTTTGCTTGTGTGACGGCAATGATTTTTGGAAGTATTCCGTTTGTTGGCACGGCTTTCTGCTTTCTGTGTGTGAAGCTTGGCGAGCTGATAACGCTTATTGCAAAAATATTCTCAAGATTTGAATGGTCTGTCGTGTCTTTGCGACCGACGTTTGCAAGGATAATAGTTATCGCTTTTTCAATATCACTTGCAGTTATGCTCGTAATAAAGCTTAAACGAAAGTGGATGTTTGCCGCAATTCCGTTGGCTTTTGCGGTAGCATTTGGCGCGTGCTATACGGTGAGGCTCGCAACGTACGATACTTGTGCGGTCTATAATTATACGCGCGGAAATGAGACGGTATACATCAGTGACGGGAGCAAAGCGTGTATAGTTGATATGTCAAACGGTGCATACAGTCATTATTTTGAGCTTATAAATGACGTTGAGGACAGCGGAGCGACCGAGGTAGAAACGATAGTGTTTACAAACGTAAGCAAAAAGCATTTGTCAACAATGAACTATATTTTCAGGAATAAGCTTGTGAGAAGTATATTTATTCCTTATCCTACGGATGATCAGATAGATATCAGCATACGTATGACGGAGCTTGCATACGAATGCGGTGTGAGCGTGAGCTTGTATGACGACAAGCCAGTAAAGATACTTGACGGCGTATATATTTGCGCCGACATAGAAAACAGCGCGTGGCTTGTTTCATCGGGAAAGCAAGTGCTTGGATACGTGGACGTCGAAAAAGAAAATTCATCCAAGTCTCTGATATCAAATGCCGATACAGTGATATTTGGAGGAGTGCCGTGTGAGGAATATTATGCGGATACTAAAATTGGAGCCAAGGCAATATATTCTTCCTCTGACGTGTTCGATGCGCAGAGATCGGTTGTGGACTATGAAAACACATATGTTAATATCTATGACAAGCTAAAGCTCAGAATAAAACTTGAATAACGCTGCTTTGTCAATATCCTTTCGTGTTACATATTATGGTAATGTAGCCGAAATCATCCTACGAAAGGATCAATGATATGAAGAACAAACCTAAGATAGCGGTGCTTGGCGGAGATCTCCGTCAATATGCCGCAGCAAAGGAGATGGGCAAAGCAGGTTTCGACGTTTATGCTTACGCTTTGTGCGTTGAGAGCGACGAGGCTAAAAGGATATATCTGTGCGACGGGCTTGATGAGGCTCTTGCGGACGCACGGGCACTCATACTTCCGCTGCCCGTAAGCACCGATGACAGAACGCTTAACTGTCCTGCGCATAAGAGCAGTGAGCGGATCTCTCTTGAGCAGATCATTTCCCAAATGCGCTCGGACGCATTGCTTTTTGGCGGGAGAATACCGCAGCTTATGAGTGTAAGAGCACAGGAAAAGGGAATAAAGGTCTTTGATTATTTTTTATCGGAGAAGCTTCAGATAAAGAATGCGTATATAACGGCTGAAGCGGCAATGAGTATCGCAATGAACAGCCTTGACAAATGTCTTAAGGATGCGCGTGTAGCAATAACGGGCTCGGGTAGAATATCCAGAATACTCAGTGAGCTTTTGCGAAGAATGGGTACGAATGTTACGGTTGCGGCGAGAAATGCAGACGTTCTTGCGTATTCCCGTCTTTTAGGCTGTAAAACCTTGGTCATATCCAATAAAAATGACGGAGAAAAATGGTACGCTGAGCTTATGAAGGGATACGATATCATTTTCAATACCGTTCCGAGTTGGCTTTTTGACAGAGAATTTTTGTGTAAAGCCGACAAAAAAATGCTTTTCATAGAGCTTGCCTCGGCCCCCGGGGGAATTGATATATGCGCGGCAAGAGAATTGTCTTCAAACGTACTGTGGGCATCATCCTTGCCGGGTAAGTATGCTCCGCAAAGTGCGGGTACACTTATAGCGGAGTGCGTGTGCGATATACTTGAAGAGGAGGGTGTGGCACTATGATTGGTTTTGCAATGTGCGGATCGTTTTGTACACATAAGCACGCGCTTGCGCAGATGAAATTATTGCTTGAAAACGGCAGAGAGATACTACCGATAATGAGTGAAAACGTATATTCTACGGACACGAGATTTGGAACATCTCGGCAGCTCATAGACGAGGTCGAGCAGATTTGCGGTCGCCGTGTGGTGCACACGATAGTCGGCGCAGAACCGCTTGGACCAAGCATTGCGCTTGACGCTATGGTGATATGTCCGTGTACGGGAAATACACTTGCCAAAATGGCAAGCGGAATAACCGATACGTCGGTCACCATGGCAGCAAAGGCACATCTGAGAAGTGACAGACCGCTTGTTATAGCACTTGCTACCAACGACGCTCTGTCAGCAAATCTCAAAAACATAGGGCAGATGCTAACCAAAAAGCATGTATACTTTGTTCCGATGTCTCAAGACGACCCACAAAAAAAGCCGCACTCACTCGTTGCGGACTTTTCACTAGTTCTGCCGGCCCTTGAAGCGGCAGAGCAGGGAAAGCAGTATCAAAGAATATTCAAATAAAAAATGAGGGCAACTTCTTTTAAGAAGTTGCCCTCAAAACGCATTAATAAGTATATCCCATATGCTTTTTAGCCAGCTTTTTCAACACCTCGGAGAGGGGAACTATAAGAAGTCCCACCACAAGGTTACCGATCCCGTGGATAATGTCAAACGGAAATCCTGCCGCTATCCATGCAAGCGTTTGATTGAAATTTAAGCCAAACATCAAAGCCTGAGCGGGTGCATACAGTATACCAAAAGCAAGTCCGTGCAGACAGCATACTATGGGGTATATCACACAAGCAACCGCCTTTGGCATCTTGCGCGGTAGGAGCATAGTTATTCCCCAGAGAACAGTCCATATATAGAGATACGGCATCCACCAAAGATTAAAACCGCCAAAAAGGCCGTTCAAAAACACGTAAACGTAGATAGGAATAAGCGCTTTGACGCGAAATGCTATGGTGTACACCATAGTCAACATTCCGAGCAGGTGAATGTTGGGGAGTGCCTCCATAACTATTTTTGAGCAGAACATAAGCGTGCCGAGCATGGCGAACACTGCTATTTCAAGAAGTCTTATTCTGCGTTTTGTTCTGATGTCACTTTGTGTATTCAAGTGAGTAAGTCGCTCCTTCAACTATATCGGTAGTATCTACGCCCGAATTTGAGTATGCACCGTCAACGTAGAATGCCCAGTAGCTTTTGTCAACGTCATAATCCGCGAGCATACCGTTTACTTTTTTGATGTAAAGTCCGAATTGACTGTCCTCGCCCTCAAGAAGATCATGCTCCATCAATGCGGCACCCACTGTGGTCTTATCTGTCTTTATGGTGAATGTTACCGACTGGTTTTCTGCTTTGACTACAACGCTCAGCGTCTTTGCTCCCTCGCCAAAGGTCATGTTCTTGAGATGTTTAGCGTTTGTCCAAACACCTGTTTTTGTGACAGTATTGCCGCCATCCTCATTACCCGTATTTGGATCGGGGGTAGTGGGGGTGGTGTCGGTAGTTTCGGTAGTGTTGGCATCAGGTGTCGGAGCAGGGGCTTGTTCGCTTGAATCATCGCAGGCAACAACGCATAGCACCAACAAAAGAGCCAAAACAATGGAAAGTGTAGATTTGATAATTGTTTTCATTTTTTATTTATCCTTTCTTTATATTGCAAAAGGATAAAAGAAAAGCACCCTTCAATGAGGGTGTCGAGTGCTTTGCGGTATCCTGCCCATACCAAAATACAGCCAACAAAAATGCTGACCGAAAAACGCACTGTCTCCTCATTTTGCCCAAGAGCCTTTTTGTGCCACAGAACGATAAGCATTCCGACTTTAACGGTAATGGCTGTTGCCACGGAATTTCACCGAGATTTCCTTATCCCCGAACACGAGTAGACGTGCCCGACAACGAATGACAATGCATCCAGATGAACTGTGTATATTCTTTTGCAAGGGTATTATATCACATCAAATAGAAAAAATCAATATATTTAACGAAAAAAGTTGAGGCGGAGCAAAAGCTCCGCCTCTTATGATCGACGCTTATTTTAGGTCATTAAGTTTCCACCACCGGGGGTAACAACGCCACCCAGGGAAGCACCGTTGTACTGGGGGTTGGAGTATTCGTTTTCAAATGTCACACTACTCCAGTTCTGACGAGCGTCTTCATAAAGGAATACTGTCTGGAGAGCAACGCAATACCTGAATGCATCAGCTCCTATGGACGTAACCTTGCCCATAATATTGATGGTCGTCATTTTTGAACAGTTGTAGAATGCTCTTACGCCAAACTCTGCTGAAACGTCCTCTCCAAGGATTATCTCGGTTACGTTCGTAAGTCCTGACAAAGCTCCGTAGTACAGATTTCCGCCGAGAACTGTTATCTTTGTAAGAGAGGTGGGGACGTAACGCTTTATGGAGTTTGTAGCATCGTAATACTGTGTCACCTGGGTTGAGTTCGTTTGGTTTTCCGAGCTGAATATATAGGTGAACAACGTGTCCTGACCTGCTGATGTAGCATTTTTGTTAGTTCCAACGAAAGGAACGGTGATCTCCTTAAGAGATGTACAGCCGAGGAGCAGGCTTGCGGGGATTTCGGTGACGCTTTCGGGAATAGTAAGTGTCTCAAGCTTCGTGCAACGAGAGAATGCCTGATTTCCTATCTTCTCACAAACGCTTGCTTTTTCAAAGCTTATAGACTTGATGTTTGCCACGCGGTTGAATAGATATGCGGGAATGCTTTCTACTCGCTTGCCGAATACTACGTCGACACCGTTTGACGAACCGAAGTTTGCGAATACCATGTTTTTGGAACTGCTGTATTCAAGATCATCAAGTGTTACAGCGTTGAAAGTCAACTTCGTAACGCCTCTACAATAGTAGAACGCGTCTGTTCCTATGGATTTTACAGCCGCAGGGATAGTCAGCTCAGTAAGGCTCTCGCAGCAATAGAACGCGCTATCTCCTATTTTCGTTACAGCTTCGGGGATAACGGCCTTGGGAAGCTTTTTGCAGTTGTAGAACGTGTAAGGCTCTATAATCTTCTGAGAAGTGGGAATAACTATCTCGTGTTCAATGTTCTGGCAGTTGTAGAATGCATACGCTCCGATATGTGTTACGTTTTTAGGTACGTTCACTGCCTGCAAGTCCGTTCTGTTGTAGAACGCTGCTGCGCCTATTTCATACGGCAGTCCCTCGTAGTTTTCGGGGAGACTGAGGTTGATGTCCTTTCCAATATAATCGCAGAGAATAATGTCATCACCGTTTACAAAGAATACGTAGCCATCGGTTGTGGTGACGTACTTGCTCTGCCCGTCTGCTCCGTAAACGTATCTTGCGTACTTGGAAACGTAGCCATATTTGCTTGTGTCATCTCCTTTAACTATATCAAGTTCCGAAAGATTTTGTACCTCGTAGAGCTTGTAGCAGTTGACGAACGCATCGTATGCTATGGTCGTTACTGTGGACGGAATATTGACCTTCATAAGATTCAAACATCCGTAGAATGCCTTGTAATTTATGGTCTTAAGACCTTCCGGGAGAATGACCTCTTGGAGCATAGTGCATCCGCTGAAGCAACCGAAGTCTACAAGTCCGCCGTTAAGCTTTATCTTTTTGAGAGAAACGGGAATTGCATAGCTACCCGAGTTGCTGAAGCCATATTGCTGAGTTATGGTTACCGTAAGGTCACCAGACGCGGAGTTCTGATAGAAGAGGTGTCCGAGAATACCCGCGCCGCCTGTGGAAGTTGACGTTCTGCCGATAAAGGGAAGCTCAAGGCTTTCAAGAGCGTAGCAACCCTTGAAAAGACCGTCGGGCAGGTAGGTCACGCCATTAGGAATAGTAACGCTCTTAAGAGAAGAGCAGTTTGTGAAAATAGTACCTATATACGTAAGCGTTGAAGGGAGCTTTATCTCCGTAAGCGCAGCGCAGCCGTAGAAGGCATTTTCATCAATTCTCGTAACACCCTCGGGAATGATTATCTCGGTCAGCTTCATACAGTTGTAGAAGGTGTACGTATAAACGGTTGTCTGACCTGCGGGTATCGATATCGAGCCTTCAAGATTCTTACAGTTGTAGAATGCGTATTCTCCTATCGATACGATGTTCTTGGAAAGATTGAGAGTTGTGAGCTTAGTGTGACCCCAGAATGCATATTTGGAAATATACTTTACGCTATCGGGAAGCGTTACGGTGGTTGCGGTAGCGCTCTTGAAGGCATACGCGCCGATGACCGTCGTTCCTGCCTTTACGGTATAGTTTACGGGCAGATCGGAAGTGGTTGCTATAAGAGCTTTTCCAATATAAAGCGCGCCATCAACATAATTCTCCGTATTATTGATAAATGCAGTATTATAGAAAGCGTTATATCCAATAGAAGTAATGCTGTCGGGAATAGAGAAGCTCGTGATAGCTGTCTTGTTATAGAATGCGTTGTTTGCTATCTCCTTAACGGGAAGTCCGTTGAAGACGGCAGGAATGATTATCTCGGTATCCTCGCACGTGCCAACTCCGCTGACAATATAATACTTTCCGTCGGTGGAGATTGTGTAGCTAAGTCCTACGCTCGTTCTGTTGTTGGGGTCGGGAACAAACGTAACTGTCTCGGGAATGCCGTTTACATACTTCCAGTAGTAGCCGTCACACTCGGGTGTGGTGTCGCAGTAGTAGTATCTCGTATAATACGAGTTGCTGTTACCAATGGTTATTTCGTTCCAATCAGCGACGTTACCGCCATAGAATATCTTTGCGCTTGAGCAAGAGATAGCCGAATACTCGATGGTCTTGACAGACTTGGGGATAACGATATATGACAGGTTGCCATAGAACGCGTACTGCTTGATGATCTCGCAGGTGCTGTTTGGCTCAAATATTACCTTGTTAATGTAGTGGTCGGTGGTACTTGATGCTCCGGGTCTTCTGAGAATATATTGAGGAAGCACCTTAACGCCTGAGCCGATTATAAGTGTACCGCCATCAGAGGGAACAGTAGCACCCTTAGCATAGCTTAAGATAATATCCTTCATCTGAGCGTTAGTAGCTCTGTACTCGATAGTTACAAGGGATAGGTTGTGGTAGAATATAGTTCCGCCAACATACGTGACGTGCTCGGGTATTACTGCCTTTGTAAGTCTTGGGTTAAAGGCAAAAGCATTGTGAGCTATCTGAGTTACCTTCACGCCGTTTATCGTAGAGGGTATATCTGCTACCGTCACGGTATCCTTTACGTCATATACGCATATAGTGCCGTCGTCAAGCATTACCCAGTAATAGCCATCGTCAGTAACGCCGTGCTTTCTTGTAGCACCAAATATATAGGATATCGTCGTTCCCGTGATAGCTCCACCGTAACTAAAGGTCATTCCCGCGTTATTCCATTGAGAAGCAAAGGTGCTCGGCGCGCTTGATTCCTCAAACGCAAGGAAGACGTCGGAGTATGCCATGCTTGTATAGTCGTTGGCGTTGGAGCTCCATTTTATCGAGCCCGCAAATGCGCTTGCTTTGATGGTGGTTACGTATTTGGGGATAAATACCACCGTGTGGGGAACAAAGTAAGCTCTGAACGCGTATGAGCCGATCTCGGTACATACACCGTTGCCGGGGAACGTGAGCGACTTTATGACCGCTGTCTTCGATGCCAGGTCGGAATCTCCCATGCTAACTGTCGTTGTGAAGCTGATGAGATATGCGGGTATTCTTGTGACTTTTTCTCCGATGACAACGTCAAATCCACCGGAATTTCTTCCGCCGTAAAGGAAGTTGTTGTGGTATTGTCCAAGGTCAGCGCAGCTTACAGCGTTGAACTCAAGTCGAGTAAGCTTTTTACAGCCGTAGAACGCGTAGCCGCCTATCGTTGTAACACCCTCTCCGATGACTATCTTGGTTACGTTTTCACAACCATGGAATGCGTAGTTTCCTATAGTTTCAACCGAATTGGGAATGATTATCTTTTCAAGACTTGAGCAACCGTAGAATGCGTACTTGCCAATGCTCTTGATAGAGTTGGAGAACACGATCTTCTGAAGATTTGTGCAACCGTAGAACGCGTTGTCACCGATACTTGTTATAGCGTCAGAGAAGTATATCGCTATGATGTCGGTGTTATCCTTGAACGCGTCTGCGTCTATGCCTGTTACGGGAACTCCACCGATCTCGGCAGGGATGTAAATGGTAGTGCCCGAAAAGCTTCCAAGTCCCGATATCGTGCAGGACGTGCCGTCACCCGAAGGTGTTGCGGTAAGTCCTACGCTTGCTTTGTGCGCACCGCAGACACACTGGTCATTCGTTCCGTAAACGTGCGAGAGCTGCTGTATCGTTTGCGTTTCGGTGTATTCGCAGTTTTTACACTTCTTGATAACAGCGCCGTTTTCCTCACAAGTAGCGGGGGTATTGCTGAGGATCTCAAGCGAGTGAGGAGCGAAGTCCTGCTGCTTTGTTATTCTCAGTATTTGCTTTTTACATACCGAGCAATAAGTGACTTCATCATACGTGCCCTTGACAGAGCAGGTAGAAGCGGTTTCGTTTTCCTTTACGGGTTCAGCTTGTGTGTGCTCGCCCGTAGGAGACACGATTTTGTGCTCGGAACTTATTTTATAATTACAAACAGAGCAATACACGACCTCGTCGTAGCAGCCCTCGTTACCGCAATCACCTGCCGTCTGATTTTCTATAACAGCATCAGCGGGGTTGTGAGAAGTAACTGTTTCTTTAGTTCCGCAATGGCATTTGCGCCAGTGACCGGTCGCGTCCGAGAAATACTCGCCCTCAAATACGTGTTGACACGATGGATCTCCGTCTCCGTTTCCACCGTCCACTGTACCGTCGCCACCGCCGACTGTGCCGTCGCCGTTGCCGTCTTCCGTAGTCGTACTGTTGTCAGCTGTACTGCTATTTGTGCTGTCGTCCGTTCCCGTGTTGCCTTCTGACTTTGTGACGTCTTCGCAGGAGACGAGCACTGTCATCGTGGCAAGAAGCAACGCGATGAGCGCAACTAAAACTCGTTTGCTTGTTTTCATAAATATACTCCTCCCAAGGATATTTATATATAAATACTGTATACAATTATACTACTTCGACCAACTAAAGTCAATAAGCGAATATGTAAATAAAGATGACGAATTTTGTAAAAATGTGATTTTTTGTGCCTTTGTTTGACATATGTCTTGACAAATCGACATAAAACGACTATAATATAGTTATGCAACTAAAGTTGATTATTTTTGAGCTAAATGCTCGGATAGGAGGGAATATGGACCTTAGAATGGTAAAAACAAGGGCGCAGATAAAAAATGCGTTTTTGACACTTCGCGAGAAGATGATGCCCGAAAAAATAAAGGTCAAGGACATCTGCGACGTGGCAATGATAAACAAGACTACCTTTTACAATCACTATTCCGATACGTTTGAGCTTTCTAACGAAATAGATGAGCTTGCTGTCGAGAAAGTAGTTTCCGATTTCAGCGAAAGAGATAAACTGCTTGAAGATCCAAAGGCGTTTGCGATAGGACTTATCCGCGTGCTTGAAAGAGACAGCGCTGAGCTCAGACGTATATTCAGAGGCAAGCAAGACGTTCTTTGCGTAAAGCTTGAGGAGAAGCTTCACTCGTTGTGCGGAAAGACGGAAACGATAGACGATGATATAAGGCTCGCATTTTTTATGGGCGGTTCTATCAGAGTGGTATGCGATTTTATATTTTCCGATATAAAATGTGATAAGGAACAGCTTACTGTTGCGGTTACCAAAATGATGGAGGCACTGGCTTCGCTCAAAAAGAATACGGCGCAGAGCGTTTGACAAATATTGATATTTCGGAGATGTTATGGAAACAAGAGTACTTGACGGAAATACGTTCAGGCGTATGCTTTGCGGAGGAGCAAACGGCATACGCACACATATTGAGGAGATAAATGAGCTCAATGTTTTTCCCGTTCCCGATGGAGATACGGGAACGAATATGAGTAAGACGATCGATAGCGGAGTGTTGAAGATATCAGAGTATGATAGCGCTGTGCTCGGCAACGTTGCGAATGAGTTTGCAAAGGGCTCGCTTTTCGGTGCGAGAGGAAACTCCGGAGTTATACTTTCTCAGTTTTTTGCGGGTATATGCGAGGAGCTTTCGGACAAGAGTACCGCAACTGTTAGCGAGCTTTCAGACGCTTATATGAACGGTGTTAAACGTTCGTATTCAGCAGTTTCAAATCCCGTTGAAGGAACAATACTTACCGTATTCAGAGAAAGCGCGGAGTATGCTCACGACAAACTGACAGATCAAAGCACACTTGAGGATTTTCTTAAGCTGAATATTGAGCAAGCAGAGCGTTCTCTTGAAAAGACAAAGGAGATACTGCCTGTGCTTACAGAGGCTGATGTGGTAGACAGCGGAGGCGCAGGATATTTGTGTATTGCAAAGGGGATGTATGCGTCTCTTTCGGGAGAGCAAATGCCGACTTTTTTGGCGGTACAAAGCGCACAGCCCTCAAATGAGATAAACTACGATCTGTTTACCTCTGACACGGTGCTTGAATATGGATACTGTACGGAGTGTCTTGTAAGACTTCAGCACGCAAAGACCGACATTTCAGCCTTTGATGCGCAAGATTTTGCAAAAGAGCTTGAGGAAATGGGATGCAACTCGGTGGTGTCAATAAAAGACGGAGACGTACTAAAGGTGCATGCTCATACTATGACGCCTGCCGATATACTCACGCTTTGTCAAAGGTTTGGAGAGTTTCTTAATATAAAGATCGAAAACATGTGCCTTCAGCATTCCGAAAAGGAGAGCGAAGCGCCAAAGAAAAGAACTATCCACAAGAGATACGGTGTTGTTACTGTGGCAACGGGCGAGGGAATGAAGGCTCTGCTCTTGGCTCTTGGAGCTGACGTTATAATAGACGGCGGACAAACAGGAAATCCTGCCGCCGAACAGTTCCTCGAAGCGTTTGAGCAGCTTGATGCGGATCATATACTTGTGTTCCCGAATAACGGCAATATTCTGTTGACGGCTCTGCAAGCAGCCGAGCTTTGGCGCGATGAAAACGTCACCGTTATCCCCACAAAGACTATACCCGAGGGATATGCGGCTCTATCGGTATTCAATTCTGCGGTAGATGATATTGACGCTCAGATAAACGATCTTATATCCGCAAAGGACGCAGTCGTATCGGGAGAGCTTACGGTAGCCATAAGAGACAGCATCATAGGTGGAGTTGAGGTCAGGGAAGGAGAATACATAGGTATTCTTGACGGTGAGCTCGTCGCATCCGATTCGTCTCCGATAGACGCGATGTGCGCTATGATAGATAAAACCGACGACCTTGACGACAGAGAGCTGATAACCCTTTTTGTGGGAGAAGGCGTGGACGACGAGGCTCGCGTGGAGATGGCTGACAGTATTGAGGACAGATATCCCGATCACGCAGTAGAGGTACGTATCGGCGGACAAAAGATATACGATTATCTTATCGCGATAGAATAGGAGATTATTGATATGAATACTTATAAGATAGCGATAGACGTTATGGGTAGCGATAACGGACCTGAGCTTTTGGTAAAGGGTGCGCTTGCAGCGCTTTCGGAGCACGAAGACCTTGAAGTGTTACTTTTTGGCGACGCTGACACGATCGATCGCGCTATTGGAGAATACGATAGATCAAGAATTGAGGTGGTAAGTACTACCGAAGTTATCGACAACTACGACAATCCAATGGAAGCGATATACAAAAAGACAGACTCATCTCTTGTGAGGGCACTCATGACACTTCGAGAGAGAGATGACGTAGTTGGAGTTATAAATGCATCGAGCACTGGCGCACTTCTTGCGGGCTCACTTAGATACGTTCCCGCAAAACAGCTTCGCCGACCTGCGCTTGCATCGATTTTGCCTGCTGAAAACGGCGGTTTTACATGCCTTGTGGATACGGGAGCAAACATTGATTGCAGTGCGCAGCACCTCGTTGATTTCGCTCATATGGGCTCGGATTTTATGAAACAGTATTACGGCATAGAAAACCCCAAGATAGGGCTTCTTTCAAATGGCACAGAGCCCACAAAGGGGAATAAGCTGGTAAAGGAAACACACGCGCTGCTTAAAAAGGAGAGCGACCTCAATTTTATCGGCAATATCGAGGGCAATAGAGCGCTTTCGGGAGACTGCGACGTGCTTGTCGCAGAGGGATTTGCTGGAAATCAGGTGTTCAAGAACTCTGAGGGTATCGCGAGACGCCTTATAACGGATATCGTTAAGTACGCAAAGAAGACGGGAAGCTCCGAGATAATGCAGCTCGTGGGATATCTTATGAAGATATACGACTTCAACTCGCTTGGCGGTGCTATCGTGCTCGGCGTGGATAAGCCCGTTATTAAGGTGCGCGGTTCAGCAAATGCCGATACAATCAAGAACACAACGTCAATGCTTATGAATATGATAAAGCACAACGATCTATTTAACGGAAAGGATGTAAGATAATATGGCAGGAAAGATCAAGGTAATGTGTACATCTACGGGCTGTATCGAATATGCTCCCGAGCGTTATAGAAAGTATGACATTGATATAATTCGAATTCACGTGAATTTTAAGGGCAAGGAATATCTTGAGGGACTTGACCTTGACCCCGTTGAATTCTATAATGAGCTCGAAAAGCTTGATGATCCTAAGAATAATCTTCCGTTTACGGCAATGCCTACGCGTGAAGCGATAATGGCACACTACGATAAGGCAATTGCAGACGGATATGATGAGGCAATAGTGATAGCAATAAGCTCAGGCTGTGGCGGAACGTATAATTTGCTCCGTCTTATAGCGGAGGAATATGCGGATAAAATAAAGATCACCGTGATAGATTCAAAGATCACCTGCTTTGGTGAGGGCTTGCTGGCTATCAAGGCGGCAGAGCTTGCTGAGAAGGGCGTTGACGGTGAGACCATTGTCAAGGAGATCCGCTGGATGATGAAGCATCAGGAGTTCCTTGGTGTTGACGGCAGACTTGACTATCTTATATACAACGGCAGACTTAAGGGCGGAAAGGCTCTTATGGGTAAGATGCTCAGCATTTGTCCCGTAATACATTTCAACAAAGAGGGCGAGATAGTTTCTTTGCAGAGCGTAAGAACTCAGAAAAAGGCTCTCAAGCAGACCTGCGAGATACTTAAGGAGATCATTGGAGACAGAGCTCCCGAGGATTATCTCCTCTGGCACGTTTATACGGGCACGACCTTGCTCACAGAGCTCGTTGAGATCGAGAAGGCATACGACATCAAGACAAATCACGAGGACGTTATTATGTCACCTGTAAGCGGTGCGCATAACGGTCCTTGGCTCGCGGGATACGGACTTGCCTTTATCCGTCGTGAGGACGAGCCGCTTGACGAGGAAGTCTAAGTATGGGAAGCATAAATATCATAGAGGTAAAAACACGTGCAGAGAGGCGCGAGTTTGTTGAATTTCCCCTGAGACTTTATAAGGATTGTCCGTACTTCGTGCCGCCTCTCTATGGCGACGAAATGGCGGTGTTTACTGACAAAAACGCATGCGCTAATACCTGCGTATCGGTTTTCTTTCTCGCGCAAAGAGACGGGAAAACGGTAGGACGTATTCAAGGTATCATTCAAAAGCAGTCAAATGAGCTTCACAGTGAAAAAAGACTGCGTTTTACAAGGTTTGATGCAATAGACGATGTCGCTGTCGCTACGGCTCTTTTTGACGCACTTGAGATGTGGGGAAGAGAGAAGGGAATGGACACGGTATGCGGCCCTCTTGGATACAGTGACCTTGAGAGAGAGGGACTGCTTATAGAGGGATTTGATAGGCTCTCGACCTTTGAAGAGCAGTACAATTACGAGTATTATGCAAAGCTTATTGAGGCTTGCGGATATTCAAAGGAGATAGACTGGCTGGAGTTTATGCTTCGCGCTCCCAAGATGAAGAACGATATGCTCGCAAGAGTTGCGGAGCGTGCGTTGGAGCTTTCCAAGCTACACGTTGTTGACGCGTCAAAATTGTCAAAGAAGCAGTACATAGCTAAGTATAAGGACGGTGTTTTTGATTGCATCGATCTTTGCTATCGCCACCTCTACGGAACCGTGCCGTTCACGGAGAGTATGAAAAAACAGCTTATCGACCAGTTTATGATGGTCATAAACAAAAAATATCTCATCGTTATATGCGATGAGAATGAAAGAGTAGTGTCGTTTGCACTTTGTATACCGAGTATCGGTGAAGCACTTCAAAAAAGCGGCGGACGTCTGACACCTTCTGCTATACAAAAGGTTCTTAAGG
Organism: Oscillospiraceae bacterium; assembly: GCA_015063845.1. Classification (GTDB taxonomy): domain Bacteria; phylum Bacillota; class Clostridia; order Oscillospirales; family CAG-272; genus HGM12713. The sequence goes on from SVTJ01000016.1 coordinate 24,666, forward strand.
CAGTAAAAAAGCCAAGGACGGTAGACCTTGGACTTGTCGCGATATTGCCTGAGTATCAGTCGGCGGGTATAAATGCCGTGATGCTATGGAAAATGACAGAATATCTCGAGAGTGGTGAGATAGCCCATTTTGAGACTAATCTTAATCTCGAGACCAACGTGCAGGTAATGGCTCAGTGGAAGTATTTCGACAGTGAGCAGCATAAACGCAGACGCTCTTATATTAAAAACATTGCTCCCGTATTGGAGAGAAAGGACTAATTATGCTTGAACAGCTTAAGGAGATACTCGCAAAGGTAAACAGAAGCATCGATATGGATGCAGTTAACGAACAGACAAGACTTATTGAGGACCTCGCGCTTGACTCACTCTCTATAATGCTCTTTGCTATGGAGATAGAGGCAGCATTCGGCTTCAGATTTACCGAGCCTGTGCGCTTTGAGACGGTCGGCGACGTTTGCGCTTACCTTGAAAACAGAAAATAAGAACGCGATTTTTGAGGGGAACTTCTTCAAAGAAGTTCCCCTCAAACTCACACAAGAACTTTAAAGAATTGGTTATTTTTGCGCCACAAGAAACTTAGGTTGCCCACGGTAGAAAAATCTTTTTGTTTGAAAGTTCTTTTTGGGGGTGTAATGGGGTCTTTCTCGAAAGAAAGACCCCATTAGAATGCGTCATTATTTATATTCCTCAGCAAGCGCTTTGAAAGCGGGAAGAGCGCCTTCTACGCGGGATTTATCCGTACAGTAAGCAATTCTTACGTAGCCCTCAACCCCAAAGTCATCACATGGAACAACAAGTATCTCGTGAGCCTTAGCCTTTTCAAAGAAAGCGTACGCGTCGTCCTCAAGAGCCTTAACGAAGAGGTAGAAAGCACCGTCGGGCTTTACGCATTCATATCCGTATGCGGTGAGGTTATCATAAAGCAGATCGCGGTTCTCCTTATATGCTTCAACGTTGACCTTCGCATCTATACAGCGAGCGATCACCTGCTGGAAGAGGCTGGGAGCGCAAACGTATCCGAGTGAGCGTCCCGCACCGCAGACGGTGAGGTATATATTTACGCACTCTTCCATTTTAGGACAAACAGCTATGTATCCAATTCTCTCACCGGGGAGAGAAAGGGACTTTGAATAAGAATAGCAAACGAGCGTATTATCGTAGTAATTCATAAGATAGGGAACGTCAACACCAGAATATACGAGCTCCCTGTAGGGCTCATCGGCAATGAGGTAAATCACCTTGCCGTATTCCTCGGACTTTCTTCTCAGCACCTCGCAAAGAGCCTTGACGGTTTCCTCGGAGTATACAACACCGCTGGGGTTGTTGGGAGAGTTGACGATCACCGCTTTTGTGTTCTCGTTTATCTTATTCTCAAAATCGGCAATATCTATCTGGAAGGTCTTTTCCATAGGCTTGCTTACGACTATCTTACCGCCTGCATTTTCGATGAAAACACGGTATTCGGTAAAGAAAGGCGCAAAAACTATGCACTCGTCCGCGCTGTTCTCCTCGATCACTGCTTTAAGACAGATCGAAAGGGAAGCAGCTGCACCGCAGGTCATATAAATAAGGTTCGGGGAGATACCAACGCCAAACTTATCATTGATCCTGTCAGCAATCACCTTGCGAACGCCTGCATCGCCCTGAGCGGATGTGTAGCCGTGCAGAAGCACGGAATTTTCCGTTTCAAGAAGATTTGCGATAGTCTCGTTTACTTCCTTAGGAGCAGGGACACTTGGGTTGCCAAGGCTGAAATCATATACGTTTTCAGCACCTATCTCGGCAGCTCGTGTCTTGCTGTATTCAAATATTTCTCTGATTATCGAGCGTTTGCTTCCAAGCCCGAACATTTTCTGATTGTATCCCATAATTATTCACCTATATTCCGAGAAGCTTTTTGGCATTCTCACAAAAGATTTTTTGCTCCGTCTGACTTCCAAGGTCAAACGATTTGATTATATCTACGTCGCCCCCGATATCACTCCAAGGGCTGTCTGTTGCGAAAAGAATTCTGTCCTCTCCGTGTTTTTCAAGGATCTTTTTAAAAGTATCTTTTCCTATAAAGCGCAAAACGTAAGCGGTGTCAAGGTAAATGTCCTCTCCGCAAAGCTTTTGCAGTACCTCGTCGAACATCTCGTTCGCACCCATATGAGCAAGAACGAGCTTTGAGTGAGGCACTTTACGCAAAAGATTTAACGTGCGCTCAGGAGGACAATGGACGGTGTCTCTATATGCACCGTCAACGCCCGCATGGGTCACGACTATAAGATCGTACTCCTTAGCGCACTGCATTATCCTAACGTATCCATCGTCGTCAATAAACGTCACCTGATAATCGGGATGTATCTTAACACCGAGAAATCCGTTTTCTTTGATAAATGCCATTTTTGCCTCTATGTCCTCACAAGCGGGATGGATGCCCGCAAAGGAGATGAGGCGTCTTTTTTTGTCTGAAAACGCACTGTTGACCCCTGATGCAAAGCGATTAACGCTGTCAAACTGCGAGGGGCTTGTAAGCACGGGGAGAGTGATCGAAATATCTGTATCAGCTTTCTCCATTTTGTCAATAAGTCCGTTCACAGTGCCGTTGGAAAAAGGCGGTATACCGCCTTTTTCCGAAAGCAACTCGATTGTTTTGCCTGCTATCTTGTCGGGGAATATATGCGTATGAAAATCAATTATCATTTCTGCCCCCGTTTTTTTACTCAGATATTTGCGAGCTCCTCACAGCTAATGGTGCGAACTCCGCGATCCGTGAATATCTTATCTACCTTTTCAATGTCAGATGCCTTAAGAACTATGTATGCCTTGTCGGACTTTATAGAGAGACCGTACATATACTCTATATTCACGCCGTTCTGGTCAATGACCTTAAGAAGCGCCTGAAGGCTGCCTGCCTTGTGGGGGATCTGAATGATAGAAACGTCGGAAAGAAGCGAAGAGAAGCCGTTTTCGGAAAGCTTTTCCTTGCCAAGTGCGGGATCGTCAACGATAAGACGAAGAAGACCGAACTCAGTTGTGTCAGCAAGGCTCTGCGAAAGAATATTTACATTGTTATCACCGAGAACGCTGAGGACCTCGGAGAGTCTACCTGCTCTATTTTCAATGAATACTGTCAACTGTTTAGCAAACATTTTTTAATCCTCCTAAAATCAATACAATTTACGGTTATCGATTACGTGAACAGCCTTACCCTGGCTTCTTACGAGAGACTGGGGTTCAACTATCTTGATCTTGGCACTCAGACCGAGAGCCTGCTGGATAACGTGACCGATCTTCTTGGTGAGAGCCTCAATAACTCTTACCTCGTCGGTGTAGTACTTCTGATCGAGCTCAACTTGAACTTCAAGCGTATCAAGGTTATTAACTCTGTCAACTATCATCATATAGTGAGGAGTTACTTCCTCGACCTCGACGAGCGCCGCCTCTACCTGGCTCGGGAATACGTTGACACCTCTGATAATAAGCATATCGTCAACACGTCCCTTGAAGCGAGAGATACGAGCGCTTGTTCTTCCGCATTCGCATGGAGTGCGGTCGATGCTTGTAAGGTCCTTTGTTCTGTAACGGATAAGAGGGATACCCTCTTTGGTAAGCGTTGTGAACGCAAGCTCACCTGTTTCTCCGTCAGCGACGGGAGAAAGCGTTGCAGTGTTGAGTATCTCGGGGTAGAAGTGGTCCTCGCAAACGTGAAGACCGCGGTGGTATTCACAGTCACAAGCAACACCGGGCCCCATTATTTCGCTAAGTCCGTAGATGTCGAACGCTTTGATGTTAAGTCTTGTTTCTATCTCATGGTGCATCTTTTCAGTCCAAGGCTCAGCACCGCAGATAGCGTATTTAAGTTTGATCTGGTCGAGAAGTCCTTCGGAGGCAAGTACCTCGGAAATATGGAGCAAGTAAGAGGGTGTACAAGCGATCGCCGTAGCACCGAAGTCTACCATCATAGTGGTGAGCTTTTTGGAGTTACCTGTGCTCATAGGAACAACGGTTGCGCCTATTTTCTGAGCTCCGTCGTGTGCGCCGAGACCACCTGTGAAAAGTCCGTAGCCGTAAGCTACCTGAATGATGTCGTCCTTTGTAACACCTGCCATGGTCATACATCTTGCTACACATTCTGCCCAAACATCAAGGTCTTTTCTTGTGTATCCAACGACAGTCGCCTTACCTGTTGTACCGCTGGAAGCGTGAATTCTTACGATCTCCGAATTAGGAACAGCAAAAAGTCCGAAGGGGTAATTGTCTCTAAGATCGTCTTTTGTTGTGAAGGGAAGCTTGACGATATCCTCAATACCCTTGATATCTCCGGGCATAAGGTCTACCGCTTGCATCTTCTTGCGGTAAAACTCAACGTTGTGATACATGTAATCAACGAGTTTTACAAGTCTTGCGCTCTGCAGAGCCGTCATCTGGTCTCTGCTCATACATTCTTTTGTTTGATTCCAGATCATATTCTATTTTCCCCTTTAATGATTAGCTTCATACCCGCACATGAAAGCTTTTTTGTTTATATCTACCGTTTTTGCGGGAACGGTTGAAGATACGGTGTCAAGCCAAACCTGCTCATTAAATCCAATGAATGTCGCGGCATAACCGAGCACAACAGAGTTGAGCACCTTGCTGTTACCGAGCTCGAGCGCTACGCTCTGACCGTCGATAGCATACACACTGTGTTCCTTTTTGAGTATCTCGATGATGTTTTCGGGATATGTCTTAGCTCCGATAACGACCGTCATAGGATCAATGCGACAGTCGTTTACAACGATAACGCCGTCCTTCTTAAGAAAGTGAGCGTATCTGAGTGCTTCGAGACGCTCAAAAGCGATGATGACGTCTGCCTGTCCTTCTTCGACCACGGGCTCGTTGACCTTTTCTCCAAATCTAACGAAAGTAACAACGCTTCCGCCTCTCTGTGCCATACCGTGCACCTCGGAGATCTTTACGTCATATCCTTCCGCAAGAGCGGCTTTTCCTATAATTCTACTTGTCAGCAGAGTGCCCTGTCCGCCAACGCCTACTATCATTATGTTCTTTGTCATAGTTATCTCTCCACCGTTTCTATTGCGCCAAATTTACAATAGTTCTTGCAAAGACCGCATCCGTTACACATAGTAGCGTCGATCTTTACCTTTCCGTCCTCGCCTCTGGTCATAGCGGGACAACCTATCTTCATACAAGCGCCGCACTTTCTGCAAGCATCAGCGTTTACAACGCACTTGTTGGGGAATTTCTGACCCTTGAGAAGAACGCAGGGAGCTTTTGCGATGATAACTGTAAGCGTATCACCGTTCACACTCTTCTTTATAGTTTCCTCAAGTCCCTTTACGTCAAATGAGCTTATCTCGATAACGTTTTGAACGCCAACTGCACGGCAAAGCTGTGCGAGGTCTATCGCATACGTTTCCTCACCCTTAAGTGTCTTACCCGTAGCAGCGTGCTCCTGATGTCCTGTCATACCCGTTGTGCGGTTGTCAAGTATCATAACAGTGCCGGTAGCCTTGTTATATACCATATTGATAAGGGAATTGATACCCGTATGTAAGAAAGTAGAGTCACCGATAACGGCTACCCAATTCTTTATAAATTCCTTTCCGCGACCCTTTTCCATTCCGTGAAGCGCGGAAATACTTGCGCCCATACAAATCGTGGTGTCGATGACACTCAGGGGAGCAACGGCACCGAGCGTGTAACAACCGATGTCACCGGATGCGTGTATCTTGAGCTTGTTAAGCACGGAGAATACGCTTCTATGAGGACAGCCGGGGCAGAGAATAGGAGGACGTGCAGGTGCTTCCTGCTTGTCGAATGCTGTTTCATCCTTGCCAAAGAGCACACGGCGAAGGAGATTTGCGCTGTATTCTCCCTGTCTTGTGAACAGCTCCTTGCCCTTGACATCAAAGCCCCAAGCTCTGACCTGCTCCTCAATAACGGGTTCAAGCTCTTCAAATACGTAAACAGTCTCGACCTCTGCCATAAACTTCTCAACGAGAGCCTTGGATATGGGGTTTACAAGACCGAATTTGAGAACACTCGCCTGGGGGCATACTTCCTTTACGTACTGATAAGCGATACCGCAGGTGATAAAGCCGAGCTTTTTGTCGTTTATCTCCATCTTGTTGACGGGGAAGTCAACAGCGTCTTGCGCCATTCTATTTTCTCTTTCTTCAACAACTACATGTCTGCCGATAGCAGATGCAGGCATCATAACGTACTTCTGTACTTTTCTCTCATATTCCTTGTCCGCTACCTCAACTCTGTCGCAAAGCTCAACAGCACTCTGGGAGTGAGCAAGCTTTGTGGTGGTGCGGAGAATTACGGGAGTGTCGTATTTTTCGCTGAGCTCATAGCCGTACTTTACAAAATCCTTAGCCTCTTGGCTGTCGGAGGGCTCAAGCACGGGAACATGAGAAGCGCGAGCGATCATTCTTGTGTCCTGCTCGTTCTGTGAGCTTGCAAGACCGGGGTCGTCAGCGACAACAAATACCGAGCCGCCGCTAACACCTGTATATGAGAAGGTGTAGAGCGGGTCGCTAGCTACGTTGAGACCGACGTGCTTCATACAAGCAAGGCTTCTGACACCCGAAATGGACGCTCCGATAGCGACCTCAGCCGCAACCTTTTCGTTGGGAGCCCATTCGGTGTATACGTCATCGTATTTTGCGAGATATTCACTTATTTCTGTACTCGGTGTACCGGGATATGCACTGGAAAGCTTAACTCCTGCCTCATATGCACCTCTTGCAATAGCCTCGTTTCCGAGCATTATCGTTTTGTTTGCCATTTTATTTACTCCTTAAGTCCTTTACTCTCTTAGCCTTGCCCTCAAATCTCTGCAAGGTGTTGGGGGATTCAAGCATTACCTTTGCGTCAAGTCCGAGAATTATCTTAAGCTTGCTCTTGACCTCATTCGTGATCTTTTCAAGCACTGAGAACGAGTCCGTGCTGTGTGCAAGCTCTACCTTGACCGTAAGCTTATCGAGATATCCCTCTCTCTCAAGAATTATCTCATAGTGAGGACCGAGCTCCTCAACGCTGAGTATTACTTCCTCAATTTGGCTCGGGAAAACGTTTACGCCGCGTATTTTGAGCATATCGTCGCTTCTTCCCGAAAGATTTTCCATACGGCAGAACGTTCTTCCGCACTTGCACTTTTCATAGAACAAGCGCGTGATATCCTTTGTTCTGTAACGGATAAGGGGAAGTCCTTCTTTCTTGATACAGGTTATAACAAGCTCACCCTGCTCACCCTCGGGAAGTACCTCTCCCGTTTTTGGATCAATTATCTCGGGGATAAAGTAGTCCTCATTAATGTGCATTCCGCAATGCTCGAGACATTCTCCTGAAACGCCGGGACCCATAAGCTCGCTCATTCCGTAGTTTGATGTTATGAGCAGATCCTTGCCCCAAAACTTGTGCATCTCCTCGCGCATAGCGTCTGTGAGAAGCTCGCTTCCCACGAGAGCGATCTTTACCTTGAGGTCTTTCTCGGGCTCAATTCCCATCTCGCGTGCTACCTCGGCAAGGCGAAGCGCATAAGAAGGAGTAGCAACGAGCAGGGAGGTCTCGAAATCCTGCATATACATTATCTGCTTCTGCGAGTTACCCGTAGAGGAGGGAACTATTGCAGCGCCAATATTCTCAAGTCCGTAGTGAAGACCGAGCGCACCCGTAAACATACCGTATCCGAAGCATATCTGCGCTATGTCATGCTCGCTTGCACCGCCCATGCAGGCAATACGTGATACGCACTCAGTCCAAGTTTCAAGGTCTCCTCTTGTATATCCTACGACAGTAGGCTTTCCGGTAGTACCGCTTGATGCGTGTATTCTTACAAGGCTATCCTTAGGAACAGCGAAAAGACCGAAAGGATAGTTATCTCTCATATCCTGCTTAGTTACAAAGGGGAGCTTTGCAAGGTCCGAGAGACTTTTTATATCCTCGGGTCTTACACCTGCGTCGTCCATTTTCTTTGCGTAGGCAGGAACCTTTGAATATACTCTGTTGACAGTTTCCTGAAGGCGTTCAAGCTGCAACGCCTCGATTTGCTCTCTGGGGAGCGTTTCTTCTTTTGACCAGATCATTTTTTACCTTCTATAAATAATAATAAATATGGATAATAGAAATTATATCACAATTTGCCGTATTTGTCAATAATTTTTGATGCTGAAACCGTCGAAATCACACTAAATATCTACGTTTTTTACGAGCTTTGGGACATAAGTTTTTACCATCACTTGACACACCGTCGAAAATGTGCTAAAATAGTCGTAACGTATAATTCTTCAAGGAGAAAAGCTTATGAATTTTTTGGAAGAACGCATTTTGAAGGACGGTATCGTCAAGGAAGGCAATGTACTTAAGGTAGATAGTTTTCTTAACCACCAGATGGACGTTGCGCTTCTCGATGAAGTGGGCAAGGAGTTCCACAGACGTTTTGCAGATAAAAAGATAACCAAGGTGCTTACTATTGAGGCATCGGGCATTGCGATAGCTTATGCTGTTGCCCGTTGCTTTGGCGTGCCTATGGTGTTTGCAAAGAAGGCTAAGAGCATAAATATCGACGGTGATATGTATACCGCCGAGGTCGAGTCATTCACACACAAAAACAAGAACCAGGTCATTGTTTCCAAAAAGTTCCTTTCAGCTGACGACCATATACTTATCGTTGACGATTTCCTTGCCAATGGCTGCGCTTTGCAAGGACTTATATCTATAAGCGAGGCTGCAGGAGCGACTGTCGAGGGTATTGGAATAGTCATAGAAAAAGGATTCCAGTTCGGTGGCAGAAGCATAAGAAATCTCGGCTACCAGCTTGAGTCGCTTGCAATAGTTGAGTCGATGGACCACGAAACGGGCAACGTAGTTTTTCGTGAGCAGTAAATAAAACAAAAAGAACACCGTTTCTCTGTTGTTCTTAACGGAGAATTGGCAGGCACAAAATTTCGGCAGAGAACTTGTTTTCTCTGCCGATTTGTGATATAATGGAAGCGATAAAACTTTGGAGGAGTAAGTATGTCGCTTGATTACAACGAAAAGAATATTACTCTTGCAAAAAATCTTCGTAAAAATGCTACACCGCAGGAGAACCATCTGTGGTACGATT
>SVTJ01000004.1 GCA_015063845.1 Oscillospiraceae bacterium
CATTCCTTGCACGATACCGCCGCTCTTTTCGAGAAGCGCTTTATCGGTGACCTTTACTGTAAAGCATTTATTTCCCATTGCGGATATCCTTATATCGCTTATATTTACCTCATACTGCTTAGGCTGTGTTCCGTCAAGTGTGGAAAGTATATAAGCTTTTCCGCTCTTGAGCTCGTTTCTCATTCCAATAGGCATAGGTTCGAGCAGAAGGTTTTTGGGCAGGGTTGCGAACGCGCCGAATACACCGCATTCGGTATTCTGTAAAAGCGTTCCCGTTTTGCCTGAGCTGAAGTATCCTCGAACCTCGCCGGGTGCGCCCGAAAGACCCTTGACTACGCCGTTTATCGTTACTCCGACTACCGAACCTCTTTGCATAGGTGTCAGCTTACCTGTATCTGCATCGCAAATACCGTGTCCAAGTCCGCCAAAGCTGAGTGTCTCGGGCATGATATACGTTACAGTTCCAATTCCCGCACCGCTGTCACGGACGTACATTCCCGTTTTGTATTTGCCGTCCTCTGTGCAATATGCGGGCGTTAGTGTGGTCTTTGCCGCCTTACCGTCTCGGGTGAATTCAAGCTCTATTGCTTTTCCACTTGAGCTTTCGGTTATCTCTGTCAACGTTTGAGCGTCTGTGAGCGTTATGCCGTTTGCCTTTATGAGCACGTCGTTTGGACGCAATCCTGCCGCATTTGCTGGGCAGAGCTTACCGTTTTGCGTTTTAACGTCACACATACCCGTGACTATAACGCCCTCGGTCATAAACTTAACACCGAACGGAATGCCGCCGGGGTAAAGCTTTAACGAGGAGTAGTCAGCCGAGCTCGTCCTTGCTGAGGACTGTATCGACATCGTATTTGCGTCGACGTAGCGTACCGCATTGCCAAAGCCAGAAATGCAGGGAACGGTTGCGACTGTGGGAGAAGCCGCGCTTGACACGAGCGAGCCGAACATAGCAAAGACGACCGCGACCGCCAACAAAAATCTCAAAATTTTCTTTGCCATAGCTTTTCCTTTCTTATATTAAATTTTGTTTTCAATAATTTTGCGACCTTTGCCGCAATAATATAATATGTAAACGCGACTCGTGCAATACTTGCAATATTGTCGCAGCGTGCCAATTTTTAAAGCTTGGGGAAATTTTTATTTTCGGTGTGAGATCAAAAGCGCAGATAAGAGCTGGAATTGTTAATTTTTTTGATTTTTTGATGAAGATATTGACAAGCATAATCTTTAATGTTAAAATTAATTAGTTTTCTAACTAACTAATTTAACGAGGAGTTATTTATGTCAAGAAAAATAAAAGCACAATGTCCCGCTCCGCCTCCCAAAAGGGCAGAGCTGAGCGACAATCCCGTGAAGCTTTGTAACGAGATATCGCGTATATTTCGCACAAGAATGAGAGAGGAATGCGATATTGACGGTGTTATGTCACAGCCCGGTGCTCGCCTTGTGCTGTCGTTCCTTGCTATAAGCGACGGAGTCAGCCAAAGAGAGCTTGTCGAGCGCACACATCTGCGTGCACCTACGGTCAGTTTGATCGTGAAAAAGATGATAGACGAGGGAATAGTCGAGCTCAAATCGGACGCTGCGGATGCGAGAATAAAAAGAGTTTATCTGACCAAGTATGGCAGACAAGTAGACCGTGACGGGATCAGCAACATCAAAAATATGGACAGTGTGGCTCTTGAAGGCATAACTGATGAGGAATGCGAGACGCTTATGGTCTTGCTTGGCAAGATAAGGGGAAATCTCTTGAAAACGGGTGAAAAGCAATGAAAAGAATTTTTAATTATTTAAAGAAATACTCTTTTCTTGCCATAATTTCGCCTCTGTTGATGATAGGTGAAGTTGCGGCTGATCTTTGCTTGCCAAAGCTGATGACTGTCATAGTTGACTGCGGTATTGCCGCAAACGGTGACGTTTCGTCATCAAAGCTTGGCAGTACGGTTATGAGAATAGTCTTCGGTGACGGCACTTACAGCTCGATGCAGGTCATTATAACCTTTGGTATACTAATGCTTGTGGTGGTACTAATTGGCGGATTTTTCGGTGTTATGTGCGCGTATACTGCAGCCAAGGCATCTCAGGGAGTAGGCGATGACCTCAGATGCGATGCATACAAAAAGGTGATGTCGCTCTCCATCGAGCAAACGGATAAATTTACAACGGGCTCTCTCGTTACCAGAATGACAAACGATATCGCGATGATAGTTGAGTTTGTTGAGATGCTGTTACGTATGCTCGTTCGCTCTCCGATGTTCTTTATCGGCGGTCTTATAATGCTTATGACGCTTGACTTCAGCTTCGGTATCATAATGCTCTGCGCGCTTCCCGTAATGGCAATAATGCTTATTTTTGTGCTTGGAAAAGCGATCCCGATATACGGTACAGTGCAGAAAAAGCTGGATAGACTTAACTGCGTGGTTCAGGAGAACGTAACCGGCGCGAGAGTGATAAAGGCATACGTAAAGGAAGAATACGAGGCAGAGCGCTTTGAAAAAGCAAACAGAGACCTGCGCGACACGAACATTCGCGTTCAGCGCATAATGGCGGTCATGCACCCCGTACTCACGGTAGTCATGAATCTTGCTATAATCGCGGTCATCTACATAGGCGGTTGGAGAATAGAGAACGTAGCCGATTCGGGTATGACGGCTGGAACTATAATGGCGGCTATCACCTATATCACGCAGGTGCTTATGTCTATTATGATGGTAACGATGATGTTCCAGTCGATATCCCGCGCGATGGCGTCCGTCAAACGTGTGAACGAGGTGTTGGACACAGATCCCGTTATATGCTCGGGAGAGGTTACGGATGCACAGAATGACGTTGCCGTTTCCTTTAGAAACGTAAGCTTCCGTTATCCGGGAACGTCCGGCCGCCCCGTTTTGCACGATATAAATATTGACATCAAAAAGGGAGAGACCTTTGCAATTATCGGAGCTACGGGCTCGGGCAAAACGTCGCTTGTCAATCTTATCCCTCGTTTTTACGATGCTACCGACGGAGAAGTGCTTGTTGACGGAGAACCGATAAAAAATTATGACTTACATGCGCTTCGTCAAAAAATTGCTTTCGTGATGCAAAAGAGCGAGCTGTTCTCGGGAAGCGTTGCGGACAATTTGCGTTGGGGCAAGGAGGACGCAAGCGACGATGCGATAGCCGCTGCCGCGCGTATCGCGCAGGCAGAAGAGTTCATACTCGGATTTAACGACGGATACGGCACTTATATTGCCGAAAAAGGCGCATCGCTTTCGGGTGGACAAAAGCAGAGGATGTCCATTGCGCGTGCTCTTGTTCGCCGTCCTGAGCTTCTCATACTTGACGATGCGACATCTGCTCTCGACCTTTCCACCGAGAGTAAGCTCCGTGCGGCTCTTAAGGCTGAGCTTTCCGATACAACTGTGATAATGATAGCTCAAAGAATAGCCAGCGTTAAGGATGCGGACAGAATAGCCGTTATAGAGCAGGGAACTATAAGCGCCTGCGCTTCTCACGACGAGCTTATGAAGACGAGTGAAACTTACCGTGAGATATACAATTCTCAAATGAAGAACGGAGGTGGCATCAATGAATAAGGCTCAGCCTAACACAAATAATATGCCGCCACTCCGTCCTATGGGCGGTCCGGGCGGCAGAGGCGGCGGACCTATGGGCGCAAGAGTTAATAAGGAAAAGCCAAAAAACATAAAAAAGACACTTCTGCGGCTTCTTTCTTATATCGGCAAGAGTAAAATGTTAGTTATTGCTCTTATCGTCATTATGGTGGTCGTAACCCTCACCGACCTTGCAGGCCCCGCTATGCAGGGAGCGGCGATAGACACGATATCGCTCAAGGGCGGTAAGCTATCCGTAGATATGCCTGCAATGCTTGGATATCTAGGGGTTATGGCTGTGCTGTTCGTTATCAGCTCTTCGATGACGCTTTTTCAAGGCTTTATCGCCGCGAAGCTTTCGCAGAATACGGTATACAGCTTGCGTAACGACCTTTTAAAAAAGATATCCAAGCTTCCTATAAAGTATACCGATACGCACAAGCACGGAGATATAATGTCGAGAATGACAAATGACGTTGAGAACGTCTCAAACGCTATTTCTCAGTCAATAGCATCGCTTATATCAAGTGTGATGACGCTTATCGGTGCGTTTACCCTTATGATGATATACGGTTGGGTCATGGCGCTTATAGCTTGCGTAACAATACCGCTGACTATTCTCGTTTCAACAAATCTCGCAAAATTTATGCGCAAATATTTTGTTCGTCGTCAAAAGCTGCTCGGTCAGCTAAACGGCGAGGTCGAGGAGATGGTGACGTCTTATAAAACGGTGGTCGCTTATGGCAAGGAAAAGAAAGCAGTAGATGAGTTTACCGATACCAGCCACAAATTCAAAAAATGCAGTATAAGCGCAAGAGTTTGGGGCTCGATAATGGGACCTTGTATGAACTTCCTCGGTAACTTCCAATACGTGCTTATTGCGGCATTCGGCGGATTTTTCGTGCTCAATCCCGTGCCTTTTATGAGAACGCTGACAATTGGTAATATACAGTCGATGCTTCAGTATACAAAGAAATTCACACGTCCTATAAATGAGATCGCAAATCAGTATGCCAATATACTGACAGCTCTCGCGGGTGCTGAGCGTATATTTGAGATCATGGACAGTGCGGATGAGATCGACGAGGGAACTGCGAACGTCGAGATATCCGATATAAAGGGCAACATTGAGTTCGAGAATATTGATTTTGGCTATGAGGAAAATGAGCCCGTCCTCAAAGGACTGAGCCTCAGCGTGAGATCGGGGCAAAAGATCGCGATAGTTGGAGCTACGGGCTCGGGAAAAACGACTATTGTAAATCTGCTCACAAGGTTTTACGAGGTAGACGGTGGCAGAATAACCGTTGACGGAGTGGATATAAGAGATATCCCCAAGGATACGCTCAGACGCTCTATCGCCATAGTTCTTCAGGATACGGTGCTGTTCTCGGATACGATCAGAGCAAACATAAAGTACGGTAAAGAGGATGCGAGCGACGAGGATATGAAGGCTGCCGCGCGTTTTGCAAAGGCGGATATCTTTATTGAGCGACTTCCCGACGGTTATGACAGTATGCTTGCTGAATCGGGTAGCAACCTTTCGCAGGGTCAGCGTCAGCTTTTGTCTATCGCGCGCGCCGTGCTTGCTGACCCAAAGATACTTATACTTGACGAGGCTACCTCAAGTGTCGATACAAGAACGGAGATGTATATACAGCAGGCAATGGTGGCGCTTATGAGTAACCGTACCTCGCTGATAATCGCGCACAGACTTTCTACCATAAGAGACGCAGACGTTATAGTTGTTGTCAAGGACGGAGCAATAGCTGAGGCGGGAGGACACGACGAGCTTCTTGCCGCAGGCGGAGAATATTTCAAGCTGTACAGCAGTCAGTTTGCGGGGGTAGCAACGTGAGTGACGGATACTTTGAAAAATTCACATCGCTCTGTCAGGATGACAGGGCGATGTACGGAAGTGATGCGGATAACATCGGAACGTATAACGAAAAGAGATTTCACCGCGTTTTCAAAAGATTTGTGTGTGAGGATGCGAATTGCTATGAGGTGAAGGTGGGACGGTACGTCGCGGACGTACTGTGTGACGGACATATAACCGAGATACAAACCAAGAAATTCTCAAGTCTCAAGAAAAAGATAGAGTATTATCTGCGAGATACCGATTATACGGTGTCCGTGGTTAAACCGCTTGTGTGCAAAAAGCGCATAGTACGTGCAGACCGAGATACGGGAGAGGTGATGTATACCCGTTCTTCTCCTAAAAAAGAGGGAATATCGGACGCGCTTTGCGAGCTGTATCACCTGCGCGAGTTACTCTCGAACGAGAGGCTTCGCGTGCACCTTGTTTATGTTGAGGCGGAGGAGTACAGATACTCCGAGAGAGTACGATATAGAAAAAGCGGAGCGTATGAAAATGACCTTTTTCCTATTCGCATAGTGGATGAGGAGGTGCTCTGCGGAGCGGCTTCTTACGAGCGTTTTCTGCCCGAGAACCTCGAAGATGGCGAATTCACCGTCAAGCAGTATGAAAAGCAGACGGATATCAAGGGTAAAGCGGCTTACAGCGCGCTCAATATCCTCACCGCACTTGGTTTTCTCGAAAAGCGGACTGACGGCAAAAGGCTTTTATTTAAATGGAGATAGTTTTTTGAGGGGAACTTCTTTTGGAAGCTCTCCTCGAATTTTTTTGAAAACTTCAAATTAGGATTTAGCGAAATGTTTGTTTGTGTACCGAACGGGAGCACCAAGGCGCTCCCCTACCAATGCGCCAATGTTGAAGGCGGTAGGGGAGGGGCTTGCTCCTCCCGTTTTTAAATTAGGATTTGTCGAATAGTTAGATCCAACAGATCGTAGGGGCGATTCACGAATCGCCCGTTTATAGCATTATGTTCTCGTGGCGGGCGATTCGTGAATCGCCCCTACGGAATTGTAATTCAACACACCTATAAATCCTAATTTAACGAATATCTTAATGTCAGCTTTTCTTTTTTAAAACAAAAGTAGGTTGCAATTTTGGTGAAAGTATGTTATACTAATATAAACAACATTGAAAGAGAGGTTCTTTCTCTATGGAAAGCAAAAAACTGATACTTGTGGCGTCTCCAGCAGGCTGCGGAAAGACGTATCTCGCCAAAAAGCTTGCAAGAGCACTTGGAAACGTAGTGTACATAGATAAGGATGTTCTCAACCCCTTTGGAAAGCAGATGTGCAGACTTTCAGGTGTTGACTACAATCCCGATTGTGAGTTCTTTGTAAGAGAGGTCAGACCTGTTGAATATACCGTTACTATGGATATGGCATTCGAGGCACTTGAATTCTCGGATACGGTCATCGTCAACGCGCCCTTCGGTAAGGAACTTTGGGACAGCGCTTATATGACCGAGCTTAAAGCAAAGGCTGAGACCTTTGACGCGCATCTTTACGTAGCATTTATAGAGAGCTCATCCGAGATATGCAAAAAGCGCGTGACGGAAAGAAATAACATAAGAGATAAATGGAAGCTCGAAAACTGGGATGAGTATATAAAGAACATCAACTTCCGCTCTCCCACACATCTTGCGGATATCCTTGACCTTTATCTTTATCACAATGCTACCGATGAGATAGCGGCGGAGAGTTTTGCAGGTCTCTTGGAATTTCTCGGTAAATGATCATAGCTGCGCCCTTAGTTTTTCAAGGGCACTCTTCTCAAGTCGGCTGACGTATGAGCGTGAGATATTTAGCCTTTCGGCGATCTCCCTCTGCGTCAGCGCTTTTTTGCCCGAGAGACCGTAACGCATGGTGATTATTCTGCGTTCACGAGGCGTAAGTACAGTCTGGACAAGACGAAGCGCCTTGTTGGATGATATTTTTCTTTGCACGTCCGTTGCAAGATCGTCCTCACTTTTTATAACGTCTATATAAGAAAGCGGATTGCCGTCGCGGTCAACGTCTATTGTGTCGTTCAGTGATATTTCAGTAGCAAGCTTTTTTTGAGACCTGAAGTGCATGAGTATTTCGTTTTGTATACATCTTGCCGCATACGTTGCAAATTTTGCGCCGTTTGCCACCTTGAACGTGTCAACTGCTTTTATAAGTCCAATAGTTCCTATGGAAACAAGGTCTTCTTGGTTTTTACTTGAAGCATAATACTTTCTTACGATGTGAGAGACCAGACGAAGATTGTGAAGTATTAGCTTCTGCCTTGCCGCTTCGTCGCCCTTTTCTGCTTTTTTGAAGTATTCATGCTCTTCTGATGCGGACAATGGTGGCGGGAAGTTTTGTGGAGTGCTGATGCCGAGGATAAAGTGGATAAAGCTTGACAGCATTGAAAAAATAGATGAAAGCATAGTTCTTCCTCCTTTACTTGTTTTATCATATGCTGTTGTGGTTTATAATATTTATATATGTGTTATTAACTTATATTTCTCAAAACGGATAAATGCTGTACTGCTGTAATGTAAAGAACAAATATACAATGACGAAAAACAAAAATATTATATAATAATTTCATATAATTAAAGCGAAATTCACAATATTCTTTATGACGAAAAATGAAAAGTATATTTTTTAACATTGCGATATTAAGTTTTTGAAAAACAGTGATATTATAGTGATGAAAAATACAAATTAAATTGCAACTATCCTTTTTGGATAAACCTCTTATTTATGGATACAATAAGAATGAAATCCATTTATGAGGTAAACTCTATGCAGAAATTGAGTGAAAAATATGAGGATAACGTAAGCTATTTTGAAAAGACGCTGAGAGTTAGTGAAAGCTTTGACGTTTTGTGCAAAAAGCTTTCGATTGGAGATGGGGAGCTGACTTTCTTTTTTATAGACGGTTTTTCTAAAGATACTGTTTTGCAAAAGCTTATGATGCATTTTCTGTCGTTAAAGTCGGTTTCGGGCACGGCGACACAGTATATGACTAAAAATCTGCCGTATATCGAAACGGACGTTGTAAGTAATGCCGACGTAGCGGTTACGGCGGTGCTTTCGGGATGTACGCTTATGCTTGGATCAAGCTTTGGCGCGGAGGCACTTATTATCGATACACGTACGTATCCTGCGCGTCAACCCGAGGAATCGGAGGGCGATAGGGTCATGAGGGGAGCTCGCGACGGCTTTGTTGAAACGCTGATCTTCAATACTGCGCTTATCCGCAGAAGAATAAGAAATCCATCGCTAACAATGCAGTATTATTCAATCGGTAGGGATTCTCGGACCGACGTCGTTCTTTGCTTTATGGATGACCGAGTAGACAAAAAATACGTCGAGAAGTTATCGCAAAAGCTTTCGTCTATCGATACCGATGCTTTATGTATGGGACATGAATCGCTCAAAGAGTGTCTTGTAAAAAGCAAATGGTATAATCCTTTTCCAAAAATACGCACCACAGAACGTCCCGATGTGGCTTCGGCGCAGCTTCTTGAGGGTAGTGTGCTTGTAGTTATCGACAACAGCCCCGAGGTGATGATACTGCCATCGTCGATATTTGACTTTATGCAGGAGGCGAACGACTTTTATTTTCCGCCTCTTACGGGTACGTATATCCGTATTGTCAGATACGTAGTGTTCTTTTTAACGCTTATTATTACGCCCGTGTGGTATCTTATGACAAGATATCCCGATTTTGTTCCTTCGTTTTTGCAATTTGCTATGCCCGAACAACCCGGAAAGCTGCCGATCATTGTTCAGCTGTTGCTTGTTGAGTTTATAATCGATGCTTTGCGGCTCGCGTCTCTTAACACGCCGAATATGCTGAATAACTCCTTATCGGTCGTGGGTGGACTTATACTCGGCGATTTTGCTGTCGACGTTGGCTGGTTGACGCCTGAGGTGATATTGTATATGGCGTTTGTGGCGATAGCTAACTTTACGCAAAGAAGCTACGAGCTTGGATATGCGATAAAGTTTTTGAGAATATTCTTGCTTATCGTCACGGGTATATTTGGATTTTGGGGATTCTGCGTAGGAGTGGTGGTGTGCGTCATACTGCTTGCGACCAACTCTACTGTCAACGGAAAGAGAAAATATCTGTATCCATTAATACCTTTTGACGGCAAGGCGATGCTTTCAATGGTGGTGCGGATAAAAAAGCCGAAAAATTGACGGTTTTCTTCCTTTTTATTATATATACGTGTGCGCGTAAGCGATACGTAGCTTTTTTGAGGGGAACTATATGCAAAAAAGTTCCCCTCAATTTTGTTTGCAAATCGTTGAAAACAGTATTGAGAAGTACTTGTACACACGTACTTTGATATGGACTGACTAAGAAAAGCGCAGAAAATGACATTTAAATCGTGTTTTTCGCTCGAATAGCTGTTTGGTTTTTGTCTTGAAGACGCAAAAAAAACTTTATTGGATGGTTTTTGGCGTTAAAATGTACAATATTTGTGCAAATTGCCTTTTTAAAGGGCTAAATAGCGAATAAATTCTATGTTTTGACTAACAAAAATCTATTGCAATATGGACGATTATATGGTAAAATATATAAGCTTGATATGCGTAGAAGCGAGAGGTTGCCGCCAAAAGTGACGTTTTGACGGGTAATTTTCGTGGAGTATGTCCGTTTTGATCGGGCGAATGCATACGAAGCGGGCACTGTGGCTCATCATGCGGAGCTGCGTGCGTTTTGGTGTTCCCGAAGGTCATCGGCAGATGCTGATGCTGATGATTTCGGATTTTTAAATGGACACAAAAGAAACGCACGGCACAGTGTTGGCTAAGTTTGCGCCCCCTGAAACGCAGTTCGCGAAGGGTTTGCGAATATGGTTTCTACTTCGCAGACGTACGCGAGCAAGCGAATACTTAAATAAGGAGGAAAAACAGGTGGCAGTCAATGAAAAGATCAGAGTAAGACTGAAGAGCTATGATCACACACTTATCGATGCGGCAGCAGAGAAGATCGTAGAGCTGGCTAAGAGAAACGGCGCAACCGTTTCCGGTCCTATTCCGCTTCCTACCGAGAAGGAGATCGTAACAATCCTTCGCGCGGTACACAAGTATAAGGATAGCCGTGAGCAGTTCGAAATGAGAACACACAAGAGACTCATCGACATCATTAAGCCCTCACAGAAGGTTGTGGACGCGCTTATGAGCGTTGAGCTTCCCGCAGGCGTTGAGATCGAAGTAAAAATCTAAATCAAGCACTTCGAGCATCAACAAACAAAGATAACAGCCGATGCGAGACATCGCAGTTCGGTAACTTTGTAAATCATGTTGGCACAAACCCTTAGGTGTCAACCAATAATTTACAGGAGGAAACAAAAAATGAAAAAGGGTATTATCGGTAAGAAGATCGGTATGACACAGATCTTTGACGAGATCGGCAACGTAGTTCCGGTCACCGTTATCCAGGCAGGTCCGTGCGTAGTAGCACAGAAGAAGACCGTTGAAACCGACGGTTACAATGCAGTTCAGCTTGGCTTCGCTGAAGTAAAAGAGAAGCACATGACAAAGGCCGAGATCGGTCACTTTGCAAAAGCAGGTGTTGAGAACAAGAAGCACCTCAAGGAGTTCCGTCTTGACGACGTATCCGCACTCAACGTAGGCGACGTCATTACAGCCGATACCTTCGCCGCAGGCGAGAAGGTCGACGTTACAGGTATGACAAAGGGCCACGGTTACTCGGGCGTTATCAAGAGATGGAATCACCACCACCTCAGAATGACCCACGGTACAGGACCTATCCACCGTCAGCCCGGTTCTATGGGTGTTATTGACCCTGCAAGAATCTTCAAGAACAAGAAGATGGCAGGTCAGTACGGTAACGAGCAGGTAACAGTACTCAACCTTAAGGTAGTTAAGATCGACGCAGAGAAGAACCTCATCGCAGTTAAGGGCGCAATTCCCGGAGCGAAGGACGGTATAGTATTCATCCGCGACTCGATCAAAGCATAAGCGGAAGGAGGAAACAAACAATGCCGAACATTAAAGTTATGGATATGACAGGTAAAGAAGTCGGAGAAATGACTCTGTCTGACGTTATATTCGGAGCAGAAGTCAACAACGCCGTCCTCCATGCCGCAGTAAGAGCATATCTTATGAATCAGAGACAGGGCACACAGTCCACTCTTACACGCACCGAGGTATCCGGTGGCGGTAAGAAGCCTTGGAGACAGAAGGGAACAGGTAGAGCTCGTCAGGGTTCGACACGTGCTCCTCAGTGGACACACGGTGGAGTTGCTCTTGGCCCGAAGCCCAGAGATTACAGACTCGCACTTAATAAAAAGACAAAGAGAGTTGCTCTCTTCAGCGCACTTTCCGCTAAGGTTGCGGCAGGTGAGCTCATAGTTGTAGACGAGATCAAGCTCGACGCATACAAGACCGCAGAGATGGTCAAGATGCTAGCAGCACTCGGATGCAAGAAGGAAGTTACCAAGAATTATAAGGTAACCACCGTA
Source organism: Oscillospiraceae bacterium (assembly GCA_015063845.1). Taxonomy (GTDB): domain Bacteria; phylum Bacillota; class Clostridia; order Oscillospirales; family CAG-272; genus HGM12713. The sequence goes on from SVTJ01000004.1 coordinate 11,951, forward strand.
CAGGATGGCGAAGTTGTTAAGGAGAGAAAGACAAGAACCGCAACTGTTGCAGAGAAGGCTCTTATCGTTCTTCCTGCGGCAGAGGGATTTGTCGTAAAGAGCTGCGCTAACATCCCCGGTGTTGAGACCACTCTTTACAGCACCATCAATGTTTACGAGGTGCTCAAGGCTGAGAAGGTCGTTATGACACGCGCAGCCGTTGAAAAGCTTGAGGAGGTGTACGCATAATGAAAATGGTACAGGATATCATCATTAAGCCTATCATCACAGAGGCAAGCATGGACAAACTCGCTGAGAAGAAATACACCTTCAAGGTAGCAAGCGATGCAACAAAGCCCGAGATTGCAAAGGCAGTTGAGGAGCTGTTTGGCGTTAAGGTTGCTTGCGTAAACACAGTCAGCATGAAGAAGAAGCCCAAGAGACTCGGCGTTCACTTCGGATACACATCCGAGTGGAAGAAGGCAATCGTTACACTTACGAGCGATTCCAAGACAATCGAGTTCTTCGACGGCCTTAATTGATGGTAGGAGGTAAAGAAGAATGCCTACAAAGAAGTATAAGCCTACTACACCGTCGAGAAGACATATGACGGTTCCTACTTTCGAGGAGATCACAAAGTTCAGCCCCGAAAGAAGCTTGGTAGTAATTAAGAAGAAGTTTGCCGGACGTAACAGCTACGGCAGAATCACCGTACGTCATAAGGGCGGCGGAAACAAGGTCAAGTACAGAATTATCGACTTCAAGAGAGCCAACACTGCTCCCGCAACCGTAATCGGTATCGAGTACGACCCCAACAGAAGTGCATACATCGCACTCCTTCAGAACGAGGCAGGAGAGAAGAGCTACATCATCGCTCCCGTAGGTCTTAAGGACGGCGACGTTGTTTACACAGGCGCAGATGCAGATATCAAGCCCGGTAACACACTTCCCATCGAGAACATTCCCGTTGGTACTTTTATCCACAACATTGAGCTCTACCCCGGTAAGGGCGCACAGCTCGTTCGTTCCGCAGGAGTTGCAGCACAGCTCATCTCCAAGGAGAACGGCATAGCTCAGGTAAGACTTCCCTCCGGTGAGGTAAGAATCATCCGTCTTGACTGTAAGGCAACTATCGGTCAGGTTGGTAACATTGAGCACGATACCGTTAAGATCGGTAAAGCAGGTAAGAAGAGACACATGGGCATCCGTCCTACAGTTCGCGGTTCGGTAATGAACCCCTGCGACCACCCTCACGGTGGTGGTGAAGGTAAGTCTCCTATCGGACGTCCTTCTCCTGTAACACCTTGGGGTAAGCCTGCTCTTGGTTATAAGACCAGAAACAAGAAGGCTAGAACAGACAAGTTCATAGTAAAACGCAGAAACGCTAAATAAGGAGGGAATATAAGATGAGCAGAAGTTTGAAGAAGGCGCCTTTCGTAGAAGCTAAGCTCTATGAGAGAATATGCGCTATGAACGAAAAGAACGAGAAGAAAGTTATCAAGACTTGGTCTCGTGCATCCACGATATTCCCTGAGTTCGTAGGTCACACCATTGCAGTTCACGACGGACGCAAGCACGTTCCGGTATACGTTACCGAGGACATGGTAGGACACAAGCTCGGCGAGTTCGCACTTACAAGAACATTCAAGGGCCACGCAGGCTCCAAGACATCCAACAACGGTAAATAATGCGAGAGGGAGGAACAATTAAGATGGAAGCAAAAGCAACACTTAAATATGCAAGAATTTCCCCGCGCAAGGTTAAGATCGTTCTCGACCTCATCAGAGGTAAGGATGCAGGAACAGCAATGGCAATACTCAAGAACACCAACAAGAGTGCTTCTGAGTACCTTGTAAAGCTGCTGGGAAGTGCAATCGCAAATGCGGTTAACAATTTTCAGATGGATGAGACAAAGCTGTACGTTTCCGAGTGCTTCGTATGCCCCGGACCTACGCTTAAGAGAATTATGCCTCGCGCTAAGGGAAGCGCAGACAGAATTCTTAAGAGAACGTCTCACGTAACCATCGTAGTCAAGGAAAGAGACTGAGAGAGGAGGTAAAGCTTAATGGGTCAGAAGGTAAATCCCCACGGACTTAGAGTGGGTGTAATTAAGAACTGGGATTCAAGATGGTTCACATCGGACGAGAAGTTCGGCGATACCCTTGTATCCGACTACAACATCAGAAAGTATCTTAAGAAGGAGCTCCAGGCTGCTGGCGTTCCTAAGATCGAGATCGAGCGCGACAGCAAGAGAGTTCGCGTATTCGTTCACTGCGCAAAGCCCGGTATGGTTATCGGACGCGGCGGAGTAGAGATCGAGAAGTATAAGAACGAGCTTCAGAAGATGGTTGGAATGCCCGTTGCCCTCAACGTTGTTGAGGTTAGACAGCCCGACCTCAATGCTCAGCTCGTAGCAGAGAACATCTGCGGACAGCTCGAGAGAAGAGTAGCTTTCCGCCGTGCTATGAAGATGGCGATCAGAAACACCATGAGACTTGGCGCAAAGGGAATCAAGATTTCCTGCAGCGGACGTCTCGCAGGCGCTGAGATTGCAAGAACAGAGCACTATCACGAAGGAACAATTCCGCTTCAGACGCTCAGAGCCGACATTGAGTACGGTTTCTGGGAAGCAAATACAACCTACGGAAAGATCGGCGTCAAGGTATGGATATACAAGGGCGAGGTTCTCAACGAGGTAAACAGACCGTCTGCAAACGCACCCAGAGATAACAGACGTGGCGATCGCCGTGACAACAGAAACGGTGAGAGACGCGGACGTAGAAATGACGGTGCAAGAGGCGAAAGAGCTCCGAGAGAAGGAGGACGTAAATAATGTTAATGCCGAAGAGAGTTAAGTTCCGTCGCGTACAGCGCGGTAGACTTAAAGGAAAAGCAACAAGCGGCAATAAGGTTACAAACGGTTCTTACGGTCTTGTAGCACTTGAGCCTGCATGGATCACCAGCAACCAGATCGAGGCTGCCCGTATCGCGATGACAAGATACATCAAGAGAGGCGGTAAGGTTTGGATAAAGATATTCCCCGATAAGCCTATCACTGAGAAGCCTGCTGAAACTCGAATGGGTTCAGGTAAGGGTTCACCCGAGTACTGGGTAGCAGTCGTTAAGCCGGGTAGAGTAATGTTCGAGATGGACGGAGTTGCAGAGGACGTAGCAAGAGAGGCTATGCGTCTCGCGTCTCACAAGCTCCCCATCAAGTGTAAGTTCGTTGTAAAGGAGGAAGCATAAGATGAAGGCAACTAAATTCGTAAATGAATTGAGAGAAATGAGTGCCGATGAGCTTAACGCAAAGCTCAAGGAGCTCAAGGAAGAACTTTTCAATCTTCGCTTCCAGCACGCAATCAACCAGCTTGACAACCCCCAGAGAATCGTGGAAGTCAAGAAGAACATTGCCCGTGTAATGACGATCCTTTCAGAGAAAAATGCGTAAGGAGGAATAGTCATGGAAGAAAGAAATCTGAGAAAAGTTAGAGTCGGACGCGTTGTTAGCGACAAGATGAACAAGACAGTTGTCGTTGCGATCGAGGACAACGTAAAGCATCCGATCTACGGCAAGATCATCAAGCGTACCTTGAAGGTTCATGCTCACGACGAGAAAAACGAGTGCGGCATCGGCGACAAGGTTGAAATTATGGAGACAAGACCTCTCTCTAAGACAAAGAGATGGCGCGTTGTCGAGATAATCGAAAAAGCTAAGTAATTTTAGCTCCAAAAAACCATATACAGTAAATACGGCAGAAATCGTATTGAAATCAGGAGGAAAATAAAGTGATACAGCAACAAACACTCATGAAGGTTGCCGATAACACCGGAGCTAAAGAGCTGATGTGCATTCGCGTACTCGGCGGTACAGGCCGCAGATACGCAAACATCGGTGACGTGGTCGTAGCTTGCGTAAAGAAGGCTACTCCCGGCGGTGTAGTAAAGAAAGGCGACGTCGTTAAGGCAGTTGTAGTAAGAAGCGTAAAGGGCATGAAGCGTGCCGACGGTTCCTACATCAAGTTTGACGAGAACGCAGCGGTAATCATAAGAGAAGATAAGACGCCTCGCGGTACCCGTATATTTGGACCGGTGGCAAGAGAACTCCGCGAGAAGGACTACCTCAAGATATTGTCCCTCGCTCCGGAAGTACTTTAATGGAGGTATCGAGAAATGAATATTAGAAGAGACGATACAGTCATTGTTCTTTCCGGTGACGACAAGGGCGTAAAGGGAAAGGTAATCGCCGTTTCCCCCAAGGAAGGTAAAGTAATCGTAGAGAAGGTCAACATGATCCACAAGCACGTAAAGCCCCGTAAGCAGGGTGAGGCTGGCGGAATCATTGACGCAGAAGGCGCAATTTACGCGTCAAAGGTAGCTCTTTATTGCCCCAAGTGCGATAAGGGCGTTAGAGTAAAGACCGAAAGAACAGTAGATGGAGATAATAAGACCATCAAGACTATCTGTGCAAAGTGCGGTCAGGTGCTCAGAGAAGAAACAATCAAGGGAGGTAACAACTGATGGCAAGAATTAAAGATATGTACAAGGCCGAGGTTGCACCCGCCCTTATGAAGAAGTTCGAGTACAAGAGCGTAATGCAGATCCCCAAGCTCGACAAGATCGTAATCAACTGCGGTGTTGGCGATGCAAAGGATAACTCCAAGGCTCTCGACTCCGTTATCAATGACCTCACAATAATCGCAGGTCAGAAGGCAGTTCCCACATACGCAAAGAAGTCCGTTGCAAACTTCAAGCTCCGTGAGGGTATGAAGATCGGTGCAAAGGTAACACTGCGTGGCGACAGAATGTATGAGTTCGTAGACAGACTCTTCAACTTCGCACTTCCCAGAGTTCGTGACTTCAAGGGTATCAACCCCAACGCGTTCGACGGTAGAGGAAACTATGCGCTTGGTCTTAAGGAGCAGCTCATATTCCCCGAGATCGAGTACGACAAGGTTGACAAGATCCGCGGTATGGATATCTGCTTCGTAACGACAGCAAATACCGACGAAGAGGCAAGAGAGCTTCTTAAGCTCCTCGGCGCTCCCTTCGCAAACAACTGATAGGAGGTAAGTAAAGATGGCAAAGAAGGCTATGGTTCTTAAGCAGCAGAAGAAGCAGAAGTTCTCCACCAGAGAGTACAACAGATGCAAGATCTGCGGTCGTCCCCACGCTTATCTCCGCAAGTACGGTATCTGCCGTATCTGCTTCCGTGAGCTCGCATACAAGGGCGAGATCCCCGGAGTAAAGAAGGCAAGCTGGTAATCAAAAACCACAAAAACAGTTTTCAGACGTGCTGCAACACGCGTTGCAGCGTGTCGTGAAAGCCCCCTAAACTATCAGAAGGAAGCTAATCCAAAAGAGATGGGCTTAACCGCTGATATGCCGCCGTGAAGATTACGGCAGCAAGAAAATATTTAACTTGCATACAGGAGGAAAATTAATATGCAAATGTCAGATGTAATCGCCGACATGCTCACCAGAATAAGAAATGCTAACGATGCAAAGCACGCAACTGTTGACATTCCGGCATCTAAGATGAAGAAGGCTATCGCAGACATTCTCGTCGAAGAGGGCTACGTAAAGTCCTACCAGGTTATCGAGGATGGCAAGCAGGGTGTTATCCGTGTAACTCTTAAGTACGGTCAGGGTAAGAGCAAGGTCATTCGCGGTATCCGCAGAGTGTCCAAGCCCGGTCTCCGTATTTACGCAGGCTACGAGGATATGCCTAAGGTTATGAACGGACTCGGAATCGCAATCGTTTCCACGTCCAAGGGTATTATGACAGACAAGAAGGCTCGCGCTACTAAGATCGGTGGCGAAGTCCTCGCGTTTGTATGGTAATGAAAGCGGGAGGTAGATGATATGTCAAGAATAGGAAGAATGCCTATAACAGTTCCCGCAGGTGTTACCGTAACCATTGCGGATGGCAACAATGTAACAGTAAAGGGTCCTCTCGGAACACTTACACAGAAGTTCAACGAGCGTATGAGCATAAAGCTCGAGGGCTCTGAGCTTATCGTAACTCGTCCTACCGACGAGAAGGAAGATAGAAGTGTTCACGGACTTACCCGCGCGCTCCTCAACAACATGGTAGTTGGTGTAACGCAGGGCTTTTCTAAGACACTTGAAATAATCGGTGTAGGCTATAAGGCAGCAAAGGTCGGAAAGACCGTTGAGCTTTACCTTGGACACTCTCTTAGATCCAACGGCAAGCCTCAGGAGAAATTCTGCATCACCGAGCCCGAGGGAATCACCCTCGACGTAAATGAGAAGGCAGTCCCGATAACCATCGTAGTTAAGGGAATCGACAAGCAGGCAGTTGGTCAGATGGCAGCAGTCATCAGAGGCAAGAGACCGCCTGAGCCTTATCACGGCAAGGGAGTTAAGTACTCCGACGAAAGAATTCGCCGTAAGGCCGGAAAAACCGGTAAATAATGAAAGGAGTGGAGACAAATGGTATCAAGAAAAGACGCTAACAAGGCTCGTCTTAAGAGACATAAGAGAGTCAGAGCAAAGATTTCAGGAACTGCTGCTCGTCCCCGTCTGTGTGTATATCGCTCTAATGCGAATATCAGAGCGCAGATCATTGACGACGTTGCAGGCGTAACATTGGTTGCCGCTTCTACCCATGAAAAGGATTTTGAGGGTAACGGCGGAAACAAGGCAGCAGCAAAGTGGGTTGGACAGACAATCGCAGAAAGAGCTGCAGCAAAGGGTATCACCGAAGTCGTATTCGACAGAGGCGGCTATCTTTATCACGGACGTGTATCGGAATTGGCTGAAGGCGCTCGCGAGGGCGGACTGAAGTTCTAATTACCGTTTGGTAATTAGTCCGGTTTGTACACTGTTCAAACACAAAAACATTGTATTGAACAAATTTAAGGAGAAAAAACATGGCAACAAAGATTAATCCCGAAGAGCTGGATCTTCACGAGCAGCTCGTCGCATTGAACCGTGTTTCCAAGACCGTAAAGGGTGGTCGTATAGCTCGTTTCGCAGCGCTTATGGTAGTAGGCGACGGTAACGGTCACGTTGGAGTAGGACTTGGAAAGGCAGCTGAAGTCCCCGAGGCTATTCGCAAGGGTATTGAGGATGCGAAGAAAAATATGATCACAGTTTCATTGAAGGGCTCTACGATCCCTCATGAAGTAATAGGCGTTTACGGTGCAGGAAAGGTGCTTCTTAAGCCTGCCGCACCCGGTACAGGTATTATCGCAGGCGGTAAGGTAAGAATGGTACTTGAGGCTGTTGGTATTTCCAACATTCGTGCGAAGTGCCTCCGCTCCAACAATCCTACGAACGTTGTTAAGGCAACTATCGCAGGACTTGAGGCTCTCCGTTCGGCTGAAGAGGTTGCAAAGACCCGTGATATCACCGTTGATCAGGTAAAGGGCTAAGGAGGGAAACGAAATGAAGAAAGTAACTCTCGTAAAGAGCCTTATCGGCGCAAAGCCCAATCAGAAGGCAACAGCAAAGTCCCTTGGACTTGTAAAGATCGGTGATAGCATCACTCACGAGGACAACGCAGTTCTCGCTGGTAAGATCAAGGTCATATCCCACCTCGTAAAGACGGAAAACGTATAAGGAGGTAGAGACAATGAAACTTAATGAACTTTCACCCGCACAGGGCTCCGCAAAGGCAGCATGGCGTAAGGGTAGAGGTCCCGGAAGCGGAAACGGAAAGACCGCAGGTAAGGGACACAAGGGTCAGAACGCACGTTCCGGCGGTGGCGTACGTCCCGGATTTGAGGGAGGTCAGCTTCCTCTTTACAGAAAGCTTCCTAAGAGAGGCTTTAAGAACAGATTTGCAGTAAATTATGCAATCGTAAACGTTGCAGCACTCAATGTATTTGAGGACGGTGCTGTTGTTGATTTGGATGCACTCGTAGCAGCTAAGATCGTTCGCAAGCCCCTTGATGGACTTAAGGTTCTCGGTAACGGCGAGCTTACCAAAAAAATAACTGTTAAGGCAACAGTCTTTTCTGCAACAGCTAAGGAAAAGATAGAGGCAGCAGGTGGAAAGACAGAGGAGGTATAAGTATGTTCAAGACGCTTAAAAACGCTTGGAAAATACATGAGCTTAGAAACAAGCTCCTCTTCACGTTACTCATCGTTGTTCTTTATCGTCTGGGAGCAAACATTCCCGTTCCTTACGTAGATCCCAACACGATCAATCAGGCTTCCGAGATATTCGGACAGTCAATTCTCCAGTACCTCAACATCCTTTCGGGTGAGGCTCTCGCGAAGGCAACGCTTCTCGCACTCGGTGTATCTCCGTACATCACGGCATCCATCGTAATGCAGCTCTTGACTATCGCAATCCCTCCCCTTGAGAGACTGTCTAAGGACGGAGAAAACGGTAAAAAGAAGATAACGGCGATCACTCGTGTAGTTACAGTTGCACTTGCTCTTGTAACGAGTATCGGATACGCAATGTTCCTTGATAACAACGGATTGCTCGTATCTCTTCCCGCAGACGCCGGAAAGGGAACCGAGATATTCCGTTACGCTGTTATCGTAGCCTGCTACTGTGCAGGTGCGGCTCTCGTTATGTGGCTTGCTGAGAAGATCAACGACCACGGTATCGGAAACGGTATCTCGATGATCCTCTTTGCGAACATTATCGCAGGCGCTCCTTCGACTATTATGTCGATCTGGAACACCGCAACGGCAAGCAAATTCGGTCAGGCATCGGATGCAGTTAACCTCACAGTAGGAATTATCCTCGCTGTTGTAGTTGTAATCATGTTCCTTGCTATGCTTATGCTCATAGTTTGGATGTCCGACGCTGAGAGAAGAATACCGATACAGTACGCAAAGCGTGTAGTTGGAAGAAAGATGTACGGCGGTCAGAACACAAACCTTCCCTTAAAGGTCAATATGTCCGGCGTTATGCCCATCATCTTCGCTAACTCCATCGTTGCAATACCTGCAACCATTGCAACGTTTATTCCTAAGCAGGATAACGGATTTACAAAGTTCATCAACGGTGATTGGGGCTTTGTAAACAACATTGAGAATGGCACACTTCAGGCTGTGGTAAGAAGCCTTATAAGCTTCAATTACAGCGGATGGATATACGTACTCGTATTCCTCGCACTTCTCATTGCATTTGCATACTTCTACGTAGCAATTTCCTTCAATCCTGTTGAGGTTGCAAACAACATCAAAAATAACGGCGGCGCGATCCCCGGCATTCGTTCGGGCAGACCTACGGTAGACTTCATCAAGAAGGTTCTTAACAGAATCACTCTTGTTGGCGCACTTCTCGTAGCTCTTATCGCAGTGTTCCCCATGATGGCGAACATCGTAGCGCTTTACTTCGAGAGCCAGGCATTTATCACACTCGCATTCAGCGGATCGTCGATAATGATCGTTGTCGGAGTTGCGCTTGAAACAGTTCGTGAGCTTGAGGCACAGATGTCGCTCCGTAACTACAAGGGATTCCTTGATTAATTCCTATCCATTTGGAGGACAGTTATGAATTTGATTCTTATGGGTGCTCCCGGCGCAGGTAAGGGAACACAGTCTGCAAAGATTTCGGAAAAATGGAATATTCCCGCGGTATCAACAGGTGATATGCTTCGCGCAGCGGTAAAAGAGGGCACAGAGCTCGGCGTTACTGCAAAGTCCTATATGGATGCGGGTAAGCTCGTTCCCGATGAGGTCGTTATAGGAATTATTAAAGATTATCTATCGTCAGACAAATGCACTAACGGATTTATACTTGACGGCTTCCCCCGTTCTATTCCCCAGGCTGAAGCGCTTGACGGAATGGGCGTGAGAATCGATGCGGCTCTCAGCATAGAGGTCGCAGACGAAGCTATAGTTGAGCGTATGAGCGGTCGTAGGATCTGCTCGGGCTGCGGAGCTTCTTATCACGTAAAGTATAACCCTCCCAAGACAGCAGATGTCTGTGACGCATGTGGTGCATCTCTTTACACAAGAGATGATGACGCAGCAGAGACAGTACTCAACCGTCTTAAGACTTTCCACCAGACGACCGAGCCGCTTAAGGATTACTATGCGGCAAAGGGACTTCTTATCTGCGTAGAGGGTCAGGAAAAGGTTGAGGACACGACAGCGGCAGTAATGTCTGCGTTGTCGAAGTTTGAGGCGTAAGACACATGATTCAACTAAAAAATTCGGCTCAGATCAGTGCTATGATCGAGGCAGGACGCATCACGGGCGAGGCATTGCTCATTGCCCGTGAGCACGTCCGCGAGGGAGTCAGCACAAAGGAACTCGATACCCTTATTCGAAATCACATTGAGAAAAGCGGCGCAAGACCTTCTTTTCTCGGATATTCGGGTTTTCCCGCATCTGCTTGTATAAGCGTAAATGACGAAGTCATTCACGGAATACCTTCAAAAAACAGGATATTGCGTGAGGGAGATATCGTCAAAATAGATGTAGGCGCATTTTATAAGGGCTTTCACGGTGACAGCGCAAGAACGATCGCCGTCGGAAACGTAAGCGAAGAGGCACTCAACCTTATAAAGGTTACGAGAGATAGCTTTTTTGCGGGCGTTGCGGCTGTAAAGGCGGGCAATCGTATAGGAGACGTTGGTAACGCGATCCAAGGATGCGTAGAGGGAGCAGGGTACTCCGTCGTAAAGAGATATATCGGACACGGCGTGGGAAGAGCACTTCACGAGGCTCCGGATGTTCCTAATTTTGGAACAGCAGGCAGAGGCGTGCGCTTGTGCGCAGGTATGACGCTTGCAATAGAACCGATGGTAAATATCGGATCTGAGGAAGTATATGAGCTGCCCGACGGCTGGACGGTGAAAACCCGTGACGGGTCACTTTCGGCTCATTACGAAAACACCATTGCCTTGACATCTGAGGGAGTGATAATCACTACCCTTATAGATAAGGACTGGTAAGTTGAAAAAGTCACAGAAAACTTGACAAGAGAGGAAAAAGTTATGCCTAAGGATGATGTAATAGAGTTTGAGGGCACAGTTGTGGAAGCACTTCCCAACGCGACCTTCAAGGTAAAGCTCCCGAACGGGCACATAGTAACAGCCCACATTTCGGGAAAATTAAGAATGAACTATATCAGAATACTGCCTGGTGACCGTGTGACCATAGAGGTATCGGTATACGACCTCAATAAGGGACGCATCACTTGGCGTGCAAAGTAAGAAAGAAAGGGTTGGTATAATAGAATGAAGGTTAAACCATCCGTAAAGAAGATCTGCGAAAAGTGCAAGATCATCAAGAGAAAAGGCAAAGTAATGGTTATCTGCGAAAACCCTAAGCATAAGCAGAAACAGGGCTGATTGCCACAAAATCTAACAGAGAGGTGAATAAACAGAATGGCTCGTATAGCTGGTGTTGATATTCCTAACAATAAGCGCGTAGAAATCGCTCTGACCTATATTTACGGTATCGGACGCAAGAGTGCAAACGATATTCTTGCAAAGACAGGCATTAATCCTGACACACGCGCAAAGGATCTTACCGAAGATGAAGTTGCAAAGCTTCGTGACGAGATCGAAAATTCCTACGTTGTGGAAGGTGACCTCCGCCGTGACGTTGCTCTCAATATCAAGAGAATGGTTGAGATCAACTGCTACAGAGGCATCAGACACAGAAAGGGTCTGCCCGTAAGAGGACAGAGAACAAAGACAAATGCAAGAACTCGTAAGGGTCCTGCAAAGACAATTGCAAATAAGAAGAAGTAAGGAGGATGCAGTAAGATGGCTAAAGTTGCAAAGAAAGTTATCAAGAGACGCCGCGAGAAAAAGAATATTGAAAAAGGCGCAGTTCATATCGCCGCTACCTTCAATAACACTATCGTGACAGTTACCGACGTTGCCGGCAATGCTATTTCTTGGGCATCCGCAGGTGAGCTTGGATTCAAGGGCTCCAGAAAGTCTACTCCTTTCGCAGCTCAGATGGCTTCCGAGACAGCAGCAAAGGCTGCTATGGAGCATGGTCTGAAGTCTGTTGAGGTATACGTAAAGGGACCCGGATCGGGACGTGAGTCCGCAATCCGCGCACTTGAAACAGTTGGTCTTCAGATCACAATGATCAAGGACGTAACACCCGTTCCTCACAACGGTTGCCGTCCGCCTAAGCGCAGACGCGTTTAATCAAAAACTGGAGGTAAAAAAGTAATGGCAAGATATACAGGTCCTGCATGTAAGCTTTGCCGCAGAGAGGGAACAAAGCTCTTCCTCAAGGGTGAGAGATGTACCAGCGGTAAGTGTGCACTTGATCGCAGAGCATCCGCTCCCGGTCAGCATGGCGCAGCAAACAAGAAGCAGAGAGAGTACGGAATGCAGCTTCGTGAGAAGCAGAAGGCAAAGAGATACTACGGCGTTCTTGAGAAGCAGTTCAAGAACTACTTTGAGGAAGCAGACCGCAAAGAGGGCATGACTGGTGAGAACCTTCTCAAGCTCATCGAGCGCAGACTTGATAACGTAGTATATAGAATGGGTATGGCAGAGAGCCGTAAGGAAGCTCGTCAGCTCGTTCTTCATGAGCATTTTGAGCTTAACGGCAAGAAGGTAAACATTCCTTCCATCATCGTAAGCGCAGGCGACGAGATAAAGGTAAGAGAGAACTTCCGTTCTTCCGCAAAGTGCAAGGCACTTGCAGAGGGACTCGAGTCCAAGATCGCTCCTAAGTGGCTCAGCGTTGACAAAGCAGGTCTTAGCGCGAAGGTAGTAGCACTTCCCGCAAGAGACGATATCGACTTTGAATTCAACGAGCAGCTTATCGTCGAGCTCTACTCCAAGTAATAGCCTTTGTTTGTGTCGAGCCTGTTGCCTTTAAAAAAAGGCAACGCCGCACAAATTGAAGTACAGCTAAAGCTGTATACGTATCGGTTTTTGCTTAACAAAAATTAAATTTAGGAGGGTTATTTGGAATGATCGAGATAGAAAAGCCCAATATAACGACGGTTAACCTCAGTGAGGACGGAACCAGCGGAAAATTTATCGTTGAGCCTCTTGAAAGAGGATTTGGAATTACTCTGGGCAACTCGTTGCGCAGAATAATGCTCAGTTCCTTGCCCGGATATGCTGTAACAAGCATAAAGATCGACGGAGTTCTTCACGAGATCTCAACGATCCCCGGAGTAAAAGAGGACGTAACGAAGATAGTTCTTAACGTAAAGGGAATAATTGCAAAGCTTCACTGCCACGCACCCAAGACAGTTATAATCGATGTCGTTGGCGAGCAGGAAGTAACAGCAGGAGATATCAAGCTTGATTCTGATATCGAGATACTCAATCCCACGCATCACATTGCAACCGTTGGAGAAGGCGAGAGATTCTATATGGAGCTCACGTTTGATCACGGCAGAGGATATATTTCCCAGGAGAGAAACAAGCAGCTTGACGCTCAGATGAGAGCAGGCAACGTTTCCGCACCTATCGGAACTATTTTCACGGATTCTATCTATACGCCTGTTTACAACGTAAACTATAACGTTGAGAACACCCGTGTAGGTAACGTTACCGACTTTGATAAGCTTACGCTTGAGGTTCTCACTAACGGCACAATAAGTGCAAAAGAAGCGATTTCATTTGCAGCCAAGATTCTCAACGAGCATCTCAACTTGTTTGTTGATTTGTCAGACGAGGCGAAGAATGTAGAGATAATGGTCGAAAGAGAAGAAACCAAGAAAGAAAAGGTTCTTGAGATGACTGTTGAAGATCTTGACATGTCTGTACGAAGCCTTAACTGCTTGAAGCGTGCTAGCATCGACACAGTAGAGGATCTTACGAACCGCACTGTGGAAGACATGATGAAGGTTAGAAACCTCGGTAAGAAGTCGCTTGAAGAAATTATACAGAAGCTGCACTCTCTTGGACTCGACCTCCGCAAAGAGGAAGAATAAGAGCGCAGTATAACAGATAAGATAAAATACGGCAAAAGGAGGGAAATATAATGCCCGGAACAAGAAAACTTGGCAGACCCACCGCACACAGAAAAGCTATGATGCGCGGTATGGTAACCTTATTGCTGGAGAACGGACAGGTAGAGACAACTCTTACAAGAGCGAAGGAAGTTCGTTCGATAGCTGAAAAAATGATTACACTTGGCAAGAAGAATACTCTTGCAAGTCGCCGTGCAGCACTCGCATACATCACAAAGGAAGAGGTTGTAACAAAGGTATTTGTTGAGCTTGCTCCCTTGTACGCAGAGCGTAACGGTGGATATACACAGATCTTCAAGCTCGGACCCCGCAGAGGCGACGGTGCTGAGATGGCGATCGTAAAGCTTATCGACTACACAAAGCCCGATGCAAAGAAGGCTAAGAAGGATAAGAAGGAAAAGAAGGTTGAAGCACCTCTCGTAGATGCGAAGTAATCTTTGAATTCCAAAAAGGGTACGCACCCAATCGGGTGCGTACCCTTTTTTTGCTTTTTTGTATTTACAAATGTTATTTTTTGTGATATACTAAAGATGCCAAACAAAATCAAATATTAAACCGTATTAAAAAGGCACGCCATTTTTATTTTTTCAATAAAAATGTGTATGCTCTTCTTTTGCGTGCTTTGATACGGTAAAAGATTTTGTTTGGCGACAGTTGGAGCTACACGTTTTTGGTGCGTATAGCTTCGGTTGTACGCACTTTTTGTTTTTAAATTTACGGCAAATTTGCCAAATGAAAGGGAAAGCATTATGAAGCATTCTTTGAAATTTATCACGCTTCTTCTTTGTTTTGTTATGCTTGCAACCGTAGTGTTGATAAGCTGCGACAGCGGAGATGGTAACAGCGGTACTGACAGCGGTACGTCAGACGGTGGAACGACTGACAGCGGTACGTCAGACGGCGGAAGCAATAACGGTGGCACGTCTGGCGGCGGAAGCAATAACGGCGGCACCTCGGGTGGCGGAAGCAATAACGGCGGCACGTCGGGCGGCGAGACCCAAGCTGTAGCTGCCGAAAGTGTCTCTCTTGATAAAACGGCACTTACGCTTGGTAAGGGAAAAAGCGAGACGTTAGTGGCAACTATCACTCCCGAGAATACGACCAATAAAAGCTTGACCTGGAAGACCTCAAACGCAGGTGTTGCGAGCGTCAATAATGGTACTGTTACGTCGGTTGGCACAGGTAAGGCAATTATCACAGTCACCACGTCAAATGGCAAGAGCACTACCTGTTCTGTAGAGGTGGTTGAGTATAGCTTGGGGCTGGAGTATCTTTTGAGCGCCGATGAGAGCTACTATACGCTAACAGGCAGAGGAGAGTGCACCGATACGAAGATAGTAATTCCCGATAAGTATGAGGGAAAGCCTGTAAAGAAAATCGGTGAACAAGCCTTTTATGGTGACAAAAAGCTTGTTTCAGTGGTTATGAATTCTTATATCACTGAAATCGGAGTGAGCTCATTTGCGGGATGCATTTATTTAGGTTCTGTTACTATCCCTGCATCAGTAGAAAAAATATCCAATTACGCGTTTGATTCTTGTTCTACTTTGGAAGCCGTATATTTCAGCAAAAACAGCTCTGTTTCCTCTATTGGAAGCAATGTGTTTGCGAACTGTGTCAACTTGACGAGCATAACAATACCTAATAGTGTCACAAGCATAGGCTCTTATGTGTTCAGGGACTGCGCGGGACTTACGAGCGTGAGCATTGGTAGCGCTGTTACGAGCATTGGCTATGGGGCATTTGATGGTTGCACCAACATTCAAAGCGCAACTATGCCCACAATAGCTATATCGTATATTCCAAAAACGAATTTAAAGACGGTCGTCATAAATGGCGAAAGTATAGGCGAAAATGCTTTCAAAAATATGACGGGACTTACGAGCGTGAGCATTGGTAACGGTGTCACGAGCATCGGCTCAGGTGCGTTCTCTGGTTGCACGGGGCTGACGAGAGTGTATATCAACGATATAGCAAGCTGGTGTAAAATATCCTTTGACGGTTATTATTCAAATCCGCTGTGTTATGCGAAAAAACTGTACGTTAATAATAAACTTGTAACTGACCTTGTGATATCCGACGGTGTTACGAGCATTGGCTCATATGCGTTTTATGGTTGCACGGGACTTACGAGCATAACTATACCTAATAGTGTTATATCTATTGGTGATTCTGCGTTTGAAAATTGTAGCGGTATTCAATCGGTGAGCTTTGAAAGCAACAGCAAGCTGACCAAAATCGGCTCTGGTTCGTTCAGAAATTGCAGTAGTCTAAAGTCTATTGCAATTCCGAGGAGTGTAACGAGTATTGGATCATTTTCGGGATGTAACAGCCTTGAAAGTATTACATTGCCTTTTACGGGGGCATCTGTTAATGCAAGCGGTTATGAGGCACATTTTGGTTATATTTTTGGAGGTAGCTGGACAAACGATCCTAATACTACGTCGTGGGATTATTATGACAGTAACACAGGTTGCTACTATACGTATAATATCCCCAACACTCTTAAAACAGTTATAATCGATGGAGCTACGTCAATTAAGGCGCCTGCTTTCCAAAATTGTAAGGGTATTACATCAATTACAATTTCCGATAGCGTAACAAGCATCGAAAGTGGAGCTTTTAGCGGTTGCTCATCTCTTAAGAGTATAACACTTCCGTTTGTAGGTGGCTCTGCAACAGCTACGAGTGCAAGTGCTTCAACCTTATTTGGATATATATTCGGTACGTCAAGCTATACGGGCGGAGTTATAACACAGCAGTATTATTCTTCTACCAAATTTTCCAATTATTATATTCCTGCATCGCTTAAGTCGGTAACGATAACGGGCGGTAATATATTATACGGTGCGTTCTATAATTGCACGGAACTTACGAGTGTGAGCATTGGTAACGGTGTTACGAGCATCGGCTCTGAGGCGTTCTATAGATGCACGGGGCTGACGGGAGTGTATATCAACGATATAGCAAGCTGGTGTAAAATATCCTTTTACAATTATTTATCAAATCCGCTGTATTATGCGGAAAAACTGTACGTTAATAATAAACTTGTAACTGACCTTGTGATACCCGACGGTGTTACGAGCATCGGCGGTTATGCGTTCAGGGGATGCACGGGGCTTACGAGCATAGAGATACCTAATAGTGTCACGAGCATCGGCTCTCAAGCGTTCGATGGTTGCACGGGACTTACGAGCGTGAGCATTGGTAACGGTGTTACGAGCATCGGCTCTTATGCGTTCTATAAATGCACGGGACTTACGAGCATAGAGATACCTAACAGTGTCACGAGAATCGGCTCTTATGCGTTCGATGGCTGCACGGGACTTACGAGTATAATTATACCTAATAGTGTTACGAGCATCGGCGAAGATGCGTTCGAGAATTGCACGGGGCTGACGAGAGTGTATATCAACGATATAGCAAGCTGGTGTAAAATATCCTTTTACAATTATTTATCAAATCCGCTGTATTATGCGGAAAAACTGTACGTTAATAATAAACTTGTAACTGACCTTGTGATACCCGACGGTGTTACGAGCATCGGCTCTTATGCGTTCTATAAATGCACGGGACTTACGAGCGTGAGCATTGGTAACGGTGTCACGAGCATCGGCTCTTATGCGTTCTATAAATGCACGGGACTTACGAGCGTGAGCATTGGTAACGGTGTCACGAGCATCGGCTTATATGCGTTCTATGGTTGCACGGGACTTACGAGCATAGAGATACCTAACAGTGTCACGAGCATCGATCAAGAAGTGTTCTCTGGATGCACGGGGCTTACGAGTATAGCTATACCTAATAGTGTTACGAGCATAGGCAGGGCTGCGTTCTATAAATGCACGGGACTTACGAGCGTGAGCATTGGTAACGGTGTTACGAACATCGACGATTCTGCGTTCCAGAATTGCACGGGGCTTGAGAGCATAACTGTTGCTTCGGGAAACCCAAAGTACTGTGCTAAAGGAAACTGCCTCATAGAAATTTCAAGTGGAAAGTTAGAATTGGGATGTAAGAACAGTGTTATTCCCGACGACGGAAGTGTCACGAGCATCGGCGGTTATGCGTTCTATGGTTGCACGGGACTTACGAGCATAGAGATACCTAACAGTGTCACGAGCATCCGCGGTTATGCGTTTTATGGTTGCACGGGGCTTACGAGCATAGAGATACCTAACAGTGTCACTTGGATCGGCGCTCATGCGTTCTCTGGTTGCACAGGGCTTAAGAGTGTAACTTTTGAAAACAAGAGTGGTTGGTGCTATTCATCATTCTTATCGGCGACAAGCGGAAATATTTCAAGCAGTGCTATTAATAATACCTCAACCGCGGCTAAATATCTGACGAACGATTATTGTTACTACGACTGGAAACGCAGCTGATAGGCGTCAAAACAAAAAACAATAAACAAACAGACCGACATCGCTTATCGCGGTGTCGGTCTTGTTGTAATCCGAAAACCCCGCCATAGTGGCGGGGTTCTGTATAGGCATTGCCGATGAGCAGAAAGTAAATAAAAAGTCAGAGCAGAATGTTCTTATGTCAAAGGCTCCCTTGTGCAAAGGGAGCTGTCAGCGAAGCTGACTGAGGGATTGTTTTGCTTTGAGTTTCGCCTTTACAATCCCTCCGTCACGGCAAGCCGTGCCACCTCCCTTTACACAAGGGAGGCTTTAGTCCCGCTTAAGCGGGTTTACGTAATAATTGCATGGCTGGCAGACCAATACACAGCGCACTTGTGCGTTTATTTGTGTGTCATTGAGCGTTGGCAGTTATCGAATTATCACCCCTTTTTCGACAGCGGCATATAATATTGACAAAGGAGGTGTATAAATTGACGGACAGAACGAGATATCAATACAAAGACTGTTCGGCGGTGCTTGGAACGCTGACCTTGGCGCAGAAGGCCCAGAAGGCGTTGTCGAGCGCCGCTATACCAACAAGCATCAGCAAAAGCGATACCTCCTCCTTGCACCGCGGCTGTGTATGGAGCGTGAATTTTTCCTGTAATCAGCAAGAAAACGTACGCGCCGTGCTTGCGTCCGCAGGTATCAAGGTAAAGGCATGGAGCAATGGCGATGATATATCTGGATAATGCCGCTACGACCTTTCCGAAGCCTCAGAGCGTTATAGACGAGACGTGCAGATGTATGCGTGAGTACGGTGGCAATCCCGGCCGCGGCGCTCACTCGCTGTCTCTTGCGGCGGCAGGGAAGGTGTTTGAGTGCAGAGAGGAGCTTTGCGCGCTGTTTGACGCATCTGACACCGATAGGGTGTTCTTCACCCCAAATACGACCTATGGTATAAATTTCGTGCTTAAGGGGCTACTCAGAAAAGGTGACCACGTGCTGATATCCGATATGGAGCATAATGCCGTATGGCGCCCTATCGAAAGGCTCGCGGAGCAGGGAGTTATAGAATACGACGTATTCAAGACGTATGCTAAAAGCCCTCATTCGTCCTCGTGGCGCATTTGCGCGGACATAGAACGGCATATAAAACCGAACACGAGAATGGTGGTATGCACACACGCATCGAATATCTGCTCTTTTGTGATGCCCGTGCGTGAGATAGGTGTGCTTTGTAAAAAGCGAGGAATACTTCTTGTGACCGATGGCGCGCAAGGCGCAGGACACGAGCATATCAGTATGCGCGATATGAATATCAGTGCGCTTTGCGTCCCGGGGCATAAAGGCCTTTACGGTCCTCAAGGCAGCGGAGCTGTTATACTTGGAGAGGGTATTACGCTCGACACACTGGTGGAGGGCGGAAACGGAGTGGCGTCTATGAGCCCCCAAATGCCCCTACAATCGCCGGAGAGGTACGAGGCGGGTACTTTATCAACTCCTGCGATAGCAGGGCTTTGCGAGGGCGTACGGACGGTCAAGAGCCGTGGTATCGACGAGATAGTATACGGCGAGCGGCAGATGAGCCGCCGTATTCGTGAAATGCTTGGCAATATGAAAGATACCGAGCTGTACGCCCCCGAGCATATCGGCAGTATAATACTGTTCAATTTCAAGGGAATACCGTCGGAGACAGCAGCCACTGAGCTTGACAGGCAAGGCGTTTGCGTTCGCGGTGGTTTTCATTGCGCCGCTCTTGCTCATAACACCTTGGAAACTCCTTCGGGGGGCGCTGTGAGAATAAGCTTGGGAATGTACAACCGTC
The DNA here is from genome assembly GCA_015063845.1 of Oscillospiraceae bacterium. Classification (GTDB taxonomy): domain Bacteria; phylum Bacillota; class Clostridia; order Oscillospirales; family CAG-272; genus HGM12713. The sequence continues at coordinate 31,998 of SVTJ01000004.1, forward strand.
AGGAGGAGATAGCTGCCTTGCAAAAAGCACTGTTTGCGGCTTGGAAAGCATTAACGTAAAAAAAGCATACGAACGAATATTCGTTCGTATGCTTTTTGATTTTGATAAATTATGCTGCAACTACTGCTACAAATCCGCTGCTTGTAAGCTCAACTGAGAAGTTTACGATAGCTGCTGCGGATATAAGATTCTTTTCGAGTGCCGCTCTGCTTTCCTCGGGAGCATTTTCAAGCTTGCTGTTCATGGATGCGAGCATTTCTGCCTTTTCGGTGTCCGAAAGCTGCTTGCCCGAGTTAAGGGGATTGTATTTGGGGGTATCGTCTCCGCCGTATACCGTATCAACAAACGTATCGCTAACGACTGTGGAATTTGTTACACGGTCGATATACTCTGCCGCGGTTATTCCCGTTGCGCTGTCAGCTCCAAACGTGGGCTTGCCCGACGTGGAGGAAGCGCTCATTGCTATATTCATCATATCAGCGACTGCCTTGGACTCAGCATCATACTGTTCGTCGGAGAGCTGACCTGCTTCTTTCGCATCGGAGAGGTTTCCGAATACGTCGGATACAAGCTCTGACGTGGGCTCCGCACTCTTTTCCGCAACTCCGTAGCTCTGCATGAGAGAGGGAGTGGATATCTTCTGGATAGTGGAAGCGGATGCAGGGGTAAGATCCTCGAGAAGGACCTTAACTTCTCCCTCGGTCTTGGCCTTGTCATCGCCCTTAGCAGCGTCGATAACGCTGACTGTCTGGGAAAGACCAGTCATAAGCTCGATATAGTTGGAGTCCTTGTTAGCGGACGAATTGATGTGGTCTGCTACGTCATACACCTCGGTAAGAGGCATCTTGAGCTTTCCTGAAACCTTTTCGGACTGAAGAATACCTATAAGAATTATGGAAGTGTTCTCAGGACCTATCGTCTGTGTTGCACGGAAATCGTCAAGTACGGGACCGAGGTCTGCGATCATGGTGTTGACCTCGAGCTCGCTTCCGTCGTTTGTCTTGTTGAACATTTCGGATATCTGCTTAAAGCTGTGTGCAAGAAGCTCAGCCTCGTGCTGAGTATCCGTGACCTTTTCTTTGTTGAGATGCACGGTATCAACGTCAACCACCTGAGTGTTTGCGGAGAAGGTCTGTGCGCTGTCAAGAACAACGTCTGTTGTGTTTCCGTTGAGGTCCGCAACCGTTATGGGTGTGGTTGAAAGCCAAGCCTGCACCATATCCGTGCTGACGTTGCCGCCCTCAAAAGTTTTGAGCGCATTTGCGCTGAGAGCGAGGGAAGATTCATCGGTTATATTGATACCGTTGTTGTTAAACACCTTTTTGAGCTTTTTGGAGAGAGCCTTATTACGCTTTTCTTCATCTGTCTCGGTGTTTTCTGTGCCTTCGCCGCCTTCACCGCCTGTCTGAGCTTCTCCTGAAGCTACGACCTCGGTCTGGTTTTCAGCTATAAACGCCGATATCTCAGATGCAAGTTCATCGTTCATTTTCGTATACATTACGTCTGTATCGGTATGCATTGCGATCTTGTCGCCGAGAATTCCCAAGCCGCATTCAGTCAGCGCGGGTATCATAACGTGCAGACGCTCATTGTCAAGCAGACCCTTAAAGACCTTTGTGGAGACCTCTTCGTCTCCCAAAACAGTCATAGGCGCACTCTTGAGCATAGTGATGGGATACTTTGTCGATATATCCGCAACGACGTTGAGTATCGTAGGAACGTCCTCTCTTGCGGTATCAAAGGTTTCGTTAGCCAATACGTCGATGAGCGTATTTACGAGAGGGTCGATATTCTTTCCAAACGAGGGCTTGCCGATGCCTGAATATTTCTCACCGTTCTGCCACTTTTCGTCGGCGTTTTTCAAAAATTCGGGAAGTACAGTGGGTATAAGAGCAGTTTCCTTGAAGTCCTCAGCCGTGTCTCTCCAAGCCTCGGCGGTAGCGTTTCCGTCGTATGCCTCGGCAGCCTTTCTGGACTGATTTATCGCGGACATAAAGGAAGCGATAAACTGAGTTTCGCTCTTAAGAGAGACCTTGTGTCCGTCGACACGGTAGGTCGTAAGTCTATTATAAACAGCCTCTCCGCCAACGATCTTCATAGTAACCGTAGCGGCGTTTTTGGAAACTCCGTCAGTGACGTTGTGTACTATCTGCGCTCCACCGTCCATACTCTCGGTCACACTCGCAACGGGAGTGGCGATACAAGCTATGCCGCAAACGATCGGTATGCAGATAACAAAGAAAGTCATAAGTCCCGAAAGCGCACCGAGTGTTGCGCCTATCGGAGAAAACTTTCCGTTGAGTATTCCTTTATGCTTGCTTTGCTTTTTTAGCTTTTTATCATGCTTTTTAGCTTGCTCGTCATCAGTAGCCTCAGAGGAAGCTTCCGCAGGCGCATTCTTTTCGGTAAGACGGATAAAAAGCTTTGTCAGTGGCATTTTTGCTATGTTGAGCAAGCCTCTTACCAAAGCAAAAACGGGGTAGAACAATACGGGGGCAATTATCATTGAGAAGATCGCCTTTAGCATATTGCCCGAAAGGAAAGCGGACACTCCTGACATAGGAATTATGCTTACCAAAATAGTTGCTACAAGCCACGCTATACCCATTGACGCAAACGTAGCTATTATAGTTGCAACAGCTGTAATGATCATCTTAACAGCAGAGTATTGCCACTTATATTTCTTTCCGACAAGAAAGCCGATAAGACCGGCAACTATCATGCAGATCAAGAACAACAGCGAATAAATCAGAGAAAACATCATTAACTCCTTTCTGTTATCTTCATGTTTAAAATACTTCTAAATATATTATACTACTCCAAAACATCTAAGTCAATACACAAAAGGAATTTTATGCTTTATATTCATTCTCAATTATAGCGCAAATTCCGATAGTACGGTAGCTTCCTTTGACGAGAAGCGAGCTTCTTTGATATCCCTCAAAAGTCATTCCGAGTTTTTTCATGACGGCAAGAGACGCGTCGTTGCCTTGCATAAATCTTGCCTCTATGCGATGCAGACCAAGCTCGCAAAATCCGAAATCAAGTATTCTTTTTGCGGCTTCCGTAGCAAGTCCCATGCCGTGGTAGTCAGGGTTAAGAACGTATCCTATCTCCGCTTTATTATGAGGACAGTCTATCTTTGTAAATCCGACGGTACCTATCATCTTTCCCGTGTCTGCAAGGATCACCGCCCAGTCGTAAAACTCGCAGGATGCGTATCTGCTCTCGACGTACGCAAGGTAGTCCCTCGTATAGTTGACAGATGTGTGCGGAGACCACAAAAGATATTTGGTTACTTCCTCTCTGCTTGCGTAATCATACATATCATAAGCATCGGTGACGTGCGCCGGGCGCAAAATGAGACGCTGAGTATATAGCGTTGGCATGCGTGAAAATACCTTATATAGCTTTTCTTTTTTCATAGTGCCGTTACCTCTTATTCGTACTTATCTATAATTATAGTCTTAATTTTCCCGATTTGCAATAAGTTGCGAATATTTTGTGGTAAATATTTGATAATTATTTGCAATGTCCTTTGACAAATAGATATTGTTGTGGTATAATTACTATGTATAATTGTATTCAGAACGAACTTTGGTGGAGATAATGAAAAGCAGATCGGTATTGTTTTCGCAAGAGAGCAGAGCGGTGGTGATGCTTGGTGACTGCCTCGCGTCGCGCGTGCTTGCTCTAAGACTGTACGTTTTTTACGGAACGACGTGTGTTATTTGCGATAGAAAAAGAAGTATATTCGCGTGGTTGCTCCCGTTTGGCGCATTCAGAAAGATCTTTTGCGAGAACGGTTGCGCGGTGCTTTTGCAACAGCTTGAGGATATAGCGGAGGAAGACTGCGAGATACTCAGATTTCTTGTTGTGTCAAAGAGAGCGTATTCGAATAGCCCCGAGCTTTGTATGAGGGGGCTTGAGGACAGATATATAATTACCGACAAAAAGAACATAGTGTCGTTTTTGAATTGTAAATGAGCGTAACGGAGAGGGAGAATGGATACGGCGATAAATAAGACTTTGGGTGTTCTTGGCGGACTTGGACCGATGTCAAGCGTTTATTTTTACGAGATGCTGACTGAGCATACGAGTGCCGAGAGCGACCAACAGCATTTGAATATTTTGTTGTCCTCACGCGCGGATACACCCGACAGGACAGCGTTTATTATGGGCAGATCCAAGGACAATCCCATCCATACTATGTTGTCCGAGGTCTCAAAGCTTATTGCGGCGGGAGCAGACGTTATTGCGATACCCTGCAATACAGCACATTACTTTTATGATGCGATAAGCGAGGCGGCAAGCGTACCTGTGATAAATATAATCCGTCAAACAGCTGCCTTTTGCAAGCAAGAGGGGATAAAAAAAGCGGGAATTCTTGCGACCGAGGGAACTGTAAGCTCGGGAGCGTACAGCTCGGTGTTTTCTCTTGCGGGAATAGAGTGCATATGTCCCGATGAAAGCGGACAGGCTGTCATTTCGGATATTATCTACGGTCAGATAAAGAAGGGCGGAGAGCCCGATATGCAAAGCTTTTTTGCGGTTTGCGAGCAGCTTCGCGCAAAGGGCTGCGAAAGAATAATACTCGGCTGTACTGAGCTGTCGTTGCTCAAAAAGAGCGGACTGCTCGATGCCAATATATATATTGATTCTCTTGAGGTGCTCGCGTATTCGGCTATAAAGCTGTGCGGTAAGACCCCTGCGGGTTTTGACGACCGACTGATGAGCTTCAGACCTTGAGAGAGATTGGAGGAAGATATGCTTTTATGTGAGCTTATGAACGTTATTGACTACAAGGAGGTCATTAACCGTAAGGGAATAGACGTTGAGAAAACTCACGTGACCTCGCTTTGTTGTGATTCGAGAAAAGCGTGCGACGATGCAATGTTCGTATGTATCTCGGGTTCTTTGGCTGACGGTCACGACTACGCAAAGGCGGCGTATGGCGGCGGTTGCAGGATATTCGTTACCGAGCACCGTACAAATCTGCCCGATGACGCAATAATTATCATTACGGGGGATACAAGAGTTGCGCTTGCGCGACTTTCAGCTGTCTTTTTCGGATACCCCGCGGATGAGATGACCATTATAGGTATCACGGGTACAAAGGGCAAAACCACGTCCTCACTGCTGATATACAACGTGCTTAACGAGAGCGGAATACCTACGGGTTATATCGGCTCTAACGGTGTCAGCTATCTTGATTATCAGTTTACTACTCTCAATACCACTCCCGAGAGCTTTGACTTGCACGCGCATATGCGAAAAATGGTGGATAGCGGAGTAAAGACGCTTGTTATGGAGGTGTCTTCTCAGGCACTCAAGATGGCAAGAGTTCACGGTATAAAGTTCGATATTTGCGTATTTACAAATCTCGCCCCCGACCACATCGGCGAGTTTGAGCACCCTGACTTTGACGATTATAAGAACTGTAAGAGAACGTTGTTCTCGGATTACAGCGCAAAATACGTCGTTTATAACGCAGATGATGAATACGCGCTTCAGGTCGTTGGCGGCGCGAGATGTAGCAAGGCGAGTGTTTCCGTTGGAAACGACGCGGATTACCGTGCTGATTCTATCACATATTTCCGCTCAGCAGGTAGCATCGGCGTAAGCTTTGAGTGTACGTCAGAGGGCAAGAGCTTTCCCGTGGCACTCTCTTTCCCGGGTGAGTTCAGCGTTTACAATGCGCTGACCGCAATTGCCGTATGTAAGAGACTCGGGCTTAGTGCGGGAGCTATAACAAAAGCAATGCTTCATATTCGTATCAAGGGTAGATTCGAAACACACGAGCTTCCAAACGGAGCTACTGTGGTTATCGACTACGCGCATAACGGAGTTAGCTTGAAAGCGGCCCTGAGCGCGCTCAGAATATATAATCCCACAAGACTTATCTGCTTGTTCGGTTCGGTTGGCGGACGTACAAAAATGCGACGCGCAGAGCTTGGTCTTGTAGCATCGCGTGATGCGGATTTCTGCATACTCACGTCGGACAATCCCGATAATGAGTCGCCAAACGCTATAATCGGAGAGATAGCAACTTACTTTACGGCAGGAACTTGTCCTTACGTTTCTATTCCCGACAGACGCGAGGCTATAGAGTACGCGCTTGATAATTCTCAAAAGGGAGATATAATCTTGCTTGCGGGCAAGGGACACGAATCATATCAAATAATATGCGGTATCCGCGAGAAATTCAGCGAGACAGAGATCGTTGAGGAGTATTGCAAGGCGCACGCAGGTGAGGGGGAAGAATGAAAAAGTATCCGTTAAAGCTGACATATACGGCTAAGACCGCTCTTTGGGCGGGCAAAAGATTGAAAGAGGAATACGGCAAGCAGTCCGAGCTTGAAAAAATATCCGAAACGTGGGAGCTTTCCGTCCGTGATGACGAGATGGCAAGAATTATAGGCGGCGAGGCTGACGGAATGACACTTGCCGAGTATTTTGCGAGTTGCGGTTACGATTGCGTGACTCCAAGCTTTAAGGTAGGGGACCGCTTTCCTTTGCTCGTGAAATTCATAGATGCCGAGGACTATCTTTCGGTGCAGGTGCATCCCGATGATGCTTATGCGGGAACTGTCCATAACGACAGTGGAAAGACCGAAATGTGGTATATCGTTGATGCAAAGCAAGGCTCGAAGCTTGTGTACGGACTTCGCGAGGGCGTGTCAAGCGAGGATTTTGCCAAGGCTGTTTCAGAGGGAAGAATAGGCGATACCGTGCAATACGTGGACGTAAAGCCAGGAGAGACCTACTTTATCCCCGCAGGTATGCTCCATGCGATAGGCGCTGGAATACTGATTGCCGAGATACAGCAAAATTCCGACCTTACTTACAGAGTTTACGACTTTGACCGTGTAGGAGCTGACGGAAAGAAGCGAGAGCTTCACGTGAGCAAGGCTATCGACGTTACCCGTCCTTATTCCGAGGAGGAGATCAGCGCTATAAGATACGAGCGCGGAAAGGTCGAATGTGAGGGTGAGCTGCTTGCAAACTCAAAATACTTCAAGGTAAGACGCCTTGCGCAAAACGGAACGACAAAGCTTACGTCTGCTCCCGAGAGCTTTGTCTCATTGCTCTGCGTTGAGGGAGTGGGAGAGATCGTTGCGGACGGCATAGGCTATAAGATAACCAAGGGAGATAGCTATTTTATCCCTGCGGGAATGGGAGAGTTTCTTGTCGACGGCAAGCTTACGCTTATAGTTTCAGAAGTGTAAAAATGAAAAGAGCTGACATATGTCAGCTCTTTTTTTGTGCTACATTCTATTGACAGATACCGTTCTGCCCCAATTGTGAGGTGTGGGCATATCTGTCGTTTCATCTGCGGGGAGAATACCGTTGTAGGGAAGTATCTCCTCTTCGAGCTCGGGAATGGAATCTACCTTTCCGAGTACGTATTCATTAAGTCTGTCGCGCTGTGAACGCAGACGCAAGAGCATTCCGCCAAGGCGTATCTCCTGAACGTCAAAGCCGTGAGGCTTGTTGTCGTGATACCACAGCGTGCGGAATTTCTCAACAAAGCTCTCTACCGCAACTATTACCTTTTCGTAGTCGCCAATGATATCTGTGAGCTGTTCCTTGTTGCCTGATTTGTAAGCGTCGCGCGTGCGTACACCAAGGTCGTATTTTATGCTCAGCGTATATGACAGTGAGCCGAGGCAGTCATAAAGATACGCATATTCGCTTTCTTTTTCGGCAAGCTTCAAAAGCTTGTCGGAGAGAGCCGCATACTGTTCCTTTACGCCTATCTTTACGCACTTGTCAAAGATACCGAGAAAGGCATCGTTATAGAACAGATATTTGTGAACGCCCGAAAAGTTTCTTCTTACCTTTCCCATGTCAACCGGAAGATCAAGAAGCATCATATCGTCAAAGCTTTCACCCGTTACGTCCTCAAACTCCTTCTTTATCTGCTCCATATCGGTGATACCGTCGTATATTCTCTTTGTGGCGAAGAGCGAGGGGAGGGAAGCCCATGGAGAGCACTCTCTGCCGTCGTCGCCCCACATTGTCATAAGTATGTTTTCTACGCCCTGCTCGCGACATGAGAGCATTGCGGGGGTCATACTTTCAAGCGTGTATGAGTTCGTGGGAACAAATCCGCTCCACACCCAAGCGCCGCCTGCAAACCATGTCTCACCGGGGAACTTTGCGTGCGCTTTGAACATAGTATCATAGCGGCTTTTGTCTGTGCTGTAATAGTCCCAGTACATCTGCTCAACTCCCTCGGGGCATGCAGATATGACTTCATCGGTTATAATGTCGGGGTCCTCAACGTAGTATTCGCCCTTTGTGGCAAGACGGAAAAACATATCCGACCACATAAGAGGCTTAAAGCCGTGCTTTTTCGCAATCTCTATAACTCTTTCGAGGTGCTTGTGAATAATATCGAATCTGTTTTGATATCCGTTTCTTCTGAGATATCTGCCAAGTCCGACGTTGTGCGCCTCGTCCATACCAATGTGGATATAATCGGAAGTATAGCACTCGCGCAGGCTTGCAAACATACGGTCTATGAGCTCATATGTCTTTTCGTCGCCGATAAGAAGAATATCATCGATATCTCTTATGGCTCTGTACGGCTGCCAATAAAACAGCTGATTGAGGTGTGCGAGCGTCTGAATGCAGGGAATGACCTCGACGCCTATCGAGTTGCAATACTCCACCATATCCTTGAGCTCCGCTTGAGAGTATCTGCCACGAAGGTAGCCGAAATAAGGCTCTTCGGGGATCTCATACGTGTCCTCGGTGTAAAGCTGGATCATATTGTAACCAAAGCCTTTTATCGTGTAAGCGAATTTTTTTACCTGTTCGGGTGTCATTACCGCATTTCTTGACATATCAAGCATTACGCCAAATCTTTTTGCCATAGCTGTTACCTCAGTTCAATCTTTCTATTATTGCGTTCATTTCGGGCAGCTTTCTCTCCATATCCGCTACGAGTGCAAACTGGCAGCGCGCACGGTCAAGGTTGTGCTTGTCTCGGTGTATCTTGAAATATACGTCTCCGTCAAGATAGTCTGTGAGAAAACGCATTCCGCATTCGAGTGTCATCATTATAGCACCGATGGGTAGGAGCGCAAGCTCGGTCTTTGTGAGGCTTCCGTTGCAACCGCGCAAGAATCCCTTGGCATATGCTTCAAACAGCTCAAGATCAAGAGATACTTTTGAGAGGTCGGTCTCGTCCTCGGTAGCGGTGTTTGCGCCAAATCTGATAGAGTCGCCGAAGTCGTTTACGGAATATCCGGGCATTACGGTATCAAGGTCGACAACACATACGGGCTGTCCCGTAGTCGCATCAAACAAAATGTTGTTGAGCTTTGTGTCGTTGTGAGTAACTCTGAGAGGAAGTGTTCCGTTCGCGTAAGCGTTCTCAAGTGTCTTGCAGAATTCAGCTCTTGCCTTTGCAAATTCAAGCTCTGGTGCGACCTCTTCTGCTCTGCCTGCGGTATTCTTTTTTTCTGCCGTCAAGAGATTTTCAAATCTCCACGGCGTGTTGTGGAAGTTTTCGATCGTTACGTGGAGCTTATCGGCAGGGTAGTCGGACAATAGCTGCTGGAACTGACCGAATGCCTCGCCGCACGCCTCGAAATCAGAGGTGTGCTCTACTTTTTCTCTGGCTACCGTGCTCTCGACGAACTCAAACACTCTCCAATAATTACCGCCTTCGTCACGGAAAACGCTGTTTCCGTCAATAGCGGGAATGACGATAAGCGTGCATCTTGATACGTCCTTGCCGCTCATAGCAGCCTTGGAAAGCATATGAGAGGTGATTCCGAGAATATTTTCCATAAGCTCATACGGCTTTGTGAAAATAGAGGTATTCATTCTCTGGAGAATATAGCGTTTTTGAAGTACGACAAGAAACGTATCGTTTATATGACCGTTTCCGTAGGGTATGCAATAGGTAGGCTTTTTGCCAAAGAATGCGCGAAGCGCATCGTTTATGTATCTTGCGTTCTTGTTTTCTGTTGTCATTTTGCATCCACCTTTTTTTGAATTCAAAGTATTACACGTTCATTATATATTATTTTTTTTGATTTGTCTATACGTTTTGCAAGATTAGGTCTTAATTTGCACTATTTTTGACCGAATATGCAAAGTGCAATTTGCGTTAAAAAAGATGGAGCTTCTTTTGAGAAGCTCCATCAAAAAGGCTTTGGCATATGTTTTCAAACGGTTTGCTCCTTGGGGAGCTTGCTGTTTGCGAGCATAAGCTTTATTCGGTTTTCTTGATTTACCGCTGTTGCACCTGCGTCATAGTCGATAGCGACGATATTGATATTAGGATTTTTCTCCTTTATCGGCTTCATCATACCTTTACCGCATATGTGATTCGGCAAACATCCAAACGGCTGTGTGCAGACGATGTTCGGTATGCCTTTGTCGGCAAGCTCGAGCATTTCCGCCGTGAGCAGCCAGCCTTCACCCATCTTGACACCAATACCGATGTGGTCCTTAACCAGTGCTATCGTATGCTCAAAATAAGTAGGCGGTTCAAAATCCGAGTTTTGCTTTATTATTTCGATAACATCCTTTTGCTTCTTGAGTAAGAACTTAAACGCAATGCGGAATATGATGGATTTAAATTTGTTTATGCCGTAGAGCTTAGTGTCGATTATGTTGTTGTAAACCGAGTAAAGCATAAAATCTAACAACCCGGGAACGGTGACCTCTGCTCCCTCGCTCACAAGAAAATCCTCGAGATTGTTGTTGGCAAGCGGAGAGTATTTGACAAATATTTCGCCGACAACGCCAACCTTGGGCTTTTCTACCGCCTCGCGGGGGATATTGTTAAAGTCATTGATGATACTGACGTAGTCTTGTTTTATCTTTCTGTACGCCACCGTCGAATGTTCGGTCATTTCATCCGCAAGTCTATTTGTCCAATACTCTGCAAGTCTCTCACTATCGCCCTTCTTTATTTCATAAGGACGGCACTGATTGCGCAATAACATAAGCAGGTCTGCATAGAAGATAGCATACATCATTCTGTGAAGCATACCGAGCGTCAGCTTAAAGCCGGGATGCTTTTCAAGCCCTGCAAGGCTGAAGGAAATAACGGGAACGTTGGGATATCCTGCCTTTACCAATGCCTTACGAATGAGATTTATGTAGTTTGAGGCGCGGCAACCGCCGCCCGTCTGAAACATTATAAGAGCTACCTTGTCGGGGTCGTATTTTCCGCTTTGAAGCGCATCAATAAACTGACCGATGACAAGGATCGCGGGATAGCAAGTGTCGTTATGACAGTATTTCAGTCCCGTGTCCTTTATATGCTGTCCTTGCGTGAGCAAAAGCTCAGCCTTGAATCCGTAGTTTGAAAATACCTTTGATATGAGCGTAAAGTGCATCGGGAGCATATTGGGAATGAGGATGGTGTAATCCTTTTTCATCTCCTCGGTAAAAGGAATATAGCTTCTTTCCATTTTTACCTCCTTATTGCTCAAGCGCACCGATAAGGCTGCGAAGTCTTATCTTTACCGCACCGAGATTTGTTATCTCGTCTATCTTTATCTGTGTATAAAGCTTGCCCTTATCCTCAAGTATAGAACGCACCTCGTCTGTCGTTATAGCGTCAACTCCACAACCGAAGGAGACCAGCTGGACCAGCTGAACATCATCGTTCTCGGTAGCAAAGCGCGCGGCTCTGTAAAGTCTTGCGTGATAAGTCCACTGATTGAGAACACGAACGCGCTGATGCCCTGTAAGGTGGTAAACGCTGTCCTCGCTGACAACAGCAAAGCCAAGGGAATTCGCAAGCTTATCTATGCCGTGACCTATCTCCGCATCAATGTGGTAAGGTCTGCCCGCAAGCACCATAATACGCTTTCCGTGCTCTCGCGCCCAAGCGATAGCTCGCTCGCCTTCATCCTTGATCGCTTTCATATAGGTCTTGTATTTTTCAAAGCCGTTATTTACCGCCTTCTTAAGGTCACGTACGGTTATCCAGTCATAGAGAGGACTCAAATACTCGTAAAGCCCCTTAACAAGTTCTTTTTTCTTGTTTATGTTGAGGTACGGGAAAAGGAACTTGGTGTCTCTGAGAGACTCCATATTTCCGTTCAACAGCTCGGAGTAGTAAGCGACTACGGGACAGTTGAAGTGATTGTCGGAGATATGATCGTCTATGTTGTACGTAAGGCAGGGATAGAAGATGGCATCAACGCCGCACTCCACCAGCTCCTCTATATGTCCGTGCATTATCTTTGCGGGATAGCAGGCTGTATCCGAGGGGATAGAGAACTGTCCTTTTTCATACGTACGCCTCGTTGACATAGACGACACCTTGACGTTGAAGCCAAGGGAAGAGAATATGCCGTGCCAAAGCGGCAGAAGCTCATACATACCGAGAGAGAGGGGGAGACCAATGGTTGCCTTTGAGTCAGTTCTGCTCTCCAACGACGTAAGATAATCACGTTTAAATGCGTGGAGATTAGGCATTTGCTCGCTTGCCTGAGCGTTTCCAAGCCCTTTTTCGCACTGGTTACCCGAAATAAACCTTTTGCCGTTTGCAAAAGTATTGACGGTGAGATGGCAATTGTTTGTACAGCCCTTGCATATGGCTGACTTTGACATGTGCGTAAAGCTGTCAAGCTCCTCACGGCTTATGATCTTGCTCTCGCGGAGCTTCATCGAGTAAAGTGCCGCGCCGTAAGCGCCCATAAGTCCTGCGATAGAGGGGCGTATGACGTCTCTGCCGAGCTCCATCTCAAATGCGCGGAGAACTGCGTCGTTATAAAACGTACCGCCTTGAACTACGATATGCTTTCCAAGCTCATCCGCGCTTCCAACGCGAATGACCTTATAAATGGCGTTCTTTACAACGCTTATTGAAAGTCCCGCGGAAATGTCCTCGACGGTCGCGCCGTCACGCTGAGACTGCTTGACCGACGAATTCATAAATACCGTACAACGGCTTCCAAGTCCCACAGGAGCAGGGCTGAACAAGCCTTTTTTTGCAAATTCGTCTATGGTGTAATCCATAGAGCGCGCAAAAGTCTCTATAAACGAGCCACATCCCGACGAACAAGCCTCGTTGAGCATTATTCCGTCGATAGCTCCGTTTCTTATCTTAAAGCATTTTATATCCTGCCCGCCGATGTCAAGTATAAAATCGACCTCGGGGAGAAAATGCTTTGCGGCGGTGTAGTGAGCTATGGTCTCAACAAGACCGAGATCAACGCCAAAGGCGTTGCGTATGAGCTCTTCGCCGTATCCCGTGACTGCGCTTCCGCAAATATTTATGCGGTCACCGCAGGCACCGTATATTGTAAGTAGCTGCTCTTTGATTATCTCCACGGGATTTCCGCGGTTTGAGCTGTAATAGGAATAAAGTATTTCCTTATTTGAGGATAGAAGCACGAGCTTTGTGGTGGTGCTTCCGCAGTCGATGCCGAGATACGCATCTCCGCTATAATCTTCAATTTTCTTCCGCGGCACGTCCGCCTGAGAGTGCCTTGCTCTGAACGCCGCATAATCCTCGCGTCCCTTGAAAAGTGGAGGCAATCTATTGGAGACCGTGACCGTAGACATACTTGCAACGATCTTTTCGCTAAGAGTATCTACGGTGGTATATTTAGCGGCTTTTTCTGCATAGATCGCCGCTCCGAGTGCGACCGCAAAGCGGCCGTATTCGGGGAAAACTGCGTTTTCATCTGAAAGACCGAGAGTCTCCTTGAAACGCTCGCGAAGTCCAAGACAATAGTGCAAAGGCCCGCCTAAAAACAGTACCTTGCCCTTTATGCTTCGTCCTTGCGCAAGTCCTGCGATGGTCTGATTTACGACCGCTTGATAGATGCTTGCTGCAATATCTTCTTTCTTTGCTCCTTGATTGAGGAGAGGCTGGATATCTGTTTTTGCGAAAACTCCGCAGCGTGAAGCGATCGGATATATCCGCGTATGCTTAAGACTGAGCTCGTCAAGTTCGTCTGCACTGACGTCAAGAAGCATTGCCATCTGATCGATAAAAGCTCCCGTTCCTCCTGCGCACGTTCCGTTCATTCTCTCGTCCGTACCGCCCTCAAAGAATATTATCTTTGCGTCCTCACCGCCAAGCTCTATGACGGCATTTGTGTCGGGCTCAAGCTTTTTTACTATTTCGCCCGTAGCGAAGACCTCTTGAACAAAGGGAATATCGCACGCTTCTGCAAGTCCAAGACCTGCTGAGCCCGAAAGGGCTATGCAAAAGCTCTTGCCTTCAAGAAGCGGACGCATCTCGGTGAGCATATCAAGTGTTTTTTGACGTACCTGCGCCATATGACGCTGATAATTTTCGTATATGACCGTACCGTTTTCGCACAGTACCGCCTTAACTGTTGTCGATCCAATGTCAATACCAAGAGAGTATATTTTATTCTGCATAATTCTCTCCTTATCTTTTTGCAACTTTATTCGAGTTCAAACGCTCCCGTGTAAAGCTGATAGTATTTACCCTTTTCCTCGATAAGCTTTTCATGGCTACCTCTTTCGATTATGTGTCCGTGCTCAAGCACCATGATAACGTCCGAGTTGCGGACGGTTGACAGTCGGTGTGCGATAACAAATACCGTTCTGCCATGCATAAGAGCGTCCATACCCTTGGATACAAGAGCTTCTGTTCTCGTGTCGATCGAGGATGTAGCCTCGTCAAGTATCATAACGGGCGGGTCTGCAACTGCCGCGCGGGCGATAGAGAGCAGCTGACGCTGACCTTGCGAAAGATTAGCTCCGTTTGAGGTGAGCATTGTGTCGTAGCCGTCGGGAAGTCTTGATATAAAGTCGTGCGCGTTGGCAAGCTTTGCAGCTGCAATACACTCATCGTCCGTAGCATCAAGCTTTCCGTAGCGAATGTTTTCCATAACAGTTCCCGTAAAGAGATTGGTGTCCTGAAGAACTATTCCGAGGGAACGGCGAAGGTCCGCCTTTTTTATCTTGTTGATGTTTATTCCGTCGTATCGTATCTTACCGTCGTCTATATCATAGAAGCGATTGATAAGATTTGTGATAGTGGTCTTGCCCGCACCCGTAGCACCAACAAACGCCACCTTCTGACCGGGCTCCGCGTACAGTGTGATGTCGTTAAGGACAGTCTTTTCGGGCACGTAACCGAAGTCCATATGCTCGATACGAACGTCACCCATAAGACGAGTATAAGTGGTAGTTCCGTCCTCGTGGGGATGTTTCCACGCCCACATTCCGGTTCTTTCTTCACATTCAACGATCTCTCCGTCTACCTCTTTTGCGTTTACGAGCTTGACGTAGCCGTTGTCGACCTCGCCCTCCTCGTCAAGAAGCTCAAATATACGGCGAGCGCCTGCCATAGCCATAACGATAGCATTCATCTGCTGTGAAAGCTGGCTGACATTGTTTGTAAACTGTCTTGTCATATTCAAGAAGGGAACTACGACAGCAATTCCCATAAGCTGTCCCGAGATCGAAACGTTGGGAACTCTGTTGATTATGAGAAGACCGCCGACAAAAGCTACGAAAACGTAGAGAATATTACCGATATTACCCATAATAGGCATAAGAATATTTGCAAAACGGTTTGCCTTGGTGGCATCGGAGCAAAGCTTGTCGTTGACCTCGTCAAAGTCCTCGATGCTCTGCGCCTCGTGATTGAATACCTTTACTACCTTCTGACCGTTCATCATCTCCTCGGTAAAGCCCTCGGTGGTAGCAATGGATTTTTGCATCTTCATAAAGTACTTGGCGCTGTTTCCGCCGATCTTTTTGGTGACGAACACCATAGCCACAGTTGCGACAGCGACTACGATAGCCATCCACGCGCTTAGATATAGCATATAGAAGATGAGGAACGAGAGAATAAGGCCAGACATAACTATCTGGGGAAGCGTTCTCGAAATAAGCTCGCGGAGCGTGTCTATATCGTTGGTATAATACGACATTATATCTCCGTGAGGATGCGTGTCGAAATACTTAAGCGGCAAGCTCTGCATCTTTTCAAACATACGCTTGCGGAGCTTGTTCATAAAGCCCTGTGTGACTATCGCCATATTTCTGGTGTGCAAGAAAGATGCCACCCAGCCCATAGCATACACGCAAAGCATTATGCCGATGGCGATAAATATTTTGTGACTAATAGCATCCCAGCCACTGACGATACCCTCGTTGATTATGTTTATGAAAATGTTCATAAAGAGGCTGGCGATAGTGGAAGCGATAGAGGTCAGCAGGATACAGACGAGAACGAGTATCAGCTGCTTTTTGTAGTCTGCGAACAGCATTTTCAAAAGACGCGGGATCGCGCCTTTTGCAGATCTTTGATCGTGCATCTGCTTTTTCATTCCTCGTCACCTCCCTTTACCTGAGAATCATATACTTCCTTGTATATCGGGCTGGTGCGAAGCAGCTCCTCGTGATTGCCGACAGCCTCGATCCTTCCGTTATTCATAACGACTATCTTATCCGCGTGCTCTACCGAGGATATTCTCTGCGCGATGATTATCTTTGTTGTGTTGGGTATCTCCTCTGCGAATGCGCGTCTTATAAGAGCGTCCGTCTTTGTATCGACTGCGCTTGTGGAGTCGTCAAGTATAAGTATCTTAGGCTTTTTGAGAAGAGCTCTCGCAATACAAAGTCTTTGCTTTTGTCCGCCCGAGACGTTTGTGCCTCCACGCTCGATAAAGGTGTCGTACTTATCGGGGAAGTTCTGTATAAATTCATCAGCCTGAGCAAGACGGCATATTCTTTCCATCTCCTCGTCCGTAGCGTCGGGATTACCCCAGCGCAGATTATCCTTAATCGTTCCCGAGAACAAAACGTTCTTTTGGAGAACGACGGATACTTCGTTGCGGAGTGTTTCGATATCGTAATCCTTGACGTCCACGCCGCCAACCTTAACAGAGCCCTCGCTAACGTCATAAAGACGCGAAATGAGCTGAATAAGAGAGGTCTTTCCACTTCCCGTGCCGCCGATTATTCCCAGTGTTTCTCCCGATGCGACAAAAAGATTGATGTCGGAAAGAGCCGGTCTGTTTGCTTTTTTTGAGTAGCTGAAGCTTACGTTGTTAAACATAATGCTTCCGTCTCTTACCTCGGTCACGGGATTTTCGGGATTGGTTATGGAGCTTTTTTCGTTAAGCACCTCAACTATACGGTTAGCCGACGCAAAAGACATCGACACCATAACGATTATCATAGATACCATCATAAGGCTCATAAGTATCTGCGCGCCGTAAGTAAGAAGCGAGGAGAGCTCGCCTACCGTAAGCTCAGTAGCTCCCGATTTAACTATAAGCATAGAGCCGAAGAGGGAGATCATTATCATATTAAAGTTGAAGCAGAACTGCATAAGGGGGCTGTTGAGCGCGAGTATTTTTTCAGCCTTTGTGAAGTCGCCGCAAACCTCGTCGGACGCCTTGCCGAACTTCTTTACCTCAAAGTCTTCTCTTACGTATGCCTTTACAACTCGCATACCCGAAACGTTCTCCTGGACGGAGTTGTTAAGGTTATCGTATTTTTTGAATACCGACTTGAATATGGGGTGCGCTCTTGTGATAATAAGCGTAAGTCCAACGGCAAGTATGGGAATGATGATAGCAAAAGAGAACGCGGTCTTAGGGCTTGTAACCATAGCCATAACAAAGGCAAAGATCAGCATAAGAGGGCATCTTACGGCTGTTCTTATTATCATCATATAGGACATCTGCACGTTCGAAACGTCGGTCGTAAGTCTTGTTACGAGACCCGATGTTGAGAACTTATCGATGTTCGAAAATGAAAAGCCCTGGACGGCAGAGTACAAGTCGTGGCGTAGATTTTTTGCAAATCCGCAAGCAGCCGTTGCCGCAAAGTGTCCCGAAAGCGCGCCGCAACAAAGGGATATCACCGCGAGAAGCGCGAGCAACAGCCCGAATTTTACAATAGTCTCCATATCGCAGCCGCTTTGAATATTATTGACGAGTTTAGCCGTCAGAAAAGGTATAGTACATTCAACGGCGACCTCAGCCGCTATGAATATTGGTGCAAGGATAGAGCTCCGTTTGTATTCACGTACGCTCCCAAGTAGTGTTTTTAGCATACAAAACCTCGAATTATAAGATTAACTATATAAAGTATAATACCATTTAATTACTCAATTTCTCATTCTTTGTAAATTATGTTTGAATACAAAATTGACTTTTTGAAAAAATTACGCTCTCTTGTCAATCTTTGGTTAATATAATGGCTCAAAACGGCAAACAATAACAAAAAACGGGGATACAAAATGAAGATATTACTACTTACGGCATCCATGGATATTGGCGGAGCGGAGACACACGTATTTGAGCTTGCGTGCGCGCTGGCAAAAAAAGGAGACGTTGTCACGGTCGCTTCATCGGGGGGCAGACTTGCGCGGGAGCTTCCGAGGCGAGGGTGTGCGCATATAGCGTTGCCTCTTGATAACCGCTCTTTTTTGTCACTTGTGAAAGCGAGATCGAGACTTGGAAAGCTTCTGAAAAAAGGCAATTTTGATATAGTACACGCTCATTCGCGAATAGCCGCTTTTTTAGCATACGGTGCCTGCCGAAGGTCAGGTATTCGTATGGTAACGACAATACACGCCCACTACCGAAAAAATTCATTACTCGACAGTTTATCAAGATGGGGAAGCGGTGTTATAGCGGTCAGCTACGATCTTTACAGACACGTTCGCAAAAACGGAAAACGCGTACCGATAGAAAACGTCTGTATAATACCGAACGGTATTGATACCAAACGATTTTTGCCAATGGTAAAAAAAGAAAAAACGCTGGTAATAGCTTTTCTCAGCAGGCTTGACGCCGACTGTTCAAAAGTGGCTTTTGCGCTGTGTCGTATAGCCGAAAAGCTTGCCGTAAAATATGACGGCGTACAGATAAGGATCGGTGGTGGCGGCAGTGAATACGGGGCGGTCAAAAAGCTTGCTTATCAAGTAAATACAAGGGTTGGAAGGGAATTGATACGTGCACTCGGAGAGGTGGATGACACGGTCGGTTTCTTTCAAACCGCGGATGTTTTCGTGGGCGTTTCGCGCGCTGCGCTTGAGGCAATGTCTTGCGCTGTGCCGCTTGTCCTTGCGGGTGATGAGGGCTTTTTTGGCGTGCTTGACTTGGAAAATATTTCGGTGGCGGAAAGCACTAATTTTTGCTGCCGCGGCTCATCGTCCTTGACTGATGACGCATTGCTTTCGTCCTTGCTTGAGCTTTTAAAAATGACTTGCGACGAGCGAATAAAACTGGGAAATGAACTTAGAAAATACGTTGAGCGTACTCATTCCGTCGATGCTATGGCTGAGCGTACAAAGCGTTTTTATTGCGGCATAAGAAGTGTAAACAAGAGGTCTGACGGGGGGGTTTTGCTGTGCGGATATTATGGCTATGAGAATATGGGAGACGACCTTTTGCTTTTAAGCTCAGCAAGAAAAGCAAGGCAAAAAAATAGCGATATTACGGTATGCGTGCTGACCGACAAGGGGCGGTGCGACAACGATAGATTTTGTGAAAGATGCGCGCCGAGAAAAAACATTTTTTGTGTTGTTTTCGAAATGACAAAAGCAGACACGGTGGTATTTGGCGGCGGAACTCTTCTGCAAAACGCCACGTCAAACCGCTCTCTTCTGTATTATCTTTTTATTTTGCGTTGCGCTCAGATAATGGGCATAAGGACTGAGCTTTGGGGCAACGGTATCGGCGAGATAAAAGGGAATCTTTATAGGCGAGTGACGGCAAAAGCACTTGCTTGCTGTGCTTATGTTGGCGTGCGCGACAAGCTCTCGCTTGTTCGTGTCGCCCGTCTTTTGCAAGAGTACGGTCACACGCTTGGGTCTATCGAGTATACTCGTGATCTCGCCCTCGGATATTCAAGGGAAAATAGCTATATTGGCAAAATGCTACTGAGTGAGCTTGGCATTTTGCCAAACCAAAGATTTGCCGTAGTCATAGTTCGCGGCAAGGAAGACGGTAGCGTTCGAAATGTGATGATATCGTTCTTAGACGGCTTGAAAAAATCGGGAATAAAGCTTGTTTTCGTTGCTATGTTTCCCGATGAGGATATGGAATTGTGTCGCCAGATAAGCGAGCAGCTTTCGGGAACTTTTGCGGAAAATCTTTCCCCGGGGGATCTGTTCGGACTAATAAAAAATGCATACGTTGTGTGCTCTATGCGCTATCACGGTCTCGTTCTCGCAGCAGATGCCGCAGTTCCGTTTGTGGGATTTGGAAAAGAGGAGAAAATTGCCGAGTTTTGCAAAGAAAACGGAGGAAAATTCATACAAGCGCAATAACAAAAAGCAGGCTAAGTCCAAAGACTTAGCCTGCTTTTTTGCGTTTTATTTTTCTTCCTTGCTCCACTCGATGAAGTGGTAGCTGTCAAGTATCTGAAAATATTTGGCAAGACGCTCGTAGAGCGGATGCGCCTTTTCACCAAAGTGCTCGTCAACGTCTTTGCCGAGCTCGATTATGTTCTTTTCTCCGTCGAGCAAAGGCCAGACGAAGCTACCCATTTCATCAAGATGAACGTGAGATACCTTTGGCTTTTTAAACAGTACCTGCGCTATTTTGTTGAAAACACCCTTGTTCTCAATATCAAGCGTCACAAGCCCTTTTTCGTCTTGAGACCACGCGAGATGCGGTGCTCTTTTGGGGCGTTTTTCAAGGTAGTTTTCGGAAATGACGTTCTTTTTCTTTTTCATAGCTTATTTTGTCTTACGCTTTTTCCAAACGGAGAACATAAGCAGCGTGAGAACTATGATTCCGAAGAACAAAAGTCCCGTTATGCTGGAGAATGGTTCGGGAAGAGAGATGTATTTGGAGATGTCGATAAGCTGGTCAAGACCGAATACCGCGAGGATCGCGAGAACTATACCGACAAGTCCCTCACCTGCGATCATACCCGAGCAGAAGAGGATACCGTCGTTGATTATAGCCTTCTTTTCGTTCTCTTCGCGCTTCTTCATCTTGTCAAATGCAAGGCGAACGAGACCGCCGACCATAATACAAGCGTTGAGGTGAACGGGCAGATATATACCGATAGCGAAGGGAAGAACGGGAATACCGATGATCTCGGCTACGATAGCTATGAATACACCGATAAATACAAGTCCCCAAGGCAGATTGCCTTCCATAACGCCTTCAACGATCATCTTCATAAGAGTTGCCTGAGGAGCTGCAAGCTCTGCGCTTCCAAAGCCCCAAGCCTTATCAAGCAGATAGAGTGTGCCACCTATGGCAAGAGCTGCCGCAACGACACCGATTATCTCACCGATCTGCTGCTTCTTGGGAGTAGCTCCGAGCAGATAACCTGTCTTGAGGTCCTGCGACGTGTCACCCGAGATAGCGGCAACGATACAAATGATAGAGCCGATAGCGATAGCGCTTCTCATTCCGACAGCGCCGCTGCTTCCCGTGAACTTAAGAATAAGAGTTGCAACGAGAAGAGTAGCTATTGCCATGCCCGAAACGGGGTTATTACTGCTTCCAACAAGTCCGACCATTCTTGACGAAACGGTTGCAAAGAAGAAGCCGAATATAACGACGATTATAGCGCCGAGAAGTGTTACGGGAATAGCGGGAACGAGCCACACGAGAAGTGTAAGTATAGCGATTGCGATAAGAACTATCTTGGTGTTGATGTCCTGTGCGGTACGGGAAAGGTCAAGCGAGCTTCCGCCCTTCATCGCCTTGATGGAGTCCTTAAACGTTCTGACGATAAGGGGAAGTGATTTTACAAGGCTTATGATACCGCCTGCAGCGAGAGCGCCCGCGCCGATATAGCGAATGTAGTTGCTCCAGATAGCGGACGCTCCGCCGTCTGCAAACAGCTCGCCTATAGTTACCGTTGTTTCGGGGTAGAGAATAGTGCCTGCGCCAAAGAGAACCACAAGGGGAATGAGAACGAGCCAGCTGAGAACGCCGCCCGCAAACATGTAAGAGGATATTCTCGGACCGCAAATATAACCGACACTCATTACGGCGGGATATATCTGAGTTCCTATCTCACCCGAGTATCCCTTTATCTTGAGGGATATCTCACCAGGGACGGCCTTAATACCGTCGATGATGAACTTGAAGAGTGCCGCAAAGCCCATACCCGCGAATACAGTAGATGCGTTTGAACCACCATTCTCACCTGCAAGGAGAACCTCTGCGCAAGCAGTTCCTTCGGGATAGGGGAGAGTTCCGTGCTCTCTTACGATAAGAGCATTACGAAGCGGCACCATGAAGAACACGCCAAGCAGACCGCCGAGCAGAGCTATGAGAGTGATCTCAAGTATGCCGGGCTTGTCCATAACGCCGTCCTTTGCCCAAAGGAAAAGAGCGGGGAGCGTGAAGATGGCGCCTGCTGCGAGAGATTCTCCGGCAGAGCCGATGGTCTGAACCACGTTGCTCTCAAGAATAGAATTTTTGCGCATTATAACGCGGATAACGCCCATTGCGATAACTGCGGCAGGTATTGATGCAGAGACCGTCATACCTACACGAAGACCGAGATAAGCGTTTGCAGCGCCGAATATGACCGCGAGGAGAATACCCATGATGATCGACGTGACCGTTAACTCGGGTGTTACCTTTTCAGCGGGGATATACGGCTTGAAATTTTTTTGATTGTCCATAATTATCTCCGTTTCTTTTTCGTTTTTACATTGACCGCTATATTATACCACACTTGCCGCGAAATTGCAAGCAGTATGAAGATTTTTGTGTTATTTGAATGTTTTTTGACTATCAAAAATGGTAAATATGCAACAAATTTAGTGGAGTGATTACATTGACAAAAGTGTGATAGTGTGATATAATTTAAGATAACTGTTATTATATGATAATAGGTATTTTTTGAATTGTTTTAGTGCGGATAAGAACGGTTTGTTCGCTTTCAGTATACGGTAAAAAGGAGATCGGAGATGTCTTTTTCTATTTTGTCAATATTTGTGATAGCGGTTTTTGCTCTTTGCCTTGGCATAGAGATATATCGCGGTATCAATAGAGGTGTTCTTAAAACGCTCGTGTCCTTTGGCGCGCTTATAGTGAGTATAGTTCTTTCTGTTCTCATAGCGCCATTGCTTTCGGGTCTTTTTGTGGACGTAGCGTTCGATTTGTTCGGCAGAGAGCTTTTGCGAAACTTCAGTGCTCTCGCTTCTATTGCTGAGGTAGTGATCGCGATAATTACAAGTATAGTTCTGTTTTTGCTGGTGTTCTTTATCGTGCGCGCGATAGTTGCTCTTATTATAAAGAAAGTGTACAGTGCTAAAATACAAAAGCTTGCGGACGAACTTGACGATGAGGACCATGAGGATACGTGGTTAAAGCGAAACAGCAGAGTTGTCAGCGTCGTCGTAGGTTGTCTTTCGGCAATAGTGCTTACTATGACTATAACATCTCCGCTGCTCGGAATGCTCGATACTGCGCAGAACGTTATTGATTTTGCGGAAAGCGCAAGTCCCACTATGTTCTCTAACGATAATATGAAGGGGCTGAAGGAAGGGGTCGGTAAATATTCAAACGATGTCCCGGGAAAGGTATTTTACGGAATGGGCGGTAAGCTCATATTCCGCTCCTATGCTTGTACGTTTAAGGACGGTGAAAGAATAGCGCTTATACGAGAGATAGAAATACTTGAGGAAGCGACAGAAAATCTGATGACGCTGATGCCCGTTATGAAAGGCGAGCAGGCTGCCGAGCAGAAGCATCTTGACAGTATTGACGAACTTTGTGATTGCGTTGAAAAAATGAAGCTTGGGCGTAGGTTGCTCGCGACCTACATACCTCAAGGAACGCAAGCGTGGTTGGACGGTAATACGCTATTAGGCATAGCAAAGCCCAAGGTCAATTCTTTGATAGATCCTACCTTTAACGAAATGCTGAGAGTGTGCGCGAGCTCTTCGGAATACAATATACAGCAAAACACCGTGACGCTTTTGCACGTGTACAGAATTTTTCTTGAGACAAAGGTGTTGGATATTCCCGAGGATGCTTCTTTTGATGAAGTGCTTGCATTCCTTGAGCAAGCGGGCATACTTGATAAGCTGACCGAAGAGCTCAATACTAACCCGTATATGAGCAACGTAAAAAAGTGCGTTGACGATATTATGGTAGACGTTATTGCTGACCAGATCAATCTGCTGGAGTTTGGCGACGCGGCTTATTTGGGGCTTATGTCAAACATAGCGGACTCGATAAACACCGTAAACTCAAAGGGATATAAGACCGAGGAAGAGAAGAAGGCGGTAATGACTTCTCTTACCAAGCAATACATCAAGGACTACGGACTTGACGTAAGCGACACAGCCGCTGAATATACAGCGGGAGTTATCCTGTCAAAATACGGTTCGTCGTCGGAAGAAATAACTCCTGAGCAAATACAGGATCTGTTTAACTCATACAATAACTAAAAAGAGGAAGATATGGGAGCTTTAGATATAGGAATTACATATTTTTTGAGCATACTTTTGCTCATCATATGCTTTATAGCTTACGTATTTCTCGTTGGCAGTGTTTTTCCGAAGCTGATACTGCGTCCGAAATGGGGAAACGGAGTGACCAGAGACCGAGGAGTAAAGCGTTATAAATTCAAGGGCGGCAGAGCAGTTGTATACGAGCCCGATCCCAAGGTCAGAAAATACGTAATGCAGTATATCCTTTCCGAAAACAGCGGAAAGAAGTACGTTAAGTGCAAGGTGGATCCACGCGTCTCGACAATAAAATACGACGTAGTGGTGTACGATGCAAAAAGCAATGCCATAGACAATATCCATGTAGAGGAAGCAATAGCTACGAAGGGATACACAAGAGCGGCAGAGCTACCTGAAAAAACGTCTTATGTCTCACTTGTTGTCAGAGAAATCAATTATCACGAGATAGACAAAAGTCCGTTTGCCAGCTATAGCCTTGCACAAGTAATAACCTTTGCATCTTGCAACGTACTGTCAACGGTCCTTCTCAGTCTGGTGCTGAGAGGAGCGATAAATAATACTCTTGATACGTTTTTCGATATGAGTATGGACGGTATAGGATTTTGCATCATAACCTCAACGATTTTTGGGCTTATGAGCTCGGGACTTATATTTTTGTGTAACTATTCTAAGGGCGTTAGAATAACGCGCAAGTGAGATTTGCCGGTGGGGGAAGATGCCCACGGAAAGGAGATCTAAATGGCTGATATATATCATCAGACTATCAAGGGAATATATCAATATCCCCAGATGAACGATTTTATATCGGTTAGAAATTATATATTCACGTGGCAGAACGAGAAAAGATGCTTGTTGCTCAGATTTGTGAATAATTTCGACCAGGAGATAAATGAACTCGACTTTACGATAACACAGCTTGATGTTAACGGAAAGCCAATAAAGAGCGTTTCGGTAAATCATAAAAAGTTGAATATAAAGCCGGGTGCCCTTTACGTTCCGAACAAAGGAATTCTTGTCGAGGACGGTTGCGCGGACTTTAAGATAGCCTTTGACAAGGTGCGTTCGGGAGATTATACATACCGTGTTGTGGACAGACAGCTTGTGGCGTACTATCCCCATCCCGAAAAGAAGTTCTTGGACGAGGGAGAGCAAAGACACGGTGAGATATATGGCTTTTACGAGGAAAGAAAGACAGTAGGCAGACCTAAGCTTGCGTATATCGTTGCTGTGCTGACGCTCGTTATGGTACTGTTGTTCAATATAGGATACGTGGTTGCGCCCATAATAGGCTTGGGAGATATCATCGCGGATATGTTCGAGAGTATTTTCGAGTTCGTCGTGGAATCGATAGAGATGTTCTTTAGCTTTATTGGCAACCTTTGGTAAAAAACGTCGGGAGATCAAGATATGCTTAAATATAAAAACATAATTGAACAGCTGTCCGATATGGACAAGGTGCGCATCTTGAGCGACGTTGACGAGCTTGGAAACGCGAAATACAGAACGCTCGGAATACCGGCTCTGAAGTTTGCAAGCTTTGAAGACTATTGCCACGGAACATATCCGTCTACGGTCGCTTTGATGAACACATGGGACACCTCGCTCATAGGGGACATAGCGGCTGATGTGGCGGGCAGAATGCGTGCTGACGGTGTGAGCGTTGCTGAGGTAAAAGGACCAAAGCCCAAAATAGACCCGTGCAGAGTAGCGCTGTCGGAAGACCCGTGGCTCGCATCTGTCGCTTGCTCGCAAATAGTGAGAGAGGTATATAACGGCGGAGTTAACGTTTCGCTCAGCGATTACGGTATTCGCACCACAGATACCAAGTGGCTTGATGCAGAGGTCAACGACAGATTTGTCAATGAATACATCATAAATCCCTTCAGCGTGTGTGCCGACAGTGCAAAGATCTGTGCGCTTGAAACAAGAGGAGACATTCTTGTTGAGGGATATCAAAAAATAAATTCCGCGCTTGAAAAGAAGGCGGAGATCGTTTGCGACGGCGCAAGGGCTATTTGCAGAGAGATGCCTACCGAAAAAACGGTCAAATATCTGCAAAACGGCGGAATGTTCTATAAGGGCTCTGCCGTGGCGCTTGAAGCTGCGCTACATAGATACAATAACTTGTGTAAGGCAATAAAGCATAACACGTCGAGTGAGGAAGAACTCGAGGCGGAGATACAAAACGGAAGGGCAATATCCCCCGAAACTCTCGATGAGGCGGTAGACAAGCTGCTTGATTTTGCATTCTCTCTCAAACGCGATTGCGAGCAAGCCATGCCTGATGCCGATGCGTCTATTTCGTTAAGAGCCGCACGAGAGTCGATCGTGCTTCTTAAAAACGAGAAAAATATGCTTCCGCTCAAGAAAAAAGGCTATAAGGTCGCGCTTATAGGCGACTTGGTTATGGGCGAGGATAATCTTTGGGAGAACTACGCAGAGGCTATTATGGATACCGATATGACCTTTGCGGGCGCTCGCAGAGGATACGATATCGACAAGGAGAGAAGTGAAGAGCTGACGGATGCTGCGCTCGAGCTTTGTAAGGATGCGGATATTGCGATAGTATTTCTCGGACTCGGAAAAAAGAGAGAAGCGTTTGCGACAAGATCAAAGAAAATATCTATTCCAGCAAACCAACAGCATCTCTTGCGAAAGCTTGAGAAATATGCATCAAAGGTGATAGTGGTGATAAGCGGAGATATCGCTCCCGATATCGTCTACTATAACAGCTGTTCTGCATTGCTGTACGCGCCCATAGATACGTCTTTGAGCGCAAGAGCTCTTATGGACGTGCTGAAGGGAAGCTTTAACCCGACGGGAAGACTTGCGAATACCGTGTATTTTGATTCCGATGAGCTTTATGAGAACAGAAGAAAGCTTGTTTTGAAGGATAAGATAAAAACGGGACCGTTCTTTGGGTACAGACATTACGACGCTTATGAGATACAGGCGGGATACGTATTTGGATATGGACTTAGCTTTACGGAGTTTTCGTATTCCGAGCTTACCGTTGACGGAATGGTGGCAAAGCTCAAGGTCAAGAACACGGGAAATGTTGCGGGTGTCGAGACCGTACAGATATACGTCGGAGTAAATGATTCAGCTATCGTCCGCCCGAGAAAAGAGCTTATGGGTTATGCGAGAGTAAGACTTGAAGCGGGCGAGGAGATAGACGTTAGCATACCGTTCGATATTCCTTATTTATATGACGGAAAAGATGGCGGTATATACGTTGAAAAGGGCGTGTACACGGTTTATGCCGGTGCATCTGTTTTGGATATACGCGCGGCTGCAAAGGTCAGCATCGGCGGAGCTGAGATAGAGCACAGTGGAGAGGTGCTCAGCGAATACGTACAAATTGAAAGTAACATTTTGTCTGATAAATACAAACTGGAGGAAGATTTTACAGTCATGAGAAGAAAGTCAGTATTTAATTTTATAGCGGGAGGCGTGTCGCTTGCGCTTGCGTTGGCTCTTAAGATGTATTGCCTTTTTGCCAACGTGGAAGCTATTTTCTTTGATCTGTTTGCAATAGCGCTCGGAATAGTCGGAATAACTTTCTTGGTGCTTGAGGCTGTTTATAGAAATAGAGAATACAAAGAGGACAAGGCAAAGCTTGACGAGGTAAATGCCGAAATGTTCAAGGATGCCGAGGAGATCCCGGTGTACGTTGCTGACAGAATGTTTATCAAGGAATTTGACGTTGCTGCCGAGGAAAAGGTCGTAGAGGTAGCAGACGCAGGTCTTGAGGGCGTAGACGCACAGTATCATCTTTATATCGATAGCGAGCAGTCGTTTGAGAATGCTGTTCGTGAGTTCGAATTGCTGGCTACCGAAAAGGGATTTAAATTTAATACAGAGACGGTCAGAGAACTTTTTGCTTCGATAGCATCGTCGAGACTTGTGTTCGTAAAAGGGCTTGACGAGGAGCATTTTAAGAACCTTTTGATATTGCTTGGCGGGTTTTTTGAAACAACGTCTCATTTTGATGTGGCGGACGACAGCTATGCAACCTATGATAACGTACTCTTTAAAAAGAACGATCAGGGAGCGCGAATAAAGACAGACATCTGTCTTTCGTTTGATGCTGCCCGTAATACTCCCCAGAACATTCATTTTGCAGGCCTTTACGGAGCTGCTCTTGAGAATTTTAATACCTACTTTGAGCCTTTCGTAAACTTTGCTAAGAATCCTTTGGGTGCTTGCAGAGTAACTGCTCTTAATGAGAGCTATACCGAAACGACTTACTACATTCCTCAGAACCTGTGGTTCATAGTTAATATTGGTGAAGACGAGCGTATAGATGCGCTTTCTCAGAATGTGCTCGATGTGGCTACCGTTACAAACGTAAGATTTGTTGAGTGTGAGAGCACGCCTCACCATGACGGTATCAAGAAGTTCAGCTATTATCAGCTTGATTATCTTACCGAAAAGCTTGGTGTATCTGCCGATGTGGACGAGGACGATTGGAAGAAGCTCGATAGACTTGAGGAGTACGTTGCGGCTCATACACAGTACAATATGGGTAACAAGATGTGGCTGTGCCTTGAAAAGTACGTTGCCGTATATCTTGCTTGCGCAGGTGACCGGGCAGAGGTGCTTGAAACAGCGGTCTGTTCAAAGATTTTGCCGTCCGTTGTAAGTGCTTTGAGCGGAAATATGGACAAGGAAGAAAAGTCTTTCTGTGTCGTACTTGAGGATATACTTGGTGAGGACAGCGTCGATAAGTGCAAGGAATTTGTAAAGACGTCGCGCGCCGATATCGTATAAGTTTTAAGAGGAGCAATACAAAATGTTTGATATTCCAATGGTAATAGAAACGGCGCTGAACGTTGCCGCCACAACACCTTTTGCGAAGTTTGTGGGAGCGATAACGTCGGGCTATGCAATAGCTATATACTTGATCGTGCTTCTTGTCATAATAGCGGCTATCATATTCGCTGTTATGATAGGCGGAAGCGATAAGCATAATGCCACTGTCTCCGCTCAGACCCCCATCGTAGTAAACGTAGGAAAAGAAGAAGAGGGAGAAGAAGCAGAGGAGAACGGCGAGAGATTTTGCATGCTATGCGAGATAGACCGCAGACAGCTGAGCTACGGACATAAGAGCTATGATAAGAGCTTGACATTAAAGCTTTTGTGCGAGGAGTTCAGAAACTATGCGGCAGGAGAGCTGAAGCTTTATTACGACATAGAGGACATAAGAAGATTTATCGCAGGAATGGCGGTATCAAAGCTTATCATACTTCAGGGTATGTCGGGAACAGGAAAGACCTCGCTTGCTCACGCATACGGAATGTATATAGACAATATGTCAACGGTAATACCCGTACAGCCTATGTGGAAAGAAAGAACCGACCTTATAGGATATTATAACGAGTTTACCAAGAGATTTAACGAAACACTTTTGCTTGAGAAGATGTACGAGGCTAATTACAGCAAGGATATGTATATCACGGTGCTGGACGAGATGAACATAGCGAGAGTAGAGTATTACTTTGCAGAGTTTTTGTCACTTCTCGAGCTTCCCAACGCAGAGCAGAGATATCTTGAGGTAGTATCGGATATGTGGGAGAGCGATCCTCAGAGCCTGAAGGACGGAAGAATAAAGCTTCCCGATAATATGTGGTTTATAGGAACGGCGAATAACGACGACTCGACGTTCGCAATATCCGATAAGGTGTACGATAGAGCAATGATACTCAACCTTGATACTAAGTGTGAGAGATTTGCAGCACCCAAGACAGCTCGCAGACCCGTGTCAGCAGAGCAGTTCAACGAGCTTGTATCGATAGCGCTTAAGGAATATGAGATAAGCCGTAGAAACAGAAAGAGACTTGAGGCACTGGATAAGTACTTGATAGATCACTTCCACATAACGTTCGGAAACAGAATAATGAAGCAGATAAGACAGTATATACCCGTATACGTAAGCTGCGGAGGAGACGAGCTCAAGGCACTTGACGATATACTGTCAAAGAAGATAATGAGAAAGCTTGAGACGCAGAACCCGATATATCTGAGGAATTCGGCAGAGGGACTTATTGCGTATATAGACGAGCTTTTCGGCGTCGATAAGATGCCGCTTTGTAAGGAGTATATCCATAGACTTCAGAGAAACGCGTAAGATCGCAAAGGATTTAACATATGAACCAATTAGACGTTTTTTACCGTGCGTGGCTTGAATACCGCGCGGTAACCACGAAAAACCGAGATTGCAGCTCACAGCGAAGAAATATTTCGCGTACCGATACAGAGAGTGAGACTCTTACTGTAATAAGAAACGTTTGCGACGTTGATGAGGACTGGATCTGCGAGATAGAAAAGGGCCTTGTTTACATTGAAAAGGCTATAAAGGAAGAAAGACAGTTCATATACTCAAACGGGGAAGTTCTGCCGATAGAAAAGGTAAAGCACATATCCAAGGACTCCGTTCAACATCTTGCAAAGCACAGCAATCTTATCACGCGTGAGCAGGAGGGTGACGATATCATCCCCGATAAGCTTTACAGCGTGGAAAGACTCAATGATTACACTGTATATGAGAATAGATTCCTTTATATGCTCCTTTGCTATCTTAGGGATTTTGTAACTATCAGATACGATAAGATACTTGAGTTTTCAAATAAGTATGACGGCTCGCTTACTCTTAATAAAACTGTCGTTACCCCTTCGCAGAAAATATCGTATAGCATCGAGCTTCACGAGGAGCGCAATAACGATAAGTATCTCAGAGACCATAACGAGGCGAAAGATATAATCGACCGTATGGACCTCATACTTAAGAGTGTGATCGCACTGCTTGCAACACCTCTTATGGAGGAGCAGGCAAAGGTCGCTATGCTCAAGCCGCCCATAACCAAGACCAACGTCCTTAAGATGGATAATAACTTCAAGGCAGCGGTCGCACTGTATGAATACGTTGTTTCATACGATAAGGAGGGATACACGGTCGAGCCTCGAAATACCGACATTTCTCCGTTTGGAGACGATATCGGAGACGAGATAGCAGACGTTTGCTCTCTTATAAGCTTTTTGACTTATGAACACGGTCTTGATATAGAGGGAGTGCTCAAGAGCGAATATGAGCTTGAGCAGATAAGACGCAAGGAGCAAGAGATAGCTCAAAAGGCAGAACAGCTCAAAGCGCTAAGAAGAAAGCTTGATAACTCCGAGATGTCTTCCGAGGAGTATATCCTTGCTTTAGAGAAGCAAATAAAGCTTATCAATAGCCATATGACGAGCGTTGATTCGTTGTGCCGCGATATAGCGGAGCTTAAGGCTTCTGAGAAGATGCTTAAGGAAACGGTCGAGCAAAGAGAGCAGGATATAGTTGCGCTTAACGAGGAGATGGCTGCTCGCGAGCTTAAGTATTTTGAGGATATCGAAAGGCTTAAGAGTGAGCATATTCAGCAGATCAATGAAATGTCCGCAAGACACGAGCAGGAAAAGCTCGAGCTCACTCAAAAGCACGAAGAGGAAAAGCAGGAGCTTATCGCAAAGAACAACGAGCGCATAGCCGCTATGCAGAGCCGTATGGACGCGCAGAAAGAAATGGCGAACGAGCAGATCTCTGCGATCCAGGCAAAGCTGAACGAGAGCGAGGCACAAAACGAAGCACTCGGTGCGGAGAAAAAAGAGCTTGCTGACAATAATCTTTCGCTCGAGGCAAGGATCAAGGCATTGCGCATAGAGCAGGGACTTGTTGCATCTGACGAAGACTATACCGATAAGCAGGGCTTTGACGAGCTTGAAAAACAGCTTGAAGCATTTGTTGCCTTCTATGAAAGTCAATGGGGCGAAGCCAAGAAGAAGATACGTAAGAAGCTTTTGAGCTATGATAAGCTCAAGGGAGAAAAGAAGCGTAAAGGGTAACGCGGAGAAAGAATATTATGACTGAAATGAATCCAAAACGAAAAAAGTTAATATTTTTGCTTGTTGCCGTATCGCTGATGTTCGCTCTTACGTTGTTTGCGGTCATTTATTACATTAAGACCAGAGGAGGCATCAACGTCAGCGGTGTCTTGAGAGCGGATACGTTCTATTATATAGTTGCGTTCGCGGTGCTGATACCCGTGCTGCTCATTGTGCTTTTGGCATTGATGTTGGTTTCTAAGTTTTCCAAAAAAGCGGAAAAAGCCGAGGTGGACATCAACTCCCCCATCGTAGTAAACGTAGGAAAAGAAGAAGAGGGAGAAGAGGCAGAGGAGAGCGGCGAAAGATTTTGCATGCTATGCGAGATAGACCGCAGACAGCTGAGCTACGGACATAAGAGCTATGATAAGAGCTTGACATTAAAGCTTTTGTGCGAGGAGTTCAGAAACTACGCGGCAGGAGAGCTGAAGCTTTATTACGACATAGAGGACATAAGAAGATTTATCGCAGGAATGGCGGTATCAAAGCTTATCATACTTCAGGGTATGTCGGGAACAGGAAAGACCTCGCTTGCTCACGCATACGGAATGTATATAGACAATATGTCAACGGTAATACCCGTACAGCCTATGTGGAAAGAAAGAACCGACCTTATAGGATATTATAACGAGTTTACCAAGAGATTTAACGAAACACTTTTGCTTGAGAAGATGTACGAGGCTAATTACAGCAAGGATATGTATATCACGGTGCTGGACGAGATGAACATAGCGAGAGTAGAGTATTACTTTGCAGAGTTTTTGTCACTTCTCGAGCTTCCCAACGCAGAGCAGAGATATCTTGAGGTAGTATCGGATATGTGGGAGAGCGATCCTCAGAGCCTGAAGGACGGAAGAATAAAGCTTCCCGATAATATGTGGTTTATAGGAACGGCGAATAACGACGACTCGACGTTCGCAATATCCGATAAGGTGTACGATAGAGCAATGATACTCAACCTTGATACTAAGTGTGAGAGATTTGCAGCACCCAAGACAGCTCGCAGACCCGTGTCAGCAGAGCAGTTCAACGAGCTTGTATCGATAGCGCTTAAGGAATATGAGATAAGCCGTAGAAACAGAAAGAGACTTGAGGCACTGGATAAGTACTTGATAGATCACTTCCACATAACGTTCGGAAACAGAATAATGAAGCAGATAAGACAGTATATACCCGTATACGTAAGCTGCGGAGGAGACGAGCTCAAGGCACTTGACGATATACTGTCAAAGAAGATAATGAGAAAGCTTGAGACGCAGAACCCGATATATCTGAGGAATTCGGCAGAGGGACTTATTGCGTATATAGACGAGCTTTTCGGCGTCGATAAGATGCCGCTTTGTAAGGAGTATATCCATAGACTTCAGAGAAACGCGTAAGCAAAAAATAAATTATTGAAAGTAAGTATTATGTTGAAGAGAAGTAAAGCAATAACCATAATATGCTCCGTGATGTTCGGGTTGGTATTTGCCCTTGCGACGCTCATAGTAATGACTGTCTCGGGTTTTGGTCAGAATACCCTCGTGATAGAAACGGAGAGCTTTGAGGCGAAGTATGATGGAACGCCTATTACAAATTATACTTGGAAGATAACGGAAGGAAAGCTCAAGAAAGGGCATACGGTCGGCAAGGTCAATTTTACGGGCACACAAACAAACGTTGGCGAGAGTAAAAACATTGTCGAGATAGTTATACACGATGAGCTGGGTACTGACGTTACCTCTGATTACAAAATTCAATATAATTACGGTACGCTGAAGGTAAATCCGAGAACGATAGCCGTGTCAACGCCAAGCGCAACGAAGGCGTATGACGGTATGCCTCTTACCAAGCTCGAATACAACGTAGCTGAGGATTTCGACGGAGTTGCAATAGGACACTTTGTCGTTGCGAAGGTTACGGGATACCAGATCGAGATCGGAGAGTCGGCAAACACCATGTCGGAGGTGAAAATATACGACTTCGTTGGAGCTGACGTTACGGGCAACTATCAGATAGTGATGCGAGAGGGAACTCTTTTGGTATATTCTCCCGATGCTCCGCCTGCAGGTTCTAACGGTCCGGACAATTTCGGCGGCGGAGGTCTTGGAGGGGTAGATCCTCAAACGGTGCTGTATCAGGTGTACTCAGATAGAAAAGCAAAAATATATCTTAAAGAGGCAAGCTACGGAAATTATAACGGAAAAGGCTTTGACGCGGCAACTGCTTATGAGAAGCTGATAGAAGATGAATTTTCCGCAATGTACGTTTCAAGCCTTGCGCTTGAAGCAAACGGTGCGCCGCAATATGAGCTTAAGATAAAGGCTTTTTATGAGCAATATGTAATTCCGTATTATCTCTCTCCGATGCCACCGATCCACGCTATTCAGAAGTCCGATACGGTTGCCGAGGGAGACACAAGTGAGGAGTGGACCGTTTCTTATTACGATGCTCCAACATCGGTGCTTTCTCTGCCATCATTGTACGCGACGTATGAGTTGGATTACAGAAAATTCGTTCATGATAATTATCTTGCGGTGGACGATGTAACAAGGACATTTTTTGAGGCTATTGTACTATCCGAGGATTTTTCTTCATTGAATATACTTGAAACGATAGATAAGGTCGCAAAGTATATACAGTCTTCCGCAACCTATAATCTTGAATATGACACCAATTTGGATAACGAGAGCAACGTTGCTCTTGCATTTCTCGCTGATTATAAAGAGGGAGTTTGCCGTCATTACGCTATGGCAGCAACTATGCTGTACAGAAGTATGGGTATTCCCGCAAGATATACCGTAGGTATAGTAGCTAATGCCGAAGCCGGTGAGTGGACTGACGTTAAGGCTGAGACGGCTCACGCTTGGGTCGAAGTCTACGTTGACGGAATGGGTTGGATAATGGTTGAAGTTACGGGCGGTGGCGCAGGTAACGGAAATGGCGGTTCCGGTGGCTCCGGTGGCGGAGGCGGCGGAGGCGGCGGAGGCGGAGGTGGCTCCGAAGGAGAGGAAAAGCCCGAGCTCAAGATCAAGCCCGCTACCGTTTCTCAAAAATACAACGGTACAACTCTTTATGCTTCCAATACCGTAACGGGTGATCTGCTTACTAAGCTGAAGGCTCTGGGCTACCGTTACGAGGCTGTTGTTGTCGGTTCTCAAACTGAGCTTGGTAAGAGCCAAAGCGAAATAATAAGCTTCAAATTATTCAACGCAGCCGATCAAGACGTTACGGATGAGTTCAACGTGGTATGCGAAAAGGGTGTTGTACACGTTTACTATTCGATTTTAAGGTTTGAAAGCTATAGTGATAATAAGGTCTACGGAGAGGCAGTCGATCAACGTGTAAACTTCCTTAACAGAGAGGATCTTGTTTCAAGTAGCCACGTGCCAGTGATAACGATGACAGCTGTCTACAACGCGGGAACACTGCGCAATACCTTTAAGGTGCAGATATTCGACGGAGATACGGACGTTAGTGATTACTATAAGTTTGACAGAACGTACGGTACGGTAGTTATCTCGCGCAGAAGCTTAACGGTCAAGGCGAAGGATGCGGTCAAGCAATACGACGGCACTGAACTTACATGTAACGAGATAGAATATGATGAAACAAAGCTTGCCACGGGAGACGAAATAGTCGCTTACGAGGTGGTTGGCTCGCAGGTCAACAGAGGATACTCGGATAACAAGATATCGGTGGGAAGTATTAAAATAAGCAATGCCAAAGGAGACGACGTTACGAGCAATTACGAGATAACGCTCGTTAACGGTGAATTAAGAGTTACTACTGCTCCTCAAACGTAAATTTATTTAAGGAATTAATATGCAATACGACAATTACGAACAAAGGATTAAAAGGGTGGCACGCGTGCTATCTGTGATAGTGCGCTTGCTCCCAATAATCATACCGACGGTATGCTTGATAATCGCTGGTGTTTCGACGTTACTTGCTGTAAAGGGAACGGTTGGAGAAGTGACTGTTTCTACGCAGATAACGTACGGACAAAGCATAAAGTGCGAAGCCAGCGCATTTATGAGTGACGTAAGTTACGAATATGCCGCCGATCCTAACGGTGAGTGGATAGCGCAAGCTCCCACTTTCCCTGGAACGTATTACGTTCGCGCCGTTGGAGAGGGCTCATTCGGAACTGTCAAGCATTCCGCCGAGGTGCAATTTGCCATACTGCCGAAGACGATAGACGTATCGCCAAGTCCTTCGGTGGTATACGGTGAGACACCTACGCTGACGGGCTCTCTTGAATACGGAGATCAGCTTGTTTGTGATAAATTTGAATATGCGGATATACTTGCGGATAAAACGCTGGTAACCCCTGTTGCTTCTTCGGTAAGGATAGTTGACGCAAACGGAAATGACGTAAGCAATGCATACAATATCAATATCGTGCCTGCGTCGGTCAAGATAGTGCCGAGAAAGATAACGGTTACGGTTGAGGATAGCTCTACGGTCTATAACGGCAAGGATTTTTCGTTTGATAAGTATGAGCTGACGGGCGGAGAGCTTGTTAACGGAGACAATCTTATAGCGGTATTCGATAAGTCGATAAAGGACGTTGGAACTATCAAAAATGTGCCTGCGTCGCTCAAGGTCGTAACTGCTGACGGTAAGGACGCCACGAGCAAGTATACGATCACCCAAAACGTAGGAACGCTGAGCGTTGAGAAGCGCACGGTGGTGATCAAAACGGGTGATTACACAGCCACTTATGACGGCGAGGACCACAAATTCTATGAATATGAGATAGACCCGTCTACACCTCTTGCAAAGAACCATACGTCTATTGTTACGTCGGGTACTGTGGTGAAAAACAGCGGTGAATACGATAACATACTGGAGATCAAGATAGTTGATGCTTACGGCGAAGATAAGACATCAAATCATTCTATGTTCTTTGAGCGTGGAACGCTCAAAATAGAAAAGTGTGTCTTGACCGTAGTTACCAGCAACGAAACGTGGATATACGACTCGAGTATTCACAGCGGAGACGTTAAGGAAGTGCGAAACGTCGGTTATATGCAGACGTGGCATGCAAGTTCATTTGCGACTATCAGAAACGTAGGTACTGTAACAAACTCGGTAAAGATCACGGTGTTTGATTTTTACGGAAGAGATACCACCTCAAATTATATTATTGACGAGCAATTCGGTACTCTTGAGGTGACAAAGCGCACGGTACGTATAAAAACAAGAGATTACCACGGAACGTATAACGGAAAAGAGCAAAAGAACTGGTATTGGGATGTTACCGTAGGAGCTTTCCAAGGAGATGACGTGTTTAAGATCATCTCGGGAACGGCACATACCGATGTGATAAATACCCAAAACGAAATATTTGAGTATACCATTACCAATCCACATACGGGAGAAGACGTTTCGGAATGTTATGATCTCGGCGATTTCGAAACGGGAACGTTTACGATATCCCAGAATTATATCTCGATAAAGCCCGAAGACGTAGCCGTTACTTATGACGGAAAGGCGCACGGTCCTACCGACATCCAGATCATTAGCACGCAGTGGAGTGTACCGACAAATCATACCATCACGTGTCAGATGAGCGGTACAAGGACTGACGTTGGTGAGACCTTGAGCTATATCGTTGACGGATCGGTGGTTATCAAGGACGAAAACGGCAGGGACATTACGCATAACTACAACGTGAGTTACGACGCGACGGGTACTATCACAATAACACAACGCTTAGTATACGTTGAGACAAAGTCGGCAACTAAGATGTACGATGGCACTCCGCTTACAAAGCATGAGCACACCGTTGCGGCACCGACCGAAGATTGTGGACTTGTTGAAGGACACGAGCTGTCTCTTGA
This sequence comes from Oscillospiraceae bacterium, assembly GCA_015063845.1. Taxonomy (GTDB): domain Bacteria; phylum Bacillota; class Clostridia; order Oscillospirales; family CAG-272; genus HGM12713. The sequence continues at coordinate 70,128 of SVTJ01000004.1, forward strand.
CGGAGCGTATACGGGAACGCAAACAAACGTTGGAATAAGCGATAATACAGCAACGCTTTCCAACATGGTTATAACCCATAACGGTAAGGACGTTACGAGCAATTATAATATAAAGCTTACGTGCGGTACGCTTGAGGTAACAAAGAGACCCATAACCGTCGAGAGCTACAGCGCAGAGAAAAAATACGACGGAACACCTCTTACCGCAGGCGGCGGTGTGAGCGACAGCACCGAATACCCGATCGTACAAGGGCATAATCTTTTCCTGGATATCACGGGTACAAGGACGAGTATAGGTAAAAGCAATAACAATATCGTATGCGAGAATACGGTAATTACCGATGAGAACGGCACACCCGTAACCGACAACTATGAGATATCTTATGTTCAGGGTGAGCTGGTCGTAAAACCGTGGGCTATCATAACGATAAGTTCTGAAAGCGATGAAAAGGCATACGATGGAACACCGCTTACAAATCACAATTATACGATAACCTACACCGATGGAGCGCTCAAGGAAGGGCACTCCGAGCCTGTCGTGACTGTAACGGGCACTCGAACAGAGGTAGGTATTTCCAAAAACACTTTCTCTGTTGGCACGATAAAAGATGAATTTGGAAATAGTGCAACTGCCTATTACACTATACGGAGAGTGTACGGTACGCTTGAGGTATACGAACCCAAGGAGTACAAGATAACCGTTGCCAAGGTATTGAGCGACAAGGGCGGATTGATGTATCTAAGACAAAACAGCTACGGCGTTTATAACGGAACTACTGGTTGGGGAAGCTCTCTGGACTATGGAACGACACTTCCCGGTGGATACAGCTATAACTATCTGACATCTTTCGCGCTAAAGAATTTCGGAGTGACCGAGAGGATAGCCCAGATCGATCTTATCACGGAGAATTATATGCTTCCGTATTATATCGGTACGTCAGGAAATAATACCGTACCAGGTTATGATACTCATTATACAGGCATAATCGAGTACGACTACACGGTCTCTCACTACAATCTTCCTACCGCAGCTCTTGAGAATATATACTCACTAAGAGGAAATCTTGGTGAATATACAAGCTACGAGCAGGATTACAGAGACTTCGTTGATCTAAACTATCTTGATATACCGACAAGTACAAAGGCGTATATGTTGACGGTCATAGCAGAGCAGGGCTTTGATATAAATGACGGAAGCGTTATTTATAAGATAGCGAGCTATATCAGAAACAGCGCGACGTATAATCTTGCTTATGACACGGCGCTTGATACAAGCGGAGACGTGGCAGTTGAATTCCTTAGGACCTACAAAGAGGGTGTATGCCGTCATTACGCTACATCTGCCGTTATGCTTTACAGAGCTCTCGGTATTCCCGCGCGATATGTGACGGGATATATGGTAAATACAGAGGCTGGTGTTTGGACAAACGTTACGACTCCCGGACACGCTTGGGTAGAGGTATATATCTACGGTGTCGGTTGGATACAGGTAGAGGTCACCGGATCAATGTCTGGCACGGGAAGCATTCGTCCGAAGCTGGAGCTGATCCCCGAATATCAAAGCAAAGCATATGACGGTGAGCCTCTCGAGGCAAAGAACGAGCTTGATATAACAGCAAGCCTTAAGGCTTTGTTGGATGAGGGCTATACGTTCGACGTTGTGATAAGAGGCAGTCAGACAGATGTGGGACGCGGAGCAAGCACCATTAGCGAGTTTAAGCTGTATGACCCTGACGGAAATGATGTTACGGAGAACTTCGATATAGATTATAAGGAAGGTGTTCTCGAGGTATTTCCTGCGGATAAAAAGACAATCACCGTACTGCTTTATGAGCTTGAACGTGAGTATAACGGTAAGGTCTTTGCGTTTGGAGGCAGAGACTGGGAGGCTCTCGACTTAGAGAGCGGACTTAGTCTTGAGCTTGAGCTTGATATTTGGCTTATCGACGTTGGTTGTTTGACCATTAGCGATATAAACGGAAATATTGAAAAATACGCAACCTTTACTGTCAAGGACAGCAACGGAAATGACGTTACTTCAAAATACAGACTTGTATTTGACGCTTCAAATCCCGATGGAACAGAATATATTCCAATAAATATCATTTCCAGGGATATAGAGATAACGGCTGCGAGCGAAAGTAAGACGTATGACGGTGAGCTACTTGTAAATTCAAAGGTTTCCGTGACCATGGGTAGCCTTGCCGAAGGACATACCCTGTATGCTATCGCAAGAGGAAGTATTACGGACGTTGGTGAAGTTATCAACGATATAGACTTGTCTACCGTAATGATACTCGACGCCGTCGGAAACGACGTTACCAAAAACTATCGTATAGTTCCTATTTCAGGAATTTTAGAGGTCGTTGAATCCGAGGAAGACTGATAACAAAAATTCCCCGCAAGGCGAAAGCCTTGCGGGGACATTTTTTATGTGCGAGTATAATAGTTTTGAGAGTCCTTTCCAAGATGAGCAGCTGCATCGGAGGGAGTTCCGAAAACAGTACTGTCAAAGGGCGCTGGAGTATTTGTCAGCGCATCGTAAGCACTCCAACCGTTAGGTTCTATAAAGGTTACAGATGTGAGCGTGGGGGTCGTATCGCTTTGATAAAATGCAGCCTTTCCAATATTCTTGACGTTTGCGGGAATGACGACGTCGATAAGCGAACATTTGGCAAATGCGCTATCTCCTATGCGTGTAACACCCACGGGGATATTTATGCTTGTGAGGGCGTGGCAGCCGTCGAACGTGTGATCGGCTATCTCTGTTATTCCCGAGGGGAGCGTTATGTTTTGCAAGGACGAACAGCCCATAAAGGCTCTTGCACCTATTGACGTTATGTTTTGGTGCAAAACCACACTTGAAAGAGACGCACACCCTTCGAACATAGAGTCTGTTATTACAGTTACGTTGTTTGGAATGGTGACTGCTGTAATAAGAGTATTTCCTGTGAATGCATTAGGATCGATCGAGGTAACGTAGCTCGGAATTATTGAATTCGCAGTGCCCAAGAGCAGAGCATTTGAGGACTTGAGTATGAGACAGTTTCCGTCTATTTTATACTTTGAGTTTTCTCCCAAGAGCGAAATATTCTTAAGCTTGTTTTCGAAGGACATATTTGTGTTATGAGTAACGAAATCCGTCATAGAGGCAGGGAGGGTTATATCCTCAATGTGTTGACATTTATAAAAGGCTGTCCAGTAATCTATCGATGAGCCGCCTGTGATAACGACTTTTTTGAGTGCTGTGGGAACGACAGCTGATTGCTTTGAGTAACTTATTGCGCCGAATATGTGACCGATATATTCATTTCCCTCATCAACTCTTGTTTCTCCCAGAAAGGGAAGAGTAAGTGAAGATATGGAGTTACAGCCTTTGAACGCCCCTGCTTCTATGCGTGTAACAACGTTTTTGGGAATCACAAGCTCTGTGATTCTCGTGCAATTCTCGAATGCCGAAGCTTCAATAGACAGTATCTTTCCGCGTAGAGATATACTTTTGAGGCTTGTACAGTTAGCAAATGCACCGCTATTAAGAATCGTATTGTCTCCATTTATGCTGACATATCTAATAGAGGAACAGCTCTTGAACGCAGAATCTCCGATCATCTTAGCGTTGGGTCCAAGATGAATTTCTTTTATGTGGTGCTGGTTTTCAAAGGCATTTGCCGAAACGGGCATATCGATGTAAATAACAGTATCGTTGCAATTTCCGATCCCTACTACTTTTCCGTTGGAGATATTAAGTCCTGCCGACGTTGCGGGAGAGGTGAAATCGCACTCGACCTTGTGTGTGCCGTTTGCATACTTATACGTACCTACCAGCGTAAGTGTCTTAGCATATGGCATATCGCTTATTACCGTTGTATCAATGGCAAGGTCGCGCAGCTTGGTGTCGCCGTCATATAAAGCCAAGCTTTCAAATGTATGTCCTTCGGGGAATACCTTGTGCCATTTTGGTGATATAGTCAAATTCCAACCGTCGTTCTTTGTGTTGAATTCAACTGCATTGACGGTAGTTACATTTTTGCTCAGCAGTACGTGCGCTACCTCGCCTTGACCGTCAATGGCATCATATACGGCAACAACGGTATAAGTGTACGTCTTGTTTGATACAAGACCGCTGAATAGCGCGAAGCGTCCCTCGGTGAGAACTACTTTTTGCACTACCGTCTCTCCATCAAGAAGCACGGCGTGGAGCTTGTCCTCTCCCTTTATGAGTCCAAGCGTATCGGTAACGCTTACGTCAAGCGCGAGATGATTGAAACCGACGACGTCGGAGTTGACCGTAACCGTAGGCTGGGCTTCGGGCGTAATGTTTACGGTGACAGTCTTTTCTCCGCTCATACGAACGTCCTTTATTCGGTCGCCGTCAACGTATTTTATAGCGTCGATCGTATACTGCTGAACGCCCTGTACGTCGCCAACATTATATTTGAGTATAAGTGTTTCGAGAGTTGAGCCGTCCTCGAACATATGAGAAGCGTACTTAACACCGTTAAGTGTGAATGATAGAATTTCAAAGTCGTCAGGGTTATCGATATGGATGAGTATGTAGATATCCTCGTTTTTCTTTGCGTAATATTCTTGGATAGCTCCCTCGACAACGGGGAATACGCTGTCAACAGCCTGCTCGGCACTCTGCTGCTCTTCGGCGCTTGTGTCGGTGGATGTGTTTTCTTTTGTTTCGGTATTACTTGTTTCTTCCGCCTCGGGCTCTCCAAGTATTGAAACGTGATATTCCGATGCGCTCAAAAATGAGATGCCGGATCTGCCTTCAATGCTTGCGGCATCAGGAGTGATGGGAGATGAGTTGGAGACCGTCATACCCGTATATACTGGCACTTGTTTTCCGTTGATAATGAATATAAATACTGTCGTAAACAAAAACAGGAAGCAAGCAGCCGCCGCACATACCGAAATGATCGCTTTTCTGTGGGAAGCATTGCCTTTTTTGTCCCACAACTTGAAGCGCTTGATGAGGTGCTTGTCGATTATGCTTCGGTCGATACCCGAGATAATATCAATTATAAAATTATCTTTTTTGTTATTTGACATAATCGTATCCCTCCTTTATGAGGAGCTCTTTGAGACTGTTTCTTATAGCTGTAAGCTCACGGAATACCGTGCTTTCGCTGGTGTGAAGCATCTGCGCGATGTTTGATATGCTGTCTGAGCAGTAGTATCTGCAAACGAAAATGAATGCGCGTCTTTCGGGGAGCGAGCGCAGAAAGTCACTGATAACTCTGCTAAGCTCCTCTAAAAGATATGCTTCCTCGGCGGATTCAGTGTAGGGAATGCAACCGTTAAGCTCATCGAGAGAAGTTTTAAATTCTGAAGGAACACGCTTGCTTGCAGTATTGTACTTGTATCGAACGACTGCTGTGTTTCTCATTATCTTAGACAAAAATATCTGAAATATAGATGGTCTGGTGGGCGGAATACTGTTCCATGTACCAAGATACGTATCGTTCAAGCATTCTTCGCAGTCAAGCTCGTCATGGAGAATGTTATACGCGATACTGTATAAATAACGCTTGTACTTTCGATCGGTTTCCGTGATAGCACTCTCGTTTCTCACCCAATACAGATCTATTATCTGCTCATCTGAAAGAAGAGCCGTGTCATTTGCCTGATTTTCTTTACTCATTTTGTGTCCTCCGTGAAAAAGTTATAAAAAGGTTCACTATATTAAGTAAGTTTTTTCCTTAAAACCTTTCACGTTTTTGCAAAAAAATTATTTTTTTTACATTATATCACAAAAATATACTTTTTTAAAGTAAAAATTATAAAAACGGCAAGGAATCCTCCTTGCCGTTGTATTGTTTTCGTGAAAGCTTTGATTCAGTGTGTAAGAAGAAGCATTGCCACAAACATCATAGCGAAGTGCTTCGAATATCTTTTTGCGAAGACCTGTGACAGTAAGAAGTATAAATGAAAAATTAATTGTATCAAAAAAAATAAATCTATTGAAAAAGGAAGTTGGATAGTGTATAATACATATAAATAACCGTTGGAAAAGGAGTATATATGAATAAGCAGACCAAGGGCATATCCTTTTTGAACCCCGTAAGAGTTGAGGGGGAATATCTCAAAAAGTGCGCTGAGTATGCAATAGAGCACGGCATAAAGCATTTTGAACTTGTTGGCCCTACGCATGACCGCGTCAGAGGCAACTGCGACGGTATGATGTTTTACCGCAAATATTCGCAGTTTAACGATGAGAAGGATGCAGAGTACGTAGAATACTGCCAAAAGGTAGTCAACGAGGCTCTTGATATGGTTGCCGCTCACGGCATCAAGAGCTATTATTGGCATCACGAGTTGGAAATACCGCTTCGCTTCGACGAGGTGTATCCCGAGATACATAACGCGGACGGAGACGTTGAGGTAACTCATCCGCTTATCAAGGATTTCCTTGAGAATAAGATAGACGACTTTTTCCATGCCTATCCCAATATGTCAGGTATCGTTCTTACGCTTCACGAAACCAGAATACCGCTTCTTAAGCTCAAAAATCAAAAGCTTGATAAGGTAGAGCGTGTAAGATACGTGACGGAGATACTTTATAACGCTTGTAAGAAAAACGGAAAAGAGCTTATAGTCCGCCCCTTTGCAAGTCTTGCTAAGGACTACGACGACCTTATGGATGCTTATGAGCGCATATCGAGCGAGCTTCTCGTCTGCGATAAGTGGACAAAATACGACTGGTCGCTTTTTAGACCCGCAAACCCATTCTTCGCAAGAATAAAGAATCCGCTTATCGTTGAAACGGATATCTTTGGCGAGTATTTTGGCAAGGGCTTTTTGCCCCTTATGCTTAAAGACCATATAATCAAAAGGGTGGAATACTGCAACGGCTACGGGGTGCGCGGTTACGTTTCGCGTATCGACCGCGACGGATATATTCCTTTCGGTACACCCAACGAGGTAAACCTTGAGATAATGGATGCCGCGGTTGACGGCAGAGACGTTGATGCGGCAATAGACGCGTTCTTCACCCGTGAGTACGGTGAATACGGCGCAGTCGTAAAAGAGGCGATGAGCGGCACGGAGCAGCTTCAGATAAAGGCTATGCACGCTGAGGGAAAGATACTCCACTGGCTCAGCCGCTTCCCGACCTTGCCTGTAATGAAGAATAGCTATAGAATGTTCAGAAGCGACTTTGAGCTCACACAGGAGCAGCTTGCGGACGGATTTAAATATTTCCGCCCCGAGGTGGTGCTTAGAGATAAGGATGAGGCGATCGAGGCAATAGAGCAAAAGCTCGCTCTTGTTAAAACGCTTGAGGGCAAGCTTGATGCCGATAAATATTACAGCATCTATATGCGCTTTGCAAATTTCTGCTACGTTGCTAAAATCTTCAAGGAGCTTGCTAAGGTCTATATCGCCTGTGCGAGATACTTTGAGGATAACGATGAAAGCGCGCTTCCTGAGATATTTACGTCCATCGATAAGATGACCGAGCTTGACGAGGCAGGATACGCCGAGCTTGGCAAGGACTGGTATTGCGAGGTGCTTGCGGTCAAGCCCAACAGCGCGTTTATGACCTACAGCCTTACGGTAAAATATACCGAGAGAATGAGCCAGGTACATTACCTTAAACAGATGCTTGGAAAAGCGGTAGAGCTTGAGGTAGAGGCAAGACGTGCGCTCTCCGAGCTTTCTCCTGTGGATTTTGTCGTAGCAGGCGGCTTTGGAGAGGGACACAACCGAAAGAGCGAGCCTAACTTTTCGGGTGCGCTCACTCTCGACGACGGAAACTGCCGCACGGCGGGCTCGGAGAGGGGAGCTGCTTGGTCTGTGCTTAAGACACACGGTTGGTTCTCTTACGATATGAAGGTAAAGCAGGGCGTTGAAAACACCATCGTTATTCGCGGCAAGGGACATAACGGAACGTTCAGCATAGACCTTGCTATCGACGGTGATACGACGCGTCATAGCGTTACGGGGGACGGCATACAAGAGATATCAAGAACCTTTACTCCCAAGAACGGTGCCGAAAAGGTCACGGTGAGAATAGATAGAAATTCGGACGCTCTGCCGTTTGTCTATTCGCTTATGATAGTTAACTAAAACGCAGATAAAACAGCCAAGAGCTCGGCATTGCCGAGCTCTTGGCTGTTTTTGTTATAAAATCAACTTGCGCTTACTTCCCAAACGGTCGGTGTGCCGTTTTCGTCGTAGTGCCAGTAGTTGCCGACTTCTGTGGGTGCAAGCTCTGAATAGTAGTATATTGTTGCGTAGAAAATGCTGCCGTTGGTCGTAGCAAGAAGGTCCAGCTCCTTCCACTCATTTTCTGTACCGCCGTAATAAACAGTGGTGATATTATCACAGTTTTCAAATGCATAGCTGTTGATGACCTTTACGCTATTTGGGATGGTGATCTCAATTAAATCGTAACAGGCGTCGAATGAGTTGTCAATTTCCTCGAAAATGCTGCCCTCTTCGAACACTACCATAGTGATGTCACAGTAATAGAAGATGCATTCAGGAATACGCGTAACGTTCGCGCCTATAACTAATTTCAGTCCGGTTGGGTCGCCTGAATAAGCGAATACATTATCCCAATTGTATACGTCATTCAGAGCCATCGCTTTGAAATAGATTGCTTTCAATCCATCGCAGAAAGAAAACGCATGATCATCAATTAAAACGAGCTTGCTTGGTATAGTGATCTCTGTAAGACTTATACAATTATAAAACGCGTAATATCCAATGCTCGAGAGGCTTTCGGGAAGGTTTATCCGTGTTAGATTTTCACAATAGTTGAAAGCATAGTTGCCAATAGTTTCTAATACGCTGTTCTCGGCAATTTCAACCGAAATGAGATTCGGTGCTGCACTTGTTTCTGTATCAAATAAATATGCAGGAATTCTTGTTACCTGATTACCAACAAACATAGTTATTCCGTCTTTGCTCTGACCTGCATACTGAAACGGTGTGTCGGATGATGCTATATCCTTCATATTTATTGCATTGAAATATATATTTTCCAATGCAGTACAATTTCTAAATGCAGAATTCCCGATACTTTCAACCGCTTCTCCGATCGTCAAGGTTGTCAAGCCCGTACAGCCGGAAAAGGCACTGTCCCCTATATTAGGAGCGTTAACGATAAGTTCGGGCAAGCCCGTACAGCCGGAAAATGCGCTCTGACCGATGGTTGTGATACTATTTGGCAGTTGCACCTCAACAAGATTTGTAATTCCACTGAATGCGCTGCTTCCAATGCTTTCACAAACACTGTTTTCTTCAAAGCTTACTGTTAAAAGTTTGATACTGGAGTTAAATAGACCGGCGGGTATTTTTTGTACTTTGGCACCTATATAAAGTGTAATTCCGATATCATACGTTCCACAGTTTGAGAATATATAACTTGACTGGGTATCATCCAAAGAAACTGCATTGTAACGTATTTCTTTTAAATAACTGCAACCTGAAAAAGCGCCGTAATATATGCTTTTAACGTTTTCTCCGATCGTCAAGGTTGTCAAGCCCGTACAGTTACTGAATGCATATTCTCCGATAATCGTTGCATTTACGTAAGCTTGTTTTATGCCTTTGCATCCGTCGAATGCGCGCTCTCCAATACTGATAACATTTTTTTCAATTGTCAGTTGTTCCAGATTTGTGCAGTTGTAAAACGCCTTTTGACCGATACGAGATATGCTTTGAGGCAGTTCAATATTCTGAAGCTTGGTAAATTCATAAAAAGCATTATCACCTATTGATGTCGCCCCATCTAAAATAGTTACTTTGGTAATTGAATCTTTATATGAGCTCCATGGAACGGAAGAGTAAGTCATCTCTCCGCTTCCCGAAATATATAGCTCATACGTTCCGTCATTCAAAAGATAAAGCTTTGCCGTGAGAGATTTGTCCTGAGCCGATGAGATATCGTACATTTGCGTGTAAGGCTGATCTTTTCCGCAAAAACGGCAACAATGATCTTCATAATCATGTGTTTCGTATGCATATGCCGTCTTTAAAACTGTATCGTCGATGACTGAAATATAATAATGTACCGCATAGCCATATTGATCTTTTATAGTCACTATCCAAACTATATCATCCATTGAGGTTTTATTGGTGGAGTATATTTCACAGATATCATAATCTTTACGGAAACCCGAATTGTATACTTGGGTTTGATTGGTCCATGAATCCCACAGAATATGCCTATATTCCAATTCACCTAAACCGCCTGATGCTGTTACGGTATATTGTACGCTCGTGTAATGTCCATCTGTCTTTTCACTGTTAGTTTTTTGTATGGTTGCGGTAATGGGCTCCACAAATGCTGTGTAACTATCTCCGCAAACGGAACAAGTATACTCAGCCTTGGCTTCACTTAAGCAGTTCTTACTGTAATAAGCGGATACAGTGTACTTGTGAGCAATAGGTATGATTTCTTGCTTGATAAGTACTGTGCCACAAACAGAGCAATGACTACCTTCAGTAAGACCTGTGGTGGTACAAGAGCTGAAAACGTATGGATCAACTACCACGGTATGTTCTGTCATTTCTATAGCTTTGACTTCTCGGCTTATCTCGTAACCGCAAACGGAGCAGTAAACGACCTCGTCATAACTGCCTTCCTTGCTACAAGTCGCTTCAACTCTGTTTTCTTGTTTGGGAGTATCGGGAATATGGTTTGCAAGCTCTCCGCTTGTGAACGTAGCCGTGCCTTTATCTCCGCAAGAGCAAGAGTAGTAATACACAGCTTGTTTCTCGCAAGTAGCCTCATCTTTCAAGTAAGTACTCGTCGTAACTTTTTGATTGTAGTTATGACCAGCGGGAACGCCGTATGTGAACGTAGTCGTACCCTTAGCTCCGCAAGAGCAAGAGTAGTAATACACAGCTTGTTCCTCGCAAGTAGCCCCATCTTTCAAGTAAGTACTCGTCGTAACTTTTTGATTGTAGTTATGACCATTCGGCTCACCATATGTGAACGTAGCCGTGCCTTTAGCTCCGCAAGAGCAAGAGTAGTAATACACAGCTTGTTCCTCGCAAGTAGCCCCATCTTTTAAGTAAGTACTTGTCGTAACTTTTTGATTATAGTTATGACCAGCGGGAACGCCGTATGTGAACGTAGTCGTACCCTTAGCTCCGCAAGAGCAAGAGTAGTAATACACAGCTTGTTCCTCGCAAGTAGCCCCATCTTTCAAGTAAGTACTTGTCGTAACTTTTTGATTGTAGTTATGACCGTTTGGCTCACCATATGTGAACGTAGTCGTACCCTTAGCTCCGCAAGAGCAAGAGTAGTAATACACAGCTTGTTCCTCGCAAGTAGCCTCATCTTTCAAGTAAGTACTTGTCGTAACTTTTTGATTATAGTTATGACCGTTTGGCTCACCATATGTGAACGTAGCCGTGCCTTTATCTCCGCAAGAGCAAGAGTAGTAATACACAGCTTGTCCCTCGCAAGTAGCCTCATCTTTCAAGTAAGTACTCGTCGTAACTTTTTGATTATAGTTATGACCATTCGGCTCACCATATGTGAACGTAGTCGTACCCTTAGCTCCGCAAGAGCAAGAGAAATAATATATTGCTTTTTCTTCACAGTTGGCTTCGCGCTCTAAATAAGGAGTGGTGGTTACTTTTTCTATGTATTTGTGAGGTTTAATATTAATAGTTTTTTGTGTTCTGCTGATTTCCTCGTTGCACACTGAACAGTAAACCACCTCGTCATAAGAGCCTTTCTTAATGCAAGTAGCATCAATTAGATTTTCTATCACAGCGGTAGCATTAGTGTGAGTATGCGGTTCGACTTCCAAATCATCATGCACATGATCAGAAGTTGCTCCTTGCGATTGTTCCGTAGACGCTTTGTGATCGTCATTGTTACATGAAGATAACAATGAGCACAAAAACAAGATACAGAGTAACAAGGAAATTACTCTTTTTTGTGTGGACATATTAAAAATCCTCCTTTTGAACTTGGTAATGTTTCTTTTTGCCCTCAGTAATATAAGTATGTTTTTTTCGCCAAACCTCTCACAAAATTACAAAAAATTTTATTTTTTTTCAAAAAACAAAAAAGACACCACAAATGATGATCATTTGTGATGTCTTTTTATTTTATGGGGGTATTATTCCCACTCTATCGTGCCTGTAGGCTTGGGTGTGAGGTCGTAGAGAACTCTGTTGATGCCTTCAACCTCAGAGGTTATACGTGCTGTTATCTTATGGAGAACGGGGTAGGGGATCTCCTCGATGGTCGCGCTCATAGCGTCGGTCGTATTTACCGCGCGAATTATTGCGGGCCAGCCCTCGTATCTGCTCTCGTCCTTAACACCGACACTCTTGACGTCGGGAACGGCAATAAAGTACTGCCAAACCTTTTCGTTAAGACCGCAGTTGTCAAATTCCTCGCGGAGAATTGCATCAGCCTCGCGAAGCGCGTGAAGTCTGTCGCGTGTGATAGCGCCAAGACAACGAACGCCAAGTCCGGGACCTGGGAATGGCTGACGGTAAACCATTGCGTGGGGAAGTCCGAGTGCCTCACCGACAACTCTTACCTCGTCCTTGAAAAGGAGCTTTATGGGCTCAACAAGCTCAAACTGAAGATCCTCGGGAAGTCCGCCGACGTTGTGGTGAGACTTGACTGCCTTTTTGCCCTCTGCCTGCTTTATGCTCTCTAAAATGTCGGGATAAATGGTACCCTGAGCGAGGAAAGAAATGCCCTCAAGCTTGCTTGCCTCCTCAGCAAATACGTTGATAAACTCAGCTCCTATGATCTTTCTCTTCTTTTCGGGCTCGCTAACGCCTGCAAGAAGATCGAGGAAGCGGTCGGTAGCATCGATATAGATGAGGTTTGCGTCGAGTGCCTTGCCGAAAACTTCAATGACCTGCTCACTCTCGCCCTTACGCATAAGACCGTGGTTTACGTGTACGCAAACGAGCTGCTTGCCGATAGCCTTGATAAGAAGCGCGGCAACGACGGAGCTGTCAACACCGCCCGAAAGCGCGAGAAGCACCTTTTTGTTTCCAACCTGTGCGCGCACCTTGGCAACCTGCTCGTCGATAAATGCCTTTGCAAGCTCGGGTGTGGTTATACGCTGCATATTATCGGGTCTTTTGTTAGTATCCATTTGATATTCCTCCAACATATTCAAAAAATATATAAAAATATTATATACCTTTTTTTGACGCTTGTCAAGAAAAATACTGCACGTAGAATATTTTTTCTTATTTATACAATATCGACTGCCGTTTTGTCGAAAAATGCTGAAAAATTTATACAATTTCAAATTGGGATTTATAGGTGAGTTTGTGGTTGAAATTGGAGATCCTTCGGCGACGCTCGCAAGGCGAGCTGCTCAGGATGACATAATAGGGGAAGTGCGTCGAAAACAATACCCGATATCAACAACGCTCACTAAACGAGTCATTCTGAGCGGAGCGTAAGCGCAGCCGGCAAATCCTAATTTAAACAATGCAAGGTCAATAAAAATAAGCACACCGATAAGCTCGGTGTGCTGTTCTTTACTTATGATAATGCGTACCCTTAAGGATATTAAAGCCTCTATACACTGCTTCAAGAAGAATTACTCTCATAAGCTGGTGGGGGAAGGTGAGCTTTGACACCGACAAGCGATAGTCGCAGGTGTTCTTAACGGTATCGTCAAGACCGTGAGAGCTGCCTATCACGAGGCAGAGCTCGGAGTGTGTGGCAGAGATGCTGTCAAGCTTTTCTGCAAGCTCCTCGCTTGACATCTGCTTGCCCTCAACGCAAAGAGCTATTTTGTAAGCCCTCTTTGACATTTCGGCGAGTATCTTTTCTGCTTCCCTTGAAAGCGCGTTCGCGATCTCCTTGTCAGACGGAGCATCGGAGAGTTTTTCTTCTTTCAACTCTACAAGCGTGAATTTGCAAAATCCGCCAAGTCTTTTTTGATATTCCGCCGCGGCATCTCTCAGGTATGCTTCCTTGAGATTCCCAACGGCTATAAGCTTTACGGATATCATTCTCCACCTCCAAGGCAGCACAGCTCCGTTGGTGTATCGGGCGAAGCTACGCATATTTCAACGCTGTCATCGGATATCGTACCGTGTACCTCGTCAAACGCAAGCTCGGGGTAATTATTCTCACGGCTGATATGAGCAAGTATAAACCCCTTTGTACCCTCCTTTGCAAGCTCTGCGGCAAGAAGGGCGCAATCGCAGTTGGAAAGATGCCCTTTATTTGAACGTATACGCAGCTTGAGGTCATATGGATAAGGACCGTCCATAAGCATCTGCTCGTCGTGATTGGACTCCAACACCACCGCATCACAGCCCATAAGAGCTTCTTTTATACGTTCCGACACAAAGCCTATGTCGGTAGCGACACCGAACGTGTGCTTGTGCTCTTCCGTGCAAAGTTCTATGCGGTAGCAAACGCTCATCAAGCTGTCATGAGGGGTAGGGAACGCCCTTACTCTCATATTTCCAACTTCAACACAAAACGTGCTATCGTGACGGATAAGACATGAGTGTACGGCAGCAGTGGGGTTGCGGTCAAGCTTTTTTGCCGACTTTTCGGTCATATGTATCGGAATGTGATATTTTTTTGAAAGCGTTTCAAGTGCTGATATATGGTCGCAATGTTCATGAGTTATGAAAATGGCATCTATCTTGCCGATATCCGAGCCTATCTCGGCGAGCTTTGCGCAGAGAGTGCGAGCGCTTTTTCCAGCGTCTATAAGTATTGAGGTCTCACCCGAGGTGACGAACGTGCAGTTGCCGTCAGAGCCCGAGTAAAGAGTTACAAGTCTACACTTATTCATTTTGCAAATATATTTTGTATGAGAGGAAGCGCAAACAACTCAAGTATGTCAATAACAAAGGTGAAAGCAAATGCGAATATAAGTATGAGCAGAGGGCGTGACTTGCGAAGTCTTTGTTCTCCGTCCTCAATGAATTCGCGTTTTTGCTCGGCACTCCAAGTGTTCGGGAGCATATCTTCCGTAACACCTCTTCGGGAAAAACCTCGGTTGTAGATGACGTACCCGAGAATAACGGCGGTAGCCGCCGCAAGGTATATTCCGAGAACTATCTCAAAATACTTTTGCGTCATCATAAAACGGTAGACCGCAAATATGACGGCGGTAGCGCCGATCATAGCGAGAAGTCTTGCGAGGTTTTGCTTGGTGAGCTTTTTGTCGCTCACGTTTTTCTTGCTTTCCTCAAGGTGGTTTTGCTTGCGCTTTCTTGACATCTTTGTCTATCCTTTTCTTTAAAATACTTTAACGGCTCCAACGGGGCGAATTCTGAGAACTATGCAAGCTCCCTCGCCGAAAACTCCGTCCATAAGAGCGCGATAGCCCTCTACGAGCTCAGTGGGAACGTATGCCTGGGTCGTACCCGCAAATCCACCGCCGTGAACTCTCCAAGCTGCCTTGTTGCCCGAGAGATATCCCTCAGCGAGGCAAAGAGCGAGAGAAAGACCCTGCTCGGTAAGATTCTTTGTTGTGTATACGTTTTGCAGATAGCAGAACGAAGATCTTCCCGAGGCAAGGACCTGTGCAAAGAACGCGTCGAGATCCTTTGCGAGGAGAGCGGATTTCTGAGAAGCAACTCTCTCGTTTTCAGCGAGGAAGTGCATAGCACGAAGTATTGCTCTGTCGCCAACCTTTGCGCGGAGTGCGGGGATCTCGCGAATGAGCTCTGCCTTATCTACCTCACGAAGAACGGTCTTGCCAAAGTGAGCGGCAACAGCCTTCATCTCCTTGGGAACGGAAGCGTAGTCGTCGGTAAGGTCAGCGTGATTTCCGCCCGTGTCAACGATGCAAAGATTGTATCCTGCCGCAGAAAGGTCGAAGTCTATCTTATCGATAACGGGAGCAGAGGGGTCCTTGAAATCGATAGCTATAATGCCGCCGACGGCGCATGCCATCTGGTCCATAAGACCGCAAGGCTTGCCGAAAAATACGTTTTCGGAATACTGAGCAAGCTTAGCTATCTCAACGTTATCAACGCGTCCGTCATTATACATATGGTTGAGAATGTTACCAACCATATCTTCAAATGCCGCAGACGAGGAAAGTCCCGAGCCCTTAAGCACGTTTGATGTGGTGTATGCGTCAAATCCGCCAATTGCGTAGCCGTCCTTGACAAATCCCTGCGCCATACCCGCAATTATTGCTTCGGATGTGCCGAACTTCTCACTTATGGGTGCGGTATATACACTCGTATCAACGACGTCCTCAGGGAAGCCCTGGCTCTTTATACGGATAACACCGTCGTCTCTTTTTGCCGCAACGGCAATTATATCAAGGTCGATAGATGCCGCAACTACGCAGCCGTAGTTGTGGTCGGTATGGTTACCCGAAAGCTCACTTCTTCCTGCAACCGAAAAGAGGGAAATATCTCTATCACCGTATATAGCGTTAAACTCGTCGATAGCGGCGATATATCTTGCTTTCTGCATCTCGAGCGCTGCTTCTCCGTAGATGTAAGTGAGTGTTTTGTCAAGCGCACCAGCGGTTATTTGTTGTTTTGTCATAGATGTGTTCATAAAACGACCTCCATAGAAAAATTACAGTATAATACAAATACCATTATAACATTTTATAGAGCTTTAAGCAATAGCTTTTTTATGAATTTTTTGAGTTTTTATGATTAAATGCACTTGAAAAAGATAACGGTATGTGATAAAATAGCCTTATAAGAGATGTCAAACAGAAAAGAGGTATTCAAATGTTTGTTTGTGACGTAAAGGATATAGAAAAATTTACAGCCAACTCCAATGATAGAAAAAATCCGTCGCTGACTTTCAGTAACGGCGGCAAGCTTTTTTTGAGCGTTCAGACGGAAAATACCGTTTTGATAACGCGTTCGTGCGACAGTGGCAACTCTTGGAGCGCTCCTTTGGCAGCGGTGGTGCTTAATGGTGGAGAGACCGTATTTGACAGCCGTCTTTGGGTGGATCCCGATAACAGACTGTGGTTTATGTGGTCTGTTATTCCAAATAATAGAGTTGAGTGCGCTATATGCGCGGATGCCGATTCTGAAAAGCTTGTTTGGGGAGAGGTACGCACGCTTGATTTCGGACTTATGCTCTCACGTCCTCTCGTAAGTATTGACGGATCGTATCTGTTTTTGTCGGGTGTTACAAAGCGTGAGCTCGATGCAAGAGACGCATCGGTTATAAACGGAAAGGACAAAGGACTTTACGTTTACGAAACACGTGACAAGGGAGAGACGTTTACTCTTAGAAGCAAGCCTTTCGCCAACAACGTTACCTTTGAAGCTTTCACGGCTATTGAAAAGATCATACAGAGCAGACCTAATGGGGTAGATATAGTCAACAAGAGTTTCTACACTGTTTATGCTCAAGTCTCATACGGAATAGCAAAACTTGTGTCTCCAGACGGCGGAGTGGGATTCAGAGCGGAGAACGACAGTACGTTTGGTTCATACTATTCGCAGTTTGACGCTTCAACGATAGGTCCGTTGCTTGATAAAAAATTTGTGCTTGTAAACAATATGCATTTTGCGGAAGGCGGCAAGATGTGCTTCTGCGCACTGTTTTCCGTAAATACCCGCGGTGATTCATACCAAGGCGTGCTTGAGCTTGAAAGCCCCGACATAAAGGTATTTTATCCCGATATAGCAATTTTTGACGGAGCTGTATACGTAGCATACGAAAGAGAAGACGGTCAGGGTATGCGAGATATAGCGCTTTCGAGATTCACGGAGCATGACGCGCTTGCGTTCGAAGTTGTGGACAGCAATTCTTACCTTTCCAAAAAGGTAACTTTCTAAACTCTTATTTTCTTGTTTTGGAGGATAATATGAAGCGTTTTGTGTTTGCATTATTATCGCTTTTACTTGCAGTTACATTGCTTGTCGGTTGTGCCGAGGTCGAAACACCTAAGTCGGACGATAATAACGCTGCGTCTACTATCCCCTCGGAGGATCAAACGCAAGCTCAAATTGATGGAAAAACGCTCAACGGTGCGGATATTTCGGAGTATACCATTATATATTCGTCTACCGATCCCGACTATACAAAGCGTGCCGCCGAGTATATTCAAGCACAGATAAAGGAGCGCACGGGTGTGCGTTTGTTTTTGAGATCCGATGCTTCCGCGGAGTCGGGACGAGAGATCGTAGTAGGAGAGAGCTCGCGCGACATATCAAAGAGATTGGACGCGAATACTCAGTTTACCGAATTCGCTATTCTCGCGGATGAAGACCAGATAGCTCTTGAGGGAGATTATTTTGTAATAGCCGCCGCGGCGTATTTCTTTGTTGAGACGTATATCACGGGTGAAAAATTTAACTCGACTGTACCGATGGAGGTCTGTGTTCACGCGCCGATCGTTGAGAAGGCTGAAAATTACATCGTGCTTATCGGTGACGGTATGGGAATATACCAGACACAGCTTTACGATATATATACGGATTCATCAGTAGTTCCCAAGAACTTTAGCGACGGAGAAAAGCAGTTCTATGGATATATGCTTGAAAACCAGGGCTTTTGCCGCACAAATTCACTTTCGGGCACTACCGACAGTGCCGCGGCGGGAACAGCGCTTGCTTGCGGATACAAGACGGAGAATAAGCTTATCGGTCAGGACAAGAATAACAAAAACATAATGTCAATAACCGAGCTTGCGGGCTCGCTTAAAATGGCAACTGCCGTCATGTCGACAGAAGTGGCGACGGGCGCGACTCCTGCGGGATTTTCGGCACACGCTGCCGACCGTTCGTATTCTTCCGATATAGCTGTATCACAATCCGAACTTACCGCTAAGTACGGTACGATAATAGATTGTGACTACGATTACTATACGCCCGCACAGATCAAGACTATTGAGGATAGGATAACGGATACGCTTTCAAAGCTTTCAAAGTCTGAAAACGGCTTTTTCATGATGTACGAGGAAGCGCATATAGACAAGCACTGTCATAAAAACGATATGCTGTATACTTATTTGGCACTTATTCGTTTCAACCAGGCGATAGGTCGTTTTATGGAGTATGCGTTCTATAATCCCAATACGTTCGTGCTCATCACGGCAGACCACGAAACAGGTAAGCTTTTGCCCGATTCAAAAGGCGGATTTTCTTACGGCAGTACGGAGCATTCCAGCCACTATGTTCCCGTGTTTGCGCACGGTGACGGCGCACATCTTTTCAATAACGTAACGATTGAGAACGTGCAGATACCCAAAACCATCGCAAGCTTTATGGGCGTTGATGATTTCGGCGACCAAAACGACGGCTTCAAGCCGCTCGGATAGAATATAAAAGAGGGCGTTTTCGTCAAGAAAACGCCCTCGAACTTTTTATATTTCTATTAATTCTTTTGTACTCTTAGTGAAGTTTATCAACTTACCGTTGTGGTCGATGGCTATCATATCCTCGATACGGCAACCGTATTTTCCCTCAATGTAGATGCCCGGCTCAACCGTTACGACGTTTCCTCGTTTGAGAACATCGGTATCCTTTGCTTTTTGTGAGAGTGACGGGGTCTCGTGAATATACATACCAACGCCGTGACCGAGAGAATGACCGAAGTAATCGCCGTAGCCTGCTTGTTTTATAACGTCTCGAGCTACGGTATCTGCCGCCTTGCAGCCAATACCCTCGTGTATTGCTTCAAGAGCGGATTTTTGTGCTGAGAGTACTGTACTATATACCTTTTTCATCTCACCGTCAGCTTTTCCTATGACCACCGTTCTTGTCATATCCGAGCAATATCCGTCAACTCGCGCACCGAAATCCATAGTCAAAAAGCCGGAAGAGAGCTTTTTGTTCTGCGGTACTCCGTGAGGCAGGGAAGAGGAGCGACCTGACACCGCGATCGTATCAAAAGCGGTATTCTCTGCGCCCATTTTTCTCATGAAGAATTCAAGTTCAAGAGCAATATCTATTTCCGTTACGTTTGGCGTGATAAAGCCCAGTATATGCGAAAAAGCGGCATCGGTTATGCTCTGTGCCTTTGCGATGATGTCAAGCTCGGAGTCGAGTTTGACCGCCCTCTGCTCATTCAATATTTTAGATGCGCCCTCGCACACCTTTATGCCGTCAAGCTTTTTACAAATTTCTTTGAATTCGGAGTAAGAAATTTTGTCCTCCTCGATAACGGCACGAAGAGCGCTGTTTTTCTTAATGAGAGTGCTGATATCGTCAAGCATAATGCCGTCAGGCACTATTATCTCAAACTCCTTGACGTTCGCGCGCACCGCCTCAACGTAGCGAAAATCGGTAAGAAGATAGGCGCGGTCGGGAAATATAAGAAGATATCCGTCGGTATAGTTAAAACCGCAGAGATAGCGGATGTTTATTTCTGACGATATTATTGCGCAGTCGGCATCGGTAGCCGCAAGGGCGGCTTGAAAGCGTGAGAGCTGCGTCATATCTTGCCTCCTGCGGCGAGCCACATCTGCTTCATCGCAAGTGCATCGTCCGACATGGTGCCGTCCGATTCGCAGATTATACGAGGGCAAACGCCCTCTTTGATTATTGCTTCCGCAAGCGGCTCGAAGTCTGGACCGTAGACTGTGTCCGCAAACGTAAGATGCTTTTTTTCTCCCTTTGCCGTAAATTCTATCTTTGAAAAATGACAGTGCAGGTTGTAAGCATATTCGTCTCCGAGACCGACCGCTATCTCGTCAAACACTCGGCGATAGCTGTCGCGGTCGGGAAAATGAGAGCCGATATGACGGGCATTGAGATGACCGAAGTCAACTACGGGGTGATACTTCGGGGATATCTTGCAGAGCGTGATGACCTCTTCAAGTGTGCCGAGCTGGTTGACCTTTCCCATAGTTTCAAGTCCCATTCGTATATCTGTGTCACCGTTAACTTCAAGGTTTCTCTCGAGCGTATCTGCGGCAAGGCGCATAGCCTCTTCACGTGTGATAGTAGCCGCGCTTCCCGTGTGTATAACTATAGTATCAGCTCCGAGAAGCTCGGAGGCCCAAAGAGAGCGAGAGATATAGTCGATGCTCTTTGTGCGCTTTTCCTCTTCGACGCTCGAAAGGGAAATAAAATATGGTGCGTGAAGCGACATAAGCACGCCGTGCTCTGCTGCCTGCTCACCTATTTTTTTGAGAACAGCTTCGCCTGCGTTGATGCCTCTGCCTGCTTCAAATTCATACGCGTCAAGACCTATTGATCTTATCCATTCGGGCGCTTGTGCAGTAGCTTTTTTGCCTGCGGCGTAGAATGCCTCGCTATTTCCACCGGGTCCAAAGGTGGGACGGTCTATTCTTTTCATTTCCATGTCCTCTTGCTAAGTGAATTTTCTGTGGGCACTATTCCGTGTGCCTTGCGGTATTTTCTTATGTACGGACGCTCAAGAAGGCGCTTTGTCTTAAAGAACGGAGTGGTTTTATCCTTAATGGGCGGAACGATTATTGACAGCATACCGAGGCGATGGACGGAGAGAGTATCTGTAAGGAGTTGGTCGCCAAGCCCTGCGGTATTTTCAGGAGTGCTGCCCATCTTTTTCATGGCTATAAGAAGAGTAGCGCTCTTTGGCTTGCCGCTGTCGGGGTAGGCATCAAGACCCAAATTTTTATTGAACAGCTCAACACGGGGTGGGTGATTGTTTGATATAAGCGACGCCTTGATACCGTGCTCTGAGAGAGCTGAGAACCAAGCGATTATGCGCTCGTCGGGCTCGGGCTGCTCATAAGGCGCGAGTGTGTTGTCTATATCGATAAGTAAAGCTTTTATGCCGAGCTCTGACAAAAATTCGGGAGTTACGTCGGTGAACGTGTCGAACATATAGTCGGGGGTCAAAAGCTTTGAAAGGGAATTGTATTTTTTACTCATAACCGTTTCCTTAAAGTATTAGTTGTTTTTATTTTACCACATAAGCGGAATTTAAGCAAGTGGATTTTTAAATATGATTGTAAATTAGGATTTATAGATGTGTTCGTACAGGCTTGCGAGTATTCCCCTCTAAGAACTTTAACACAAAGAAATTATTATTTTTTTAATTGGGCTGAAAAACTCATTGTAGAGCAGAACGTTCAAATACCCATAAAACTCGTCGGTACGTAGGGTCCGACGAGTTTTTACCTTAGAGAAAAACAATAAAATTATATATTTCCTATGGCTGTAACAATAACTATTTTGTTTTAAAGTTCTTGAAGGGAGTTTGAGGGAAACTTCTTTCAAGAAGTTTCCCTCAAAAAAACGCGTCCCCGATAAATCCTAATTTGAATATGTACTTTGAGTGATTGCTGCGCAATTTGAGGGGTCGAATTCGTGATGTTTATGGGATAGCAAAGCACCACGCCAATTGGCGTGGTGCTTTTGCTATGGCGTGCCTTGAGGGATTCGAACCCCCGACCTACTGCTTAGAAGGCAGTTGCTCTATCCGACTGAGCTAAAGGCACAAACCTTATAAATGGCGCATCGTAATGCGCCATTTTTTTGGAGCGAGTGATGGGAATCGAACCCACGCGACCAGCTTGGAAGGCTGGGATTCTACCATTGAACTACACTCGCATATTATTTAGCAATCTCAAAACTGCCCTAATATGATACCACAAACATTTCCTTTTGTCAATACTTAATTTAAAATTTTTTGAAAAAGTTTTTTGCTTTGTAGGGTTTTTAAAATATAAAAGCTCCGAGCATTTGCTCGGAGCTTTTTCTGGGGTGAGTGATGGGATTCGAACCCACGGCCTCCAGGGCCACAACCTGGCGCTATAACCAACTTAGCTACACCCACCGTGTCGTCAACGGCAAATATTATATCATAAACTTTTTGCCTTGTCAATACCAAAAAAATATTTTTTTAAAAAAGTTGGGAAGTGCGAGAAAAAATGTTGTTTTATTAAGAATTTATTTATATTTATATGTTATAATAGTATATGTTTTTGAGAAAGGCGGTGGCACGGTGAAAAAAAGACACGTAAATATTCCGATATTCATACCACACATAGGTTGTCCGAACGCTTGCGTGTTCTGTAATCAGCGCTCCATTTCGGGACATCTGGATTTTGACCCCGCGAGTGTTGATAAAGAAATAGCCGAGGCACTTGCTACCGTTGGTGATGATATCACTTGCGAGATAGCTTTTTTCGGCGGCTCGTTTACGGGTATCGACCGTGAGCTTATGCTTTATCTTTTGGGCGTCGCTCAAAAATATATCGACGACGGAAGAGTCGAGGGCATTCGTATGTCCACCCGTCCCGACTACATAAACGAGCGAGTGCTTGACGACCTCTCTCGCTTTACCGTAAAAACCGTCGAGCTTGGTCTTCAGAGCCTTGACGATAATGTGCTCCTTGCATCGGGCAGAGGTCACGACGCTGAATGCGCCATGCGTGCGTGCCGTGCGATAAAGGAAGCGGGGTACGAGCTTATCGGGCAGATGATGATAGGACTTCCGAACGCAACTCCCGAGAGTGAGCTGATGACAGCTCGCCTTATCTGCGAGGTCGGCGCTGACGGTGCGAGAGTGTATCCAACGGTGGTGTTCTACGACACAGAGCTTGCTTGTATGACACTAAGAGGAGAGTACACGCCACTAACTACCAATGCGGCCGTGGAACGCACTAAAAACGTGTTGGGCGTATTCGCCGACGCGGACGTGCCGTGCATAAGAGTTGGACTTCAAGCGTCCGAGAATCTTGCTGACGATACCAAGGTAATGGGTGGCGCGAGCCATAGCGCGATCGGTGAGCTTGCTATGGGAGAGCTTTATTATGAGCGTATCTGCCGTGAGATCGAGAGACTTGGAATAAGCGGTGGCGACCTCACTGTTTACGTCTCGCACGGAAGTGTGTCGAAGGCTGTGGGACAGAAAAAGCGGAATAAAGAGAGAATTTGTCAAAAATATGGAATAAGACGTATGAAAGTGCTTGAAAAAAGCGACGTTTTGGGTTATAATATAGTATTGGATACTTCACATATAAAGTAACGTTTAAAGGAGAATTAACGTGTATCTTAAATCACTTGAGCTTCAGGGCTTTAAATCGTTTCCCGATAAGACAAAGCTGACCTTTGAGGGCGGAGCTACGGTCATTGTCGGTCCTAACGGAAGTGGAAAATCAAATATTTCCGACGCGATGCGTTGGGTGCTTGGAGAGGTGTCCTCAAAAAGCATTCGAGGCACTAAGATGGAAGACATAATATTCGGAGGAGCAGATAGCCGCCGTCCTATGGGATATGCGGAGGTATCGGTAACCTTTGATAATTCGGGAATGCTCGGTAGACTGGATTGCCCTTATGACGAGGTAACTGTCACAAGACGCTATTACCGTTCGGGAGAGAGCGAGTATTTTATCAACCGCCGCGCTTGCAGATTGAAGGATATCTATGAGCTCTTTATGAATACGGGTGTCGGACGTGACGGATATTCTATTATCGGTCAGGGAAAGATAGCTGAAATAGTTTCTAAAAAGAGCGACGAGAGAAGAAGCATCTTTGAGGACGCTTCGGGAATAGCAAAGTACCGCCATAAAAAGAGTGAGACTGAGAGAAAGCTTGCATCTACCGAGGACAATATGACGCGTATCAACGACGTATTTCAGGAAGTCGCAGCGCAGGTAGGTCCGCTTGAGAAGGAAGCAGGCAAGGCAAAGCGTGCGCTCGAGCTGCTCGAGGCAAAGAAACAGGTGGACGTCCAGCTTTGGCTGTATGACACCGAAAAGCTCCGCGATGACGTAGCTAAGTGCGAGGAGAGCTTCAAGCACGCTGAATTTGACCTTAACACAGCAGAGGAGGCTCTTCAGGCACTTGAGGCTCAGAACGATAGATTGTTTGAGATATCACAGTCCAACAAGACAGAGTCCGAAAAGCTGCTCGGCGAGATCCGCGCAAAGACTGAGGCGAACCACGCCATAGACAGCGAATACCGAGTTATTGAAACAAACATAATTCACACCAAGGAGCTTATTGCGGGCGCAATGGGCACTTGCGAGTCGACGCAAAAATCTATAAATGCGGAGCAAGAAGCAAGCAAGGCACGTCTTGAAAAGATAGAGCAGATAAAAGCGGAGCTTGAGACAAAGAATGCTCAGCACGCATCTGTCGAGCTTGATAGACGCGCAGCGTCAGAGCAAGCAGAAAAGCTTGGCTTTGATATCGACAGGGCTCTTTCGGATATCCATGCGATAGATGCAGAGATTGCGGACGTAAGCGCGAGAATATCGTTCATTGAAAATTCAAGCAACACCGAGACCGACAAAAACACTGCTATGCAGAACGAGATAGCAGAATATGAAGCTCAGTCGGCAGAGCTTGGTAAGCAGATAGATAGAATAAAGAATACGGTCGATGAGTATGATGCGGTGAGCGCATCGGCGGCATCCGAGGTAGACAAGCTGACAGCGGAGCTTGCTGAGCTTTACGGCAGGAGACACGAGGATAATGAAGAGCTTTCATCTCTTAAGCTCCGTCGCGATTCCGCACGCCAGAGAATAGATACTTTTAAGGCGATGGAGGAGCAGTTTGAGGGATACTCGGGAAGCGTACGCTTTGTTATGAAGCGTTATGCCCAGAAGGAGATAACCGATAAGCACGGTGTTCCTTGCGGAAGGATATACGGTCCGCTTTCGCAGCTTATAAATGTTGAGGATAGATATCTGACGGCGATAGAGACGGCTCTCGGACCTAATCTTCAGCACATTGTAGTTGAGGATGACAGCGTAGCAAAGGCGGCAATGTTCGCACTTAAAAAGGCAGAGGCGGGCAGAGCGACCTTTTTCCCACTTAGCTCTATGAGAGGGCAGAGCGCGACACCCGAGATGCGTGACGCTTCGGGATATAAGGGCTATATTGCTGTTGCGGATGAGCTTGTCGGAAGCGACGCGAAGTTCTCCGAGGTGCTTTCGGGTCTTCTTGGAAGAACCGTTATATTCGATAACATAGACAATGCTACGGCTATGGCTAAGGACCTCAAATATAAGGTCAAGGCAGTTACGCTTGACGGTCAGCAGATAAACGTGGGCGGATCGTTCACGGGTGGTTCGGTCAAGCACAAGGGCAATATACTTGGCAGAGCGGGTGAGATAAAGAGACTTGAGGAAGAGGTCGCCGAGCTTGAAAAGAAGATGGCGAGCATCAACACTTCTCTGTCATCTCTCGCATCAGAAATAGAGGACAGAGAAGATCAAAAGGACGATTGCGAGCAAAGGATAGGTCTTATCAAGGTTATGAGGGACTCCGAAGCTGCTCGTCTTGAACAGATATCCGCAAAGCTTGAAGCAAACCGTACTCTTACGGAAAAGCTCAAAGAGGACTTTGAGGCTCAGAAGAAAGCGAGAGAGCAAGCGCTTGAGGACAGAGAGAGACTTGCTGTCCGTAAGAAAGAGCTTGAGGTGCAGTCGAGCGAGATCGGTGCGGCGAGAGCGGAGATGGACATCAAGAGAAGTGCCGCACTTGACAAAAAGGACGAGTGTGATCGAATGATGACCGAGATATTCATCGGTATCAGCGAGCTCCGCAAGGACATAGAGACCGAGCAGAGAATGATAGACGAAGCGACTGCCCGTATGGACGGTTTCTCAGCGCTTATTGCATCTCAAAATGCGTACGTAGCTGAACTTGAGGCAAAGATTGTTGCTTTTGAGGCGCAAAAGAGCGAAAACCGAAAGGCTTACGATGAGGGCGTGGCAGATCTTGCTACACTCAACGAAAAGCGAGCAAAGGTCGAAGAGGGCGCAGGCGAGTTTGAACGCAAGCTCTCCGAGGTCAACGCTAAGATGCGTGAGAGAATGCAGCATAAGGAAAACGTTTTCAAGGAGTATACTCGATTTGAGAACAGACTCTCCAATCTCCGCACAGAGCAAGATAAGCTTTCAACCAAGCTTTGGGATGAGCATGAGCTTACGAGGGCGGATGCAGTTTCTCTCGGATATCCGACCATCGATGCATCGACAAGAGCAGAGGCTGCGGCAAAGCAGACCGAATGTCGAAACAAGCTTCGCGCGATAGGTAACGTAGACCTTGACGCTGTCAATAAGTACAAGGAAGTTAAGTCGAGATACGACTATATGGAGGGTCAGATAAAGGACCTCGGTGCGGCTCGAGACGACTTGCTTGATATTATTGGAAAGCTTGAGGGAGAGATGGAGACAGCGTTCATAGACTCCTTCAACCAGATAAACGAAAACTTCAACCGTGTGTTTGCGGAGCTGTTTGGCGGAGGCTCGGCACAGCTGTCGCTGACCGACCCCGAAAACGTGCTTGAGAGTGGCATCGAGATAAAGGCGGCACCTCCCGGAAAGATAATCAAGAATATGGTACAGCTTTCGGGTGGAGAGCAGTCGTTTATCGCTATTGCACTGTTCTTTGCGATACTTCAGGTAAATCCCACGCCCTTCTGTATACTTGACGAGATAGAGGCGGCGCTTGACGAGGTCAACGTAGCGAGATTTGCGGAGTACATAAAGAGATATTCAAGCGGAACGCAGTTTATTATGATAACACACAGAAGAGGTACTATGGAGGCTGCAAACCGCCTTTACGGAGTTACAATGCCCGAAAGAGGAATTTCCAAGGTGCTTGAGCTCAATATAGACGATATTTCAAAGAAAAAAGGAGACGATTGGGATGGCATTCTTGGATAAACTGAAAGCTGGGCTTTCAAAAACAAAAAATGCTATATTCGGACAGATAGACGAGGTGCTCAAGGCGTTCGTCAAGGTGGACGAGGATCTGCTTGATGAGCTTGAGGAGCTGCTCATTATGTCGGACGTGGGAGTTAATTCCACTGAGGAGATAATCGAAAGACTTCGCGAGGAGATCAAAGAGGGTAGACTTAAGGAAAAGGAGCAGGTCATAGATACGCTCAAAGCAATTCTTGAGGAAATGATCGGAGAGGGAGCACCTCTCGATCTTTCGGGAGCGCCTACGGTCATTCTCGTTATCGGAGTGAACGGAGCGGGCAAGACCACGTCTATCGGCAAGATATCCAACAGACTTATAAAGAGCGGTAAGAAGGTTGTGGTCGCGGCGGCGGACACCTTCCGCGCGGCGGCTATCGACCAGCTCTCCGTTTGGTGTGAGCGCTCTGGCGCGGAGATAGTCAAGCAGAACGAGGGAAGCGACCCTGCGGCTGTGGTCTTTGACGCTATCAGCTATGCAAAGAGAAGAAACGCTGACGTGCTCATAGTCGACACGGCGGGCAGACTTCACAACAAGAAGAATCTTATGAATGAGCTTGAAAAGATAAACAGAGTTATCGACAGAGAGTTGCCTGGTGCTGTTCGCGAGAACCTTTTGGTGCTTGACGCGACCACGGGACAGAATGCGATACTTCAGGCAAAGGAGTTCAGAAATGCCGCAAATATTACGGGACTTGTGCTTAACAAGCTTGACGGAACTGCAAAGGGCGGTATAGTTATCTCCATAAAGAGCGAGCTTGATATACCCGTTAAGTTTATAGGCGTTGGAGAAAAGATAGACGATATGCAGGAGTTTGACAGCGCAGAGTTTGTAAGCGCGCTGTTTGAGTAGGACGATGAAGATAGTATTGGCATCAAGAAATAAGCATAAGATAGGCGAGCTTCAGGCGTTGCTTGGAAAGCACGTTGAGGGTGTAGAGATACTCTCCCTTGACGACGTCGGCTTTACGGACGAGATAGTAGAAGACGGAAGCAGCTTTGAGGAAAATGCGCTCATTAAGGCAAGAGCTGCCGCAAGCACGGGATATATTGGCGTTGGGGACGATTCGGGTCTTTCGGTAAATGCGCTCGGCGGTGCTCCTGGAATATACTCTGCAAGATACGCAGGTGAGCACGGAGACGATGCGGCAAATAACACTCTTTTGCTCGAAAATCTTAAAGACAAGAGTGACAGAAGCGCGGAGTTCGTCTGCGCCTTTGCGTGCGTTTTTCCCGACGGAAGAGAGATATGCGTAAGAGGCGCTACGGCAGGCGTTATTATAGACGAGTACCGAGGCAATGGCGGTTTTGGCTACGACCCACTATTTCTTTACGAGCCCATGGGCAAAACCTTTTCTGAGATGAGTGCGGAGGAGAAAAACTCTATATCTCACAGAGGCAAGGCTATCGAAGCTTTTGCGGAAAAATTACTTACTATTTGACTAAAGGGGAAAATATGTTAACATCAAAACAAAGAGCGTATCTCCGCGGACTTGCGAATACGGAGAGCGCGATCATGCAGATAGGCAAGGGCGGCGTCGGAGAAAATCTTGTAAAGACAATATCTGATGCGCTTGAGGCGAGAGAGCTCATTAAGCTCACGGTCCTTGAAAACTGTATGGGCACGCCCAAAGAGGTGGCGAATGAGCTTGCAGATGCCGTGGGAGCTGACGTTGTCGGTGTTGTCGGCAGAAAAATAATACTTTACCGCGAATCGGTAAACAATAAGAGAATAGAGTTATGAACGGCTTCGATCACGCAAGAGTTGGAATATATGGCGGTACATTTGCGCCCGTGCATAACGGACACGTAAGAGCAGCCAAGGCTTTTATGGAGCAAATGAAGCTGGATTATCTCTTTATAATCCCCGCATATCTGCCGCCTCATAAGCAGATAGATGCATCGGACGATCCGCTTTACCGTTTGCGTATGTGTGAGCTTGCCTTTGCTGATATAGACGGAGTCGTTATTTCGGACTGCGAGATAAAGAGAGGCGGAAAGAGCTATACTTACGATACGCTAAAGGAGCTTCAGCGTCCCAATACAAGACTGTTTTTGCTTTGCGGTACGGATATGGTGCTTACCTTCGATACGTGGTATCGCTTTGAGGATATTTTCAAGATGTGTTATCCCGTTTACGTTCGCAGAGAAAACGATGAGATCATAGGTAATAAGATCGTGGCGAAAATAGGCGAGTATTATGAAAAATACGGAGTGATGTTCCGCAAGATACTCACTGAGCCTATAGAGCTCAGCTCCACCGACGTGCGTCTTGCCGTGAGTGAGGGCAAGGATATATCGGGTCTCGTTCCTTGCGCCGTTGAGACTTTTATCAAAGAAAACGGCTTGTATTTGAAAAAGTAAGAGGTTTTTATGATCATAACCGAACTTATGCTTGATAGCCTTCGTGAGCGCGTGAGTGCCACGATGTCACCAAAGCGTTTTTATCATACGGCAGAGGTGGAGAAAATGGCGGCGTATATCGGAAGCATTTACGCTCCCGACAAGGTGATGATGCTAAGAGCAGCCGCTCTGCTTCACGACGTAACTAAAGAATATTCCACCGAACGTCAGCTTGAAATATGCAAGGAAAAATGCGTGGAGCTTGACGCTGACGCTTGCTTTGCGCCCAAGACCTTACATGCCAGAACGGCAGCCGCACTAATTCCAGAGGAATATCCCGAGTTTGCCGATGAGGAGATAATTCGATGTGTTCGCTGGCACACCACCGGAAGAGAGGGAATGACACTTGAGGAGCGCATAATATATCTTGCGGACTACATCGATATGTCGAGAAGGTTTGAGGATTGCGTGCGTTTGAGAGAATATTTTTTCTCTGCAGAACTGCAGACTATGAAAGAGAACGAGAGATCGGCTCATCTTCGCAGAACGCTTATTATGTCGTATGATATGACGATGAGGGGACTGCTTGGCGAGGGGCTTCCTATAAACCGCGATACGGTCGCGGCAAGAAATGAGCTTGTGCGAGAGGAGCTTGCAAGCAAGCTTATTTGACGTATGCGCCGCATACCGCTACATATTCAAATGTGAATAAACGGTAGTGGGAGCGGTGATATGGATAAAAAGACAAAAGGAATTATTTTTCGGGCTTTCGCACTTTTTCTTGTAGGTGTGCTGTGCTTTGGTTTGTCGGCGACGTTTGGCACGAAGAAGCATGCGGAAATGTCAGAGACAAAGGCACAAGTGCAAGACGGGGAGATTACGACCTTTTTATTTCTTGGAACGGATAGAGAGGCAGGGCTTTGCGACGTTATGATGCTTGCAAGCATTGATAGCAAAAAGGGAGCGCTGACACTCATTCAGATACCGAGAGACACCTATGCCGCATATACGGAACGGAGCTATAAAAAGCTCAACGGAGCGTACGCTGCTCTTGGCGGCGCGGCAAATACTGCGGATTTCTTTGGTGAAGCTATGGGAATTCACATTGACCATTACGTTTGTATGGGGCTTGACGCGCTGTGCGATATGGTCGATGCGCTCGGCGGAGTGGATATCGACATTCCGTGTGATATGAGGTACAGCGATCCAGAGCAGGGGCTGTATATCAACTTTAAAAAGGGAATGACGCACCTCGACGGAGCTCTCGCTGAGAAGTTTGTCCGATATAGGGCAAACTACACTGAGGGGGACATCGGCAGACTTGACGCGCAAAAGCTTTTTATGGTGGCTGTGCTTGAAAAGGTGTTGACGGACACGTCTTATTCGAAAATACTTGCGCTGTGTGAGGCGGCAGAAGGCGTTGAGACCGACATGACGGTGGCAGACCTTGTAAGCATTGCTATGCGCGCGTTGAGCGTTGATAAAAGCAAAATGACGTTGCTGACTTTGCCCGGAGCTGAGGCTACAGCTACGGAGAGTGGGGCAAGCTATTACGTTTTGTCAGCACCCGCAACTGCGGAAATAACAGCGAGATTTTTCGGAAGAACGCTGGATTTTGATGCGAACGAAGTCTTTCTTAATAAAAGATATAAGACCTTCGAAAGCATATATAAAGAGTACTCCGAATATGAGACGTATTCGGTCGGAGAGATATCCGAGAACGGCGTCGATATAAAGACGAGACGCTAAAGTCGCAAAATACACTTGACAAATCACGTGTTTTGGTTTAGAATGTAGTGTAACTATTTTTATTATTTATATAAAGGAATTTAAAATGGAAGAAAATAAATTTATGGATGCTGTTGAAGAGGGCGTTATCCCCGCTCTTGATAATGCGGACGCTAAGTCGCTTGCAGAGGCTATTGCGGATGTGCTTGATTCCAAAAAGGGAAGAGACATAAAGGTACTTCACGTTGAGGACAAGACAGTGATCGCCGAGTATTTCGTGCTCTGCACGGGTAACTCGTCAACGCAGATAAAAGCACTTGCGGGCGAGGTTGAATATAAGATCGAGCAGAGAGGAATTTCTCCCTACGGAGTTGAGGGCAGAGACAATAACTCGTGGATGATACTTGATTACAGCAACGTGATCGTTCACATATTCAGCAGAGAAGCAAGAGAGTTTTATAATCTTGATAAGCTTTACGAAGATTGACAATAATTAATTAAGGAAGATATAAAAATGAAGTACAATCACAGCGAAATCGAAAGCAAGTGGCAGGAGTATTGGAGAGAAAACCAGACGTTTAAAACCGACGTCTGGGATTTTTCCAAGCCTAAATACTACGTTCTTGATATGTTCCCGTATCCGTCGGGTGTAGGTCTGCACGCAGGTCATCCCGAGGGATATACCGCAACTGACATAGTTTCGAGAATGAAGAGAATGCAGGGATATAACGTGCTCCACCCGATGGGATACGACTCGTTCGGACTTCCCGCGGAGCAGTATGCCGTTTCCACGGGTAACCATCCCAACGGCTTCACCCAGGAGAACATCAAGACCTTTTCAAAGCAGCTAACCGAGCTCGGATTTGATTACGACTGGAGCAAGATGATAGCTACCAGCGATCCCGAGTTTTATAAGTGGACACAGTGGATATTCAAGCAGCTATACCTTGACGGCTATGCTCAGTACATAGATATGCCCGTCAACTGGTGCGAGGAGCTTGGAACGGTGCTCTCCAACGACGAGGTTATCGACGGCAAGTCCGAGAGAGGCGGATACCCTGTTATCAGAAAGAATATGAAGCAGTGGGTCATCAATCAGCCCGCTTTCGCTGAGGAGCTTCTTGAGGGGCTTGAGGAGATAGACTGGCCTGAGTCCACAAAGCTTATGCAGAAGAACTGGATAGGTAAGTCTACGGGCGTTGAGGTCAAGTTCCAGATAGTCGGCGGTGGTGAGTTCTCTATATTTACCACGTGTATCGAGACTATCTACGGTATCACATTTATGGTGCTTGCTCCCGACGGAGAGATAGTAAAGCAGCTTATGCCCCGCATTGAGAACAAGTCAGAGGTGCAGGCTTATATCGACGAAACTCTTAAGAAGAACGATATGGATAGAACCGAGCTCAACAAGACAAAGTCGGGCTGTGAGCTTAAGGGCGTTTCCTGTATCAACCCCGTAAACGGCAGAGAGGTCAGAATGTTTATCGGTGACTTCGTGCTTGCCAACTACGGAACGGGAGCTGTTATGGCAGTTCCTTCGCACGACCAGCGTGACTTTGAATACGCTATCGCGCACAATATAGATATGCTTCAGGTCATCGACGGAGACGACAAGCTCGGACACGTTGATGTATCGGAAAAGGCATTTGAAAAGGGTGATTATCTCGGAAAGGGTTACAGACTTGTAAACTCCGAGGAATTTACGGGACTTACCGTTGAGCAAGCTAAAGAGGCTATAACCTCGAAGCTTGAAGCGATGGGAGTTGCAAAGAGAACCGTAAACTACCACTTCAGAGAGTGGATATTCGCAAGACAGAGATATTGGGGCGAGCCTGTTCCCGTTGTTCACAGAGAGGACGGCGGTATACACGTGCTTGACGACGAGGAGCTTCCTCTCGTTCTTCCCGAGCTTGAAAATTATAAGGGAGTTAACGGTAAAGCTCCTCTTGAGAATGCTACCGAGTGGAAGAAGTACGATAAGAACGGAGTTCGCGGCGTAAGAGAGACCTCTACAATGCCGGGATCTGCAGGCTCGAGCTGGTACTTCCTCCGTTATATCGACCCCAACAATGATAAGGAATTTGCAAATGCAGAGCTTCTTAAGCATTGGATGCCCGTTGACCTCTATATAGGTGGTCCTGAGCATGCGGTCGGTCACCTTATGTATTCGAGAATTTGGAACAGATACCTTTATAATAAGGGTCTCGCTCCCACAAAGGAGCCCTTCAAGAAGCTGGTCCACCAGGGAATGATACTCGGCTCTAACGGTATCAAGATGGGTAAACGTTATCCCGAATTTGTTGTAAATCCCAGTGACGTCGTCCGCGATTACGGTGCAGATACGCTCCGTCTTTACGAGATGTTTATGGGCCCGCTTGAGGTCTCTAAGCCTTGGAGCAATCAGGGCGTTGACGGCGCGAGAAAGTTTCTCAACCGTGTATGGGCATTCTTTACTGAGCCTGGGAACATAACCGAGGGAGAGGGCGGCGCACTTGAGAAGATATACCACAAGAGCGTCAAGAAGGTAACAGAGGACTTTGAAAAGCTTGCTTTCAATACTGCTATATCGCAGATGATGATATTCGTAAATGCAGTATATAAAGAGGGCAAGTGTCCTAAGGTTTACGCCGAAGGACTTATCAAGATGCTGTCCTGCATTTGTCCTCATATCGGTGAGGAGATGTGGTCGCTTCTCGGTCACGATACCACCATCGCTTACGAGCCTTGGCCTACGTATGACGAGGCAAAGTGCGCTGACGACGAGATAGAGATGGTCGTTCAGATAAACGGTAAGCTCAGAGGAAAGCTTACGGTCGCAAAGGATACTCCTGCGGCAGAGGTTATCGCTCTTGCTAAGGCGGATGAGGCTGTTGCTGCGGCTATCGAGGGCAAAACTGTTATCAAAGAGATATGTGTGCCCAATAAGATAGTTAATATAGTTGTAAAATAAAAAAACGGCAAGGGAGTCCTCGAGAAAGGTCTCCCTTGCACTTTGAGCTTTGAGGTATGTGATGACGCTTGAGATCGTCGGTCAAATTTTTGGAATATTGACTACTATTGCAGCTGTGGTGAGCGCTCAGCTGCCGAAACGCTGGCAGATGATGATCGGCTATATGGCGGTCAATCTTTTCTCTGCGCTTAACGTGCTTTTTGTTGGTGGCGGACTTACGGGTTGTCTCGTTTGCTTAGTTGCCGTGGCGCATTCATCGGTCAATGCTTACAGAGCAAAGAAAGATATGGATACTCCTCTTACGGAAAAGCTGATATTCAGTGTCGTATATTTCGTTGCGTGGGGAATAGGCTTTTATCTTTCGTGGAAGAGCGGTGTGGCATCGTGGCTTGACGCTCTGCCACTTGTAGCAACTGTGTTCTTTGTTGCTTCCATGCTTGTGAAAAAGGAGAACAATATTCGCCTGTGGACGCTCGGAAACGCGTCGGTAAACACGGTATATCACCTTATGCTTAGAAGCTCCGGTATCTTCGCACAGCTCTTTGAACTCGTGTCGATAATCGTGGCGCTTTTCAGATACAGAAAAAAACCACCGAAAAACGGTGAGAATGTTGACTGAGGTGTATTATGACGCTTGAAATAATAGGACAGATATTTGGTGTTCTGACAACAGTCGCCGTTGTGATAAGCAATCAGCTACCAAAAAGATGGCATATAATGCTTGGATTTATGGTGGTGAACGCACTTGCGGCAATAAACGTACTGCTGACAGGCTCGGGACTTACCGCTTGTATGGCGTGCGTGGTCGCTGTGATACATTCTCCCGTGAACGCTTACAGAGCAAAGAAGGAGATGGAATCACCTCTTGCTGAAAAGCTGATATTCAGTGCGCTGTATTTTGTAGGCTGGGGTATAGGATTTTACCTCTCCTGCAAGAGCGGTACGGCATCGTGGCTTGACGCTATGCCTTTTGTTGCAACGGTATTCTTCGTTTTGTCTATGCTTGCGAAGAAGGAGAAGTACATAAGAATTTGGACGCTTGGAAACGCACTTATATATGCCGTATATTATGCGATATTCGGCAACATTGTGGTCGTTGCCCAGCTGTTCGCTATAGGCTCTGTAATAATCGCGCTTATAAGGTACAGAGATAAGGATCCTAAGAAGGAAGAAGTCGCAGAATAACAAGCAAAAAAGAGACTGATTTGTTCAGTCTCTTTTTTATTTATATTTTCTTATCAAGGTCACGACCTTGCCGAGTATCTCGACGCTGTCAGCGATTATGGGAGCAAACGCTTTGTTTTCGGGCTGGAGACGGACGTGTCCGTCCTCACGGTACAGCGTTTTGACAGTTACCTCGCCGTCTACCATAGCGACGGCTATCTCTCCGTTTGCTACGTCGGTGTCCTTTAAAACTACAACGATATCCCCCTCAAATATTCCCGCATCTACCATACTGTCGCCAACGACCTTTAGGGCAAACAGCTTATCCTTGGGGTAGGGGAGAGACGAGCCAACGTCAATGTAGCCTTCGACGTATTCCTCAACACCGACCGGGAGTCCTGCGTGTACCCGCCCTACAAGAGGTACTCCGCCCTGCTTTGCAACAGGTCTGAACGAACGGCTCTTGTGTTGCTCTCGTTCTATGTATCCTTTTTCTTCAAGACGGGAAAGATAGAGATGGACTGTTGATGAGCTGGCAAACCCCACCGCGGTGGCTATGTCGCGCACGCTGGGCGAGTATCCGTTTTTGTCGATATGTTCTAAAAGATATTCGTAGACCTTTTTCTCGCTTCGCGTCAACTTTTCCATCCAAACGACCTCCTTTTAAATAATATGTAGCGTTGATATTATTTTAAAATATAAAAGTTTAGAGAGTATAATTCAAATGTTAATAAACTGTAACCTTTCGGGGATATTACTTGAAAATTGGAAAGAATTATATTAAAATATACTGGGGTACGAAGTGCACTTTTGGGTGCATGGGTGCTCCAAAATGATAGTAAAATAAAAATATATTTAATAAATGAGGAGAAAAATGATGACAAACAACAAGTATGTTCTTGGTTGGATCGACGAGATGGCTGCTATGACACAGCCTGACAAGATCGTTTGGATCGACGGATCCGAGGCTCAGGCTGAGGCTCTCAGAGCAGAGGCTTGCTCCACGGGTGAGATGATCAAGCTCAACGAGGAGCTCCTTCCTAACTGCTACCTTCACAGAACGGCAGTAAACGACGTTGCTCGTGTTGAGGGCAGAACCTTTATCTGTACTTCCAAGAAGGAAGACGCAGGTAACATCAACAACTGGATGGATCCTAAGGAGTGCTACGCAAAGCTCACAAAGCTCTACACAGGCTCTATGAAGGGAAGAACGATGTACGTTATTCCTTATTCTATGAGTATCGTAGGCTCTCCCTTTGCCAAGTACGGCATCGAGCTTACCGACTCTATCTACGTCGTTCTTAATATGCTTATTATGACACGCGTTGGAACTAACGTTCTTGAGGCTCTCGGCGAGAGCGGAGACTTTATAAAGGGTCTTCACGCAAGAGCTGATATCGACGAGGAGAACAGATATATCTGCCATTTCCCCGAGGATAACACGATTTGGTCTGTTAACTCCGGTTACGGCGGAAACGTGCTTCTCGGTAAGAAGTGCTTCGCGCTCCGTATTGCGTCCTACCTCGGACGTAAGGAGGGTTGGATGGCTGAGCATATGCTCATTCTCGGTGTTGAGTATCCGAGTGGCGAGACAAAGTATATCTGTGCTGCGTTCCCCTCTGCTTGCGGTAAGACAAACCTCGCAATGCTCATTCCGCCCGAATTCCTCAAGAACAAGGGCTACAAGGTATGGTGCGTAGGTGACGATATCGCTTGGCTGCGCGTCGGTGAGGACGGAAGACTTTGGGCTGTTAACCCCGAGAACGGATTCTTCGGTGTTGCTCCCGGAACAAACCTCAACTCCAACCCCAACGCTCTTTATACAACAATGAAGGATACTATCTTCACCAACGTTGTTCATAACACAGAGAACAATACCGTTTGGTGGGAGGGACTCGACAAGAATCCTCCTAAGCCCGGTAACGCTATTGACTGGAAGGGTAATCCTTGGGATTGCACAAAGTACGACAAGAAGGATAAGTCCACTTGCGGTGCTCACCCCAACAGCCGTTTCACAGCTCTCGCTGCAAACTGCCCCTGCCTCTCTTCTGAGTTCAACAATCCCGCAGGTGTTCCTATCTCCGCTATCGTGTTTGGCGGACGCCGCGCTAAGACCGCTCCTCTGGTATACCAGTCCACAAGCTGGCAGAACGGTGCGTTCGTTGGCTCTATCATGGCTTCCGAGACGACCGCTGCTGCAGCAGGTGCTGTCGGCGTAGTTCGTCGCGATCCTATGGCTATGAGACCCTTCGTTGGTTACGACATGGGTGACTACTGGGCACACTGGCTCAAGATGGGTACAGCTATCCCCCACGCTCCCAAGATATTCCACGTTAACTGGTTCCGTACAGACGCTGAAGGCAACTTCATCTGGCCCGGATTCGGTGACAATATGAGAGTTCTTCTCTGGATACTTGACCGTTGCGAGGGCAAGGTAGGAGCTAACATCACTCCTATCGGATATGTTCCTAACGCTGAGGACATCAACATTGAGGGTCTTGAGGGTGTTGATCTTGACACTATCAAGGAGCTTCTCACGGTTGACGTTGAGTCCTGGCTTGCTGACGTTGAGAATATCAAGGAGTTCTACGCTCAGGTTGGCGATAGAGTTCCCGAGACTATGTACGATGAGCTCGCAGCTCTCGAGGCAAGACTTAACGCTGCTAAGTAATTATGATTTGATTTATGAGGGAAACTTCTTGAAAGAAGTTTCCCTCAAACTCTCTTAAATAAAAAAATCTATGCGTTAAAGTGCTTAGGGGTATTTTCTTGTAAGAAAATACCCCTAAGCGCCTTCTATTCAACTGTAATGTACGCCGCGTTTATTGACGGAGCGGAAACGGTTTGATCGTTGATGTACAGCTCATATTGCTCGGTCACCTCACCGAATATTGTGATGGTATCCCCAATGAGGAAGTTTTTTGTGCCATCCTGAGAGCAATCGAGAATTATAAACTCAAATCTTCCGCTTTCGTCCTCGCATACGTAATAGTTCGTATATTCATCACTATAATAATCCACCGTCTTTTGCTTTATCTTTAGCGTGAGCGTCACTATCTTTCCTTCATAGCTCGACGGATTTCTATATAGCTGCTCTGCGTCGACAGCTTCACTTTTTTCAACGTATTCCTCACGCGAAAGGGAAGTGTCAACGGGGTCGGGAGCCAGTGCGTCGGCAGCCCAAAATATAAGTAAAGGTCCGTATATTGCCAATATAAACAGCGTTGCCAAAACAACGGCGAAAATTATTTTCGCTGATTTTTTATGAGGACTTGTTGCAAAAAGCACGAGACCTGCAATGGGGAAAAGAACAAGCATAGCAATTATAAACCACCAGCTGTGATACCATTGCACGAACATAACTCTATCCGAGCCCCCCGATTTTTGCTTGACCTTTTTCACGGGCTTTCTGTTGCCTGCGCGCATCTCCTCGGGGCATACCTTTCCGCACAAAGGACAGCACTCTTGAACAAAGAAGCAACCGCAGTCGGGACATTTATTGAGATCGGGTCTGTCAAGCTCTTCATGGGTATCAAAGGATCTTCCCATAAATCCTCCTTATTATATAATGCATTCTTACAGCTACAAGTATATCATAACGTATGAAAAAAGTCAATATAAAAGCCGTTTTGGGTGTTTATTTAAAGGATCTTTAGTGCAATATTGGCAAAATATGAATAACAAAAAGAAATAAATTGGACAAAAAGTAGAAAAAATGAGGTTAAAAAAAATAACTTGACAAAAACGGGGGAAAATGATATAATATACTGAAACTGTTTGTAAAGCGGACAGTTAATATTTATGCGAAAAAGCGTCTTAAAACGCAGTTTCGTAATAAACTCAAATTTACAAGAAGGAGGAAAAAGGAAGAATGCCAACATTCAACCAGCTTGTTAAGCAGGGCCGTCAGGACAAGGTTTATAAGTCAAAAGCACCCGTTCTTCAGAAGGGCTTTAACTCATTGAACAATGCTCCCACGGACCAGGCGTCACCCCAGAAGAGAGGCGTTTGCACGAAGGTTTCCACAACCAGCCCTAAGAAGCCTAACTCCGCGCTCAGAAAGATCGCAAGAGTAAGACTTACAAACGGACTTGATGCAACCACCTATATTCCCGGTATCGGCCACAACCTTCAGGAGCACTCGGTCGTTCTCATCAGAGGCGGAAGAGTTCGTGACCTGCCTGGTGTGCGTTACCACATCATCCGCGGTACGCTTGACGCACAAGGCGTTGCTAACCGTAACCAGAGCCGTTCTAAGTACGGCGCAAAGAGACCCAAGAAGAAGTAATTCTGGGTTTAAGGTATAAAGCAAAAACAAGCCACGAAGTGTTCGGGTAAATTTGAAGTTTATTACGGGCCCACTGTGCGCTTACAGAAGAATGCTTTTGAGTACCTATGATTTCATAATATTAATGAAGGAGGGAAGTACAGTGCCGAGAAGAGGTCGTATATCCAAAAGAGATGTTTTGCCGGATCCTATGTACAATTCTAAGCTTGTAACAAAGCTTATCAACAACATTATGTACGACGGCAAGAAGGGCGTTGCCCAGAAGATCGTTTATGACGCATTTGCAGCAGTAGAGGCCAAGGTTGGCGAGAACGCACTTGACGTATTTACTGCAGCACTTGAGAACGTTATGCCTGTCCTTGAGGTCAAGGCTCGCCGTGTAGGCGGTTCGACGTATCAGGTGCCTATGGAGGTAAGAGCGGAGCGCCGTCAGACACTTGGTCTGCGTTGGATCGTTGCTTATTCCAGAAACCGCGGTGAGAGAACCATGGCTGAGCGTCTTGCAGCAGAGATAATCGATGCAAAGAACAGCATGGGCGGAGCTTTCAAGAAGAAAGAAGAAACCCACCGTATGGCAGAAGCAAACAAGGCGTTTGCTCACTACAGATATTAATCTGTCATTAAGTTTCAGAAGGTTAAGGAGAAAAGTTAATGGCAAGAGAATATTCACTTGAAAAGACAAGAAATATCGGTATCATGGCTCACATCGATGCCGGTAAGACAACAACAACCGAAAGAATTCTTTTCTATACAGGAAAGACGCACAAGATCGGTGAGACCCACGAGGGCGCAGCTACCATGGACTGGATGGTTCAGGAGCAGGAGAGAGGTATTACCATCACTTCCGCTGCAACCACATGTTTCTGGGCTAAGTCCGAGTTCCACAACGATCCTGCTGCAGTAAAGGCAAACACACACAGAATCAACATCATAGACACCCCCGGTCACGTTGACTTCACAGTTGAGGTTGAGCGTTCCTTGCGTGTTCTTGACGGTTCTGTAACCGTTCTTTGTGCAAAGGGCGGTGTTGAGCCTCAGTCTGAGACCGTATGGCGTCAGGCTGATAAGTATGGTGTTCCGCGTATGGCTTACGTCAACAAGATGGACATCACAGGAGCTGATTTCTACAGGGTTGTAGGAATGATGAAGGATAGACTTCATGCAAACGCAGTTCCGATACAGCTTCCTATTGGTAAGGAGATGACCTTTAAGGGTATCATCGACCTTATGACGATGGAGGCAGACGTTTACTACGATGACCTTGGTAAGGACATGAGAGTCGAGGAGATTCCCGAGGACATGAAGGACCTCGCTGAGGAGTATCGTGAAAAGATGGTAGAGTCTATCTGTGAAACAGATGAGGAGCTCATGGAGAAGTACTTCGAGGGTGAGGAGATCACTGTCGAGGAGCTTAAGACAGCTCTCCGTAAGGCTACTATCGCTAACCAGATCGTTCCCGTAGTTTGCGGAACATCTTACAGAAACAAGGGCGTACAGAAGCTGCTTGATGCAGTTATCGACTATATGCCTTCTCCTCTTGACATTCCCGCTATCAAGGGTATAAACCCCGACACGGGCGATGAGGATGAGAGAAAGGCTTCTGACGATGAGCCCTTCTCCGCACTTGCATTTAAGATAATGACCGACCCGTTCGTTGGAAAGCTCTGCTTCTTCCGTGTTTACTCCGGTAAGATCGAGGCAGGTACGACCGCGTATAACTCCAGCAAGGGCTCGCGTGAGCGTTTCGGACGTATTCTTCAGATGCACGCAAACGACCGTAAGGATATAGACGTATGCTACAGCGGTGATATTGCAGCTGTATCGGGCGTTAAGAACACCACCACAGGTGACACGTTCTGCGACGAGAAGCATCCTATCATCCTTGAGAATATGGAATTCCCCGAGCCTGTTATCAGCGTTGCTATCGAGCCTAAGACTCGTGCAGGTCAGGAGAAGATGGGTATAGCTCTTTCTAAGCTTGCTGAGGAAGACCCCACCTTCCGTACCTACACCGACGAAGAGACCGGTCAGACGATCATCGCAGGAATGGGCGAGCTTCACCTTGAGATCATCGTAGACAGACTTCTCCGTGAGTTCAAGGTAGAGGCAAACATCGGTAAGCCTCAGGTTGCATATAAGGAGACCATTCGTACAAGAGTGGATCACGAGTGCAAGTACAAGAGACAGTCCGGTGGTTCCGGTCAGTACGGTCACGTTAAGATCATTCTTGAACCCAACGAGCCCGGTAAGGGATATGAGTTCATCAATGCGGTTACTGGCGGTGCAATTCCGAAGGAATTCATCGAGCCTGTTAACCAGGGTATTCAGGGAGCTATGCAGAACGGTGTTCTTGCAGGCTACAATGTTGTTGACGTAAAGGTAACACTTTACGACGGTTCTTACCACGAGGTCGACTCCTCTGAAATGGCGTTCAAGATCGCAGGTTCTATGGCGTTCAAGGAAGCTATGAGAAAGGCAAACCCCGTACTCACAGAGCCTATCACCAAGGTCGTAACCATCGTTCCCGACGAGTACCTCGGAACTGTTATGGGCGGCTTCAACTCCCGTCGTGGACAGATCCAGTCTATGGAATCTGCAAACGGCGTTCAGGAGCTTACCGCAATGGTTCCTCTGTCCGAGATGTTCGGATACGCAACAGACCTTCGTTCTATGACACAGGGTCGTGGCGTTTACTCTATGGAACCCAGCCACTTCGCTGAAGTTCCCAAGTCTATCCAGGAGCAGATAATCACCGCTCGTGCGAAGAACTAATTAAAACCTTAAAAATATTAAAAATAAAATTATTTAATGGAGGACAATCAAAATGGCAAAGGCTACATTTGAAAGAACAAAGCCCCACGTTAACATTGGTACAATTGGTCACGTTGACCATGGTAAGACAACTCTTACCGCCGCTATCACAAAGACCCTTGGTCTCGCAAACGGTAACGTTGAGTTCATGGCATACGACCAGATCGACAACGCTCCCGAGGAGAGAGCAAGAGGTATCACAATCAACACAAGACACGTTGAGTACGAGACTGAGACACGTCACTACGCTCACGTTGACTGCCCCGGCCACGCTGACTACGTTAAGAACATGATCACCGGTGCAGCTCAGATGGACGGTGCTATCCTCGTTGTTGCAGGTACAGACGGACCTCTTCAGCAGACCAGAGAGCACGTTCTTCTTGCTCGTCAGGTTGGCGTTCCCGCAATCGTTGTATTCATGAACAAGACAGACCTCGTTGACGACGAGGAGCTTCTTGATCTCGTAGAGATGGAGATCCGTGATCTTCTTTCTTCCTACGATTTCCCCGGCGACGATACTCCTATCGTTCGCGGATCTGCTCGTGAGGCTCTTGAGTCTGCAAGCACAGACGTAAACGCTCCTGAGTACGCTCCTATCCTTGAGCTCATGAACGAGGTTGACTCGTTTATTCCTACTCCTGAGCGTCAGGCAGACCTCGACTTCCTTATGCCTGTCGAGGACGTATTCTCCATCTCCGGCCGTGGTACAGTTGCTACAGGTAGAGTTGAGAGAGGTACCGTTAAGGTTGGTGACGTTGTTGAGATCGTTGGTCTTAGCGACGAGAAGAAGAACACCACTGTTACCGGAGTTGAGATGTTCCACAAGCTCCTTCCTCAGGCAGAGGCTGGTGATAACATCGGTGCACTTCTCCGTGGTGTTGCTAAGGATGAGATCGAGCGTGGACAGGTTCTTGCTAAGCCCGGTTCCGTTCATCCCCACACAAAGTTCGTAGGAACTGTATACGTTCTTACTGAGAAGGAAGGCGGACGTAAGAAGCCCTTCTTCGCTGGTTACAGACCTCAGTTCTACTTCAGAACAACCGA
The DNA here is from genome assembly GCA_015063845.1 of Oscillospiraceae bacterium. Classification (GTDB taxonomy): domain Bacteria; phylum Bacillota; class Clostridia; order Oscillospirales; family CAG-272; genus HGM12713. Next base: position 114,022 of record SVTJ01000004.1, read on the forward strand.
CGTTACAGGCGTTATCGAGCTTCCTGCAGGCGTTGAGATGTGCCGCCCTGGCGACAACGTTGATATGACTGTTGAGCTCATCACACCTATCGCTTGTGAAGAGGGACTCCGTTTCGCTATCCGTGAGGGTGGTAGAACAGTTGGATCCGGTGTCGTTGCTTCTATCATTGCGTAAGTTTTACTTGAACAGTAATATTTAAGCATACAAGGGACGCCGCAAAATATTTTGCGGCGTCCCTTAAAATTTAATACAAAGTATATCTTTGGGGATTGGTGAGATTCCATACCGGTGGTAAAGCCCACGAGCTTGATTTAGCTGAGCAGGTGACATTCCTGCGCCGACGGTAAAGTCCGGATGAGAGAAGATGATGCTTTACAGGTAAAGTATTACCTTGGATTGTCTTCTCCCGTATTATATACAGGGAGATTTTTTTATGGAAAACAAAACTACACAAAAGATCAAAAAACTGACGGCAGTAGCGGTCTTTGCCGCTCTTGCGTACGTTATTCACTTCGTGCACATACCCGTGATGTTCCTCAATCTTGACTTTAAGGACGTTATAATGGCGATATGCGGTATGTATTTCGGCCCACTCGCGGGTGTTGCCGTTTCGATAATCGTGCCTCTTCTTGAGTATCCTACGAGCTCGACGGGTGTGTACGGACTTGTTATGAATATTATCAGTAGCCTTACCTTTGTAGGTGTGGCGAGCGTAATCTATAAATATAAAAAGACTCTTGCGGGAGCTATAGTGTCGCTTGTCGCGGCAGCGTTGTCTATGACGGCGGCTATGATGCTCGCAAATCTCTTCATTACCCCATACTATATGGGTGTTGAGCGCTCTGCAGTGGTCGCACTTATTCCCAAGGTGCTTTTGCCGTTTAATGCGGTCAAAGCGATACTTAATGCGTCGCTCACGCTTTGTCTCTATAAGCCGCTTACAAAAGTGCTCAAGGCTACGGGCTTTGGAAGAAGCGGTGATGCTTCGATAGAGGTAAAGCAGGGAAGTAAGACACGCACTGTGCTTGTCCTTGTAATAGGCGGTGTCATTGCCGTTATCTCGCTTGTTATAATATTCGCTGTTTTAGGTGGTACACTTGCATTTAATTAATTTTTATAAAAGTGCTTGTTTAAATTTTTAATGTGTGCTATAATTTTATCAGCAAATTCTTTGGCAGGTGATTTTAATGATTTCCGTGATACGGAAGCGTTTGGGTGGCAGTAAACGTGACGTTGATATGACCGAGGGTAATATATTCGGTCATATCATCAAGTTCGCGATACCGTTGCTGCTCGGCAATCTTCTTCAGCAACTTTATAATATGGTCGATACTTGGGTGGTGGGTAACTACGTAGGCTCCGAGGCGTTTTCGGCAGTTGGTACGGTCGGTCCTATCATCAATATGCTCATAAGTTTGTTTTGGGGCTTTTCTGCGGGTGCGGGAGTCGTTGTGTCCCAGTATTACGGCGCTAAAAAATACGACAAGGTGAGCGAGACTGTTCATACTACTTTGCTCGTGACGGTAATTCTCGGCATAGTTCTTACGGGAGTTGGAATTGCGCTCGTTCCGACAATGCTTGACCTTATGAATACCCCCACAGAGCTGCTTGATGAAGCAACGGAATATCTGACCGTTTATTTTAGCGGACTTATTGGACTTGTGGTGTATAATATAGGCTCGGGAATTTTACGAGCAGTTGGAGACTCAAGGAGACCGTTTTATTTCCTTGCGGTGTCAGCCCTTACAAATACGGTGCTCGACCTTGTTTTCGTGCTTGCTTTTAATATGGGAGTTAAGGGTGTTGCGCTTGCAACCATAATCGCTCAGGGGCTGTCCGCAGTGCTCATACTTATAACTCTTTGTAGGTCGGATAACTGCATAAAGGTATCGTTTGGGAAATTAAAGATACATAAGGATGAGCTGTTTAAGATAATCAAGGTTGGTCTTCCCGTGGCGCTCCAGATGATCGTGACCTCCTTCTCAAACGTATTTGTTCAAGCATACATCAACTATTTTGGCGCAAATGCTATGGGCGGTTGGACGGCTTATGCCAAGATAGATCAGCTTATACTTTTGCCGATGCAGTCGATAGCACTTGCATCTACCACGTTTGTGGGGCAGAATCTGGGTAATGACGACGTCAAGAGAGCGAAAAAGGGAGTCAATGCGTCCTTGTTGCTTGCCGTATCGGTTACCGTTCTGATTATGATACCAATACTGATTTTTGCACCTCAGTTGGTGTATTTCTTTAACAAAGACGGCGAAATAATCTCTTACGGGGCTATATTCTTGAGAACGCTGACACCGTTTTATGTGCTTTGTTGCGTAAATCAAATATATGCAGGTGCACTCAGAGGCTCAGGAAACGCGACAGCTCCGATGATAATAATGCTTGTCTCATTCGTTGGCTTCAGACAGCTGTATTTGTACGTGATGGCGACGTTTATATCGAACACCCCAATACCGATAGCTTTGTCATATCCTGCAGGTTGGTTGGTGTGCAGCGCGGTTATGTTCATTTATTACAAGACTGTCAAACTCGAAAAGGGAAGAATTGTTAAATAAATTTGCAGATAACTGTTGAAAAATAGCATATAGTGTGCTATAATAATAAGGATAATATATGTCTTATCAAGAGTGGCGGAGGGACAGGCCCTATGAAACCACGGCAACCTGCTGTTTTAAATAAAACGAGTAAGGTGCTAATTCCGGAAGATGAGAATTTTAAAGTCTTCGGGAAACTCTCGAAGACTTTTTTTAAGGAGAAAAATATGAAAAAAATGCTTTTTACATCAGAATCGGTGACCGAGGGACATCCCGATAAGGTCTGCGACAAAATATCCGACGCTATACTTGATGCTATTCTTAGTGAGGACGCATATTCACGTGTTGCTTGCGAGACCTTTTGTACTACGGACAGTGTGACCGTAATGGGTGAGATAACCACCAAGGCGAAGGTTGACGTTGAGGGTATAGTAAGACGTACGGTCAAGGAGATAGGCTATACGGATAAGACTATCGGATTTGATTATGAGACCTGTAACGTACGCAGTGCTATTCACGAGCAGTCTCCCGACATTGCGCTTGGCGTAGATAAGTCGCTCGAGGCAAAGCAGGGTGAGGGCGACGGACTTGATACGGGTGCGGGCGACCAGGGACTTATGTTTGGATATGCTTGTAACGAGACCCCTGAGCTTATGCCTCTTCCCATATCTCTTTCACACAAGCTTGCGCTTCGTTTGACTGAGGTGAGAAAAAATGGCACACTTGCTTATCTTCGTCCCGACGGAAAAACACAGGTAACGGTCGAGTACCGTGACGGAAAGCCTGCACGTATAGATGCGATAGTTATTTCCTCTCAGCACAGCGCGGACGTAACGCTCGACACTATAAGAGCTGACGTTATAAAGCAGGTGATAGATTCCGTTGTTCCCGCGGAGCTCGTCGATGCGGACACCAAGATATACGTAAATCCTACGGGACGATTTGTTGTTGGCGGTCCTGCGGGTGATACGGGCCTTACGGGCAGAAAGATAATCGTTGATACATACGGCGGATACTCGCGTCATGGCGGTGGAGCTTTCTCGGGTAAGGACCCCACAAAGGTGGACCGTTCGGCATCGTATGCATCGAGATACGTTGCCAAGAATATAGTTGCAGCAGGACTTGCTGATAAGTGCGAGGTGCAGGTCGCATACGCTATCGGCGTTGCAAAGCCTATGTCTATTATGATAGATACCTTCGGCACTGGTAAGGTAGACGAGGAAAAAATATCCGAGGCTGTGAGCAAGGTGTTTGATTTCCGTCCTGCGGCTATAATCAAATATTTCGATCTTCGCCGTCCTATATACTGTCAGACGGCTGCATACGGTCATATGGGCAGAGAGGATATCGACCTACCTTGGGAAAAGACAGACCTTGCAGATAAGCTTGCAGCATTTTTTGCATAATAATAACCAAACTAAAGGGCGGCCGTTTAGGTATGGTCGCCCTAAAAAATAATGAGGAGAGCTATATGTATAACCAAACGTCCGAGCATGGCGGTTCACTTGAGCGTATTGAGGGAACTGTTGAAAACGTGATATATTACAATCAGGATAACGGCTATACTATTTGTGATATGGCTCTTTCCGATGATGAGATAATTACCGCGGTCGGTATTATGCCTATGACGGGAGAGGGCGATAAGCTGACTGTTTACGGTAGATGGATGCACAATCCCAAATACGGAAGGCAGTTTGCGGTAGAGCAATATGAGCGCGTTATGCCCTCTGACGTTGCATCAATACTAAAATATTTGTCGTCAAGAACGATAAAGGGTATCGGCCCTAAGACAGCACAGAGAATAGTTGAGGAATTTGGAGCGGATACGTTTGACGTCATAGAAAATCATCCCGAATGGTTGGCAAACGTAAAAGGCGTGTCTATGAAGCTAGCACTTTCCGCATCCGAAAGCTTTAAGGAGCAGTCTCAGGTGCGCTCTGCGATGATGTTCTTCAGAGATTATTTCGGTGTTGCGACCACGCTTAAGATTTATCAGCGATGGGGCGGACGCTCGGTCGATATTGCCAAGCAAAATCCGTATAGACTGTGTAACGAGATAGACGGTATAGGCTTTGAAAAGGCAGACAGTATAGCGCATAATCTTGGATTTGAGGTCAACAACTTTGACCGTATAATGAGTGGCATCAATTACGTTCTTATGAAGAACGGCGTGATCAACGGACACATATGCTTGCCGCGTGAAAAGCTGATCCCGAGTGCGGCAGCACTGCTCGGCACTGATGAGAATGAGACCGAAAGAGCGGTTGACGAGCTTTTGCGAGAGGGAAAGCTCATACTTCGCAAGAGTGATGGCGGAGATATGATATATCATAGAGAGACCTACTCTAATGAGAAATATATTGCCGAAAAGCTTTGCCTTATAGATAAGATGTGCGCAGCCGTGGACGTTGTTGATATTGATCGCTTTATTATTTCCGAGGAGCATAAGAGCGGTATCGAATACGCCGATTTGCAAAAGAAAGCAATAAGCGACGCGCTCAGATACGGTGTTTTGGTGCTGACGGGAGGACCCGGAACGGGAAAGACCACCGTTGTACGTGCGCTTATCCATATTTTTGATAATATGGGATATGATATAGCCCTTGCTGCACCCACGGGCAGAGCTGCCAAAAGAATGTCGGAAGCAACAAGTATGGAAGCAAAGACCATACACCGTCTGCTTGAAATGACTTACGATAAGGCGGATAGCTTTGTCTTTATGAGAAACGAAAACAATCACCTTGACGAGCATATTATAATCGTTGATGAGGCGTCTATGATAGACAGCGCGCTTATGGGAGCGTTGCTCCGCGCTATAAAGCCGGGTGCAAAGCTCATAATTATCGGTGACTCAGATCAGCTGCCGTCGGTAGGAGCGGGCAACGTGCTTTGTGATATAATCAACAGCGAGCGTTTTGCAACCGTCAGACTTACAGAGATATTCCGTCAGGCGCAAAGGAGCCTTATAGTTACAAACGCTCACGCCGTAAACAGTGGAAAAATGCCTGTTCTCAGCGTAAAGGATAATGATTTCTTCTATATGCCGAGAGCTACCGACAGAGATATTGCCTCAACCATATGCGAGCTTTGCGTGAAGAGGTTGCCTCGCACTTACGGTGATATGGCGAGATTTGGTACGCAGATAATCGCGCCCTCAAGGAAAGGGGAGGCGGGAACTGAAAATCTAAATATTCTTTTGCAGTCATGGCTAAATCCCCCTCACGTAAGCAAACGCGAGCATACATTCAGAGATAAGGTGTTTCGCGAGGGCGATAAAATAATGCAGATACGCAACAATTACGACCTTATCTGGACAAGAGACCTTGATGACAAGACAGGAAACGGTATCTTTAACGGAGATATCGGTATCATAGAGGAGATAAACAAGCCTGAGAGCTATATGACGATACTTTTTGATGATAGGCGTGTGCAGTATGAATTTTCGCTTCTTGAGGATCTTGAGCACGCTTATGCGATAACCGTTCATAAGAGTCAGGGAAGTGAATATCCGATAGTTATAATACCTATGTGCAGTGCCGCGCCTATGCTTTTGACGAGAAATCTGCTTTATACGGCGATAACCCGTGCGCAGACAATGGTCATACTTGTTGGGCGTGAGGACATTGTATCGCAGATGGTAGAAAACAATAGACAATCTATGAGATATACAGGACTTGAAGAGATACTAAGGGAGACCTCTTGGCAATGAGCGCAAAGGATATTATTCGTATTTTTGTGTCTGTGCACAAGTGCGCGGGTTGCGGAGAAATACTTGATGCAGAGCATTCGGGAGGCGCTTTTTGCGCATCGTGTCAGCTTGCTTGGAACGCCTCTCTTACCGAAAGCTGTAAGAATTGCTTCAAGCCTGCTATCGAATGCGACTGTGTGCCAAAGACAGTTTCAAAATCAGGTGCTTTGTGTATGCGCAGGCTGTTCTTTTATAAGAGCGAGAATACGAGAGCTCCTCAGATGAGTATTATTTATTGGCTTAAATACAAAAAGAGCAAGAGGATAGTAAGCTTTGTGGCAAATGAGCTGTACTCAACGGTAAAAGCAGAGCTTGAGATTTTGGAGCTTGGGATCGACGACGTGATAGTTTGCGGAGTGCCGAGAAGTAAAAAGGCGCGCATAAAGCACGGCTTCGACCAGTCGGAAATGGTTGCCAAGAAGCTTGCGGAGCTGTTGGGACTGAAGTATTCGCGTTTGCTCGATACAAGCATTGTCAGAAAAGCTCAAAAGGAGCTTAACAGACGACAAAGACTTGAAAACGCAAAGAAGAGTATAAAGCTTTGTAAGAATGCTGACGTGAGCGAAAAATACGTAGTTTTGTTGGACGATATGGTGACTACGGGAGCAAGCATGGCGGCATGCGCAGACCTGCTTCGCAAAAACGGCTGTAAGGGAGTGCTTTGCTTCTCTCTTGCGAGTACGCAAAAGATGTAAAAAAGGCAAAATAATACATATCGACAAAATACTTCTTGCTTTTTTCTGCATTAGCGTGTATAATATAATGTGAGATATAATAAAAACCCTTGATAGGGGGTAAAGATGTTTAAATTTAACGCAAATAAAATATTTTCCAAGGATATAGGTATGGACCTTGGTACTGCGTCGGTGATAGTTTACGTCGACGGCAAGGGCATCGTTTTGCGAGAGCCCTCGGTCGTTGCGGTGGACACAAATACCGATACCATTGCCAAGATAGGTAAGGATGCGCAAGCTATGCTTGGGCGTAACCCCGACCATATCAACGTCATTCGTCCGCTCAAGGACGGCGTTATCAGTAGCTATGACGTAACTCAAAAGATGATACAGTACTATATCCGCAGAGCTTGTGGCAATGCTTTGCGTCAGCCGAGAGTAGTTATATGTGTTCCCACGGGTATTACCGAGGTCGAGACCAGAGCGGTTATTGATGCGGGCACTCAGGCGGGTGCAAGAAAGACCTTTATCGTTGAAGAGCCCGTTGCGGCGGCGCTAGGCGCGGGTGTGGATATAACAAGCCCCGTCGGACATATGATAGTAGATATCGGAGGAGGAACGACCGATGTTGCGGTCATATCCCTCGGTGGTGTCGTTGTGTCAGAGTCCAAGAAGATCGCGGGAGATAAGTTTGACGAAGCTATAATGCGATATGTCAGACGCAAGCATAACATAACCATCGGTGAGCGAACAGCTGAGCAGATAAAAATAAAGATAGGCGCAGTATATGAGCACGGCGAGGCAAAGACCATGGAGGTCAAGGGAAGATGTCTTGTTCAGGGACTTCCCAAGGTCGTCACGCTCTCCTCAAAGGAGATGCTTGAGGCGATGATGGAGCCGATATCCGCAATACTTGACACTATTTGCTCGGTGATAGAAAAAACGCCCCCCGATCTTGTGGGCGACATACTTAAGCACGGAATTATAATGACGGGTGGAGGAAGCCAGCTGTACGGATTTGATAAGCTTATCGAGGACGTAACCGGTATAAAGACACGCGTTGCTAAGGATCCTGTGCTGTGCGTGGCTCTCGGTACGGGTAAGCTTTTGAAGGTTCTTGACGGTATGACGGGTGAGAGGATAGACCTTTCCAAAAAAATAAAGAGATTTTGATTTTTAAGAGGTAACTATGTTAAGCAATAATTTTGCATATGTAGGACTTATGAAATATTTTGAGGAGCTCTCGGCAATACCGAGAGCTTCCTACAAAGAGGAGAAGATTGCCGACTATCTATGCGAGTTTGCAAAGAAGCACGGCTACGAATACTACCGTGACAGCACGAATAACGTGCTGATAAACGCGCCGGCCACCAAAGGCTATGAGGAAGCTCCCGCGCTTCTTTTGCAGGGACACACCGACATGGTCTGCGAGAAGAACGAGGGCGTTGAGCACGACTTTGACAACGACGGTCTCGAGCTTTACGAGGAAGACGGCTGGATACGCGCAAGAGGAACGACTCTTGGCGCGGACAACGGCATTGCCGTTGCAATCATGCTCTATGTGCTGGACGGAGGCGTTGAAGGTCACGGACCCTTGCAGTGCCTGTTCACGGCAAGTGAGGAGGTTGGACTTGACGGAGCTAAAAGCTTTGATTACAGCCGCATATACGCGAGACGCATGCTCAATATGGACAGCGCCGATGAAGAGCTGATAATAGCGGGCTGTGCGGGCGGACAGCGCTCGTCACTTACCTTTGAGAGTAAGACCAAGCTGATAAACACGAAGTGTGTGGCACGCGTGTGTGTAAAGGGGCTTATGGGCGGTCACTCGGGTGAGGATATCGACAAGGGCAGAGCTAACGCGAATAAGCTTATGGGCAGAGTACTGAGCTCTCTTATGGCGGACAAGGCGCTTGGCGTCAAGGTGGTGAGCATCTATGGCGGAACTAAGGATAATGCTATACCCCGTGAGTGCGAGGCTACGCTTTGCGTGTCTGATTTTGCTGTGCTTGAAAATAAGTGTAAGGATATAGAGTCCGTGCTCAGAGACGGACTTTCGGTGTCCGATAAGGCACTTCGCCTTGAAGTAGAGCAGCTTGTGGATAAAAAGTCGTTTATGACTGTCATAGATGACAGCACAGCAAGAAAGCTTGTATTTCTTATGAGAACAGTGCCAAACGGCGTGTTTGAAATGAACTACGACGTAGAGGGAATAGTTGAGTGGTCGAGAAACCTCGGAATAGTTAGTTGCGACGCTGAAGCTGTTGAGGCTGTATTTTCGTCACGCTCGTCGTTTGAGACGAGAATAGATGCGTCTGCCGAGGAGCTTGACGCATATGCCGAGATGCTCGGTGCGAAATCGAAGCACTATAACAGATACCCCGGTTGGAACTTCGCTCCCACTTCTGCGCTTCGCGACGCTTATCTTGACGCGGCAGAGGCGGTATGCGGCAAGAGACCTGAGATAACTACCATACACGCGGGACTTGAATGCGGATTTATAAGCCAGGCTGTCCCCGATATGGACATCATCTCTTGCGGACCTGTTATACTCGACCTTCACTCTCCGGATGAAAGACTTGACAAGAAGTCATTTGAGAGGTTTTATTCGATAATCAAGAGAGTTATTGAAGGGTAACTAAAATATGAAATATTTTACTATGCGATAGCTACTGTTGTATGCTTAGCATTATTTTGCCCGAGTCGGGAACGACACAAATACGCAATCTCCCGATATTGATATGCCTGATAGTGGGTATTGTTTGGAAAGGCTTTAATGAAGAATTAGACAGTATTTTGAATTAAAACCCAAAGAGGCTGCTTTTTAGCAGCCTCTTTGGGTTTGTTGCATATGGGTTGTTCTAAATTAGGATTTGTAAATACTCAAGGGGATCCCCAAAGACCCCCTTGAAAATGTGTTTAATTAAAATTCTATCACGTCTCTGTCGCAGACGACGTAAACAGAGAAGGGATACGTGCCGTTCATAGCACGGATGTCGTCAAGCTTGGAAAGCGGGAATACGTGATTAAAGTAGACCGCTTTTGCCGTACACTTTTCAAGATAAGGTGTTACGTGCTCGGGCTTGAAGTGAGCCATCTCGCATACGAGCGCGTCAACGTCCTCGCTCATAGCGATAGCGGGGAAGTCCTCAAGTGAGAGCTGGTGTGAAAGGTCGCCTGAGAATACTATGCGCTTTCCACTCTCCTTGTCGGTAACTACAAAACCGTACGCAGGCTTTTCAATGCGTTCGAGATGTCTTGTAGGGAATACCTCAAGATGTATATTGTCGTCATCATATACGAAATTTTTATCATACGTGTGGAGCTTTACACGCTCCTCCTTGATATCTCCGTCGTGGTTTGCGCTTATCCAATGCGCGCAAGCGTCTATGAGCTCGGGCTCGGGCAGATAGAAATCTATGCACGCCTGCTTATAATACCAGTTCAAAAGACTTGCAACCGACAGCATACCTATTGTGTGGTCGCTGTGAGCGTGAGTTATAAATATTGTGCGGACGTCGTTTATGTTCTTACCCATACGGAGAAGCTCGTCCATAATAGGCGCACCTGCGTCGATAAAGTATATAGAGCCGCCTGCCTCGATCATTGCCGATGAGCAGTATCTGTCAGGAGCGGGAACTCCATGTCCTGAACCAACGAATGTTATTTTCATAGCTACCTCCAAATAAATCTTTATGAATATATTATATACCAAAACTTGTCATATTTCAAGAGCGTTTTGACAATTATAAATTATCTTTCGCATGTTTTAGAAAAGATTTGCGAAAAAGTATGATGTCGTTGTGGGTCAAATATCCAAGCAAACAAGTTATTAACTGAAATCTCGTTTAAGTCATTAAATTCGGCGACACCCTTGACTTAAGTGTGTAAAAAGTGTATAATTATCTTAATAAAAACGTGGAGGAATAAAATGAAGGTATATTTTATACGTCACGGACAGAGCGAGTCCAATTCTAAGAGAGAGCATGGCGGCTGGGGTCAGTACCCTTTGACAGAGCAGGGCAAAAAAGAGGCTATGGTCGCAGGCAAAAGACTTGAGGGTATGAAGTTTGATAAGGTTTATTCAAGCGACCTTATCCGCACCATACAGACCCAGGAGATAGCATATCCTTGTGACGACGTTGAGAGAAGCAGCCTTATCCGTGAAGTCAACGTTGGAGACCTTATGGGCAGAACGGCGGACGATTGCTATGCTGAGTATGGCGATCCTTATATCAAGAATAAGAGCATATATGACTTTTCGGCATACGGCGGAGAGAACTATGAGCAGTTTTATGACCGTATATACAAGTTCATTAAGGAGCTTGAAAAACAGCCGTACGAAAACGTGGCTATCTTTTGTCACGGCGGAATGATACTCACTATGATGGATATCGTCACAGGTCTTATTATCCCTAACAAATACGTACTTCGCTGTCCAAACTGCGGAGTGTTTACCTTTGTATTTACGGGCAAGTCGTGGCAGCTTGACACGTGGAACTACCGCAGTGACATCACGCTTGCGAATACCGACAAGGATGCGATACTTTAAAATAAAAAGAGCTGCTAAGGGACACCTACCATAAAGCAGGTAGGTGTCCCTTGGTATTTTTGTTGATTGGTTTGGATGCGAGAATGAATTGTAGTAAAATCAAAATCTAATTTTGGAGGATACTACAATGACAAAGAACTTTG
>SVTJ01000005.1 GCA_015063845.1 Oscillospiraceae bacterium
AATAATCTCTTGTGCGAAAATCAGCAAAGCGATAAATGAGGGAGTTGGGCTAAAATGATACACCGTTTGTATCTCATCATCCATTTCAATTTGTGTTGAGTATACCATTTTGTATTTTTTTAGTTTGCTTAATATCTCTCCTGCCTTTTCAGCATTGATCCCTAATTTGCTTATAAACAATGCAGTTGTAAATGCCTTTTTGCAATCACGCTTATTCAGATAAACACAAGCATTCCAAAAATCGTCATCTGAAATATCTTTAAAAAAAGCGGGATAATCAATTCCATGAAAGTATGCATTTTCCGTGCTTTTGGGGTCGGGAACTATCAAAAAATATTGCGAACGATTGGCAATTCCCATTCGAGTAAACCCATCGTTTTGCATTATTGAAGAATAGTGTTGCGCATCTGCACCGATTCCTGTTTCATAATCTTCAATACTGCATTTTTCTATTCCGTCTCCATGGGGCATAAGTGCCCTTTCCATATCCCAGCAATAATTGAAAACAAGTTTGAAGCGTTTATCACGTGGAGTATTGCATATTTGTTTAATCAACGCCGACCGAAGATCACTGTAATCTGTAATATTTCGTCCAAACAAAGAATCTACCGAAACAGAAAAGAAATCCGCAATTTTAGGCAATAGTTCTACGTCAGGAACACCACCGTTTTCCCACTTGGAAACAGCCTGCGTGCTTACACCAACGTATTTCGCAAGTTCTTCTTGTTTGATTCCTTTTTCCTTACGCAAAGATGCAATTTGTTTTCCTATTATCTCAATACTCATAAGTTTTCTCCTTTGAAATATTCGAAAGCAGCTTTCGTTGTATATAGTATATCACAAACGACAGTTGATTTCAATGGAGGCGGTATTGATAAAATCAAACAGGAATTGATTAAGAGGGATTGTGCTTTAGCAAGCATAGCAAACGTGGCTACGCACGGTTATCACCACCACAGCCTAAGACTCCCTCCCAGAGGGAGCCTTTTTATGTTCATCTATGGTCTTGTCAATTTTCCTGACAAGCCCTGACTTAATTAAAGACATATTCTCCCGCAAAGCGAAAGCCAGCCCGTGTCATCCTGAGCGGAGCGTAAGCGAAGTCGAACTGCGAAGCAGTGCGAGGCAAAGCCGAGCAGGATCTCGGGCGCGAATATCATCCTTTCCCCTCGTAGATCCCGATGCTACGCATCGCCCTACGGGTTCGACTGCGGGCGGCGCATGCGCCTTCCTCCGCTCAGGATGACACGAGGGAGATACATTACCTCTCGGAAGGTAGCAAAAAGCACTTATGGAAATCACTTGCCATAAGTGTATTTGCGTTATTTTGTCATAGATTTTGTGGTCTTTAATTAATACATATGAAGCACTGCTTTTGTGGACACAAAAGCAAAATACGGTATACCTCTTTCGAGATATGCCGTATTTCTGAAAACTGTCCTTTAGAGTGACGCTCTAATCGGCGTCCTTTTTTGTATGGCGGAGAGAGCACCGATAAATCTTATTTTACACCCCTGTGATTTGTTTTAAGTTCTTGAAAAGGGTGTGGGGAAAACTTCTTTCAAGAAGTTTTCTCCACAAAATCGCCTACTCAGCACGACCCAAACGTATTCTTCAAGCGGGCTTGCAGCCAGGCTTCGAGGTCGTGCTCATTATCATTATCAATATCAATATCATTATCATTATTATTATCATTATCATTATAGGGTTTTTTCGGTTTTTTTGGCAACCGATCGGTTTTTGGGGGTCTGCCGCCCTTCTTTGCGTTCTCTCTATTCACGGCACAACGCATTTCGTACTTCTCTCGGTCTCTGTCCAAAGTGCTTGCTATCACGGAGAATGCCATTTTACACGTCGACGTGAGCGAAATGCCCGGACTTCCGCTTTCAACGTAGTTAAATATGGCTGTTATCAGCTCTCCGCGCTGTTTCATATTGAGTTGCTCAAATTGATTTTTGTAACTATTGTAAAGCACAAAGCTTTTTGGCTTGCTTTTTTCCACGATATACCTCCTTTCTTGCTTTTGTGCTTTAATTTTATCACAGGTTTTTGTGCCTTACAGTGGTTCTTAGTGCCGCTTGATGTCAAAAAAACGAGAAAATTTTGCGTATTTTTTCTCTCAATTCCAATATTTACAAAAAATCAACAGACAATAAAAGAAAGTATAATATTTGTGGGTATAATATAATTATATGAATATACTTATTGAAAGGGAAAAGTAATGGAAGGTATTTCAACAACAGAAGGAATTTTGTCCACAATTATTAACGTTTGTATCGACGTTGCATGGCGTCTGGTGGCGGCACTCGTGGTGCTCATCGTCGGACGCTTTATTATCAAGTTTTTCTTGAAGAAGATGAGAAACGGCAAGAAGTACGCTGAGCTCGACCCAACCGTAAGAACCTTTTTGCAGAACTTTATCAAGATAGGCTCTTACGTATTGCTGGCGGTAATTATCGTCGGTATTCTCGGAGTTCCTATGGCGTCCATAATCACGCTGTTTGCCTCTGCGGGCGCGGCTATCGCTTTGGCTGTCAAGGGCGCATTCTCAAACCTTGTAGGCGGTATCATGCTGCTTATATTCAAGCCCATAAGCGTTGGCGAGTTTGTCGACATCGGCGGCAAGTCGGGCACGGTCGAGGAGATAGGATTTTTCTACACTCAGCTCAAGACGGGTGACAATCTTACTGTAAGCGTACCTAACGCAAAGACCACCGATTCGGTCATCATCAACTATTCGAGAAAAGACCTTCGCCGTCTTGACCTCGATATAGACGTTGCCTACGGCTCGGATATCGAAAAGGTAAAGCAGGTGATAGAGGGAGTTATCAACGAGCACGAAAAGGCGCTCGGAGACCCCGTTCCTTTTGTAAGAATGACCGCAATGCTCGATTCCTCTCTCCAGTTCACCATAAGAGTTTGGTGCGAGAGAGGAGATTACGGCACGCTCAAGAGCGATCTGCTCGAGCAGCTTGACGCGGCATTTGCAAAAGAGGGAATAGAGATGCCGTTCCCGCAGCTCGACGTTCACCTTACAAAATAAGCTTACGAAGGACAGGATATGACGACTATAAAAACGGCGCATATACTTTGCGTTGGCACGGAGCTTTTGCTTGGCGACATAGTGAACACCAACGCCGCTTTTCTCTCGCAAAGGCTTGCGCAGCTGGGCATATGTGTGTATAAGCACACCTCGGTAGGCGATAATCCCGAGCGCCTTAAGGCGGCGCTCTCAGAAGCGCTCTCCGACGCGGATCTTGTCATCACTAGCGGAGGGCTCGGCCCGACCTACGACGACCTCACAAAGGAGACCGTGGCAGAGGCATTCGGACTTGAGCTGGAGCTTGACGAGCGTTCTCTCGGCATCATAAGGTCGTATTTTGAGAGAACGGGAAGGGTCATGACCAAGAACAACGAGAAGCAGGCTATGATGCCTCGCACGGCGCACGTGTTCGACAATCATTACGGCACGGCTCCCGCGCTTGCGGTCAGCTCATCGGACGGACAAAAGACGGTCATTATGCTCCCCGGACCTCCCGGAGAGCTGACGAGGATATTCGACGAGGAGGTCGCTCCTTTTCTGAGGGAGAGATCGGACAGCGTGCTGGTCAGCAAGAATATACACATATTCGGCATTGGCGAGTCGGCGGTCGAGGAAAAGATAAAGACTATTATGACCACCTCCGAAAACCCCACAGTCGCTCCTTATTGCAAGGAGGGTGAGGTGCGCTTGCGCGTGACTGCAAAGGCGCATAGCGAGGACGCTGCCGCGCGTATGTGCGACGGCGTGATAGAGCAGATACTTGGAAGCGAGGTCGGTCGTTTTGTTTACGGAATTGACTGTGACACGCTTGAGAGGGCGCTTGTCGATAAGCTTCACGAGCACGCCCTGACGCTGTGCACGGCTGAGTCGCTGACGGGCGGCTTGATAGCAGAGAGGGTGACGAGCGTGGCTGGCTGCTCGGACGTCTTTTTTGGCGGCTGCGTGACCTACACTAACGAGATAAAGCACGCGCTGCTTGGCGTGAGCGAGGACACTCTTGCGCGCTGCGGAGCGGTGTCGTGCGAGACGGCTATGGAGATGGCGAGAGGTGCGAGAGAGAGACTTGGCACGGATATCGCTGTGTCCGCAACGGGGTTCGCAGGTCCTACGGGCGGCACTGATCAGACACCTGTCGGTACGGTGTTTATAGGCGTTTCCACAAAGTACGGAGAGGACTTTTGCAAGCTGACACTCTCACATATGAGAAGTAGGGAGTATATTCGAACGGTCAGCGCGTCAAACGCTCTCAATATGGCGCTTTTGGCAGTAAAAAAATTGACAAAATCTTGACAATTATAAATAAATTTTAAACTTTTTAAAATTTGTTGACTTTTGGCGAAATAGTGTGGTATAATATAGTTCTTGATTGATATTAATAAAGATGCAGTGTGAACAAGGAGTATGAAAATGACAAAATTCAGAAGAATTGGTGTTTTGACGTCGGGCGGAGACGCGCCCGGAATGAACGCGGCTATCCGTGCCATAACCAGAAAGGCTCTCGAGCAGGGCGTTGAGGTAATGGGAATAATAGGCGGATACAGTGGACTTATCAACGAAAAAATCATTCCTCTTACTACTCGTTCTGTCGCAAACATTATAAACCGTGGCGGTACTATGCTTTATTCTGACAGATGTGTTGAGTTCAAGACGGAAGAGGGAATGGCAAAGGCTATCGCTACCTGCAAGAAGTACGATATCGACGCTATCGTCGCTATTGGCGGAGACGGAACATTCCGCGGCGCTACCGACCTGACACTTCGCGGTGTGCCCACCATCGGAGTTACGGGAACTATTGATAACGATATCACGGCGACCGACTATACCGTTGGATTTGATACGGCGATGAACACCGTTCTCGAGGCGGTGGATAAGCTCAGAGATACCTGCGAGTCGCACGCTCGCTGCAACGTAGTTGAGGTTATGGGACGTAACTGCGGACAGATAGCTCTTATGTCGGGCATAGCGCTCGGCGCGATAGTTATCTGCATTCCCGAGGTCCCCTTTGACGAGAAGCTTGCTCTTGAGAAGATAAAGAGCGCGAAGGACGCAGGCAAGAGAGGATTTGTCGTTCTTGTCAGCGAGGGCTGCTTCACCGAGGACGGTAAGCCCTACGGAGAGGTGCTTCGCGAGAAGATAGAGGAGGAGACGGGTATCGAGTCCAAGTTTGTAAGACTTGCTCATATCGTCCGTGGCGGTGCTCCTACACTTCGTGATAGACTTACAGCTACCAAGATGGGTGTTGCCGCTGTCGAGCTTTTGCTTGAGGGCAAGAGTAACAGAGTTGTTATCGAGGACGACGGAAAGATAACCGACCTTGATATCGTGTTTGCTCTTACTACCGATAGTATGTATAAGAATAAGCTCAAAGAGGGCGCGCTTGATAAGTTCTCGGAAGAGGATATCGCCGCTATGAAAGCAATTTGCGATAAGCGCAAGGCTGAGATCGACGAGCTCTATAAAATAGCTTACGACGTTTGTAAATAATAGAATTTGATGGGAGCTTCTCAAAAGAAGCTCCCATCAAGCTTTTTGTGAAACGAAAACCACCAGCAGTGCTGGTGGTTCCAAAAAGCTTTAGCTTTGCACAGTTCCCTCCGCAGCGGAAGGCTCCCCTGTGCAAGGGGAGCTGTCAGCGAAGCTGACTGAGGGGTTGTACTCGTGAAAGATCAGAAAAAACAATCCCTCCGTCACGGCAAGCCGTGCCACCTCCCTTTACACAAGGGAGGCTCAAGGATAGTTGCCACATCTGTGGCAGTTGGGCAACTTCCGCAAGTGGCGGAGTATTCGACGAGCCTATAGGCTCAGCGTGTAAAATGCCCCAAGGGGGCTTGTGCAAGCCACCAGCACGGCTGGTGGTCATGACTGAATCAATTAAGATCTGTGGGTGGGCTCGCACAGTACACGGCTTTAAAGCTTTAGTCAAGTTTTTGAAAAAACTTGACTAAAGCTTTAACTCTTGTAAGGCGGCGCTCCCTTAACGTGTCTCTTAACGGTTGAACAGTTTCAACTAACAGTTGCTTGACGGAGGGTGGGGTGTATGCTATAATGAAAGCGTAGGGAAGAGGGGTGTATATATGAACGTAAAGCACAACGTAAATTACTTCAAAAAATCAGAAAATTTAAAGTATATTGGTCTTGGTATAGCGCTTGTCGGATTTATTATGCTGTGGGTGGGCTTCGGCTGGACGTCGTACATTTTGGCGACTGTCGGACTGCCTACGGGGCTTGTGCTGTTCTTTGTCGGCTCGGCGGCACGTTCGTCGGAGGCTGATATTGACGAGTGCATAAAACGGGAAACAAGCGGCATTGAGGTCAGCTTTGAGGGCGACAGACATTACGAAAAACGCGTGCTCAAGCAATTTCCGCCGGTTACGGTCGAGGGCTACGAATACGACGACGGTCTTATGTTCAAAAAAGCGAAAAACGGAAAGATACGTTCCTCAAGGTACACGAAGGCGGTGATATATATACTATCTGATCGACTGTATATAAGCGAATGCCGAGTTGACCTTGTCGGCGCGCCTTGCGAAAAGAGGATCGTCGAGATAAAATACGAAAATTTGGCGGACACCGAAATAAAGAGGGAAGAGAAGCGCGTGAGCTTCGGCAAAAACAGCTACGCGGTGAAGACGTGCAGACTGTCTGTGTCTTACGGTGAGGCGGAGAGCTGGTCAGCTCCTGTGAATGACGATGTCGGAACGGATGCGCTGGTGGAAAAGATAAACACCGCGATCACGCTTTTTAACCAAGAAAGAGCATAGAGCTCTTAAAAGAAAGCTCCTTTCATATATAAGCCAAGGGCGCGCTCGCATGAGCGCGCTTTTTGGTTTTTTATATTAAAAATCATCACTATTTAGTTCTAACGAAAAACATAAAATTATGTTGAATGTACGTCGTAAACACGCAAAACAGTGATAATATTAAAGAGTTGAAAAATAAAATAATATTAAGGTATATAAAAAATTAAATCACGCAAGTTACACTGCGTATTTTTTGGTGTATTGACATTTTTGACGGTGTATGATATACTAAATTATAAATTTGTTTAAGAATAATATTCTTAAAACCCGTGGAGGTTTTTATGAAGGATACTTCGGTTGTGAGCTCTCCTGTGCTTCGTTGCAAGGACTTACGCCTCGGCTACGACGGCAAGGAGATAGTTCACGGTCTTGATTTTGAGGTGCACGAGGGGGATTATCTTTGCATAGTCGGTGAAAACGGCTCGGGTAAGTCCACCCTTGTGAAGACCATAGTGGGGCTGCTCTCGCCACTTAGCGGAGAGATAAGCTTTTGCGGCGGGCTTTCGAGTAAGGATATCGGATACCTGCCGCAGCAGACGCTTGCTCAGAGGGATTTTCCCGCGTCGGTGCGCGAGATAGTTCTTTCGGGCGCGCAGGGGAAGTGCGGACACCGTCCGTTTTATGGCAAGGCGGAGAAAAAGCTCGCCGAGGACTGTATGAAAAGGCTGGGAATTGCCGATATCGCGTCCAAATGTTACAGAGAGCTTTCGGGCGGTCAGCAGCAGAGGACGTTGCTCGCGAGAGCTCTTTGCGCGACGGGAAAGCTGCTTGTGCTTGATGAGCCCGTGTCGGGTCTTGACCCCACCGCGATGGCGTCTATGTACGAGCTTATTGACGGTCTCAATAAAAACGATAAGATAACGGTCATTATGATATCACACGATATCCCCGCCTCTATGAAGTACGCGACACACGTGCTTCACGTCGGTCCGAAACCGTTTTTTGGAACGAGGGAAGAATACGAGCATAGCGAGCAAAGGCACGCTTTTTGCTGTCACGAGGGAGGTGCTCACTGATGTTTGCTACACTTGCGCAGTACCTTTCATATCCGTTTATACGCTACGCCTTTATAACGGCGGTGCTCATATCTCTGTGCTCCGCGTTGCTTGGAGTGACGCTGGTACTCAAACGTTTTTCCTTTATCGGAGACGGACTTTCTCACGTTGCTTTCGGCGCGATGGCTGTGGCGGCTGTCGCCGGGATCACACAGAAAATGGTGATAGTTATGCCCGTGACCGTAGCTTGCGCGGTGCTGCTTTTGAGGGCAGGAAATAAGGCTAAGATAAAGGGAGACGCGGCGGTGGCGACGGTATCTGTCGGCGCGCTTGCCGTGGGATATCTGCTGATGAGTGTTTTCTCGCCATCGGCAAACATTGCGACTGACGTTTGCGCGGCACTCTTCGGCTCTACTTCCATACTTACGCTCAGCGCCGCCGAGGTGTGGACTTGCGTTATCACCTCGCTTGCGGTAGTTGCTGTATTTGTGTTGTTTTATAATAAAATATTTGCGGTAACTTTCGATGAAAGCTTTGCAAAGGCGTCAGGAACAAGTGCGGAATTTTACAATCTTGCTATTGCTGTTATAATAGCGGTGGTCATAACTCTCGCTATGAATCTTGTGGGCTCCTTGCTCATCTCGGCACTCGTCGTATTTCCTGCACTCTGCGCGATGAGGGTGTTCAAGAGCTTTAGGTCTGTCACGGTCTGCGCCGCCGTCGTCTCGGTATCCTGCACGGTAGTGGGGCTTGTTATATCCATACTCGCATCCACCCCCGTCGGCTCTACCATAGTCGCGGTGGATATAGTCGTGTTCGCTGCTTTCTGGCTGGTGGGCGCGCTCACAAAACGTGCGTGAGATGCCACCGGTGAACAAAAATCTAATAAATATTACAGCAAAATGAACGATTATCGAATTGAAATCAAGGCACGCCTTTGATAAAATACAATTACGAAATAATAACTTTGGAGGCAAAAAATGGCTGAAATCATCAAATTTGACGCTCCCGCTCCGCTTTCCGAGGTGCCTGCTTTTACGGGCAAGGACGGCGTGAGATTCAACAACTGCTCGGACGGTTATTGTATGGCATACGTTCCGTCGGTCAGCGAGAAGGAATTTGCAGACTATTGCGAGCTCCTTGAAAAGGACGGATACGCAAAGACGTACGAGAACGCTATCAAGGACAACATTTTTTACATATACACAAACGCTGAAAACGCCGTTACTGTTTACACTTCTCGTATCGGACACTCTGCGGATGTGAGAGTTGTCGCGGGCACGAACGTTCCCGCTCTCCCCGAGAAAAAGTGCGTAGAAAAGGTGTGCGAGCCCTTTATTGCTCAGCTTGATTCCAGCCACCACGTGCTTCAGCTTGGCGAGGGAATGTCTTACGTAGTGCGCGTTGAGGACGGCAGCTTTATCGTTATCGACGGAGGCTATCGCAGAGGTTGCTTCGCGAAGATAATCTACGAGCTTTTGGAGGCAAACGCCCCCGATCCCAATAATATCGTTATTGCCGCGTGGTATTTTACGCACGCACACGGCGACCACGCAGGCGCATTCATTGATTTCTGCGAGATGTACTGGGATAAGCCCGTCACCATTGAGAAGTTCATCTATAACTTTATCGAAGATCCCGAGTATTGCGCGAATTTCGAGATAGGACTTGTGCCCCGCGTAAAGCAGGAGATGCAGCGTTTTTATCCCAACGCGGTGCGTTACGACAAGGTAAATGCGGGTCAGAAGTTCTACTTTGCAAACACCCAGTTTGAGGTGCTGTTCGGAATTCAGGACTTTATGCCCACCGATATTCCCAACGAGGCGGACGCAACTCCCCAGATGCCCAAGAGGGGCGACGGAAACAACCTCAGCGTAGTTGCCAAGTTCACGTTTGGAAGCGGAAAGACCTTTATGGTAATGGGAGATACGACCACTGTGTGCTGCAACGAGATGTGCGCGCGCTACGGCGACTATCTCAAGAGCGACTACGTCCAGATGTCGCACCACGGACTTTCAAAGCCTACTCCCCGTGCGCATAACGGCACTATCGAGGTGTACGATGCGATAGGAGCTGACGTTGCGTTTATGCCTTGCTCGGTCGAGCGCAGCCAGGTACGTCTTGAGTACGAGGTAAACGCGCATCTTTTGACCAAGATAAAGACACTTCACGTCGCCGGCAACGGTCAGGTAATAGAATACGTCTGATAAATAAAAACACGTTTTTGCGGGTGAAGCTTCTTGCGAGAAGCTTCACCCTCTTTTTGTCGATTCGTAGATCAGCTCGCCGCTTCTCCAAGCTTTTTGCGCTCAAGCCACACAGGCTTGCCGACACACGCAAGCGTTGGAACTCCTTATCAACGTGGGGGGGACTGGATAAGCTCGGAAAAATCCGTTAAAAAATGTCAGTCAAGGGGCGTTTTTTGCATATTCAACATAAAAGCAAACTCGGTTTTGTAGCATTTGACAAAAAACCACATAAGCTCTCAAAACTAAAATGACGGAAATTTTTGGAACACTATATATTATAGAAGCTACATTTTTCCAAAAAACGCATAAAAAGGGGTGAAAAACAGCGCTGTGAATAAAAATCAAAGTAAATTACGCCCAAAATGAACGGAATTCAAATTGAAATCGTTGGTCAAATTTGATAAAATACTTATATAATAGTTGAATTGTCTCTAATGGGCATATTCTGCCCAAATCTACCCCCAGTCAAGGAGAAAAATATGAAAAAGAGAGTTGTATTGCTTATCGCCCTTCTTCTTTGTTTTGTGCTCGTATTTGCGGCGTGTAAGAAAAAAGAAGAAGCCCCCACAGGCGTTTCGGAGATCGTCCTGGTGTCGGGCGGTGAATGCAAGTTCGTTATTGTAGGCGATGCGGAAGCGTCGTATCTTAAAGGCTTCCTCACCAACGTTGAGAAGACAATAGGCACAAAGCCCGAGACCTTCAAGACTATCGAAGAAGCTCCTGCCGATAAGGTCAAGGTCGTTGTCGGAAATCCCAACACGCTCGGTCTTACCGACTTTGCTCCCGAAGTTCCTTATTTCGGTTATAACATAAAAGCAAACGGCGGAAATCTTTACGTTCTTGCGTACGACAATTCCGTGCTCGGAGAGGCTACGGGCTTCTTGCGTATGAGAATAGATGAGTTTTATACCGACGGCAATCTCAGCTTTGCGGGTGACTACTCTCAGGTCAAGGATACCTCGACTGCATTCGGTGCGGGCGCAGCTCCTTATCTTGAGGGCGGCGAGAACGCAAGAATTTTCGACTGTGACACGGACTACCAGATGGTGCTTCTTGAAAAGGTGGATAAGGCTGAGTTTGAGGCGTACGTAGCAAAGCTCGCGGGCGAGGGCTACGCGCTCCATTCTGAGAACAATATGAACGGTAACCTCTTCAAGACCTACTCCAAGGACGGAGTGATGCTCCACACCTACTGGGTAGAGTACTCAAAACAGGTTAGAACGATAGTCGCTAAGACAGATCTGCTTCCCGCGAACAGCACGGGTGGCAACAATTCGCTCACAAATCCCTCTGTTCACCAGCTCAAGGCTCTCGCGAAAAACGAGCAAGGCGTTCTTGACGGCGGAATGGGCTTCGTTATAGAGCTTGCTGACGGCAGATTTATAATTGTAGACGGCGGAAGTGAAAACGATGCCGACGCAAAGGAGATATACAATTATCTCAAGCATGCTGCGACCGACCCCAAAAATATCACGATCGCGACATGGTACATATCTCACTACCACGGTGACCACGGCGGAGCGTTCATGGCGTTTGCTAAGTCGTACGCATCCGACTCCACAATAAAGATAGAGAGCTTTATGTACAACCAGTGCATGACTCCCGAGCAGACCGTATTTATCGAACCGGGTAATGACGCGCTTATTCAGAACGCTATGTCGAGCTACTATCCCGCGGCTAAGGTATACAAGCCCTTGACGGGACAGAAGTACACGTTCTCCACAACTACCATAGAGATACTCTACACGATGCCCGACTTTATGCCTAACGTTATCACTCAGGAAGCTGATACCAACGGTAACAAGGGCGAGAAGAACGGTAACGGTAATACTCAGACGATGGTCGCTATGTTTGATATAGTGAACAACGCATCCAAGAGAGACAGACTTATCATAACGGGTGACACCACCAAGGTCGCTTGCGACGAGATGGTGGCGCGTTATAAAACATATCTCAAGTGTGATATGGTCCAGGTATCTCACCACGGTCACGGAAGCGACTCCACCGACCCCGTGAAGAGCGCGAGAAGACTGAATTCCACAAAGGAATTCTACTACTACACCAGTCCTACGGTAGCTTTCTGGCCTACGGGTCAGGCGAAGTACACTGAGCGTATGAAGCTCAGCGTAAATATCTATCTCCAGGATATAATCAATAAAAAGATGGGCACGACTTATATTGCCGAGACCAGCACGAACACTACGAACACGATAGTATTCGGCTGATATTGACCTACGACCTAAAAAAGCTCTCAGCCATCAAGGCTGAGAGCGGAAGGTCGAGGGAGTTTTACCCGTTTGATTTTTGAAGAAAACGTAGAAGTAATATTCGTTTTCAAAGCCGCACTGCGTTGCGATCTCCTTTATCTTAAGCTCGGTGTTCGTCAGAAGGTCGATAGCCTTTGAGATGCGGCAGTTGACGATGACCTGATGCACCGAAAGTCCGAGGTTTTGCTTGAAGTCTCTGTTGAGCTTTGAGAAGCTGACGTGGAACACGTTGAGAATATCCGCGGCGGTGTTTATCGAATCTATGTTCTGATATATGAAGTTGAGCACCTCGGTTATGTAGTAATTTGACTTGCCTGTGTGAATGCGCTTTTCCTTTGGAACCATACGAAAGAGCGCATTCACAAAGGTAAGAAAAGCTGCCTTTTTCTCGGACTCTGAAGCGTCTTCGTTCTTTATGAGCTCGAGAATGGAATAAAGATATTCATTCTGCTCGTCGGTGAGAGGGAATATGCAGTTTGTGTAATCCCTGAAAAAGCTTGACGGAAGCAGTTGCTCGGCGGTGGATCTGATAAGATTCTCGCTGAAGAAAAGCACGTAACATTCAAAATAAAGATTTTGCTCGGTTGGCGCCATATCGTGAATGGTGAAGGGCGCGCTGATGGTTACGTGAGGGGTGTAGACCTGCACCATCTGGCTGTTTATGGTCACGTTTTGCTGCTGATGCTTGTGGCTGTAATATATCTCAAAATGTGGGTGATAGTCGTGGTGGTCGGAAATATATGACAGGTCGACTATGTTGTGGGCGAGCTTGAGAAGCGAGCCGTCGGAAAGCCTGTCGCGAAAATAGTATTTCATAAGTGATCCTCCCCGAAAAAGATTAAACTTTAAATTGTGGTATTTTTGAGGTCTAAAACGCAGAACAACAGCGTAAAAACTTCAAAAATCAACCTTTTGGGAACATTATAGCACAAAGATAACGCTATTGCAATACCCAAATTACAATTTACAAAATTTTCATACTCTTACGCAAAGGAGAAAAAACCATGAAAAAGAGAGTGAGAATATTCGCCCTACTTATGATGCTGGCGATGCTCGTCACGTCGCTTCCTATGTTTGCTACGGCAGGCGAGACGTCCGAGGAGGACGTAATCGGGATAGGAACGGGTGGAGCTTACGCTACCATTGCGGATGCGATATCCAAGATCGGAACGGACAATCTCGACGGTAAAACGCTTAAGCTTTTGGGCGACGTCAAGGTTGGAAGCACCAAATTCGAGAGCACGAGCGCAACTGCTCCAAACATAGTTGTGGACGGTGATGGATACCTCATTACTATGAGCTCGGGATTTGTGTGTATCGGCGTAAACATCACGTTCAAGAACATACACGCTAAGCAAGCATCGCAAAACCATCCTTTTATATACGCGAGAAAGGATTCTCACGTAACGGTCGAGAACTGCTATACAGACGATTCGTTCAAGTATGTATTTGCGCTCAACAACGCGGGCAACTGCAATCTCACGATAAATTCGGGAAATTACGCGGCTGACCAAAAGATATTTAACATAGATGCGTACAAAAACAACTCCGCTGCCATGAATACCGTTACGATAAAGGACGGATATTTCAACGCAAACGGCGGAAATATTGCAGCGATCAGCGCATACACAAAGCTTTCGATAGAGGGCGGTACCTTCTATACGGAGACAAGAGCTCCTATGATAGTGGATACCAAAAACTTACTTTCGGGAGACGTGAATAAGGCGAGCGTTTCGGTAAAGAACGCATGCTTTATATATCCCACCGACGGAATGGGAATGTTCGGCGAGAATACAGCTGTCGCGACGGCGACCAATATGACGGCGGACGCGAGCGTTAAGCTGTTCGCGATAATCGAGGGCTCGACCGAAGGAAAGAGCTACAAGGGCTCGGGATCAACGACGGACAATGTATATTCGTTCACGGCGTTTGATACAGTCGGCGCGGTAGCGTCGGGCGCGACGGTAATAAACGGCGCGGAGAACACCTTCGCGAAGGCATATATGACAAGCGGAAAGACCTTCCTCATAAATTCGAGCGAGTCGCTTCAGCTGCTTGACAGTGCGATGTTTGACGGCGCGCTGGTGCTGTTCCACGCGGACAGCAACGCGGCGGCGGACTTTACAAAGGCGAGCATGACCGTTGATAAGAACGGATATTACGCTCCCAACATAAAGAGCTCCACGGGAGTTACCAAGGTGCGTTCAAACCTTGAGGGCGCGGACGTATATTGGCAGGCAACGGGAGAAGTAGCCCCCACGGGAGACGCGACCTGTAAGGTAAGATTTATCGTCGGTATTAACGGTGAAAATTACAAGAGAGCAGGCTTGCTTTATACGACAGATCCCGCGAGAGCAAACGACGCGAACCTCTATTTCGATGAAAACTCGGAGTATACGGACAGTGTTAAAATTTACAAGGCGGACGGCTACTATACTTCTATAATAGCTTCCGAAGAGGTAGTTGGAGCTAAGGCGCTCGGCGGAATCGGACTTCTGGTCCTTGATGCGGGTGAGTATAACGCTCAGCAGGTAAAGGAATCGCTTTACGTCAGAGCGTATCTTACGGACGCCAACGGCAATACGACCTACACCGATATCAAGACGGTAACGGTAGAGGACGCGTTTGCGGGCGAGGGAGAGCTGGTCGGTACTTTCGAGCTTGACCAGGGACACTCGATGGACCTCTATAAGAAAGCAAACATGCAGAGCTTTGAGGATAAGTGCGCGGCACTTGTTGCCGATGGATATACGCTCTACCAGGAAAATCTGGTGGGCAGCGCGAGATACCGCACCTACTATAAGGCAGCGGGCACAAAGATGTGTCATATCTACTGGGCAGATCACGATAAGGAGCTCAGAGTTATCACGGCAACGACCGATAAGCTTCCTATTACAAGTACAAGCGGAAACAACGATCTCTGCACGGCAAAGTTCATCACGCTTCAGGGCGGAGACGAGCTTGGAATGGTCATAAGACTTAACGACGGACGCTTTATAATAATCGACGGCGGTAACCACGGTCAGCACACCCAGATATACAGTATCCTCAAGGAGCACGCAGTCGATCCTAATAATATAAGGATAGCAACGTGGTATATCACCCACGCACACGGCGACCACCACAGTGGATATAAGGATTTCGCACAAACTTACTGCACCGACAGTACAATAACGCTCGAGAGCGTGATGTTCAATCAGCTCAATAACGGCTCTTACATAAAGTACGGTACGACAAACAACGACGTTATAAACTATACCAATACGTATTATCCCACAGTTCCCGTGTATATGCCCCAGACGGGTCAGAAGTACACGTTCTCAAAGACCACGATAGAGATACTCTACACCATGGCAGACTACCTTCCCAACACGCTTCTGCCTTTGCCTGACGGCAAGGCGGACGGTAACACGCAGACGATGCCTTGTATAATAGACATTGTAAACGATGCGGATTACGACGATAGGCTGTTTGTAATGGGAGATATGGTAGAATACGCGTGTGACGACATCTGCGACAGATACGGCAGTCTCATCGCGTGCGACATAGTTCAGGTATCTCACCACGGACTTTGCGTAGCGCCTTACGTGCCTCTCGGATACAGACGTCATAACTCCACAAACGAGATATACACGCTGATAAATCCGACTATCGCATTCTGGCCGGGCAAAGAGGACGAGTTCGCAAGACGAATGACAGGACCTGTAAACATCCACCTTACAGAAATCATAGGCGGACAGGATAAATACTATAAGGCTTGGGTATCACGACACGTATTTGAATTTAAACCCACAGCTTAAAACCACTTAATTGCTAACGACTTCCTTTCGAGAATGATAATATCGAGTTCTCCCTACCCAACCGCCACCTATCCGACAGGGTGGCGGCCTCGGGGGGAGGGCGGAGAACAAAACGGAAGAAAAAACATAATAAAAAAACATAATAAAACAGAAGTCATTTAGGCGCAAAAGAGATTCAGCGCCGAGACTATAAATTACTGACGGAGCAAACGGAGGTGCATACGAAATAAATACGTTTAAAGCAACCACGCGTATCCAAAAAGAGACCCCAAAAAACAAAAAAAGTAAAATTTTTAAACTTGAAAGGAGTTTAATCATGAAAAAAACATTAAAATTAATTGCAGTAATGCTCGTACTTGCGATGACACTCGTAATGGTACCCGCATTCACAGTATCCGCAGAAGGTACACCCGACGCCAACACGATCCTTGTTGGTGCAGGTCAGACCTACACCCTCATCTCCGAGGCTATTACAGGTCTTAAAACTGACATCGTTGGTAAGACACTTAAGCTTACAAGCGATATCACAGAGCCTTCCTCTATCAAGTTCGATCTCTCTGCTATTACCGATGCGGTTACGATCGACGGTGACGGACACACACTCACACTGAATTCCGCGTTCATTGCTATTGACAGTGCTCTTACCATTAAGAACATGAAGTTCACACAGAAAGCTGCTAACCACCCCGTAGTATACGCTCGTGGAAACAGTGACGTTAAGTTCATAGACTGCGTGACAGACGGTACGTTCGACTATGTTTTCGCTCTTAACACAGCGGGTAACTGCAACATAACTGTTGAATCCGGTTACTACCAGGCAAACCAGAAGATATTCAACATTGATATGTACTCCAACGTATCCAAGACAAAGAACGTTGTTACCGTTAACGGCGGTACTTTCGTAGCAACAGACGGTAACGTAGCTAACGTCAGCGCATATACTGACTTCGATATCAACGGCGGTACGTTCATTTCCTTGAGCAAGGCTCCCATGATACTCGATACAAAGGTATATCTTAAGGACAACGCAAGCGCTGCAGCGATCACCGTTTCGGGCGCAACGTTTATCGTTCCCGCTGAGTCCACAAGCATTTTTGCTGAGACAGTTGTGGAAAGCGTAGCTTCCAGCATGACAGCTGACAACACCAACAAGGTATACGCTGTTATAGCAGACGCTCCTCTCGGTTCTTCCTACTACGGCGGTAACTACACAACAGGCACAGGCTTCCCCGTGTATGAGGACAAGAATAAGACATATGCAGTAGTTGACGACGGCCTTACACCCGCAACAGCTCTTGAGGGTGAGAAGTTCGCAACTGCAATCTTCTCCAACGGCGCAAAGATGCCCGTAACCGAGGCGCTCTACGCAACAGCTGTTCAGATGGGCGCAAGCAAGATCGAGTTTGAAAACGCTTCTGAGGGCGCATTCGGTGTTGCATACTTCGCAGACGGCACAAAGGCAGCCGTTAACGCAAAGATCCTTCCTCTTCTTGACAACTCCGCATTCGACGGCACAATCATCAGCCTCACAGCTGACACAGATGTAACAGTTGACTTCAAGGTTGCTTCTATCGGTCTTGTAAAGAACGGTAAGAACGCTCCCAACATCACAAGCTCCAACGGCGCAGCTACGATCATCGATTCCTTCACAACTAACTTCAGCGGCAATACTCCTCTCGTTCAGACTAAGGACGCAGGCGGCTCTATCTCTCTCAGAGTTATAGTTCCCGTTGCAAGCCTCGCATACAGCAAGGCAGGCGTTGTTTGGACAAAGGGTACAGATGCTTCCGTTCTTAAGTACAACAACCTCGGCAAGTACGCAGAGGGCGTTGCAGCAGTTGAGACGACTGAGGCATACTCCAGCGTAATTGCAGGCGAAGTAACGTACGAGGCAGTTCAGCTCGAGGGTAACGCACTCGTTATTATCACTATCGACGGTCTCGCAGTTGGCGATACAATAACCTTTAAGGCATACGGTATCACAAGCGCAGGAGCTGAGTACTCCGCATCCCGCACAATAACTCTCGGTATTGAATAATTCGTTTAACTTACCGATAGTTTAACGTATTTAACGTAAACTATCCTCTCGGCGCGCACGCGCCGAGAGGATCATAAAAAATCAAGAGGTAATATTAATGAAGAAAAACATCATCAGAGCTCTTTCCCTGGTGCTTGTTCTTATCATGATGCTCGGAATGTTCGTTTCTTGTAAGAAGAACAAAGAGGAAGAGGGAACTACAAACAATCCCACTGACGCTAACTCTCTTCGTTACAACGGCGAGGAGATAAACATCCTCGGAAGAAAAGAGACGTCCGGTATCAGAGAATACTTTGACAAGTACGAGGACGTAGCGGGACATACGGTCAACGAGGCTATCTACAACCGTAATGTTTACACTACCGACCAGCTCAACATAGTAACAACGCATAAGGAGACAGATGACTCTAAGGCTGTTTCCGATGCTACGATCTCCCACCAGTCCGGTGGTACTTATGACGTTTACTGCGTATACAGCCTTTACGCATCCACACTTGCTGTTCAGGGTCTGTATACAAACCTTAAGCAGTACCAGTTCTTTGATACAACTCAGCCCTGGTACCCCTCGAAGCTCGTAAAGGACGCTACCATTTTTGATAAGCTCTACTTTGTTTCGGGCGACGTCTCCATGTCAAACATCTTTATGTCCAGCCTTATTTACTATAACAAGGACATATACACCAACAAGCAGGTTGGTACAAAGCTTAAGAACACCTACGGCTACGATAGCATCTACGACCTCGCAAGAGAGGGTAAGTGGACTGTCGATGTTATGTTCACGCTTTCCAAGGGTATCTATGCTGATACCGATAAGGATAACACAAAGTCCGCTGGAGATACCTTCGGCTTTGGAACGTACGAGACGCTTTACGATAACTTCTATTACGGCGCAGGTCTGACGACTATCAAGTCGACCTCGAAGGGTCTTGAAATGTCCGACGGATTTAAGAATACCGACAAGATATCCAACATCTTGACAACGGTAAACACCTTCCTTAAGACAAACGACGGATATACCTCGGGTAACACTCACGAGCCCGTAAGAACAGCATTCTCACAGCAGAGACTTCTGTTCTACTTGGCACCCGCTACACACGCTTACACCACGTTCAGAACCGTTCCGGGTCTTACGTACGGTGTACTTCCCGTGCCTATGTATGAGGCAAATCAGGATGGCGGCTACCAGGCGTGTCTCTCTAACCCGTACTCTATGTACGGCGTTGCATCCGCAAGTAACACTCCCGAGATCGGAGCTGCTTACCTGCACATCCTCGGCAAGAACTCCTACGAGATCACAAGACCCGTATTCTTCGACGAGACAATGAAGCTTAAGTATGCTGAGAACGTTGACGACTCCGATATGTGGGATATGGTTATCAACTCCCAGTCCTACGACCTCGGTAAGGTATTCTGCGAGCAGATCGGTGACAAGTCTCCTACGGTTAACAACTTCAGAGAGTGCATCAGGCTTACGACCAACGACTGGAACGGTAAGCTGACCGCAAACCGCAAGGCTATCAACAATTCTCTTACAACCTTGAACGAACAGTTCAAGACACTCCAGTAACCTAAATCTTGGGAGGAAAAATAATTATGAAGAAGCTTTCTTTCGCAATGGCATTGATCATGATCCTTGCTATTTGCGCATCTACCCTTGGTATGACTGCTTCCGCAGCTACTTACGCGGCTGATACGGTTGCGGTTATGTCCGACGGAACAGCAACAAAAGAGTACTCCAACCTTGCAACAGCTTTCGCTGAGTACAAGGGTGGCGAGACACTTACACTCGTTAAGGACGTTACAGTAACAGAGCCCATCACTATTGAGGGCAGATCCGACACGGGCGTTAAGAAGACACTCACCATTGACGGTGCAGGCAAGACTATCACTTGCACACTTAACGCGGACGTTTTCGCGTTCACACTCAATCACACTGATTTGGAGTTCAAGGACCTCACGGTCACAAGTAACTACAGCTGCTTTGACGTAGCAGGTCAGACCTCCGTAGTATTCACAAACACCAACATCCTGGCAGGTGGCACGAAGATCGATGAGCACTTCGCTGACGATGTTGACCACACAAATCCCGGTACTGCTATCAAGCAGAACAACAACAACAAGGGTTACGTTGAGGTAAACGGCGGTGTTATCAAGGGAACAGGTACTCGTATAACAACGACAGACACTTCCAAGAATCCCCCCGAATCTAAGACAACCTACAAGAGTAAGGACGTTATCGACGTTCGTTACGGTAGAGCAGTTCTCAACAACCCCACCGTTATCGGTTACTTCACAGAAATTCTTTTCCAGGTAGGTGAGGCTGCTGTTCCCGAAGGCGGTGAAGAGGCTCTTACGGCTGCAGGCTGGATCAACGGCGGTACGTACGTTCTTTACAGCAAGGATTCCAACGCGTCTAACTCTGTTTGCGTACGTGCGTACAGAGGCGCTCTCCTTACAATATTCGACGGTACTTTCGTAGTTTACAATAAGGCAAACAGTTATGGCTCATCTGTTGTCGGAACACACTCCTCGGGCGGTACACACACGTATATCCTCGGCGGTAAGTTCTACAACATGTCCGAGCGCGCAAAGTCCGTTCTTATCGGACATAACGCTGCTAAGAACAACGTTGCTAATATGGAAGCTTGTATGTTCCTTCATATGTACGGCGGTGAGTTCTACTCCACTATCGTAGCCGATAGAGTTGAGTACAACATAGACACAGAGACAGCTGTTATCCGTAACAAGGGCGAATTCACAAAGACCGATAAGGCGACTGTAACTGTTGCCGATCCTTACAAGACAAAGCTTAACACAGACTTCAACTACTGGAAGTTCACTGCTAAGTACGACGCAACCACCCCTGATCCCAATGCTAAGATCAAGGTTCAGAACGGCGATAAGGTATACTACACCAACTCTCTCTGGAAGGCTCTCAACGCTTTCTCCGCAGACGGCGCAGTAGTAACACTTCTCTCCGATATCACTCTTGACAAGGAGTGCATAATGATCGCAAGAGACGCTGATATCACTCTTGACCTCAACGGCAAGAAGATCACAGTAGCTGACGGCGTATCCAACGCTATCCGTTGCCAGATGGGTAACCTTACGATCAAGAACGGTAGCCTTGTAAACAACGGCGGTAGCGTACTTAACTTCGGTTATGCTCCTATCGACTTCGGCGATGATTTCGAGAACGTAGGATTTGCAAACTACAACGTTGACGTAACTCTTGACGGCGTTGCTGTTACCTCTAACGGTGCGGCATACGTTATCCAGTGCGTAAACGAGGGTACTCTTACATTCAAGGGTGCAAGCACAGTTAACGGCGCAGCTCCCGAGGCAGCAACTGTTAACATCAAGGGTATGGCTGATCTCACAAGACCCGGTGAGGGCGACACAGGTTCCGATGAGGAGCCCACAGAGGAAGAGCCCACAACAGATGCACCCGCAACTGATGCAGCTCCTTCCGACGGCGCAACCGCTCAGAAGGGCGGATGCGGCAATTCTATCGGAGTAGGCGCATTTGCAGTTATGGCAGTTGCAGGTCTCGCTTGCGGTATCGTTTCCAAGAAGCGTGAGGACTAATTAACAATAAGCTTAGATTTTAATAATTAAGCACACCAAAGGTGGGGGTACGCAGTTGACGGTGTGCCCCCACTGCATTTGATTATTTGATAGGGAAAAAACATGAAAAAATACGCTTATAATTTTGAAATTGCCGTTATCGGTGCAGGTCCTGCGGGAATATGCGCGGCTCTCGCCGCAGCAAGACGCGGACATAAGGTAATAATGCTCGATAAGAACGGTTTCCTTGGCGGCAACGCAACTCTCGGTCTGCCGCTTCTCGGATTTCTTGACCTTGACGGCAGAAGAATAGTCGGCGGAATTGCTCAGGAGCTGGTTGAAAAGCTTCAGAAGAGAGGCTCTTGTCTCGGTCACCGCACCTGCCCTAAGCACAATTCCACCACTAATATCAATCCCGAGGATTTCAAGCTCCTCGCTATCGAGATGTGCCGCGAGGCAGGTGTCGAGATACTGCTTCACTGTGAGGCAGCTGCCGTAAATAAGGAAAACGGCAAGATAAAGACGGTACAGCTCTACGGAAAGGGCAACGTTATCGAGATAACTGCTGACATATTCCTTGACTGTACAGGCGACGGCGACGTTGCTTACCTTGCGGGCTGCTCTTATGAAATGGGACGCGGCGAGGCTCAGGTGCTTCAGCCCCCCACGGTAATGTTCACGCTTGAGAACGTCGACACGGCAAAGCTGTTCGACTATATCGAGGCTCATCCCGAGGAGATGACTTACAGCGCGACCATTGAGCACCGCCCGGGTTACGATGCTGACTACTTCCGCAGAAGCGATAACCACGTTTTCGTAGGACTTCGTCAGATATTTACAAGACTTCGCGAAGAGGGCAAGCTCCCCGTAGAGAGAGAAACGCTCATCTACATCAAGAGCCTTAACCCCGGTGAGGTATACGTAAACTCCACCAGAATGCTCAATACCGACGCAACGGATATCCTCTCGCTTACCAAGGCAGAGCTTGACGGTCAGCTTCAGACCGCAAAGCTTACCGAGGTGCTCAGAGAAAACGTTCCCGGCTTTGAAAACTGCTTCATTTCCGCTATTCAGCCGTCTATCGGTGTTCGTGAGACAAGACGTTTCTCGGGTATCTACAAGCTTACGGCAGACGAGATCTGCGCGGGTAATATAGACGACCAGACCATAGCACTCGGAGCATATAAGATCGATATCCATTCGGGTACTGACCGCACAACGATATTCAAGTCGGTCAAGGCTCCGTTTGGTATTCCTTACGGTGTTCTCGTCAGCAACGAGATCTCTAACCTTATGTTTGCAGGAAGATGTGTATCCTGTGACAACGAGGTCCTTGCAGCTATCCGTATTATGCCTCAGTGCATGAATATGGGTGAGGCAGCAGGTATCGGCGCGGCTATGGCGCTTGAGAATAACGTAACGCCCGCTGAGGTGGACGTTGCTGCTCTTCGTAAAGCTCTTCTCGACGGCGGCGCGATCCTTTCTATGGATCAGGTCTACGTCCACGACGACGATATGCAGGGCTAAACCGTAAAGAACGCGGAGACGCGAGGACGCGAGGATGCGAGGACGCGAGGACGCGAGGACGCGTTGAGGGGAACTTCTTGAAAGAAGTTCCCCTCAAACTCCCTTCAAGAACTTTAAAACTAAATTGTTATTGGTGTAGCCGTAAAAAAGATATAACTTTATTGGTTTTATTATAAGGAAAAAACTCGTCGGACGATAGATCACCGACGAGTTTTATTTTTATGGGTATTGTATATGAATGCGTAAAAATTAAATACACGAGCCCGAATGAAGAATGATAAATTAGGATTTATCGGTGTGTTGAATTACAATTCCGTAGGGGCGATTCACGAATCGCCCGCCACGAGAACATAATGCTATAAACGGGCGATTCGTGAATCGCCCCTACGATTTGATGGATCTAACTATTCGACAAATCCTAATTTGAAAGTGCACAAATGGCATCGCATTGCAACAAAGGCTCCCTGCGGAGGGAGCTGTCGAGCGAATGCGAGACTGAGGGAGAGCGCGTGTACAATAGCGTTATATCTTACCTCCGTATGCACGCTGGCTCCTTCCACCACTTCGTGGTCCCCCTCCCTCTCGGAGGGAGGCTTATGGGTGCTGTGCGAACACACCGACAAATCCTAATTTGAAGCACAATTCCTTGATTTGTTTTTCTCTTTCTTATATTGTTTTTTTAAAAGAAAAGTAAGAATTCTATTGATTTTGGGAGTTTTGTGTGATATAATTAATTTAACTATGAATATCAACGAAAGGAATTCTGATATGTCAACAAAAAACAACTATTGGGTAAAGTACACCGGTGGTAAATGCAAGGACGCTTGCGTTGTTCAGGGCGACAAGTACCGCTTTAGCGTTTTGTCGAGCATGCTCATTCGTCTTGAGTATAGCGAGGACGGCGTTTTTGAGGACAGACCCTCTCAGGTGGCACTTAACAGAGATTTTGACGTTCCCGATTTTCACGTAAGAGAGCTTGACGGATTTCTCGAGATCTTTACCGAGCACTTCCAGCTCGTTTATAAGGGCGGAGAATTCACACCCGATACTCTTTACATAGAAGCAAAGAACAACTAC
The DNA here is from genome assembly GCA_015063845.1 of Oscillospiraceae bacterium. GTDB lineage: Bacteria > Bacillota > Clostridia > Oscillospirales > CAG-272 > HGM12713. The sequence goes on from SVTJ01000005.1 coordinate 24,364, forward strand.
ACCAACTACGGCGCGAGATGGAGATTTGGTGAGGCTCAGTACGGTAATCCTCCCAGACATCACAACCTTCTCGGTACTGCTCGTACGCTTGATAAGATGGACGGAAAGGTCGAGATGGAGCACGGTCTTATAGACTCCAGCGGACGTACCTTTATCGACGACACTGCATCCTTGCTTTTCGATGAAGAGGGCAGACTTGTACCCAGACGCGAGGGAACTGTTGACGTATATTTCTTCTCATACGGACACAACTACTTCGAGGCACTCAAGCAGTACTATAAGCTTACGGGTATGCCTCCTATGCTTCCTCGTTATGCATACGGTAACTGGTGGTCGAGATACCACGATTATACCGACAAGGAGTACACCGAGCTTGTTGACCGCTTCCGCGCTGAGGACTTTCCTTTCTCCGTTGCCGTCCTTGATATGGACTGGCATATCACAAAGGTAGACCCCAAGTACGGTAAGGGCTGGACGGGCTACACTTGGAACAGAGAGCTTTTCCCCGATCCTCCCGCATTCCTCAAGTCGCTTCACGACAAGAATATGCACACGTCTCTCAATATTCACCCCGCAGACGGTGTTCAGGGCTTTGAGGACGCGTACGAGGCAGTTGCTAAGGAGATGGGCATTGACCCCAAGAGCGACGACCCCGTAAGATTTGACTTTACCGATCCTAAGTTTATAGACGCATACTTCAATCTTCTCATACATCCTCTTGAGGACGACGGCGCTGACATCTGGTGGATAGACTGGCAGCAGGGAAAGAGCTCGGGTATCAAGGGACTTGACCCGCTCTGGCTTCTCAACCACTTCCACTATCTTGACTCCTGCCGTGGCGGCAAGAGAGGTATGATACTCTCCAGATACTCGGGTTGGGGTAGCCAGCGTTATCCTCTCGGCTTCTCTGGAGACACCATTGCGTCTTGGGCTTCTCTCAACTTCCAGCCTTACTTTACAGCTACTGCTGCAAACGTAGGATATACATGGTGGAGCCACGATATCGGTGGATTTACAAGAGGAACGGGAAGCAAGGAAATGCTGCTTCGTTGGATACAGCTCGGAGTATTCTCTCCCGTAATGAGACTTCACTCCAGCTCCAACCCCTACTGTCTCAAGGAGCCTTGGCTTATGGACGGTATCCACTACGATACCTTCAAGAAGTTCTTGCACCTGCGCTACGAGCTCATTCCTTATATGTATACAGCGGCTTACCGTTGCCATGCAGAGGGAATTCCCAATATTCATCCTATCTACTACGTATATCCCGATGTTCCCAAGGCATACGAATGCCTCAACCAGTATTTCTTTGGCAGCGAGCTTATGGTATGTCCTATTACAAAGGAGATGGACAAGGAAACTCAGATGGGCAGCATGAAGGTATGGTTGCCTGAGGGAGTTTGGACGGATATGTTCTCTGGACACACATACAGAGGTAACCACAGCGTAACCATCAACCGTAGAATAACCGACCAGGCTGTTCTTGCTAAGGCAGGCGCGATAGTTCCTCTCGCTGTTCGTAAGGATAACGAGACGCTCAATCCCGATGCATTCAAGGTTCTCGCGTTCCCCGGTGGAGAGGGAAGCTACACGCTGTTTGAGGATAGCGGTGACGGATACGAATTTGAGCAGGGCAAGAAGGTTGCAACCAAGTTCGAGATGAAGAACTGCGACGGTGGAATGAACTTCACTATTCACGCAGAGGGCGATATGAGCATCGTTCCCGCAGAGCGTAAGTACGAGCTTTGCTTCCGCGGATTTGAGCCCTTTGAGGTTGAGACCGAAGTTCCTTGCACGACCTCTTACGACAAAGAGACGCGCACGCTCAGCGTAAAGCTTGAGGCAGTCGCAACGACCAAGGATATCACCGTTAAGATGGTAGAGCCCAAGATGGATACTCATAAGGACGCATACGAGAGAGTACGCGACTTCCTTATCCATTCCGAGGTTCCCGTTCGCACGAGAAACCTTGTCGACGCTGTTTGCCGCGAGCCCGTTTCGGTTGGAGAGATGGTTCAGTCGCTTCACACGCTTGATATTTCTCCCGAGGTGTTCGGAGTTATCTGCGAGCTTATGTTCTCTTAAGTTAATTGAATATTATATTAAGAGGGGTACTTTCTTTCAAGAAAGTACCCCTTGCGCTTCCCTAAAAACTTTTAAAAAATATATAATTTGTGTTGAACAAGCGGGGAATATATGGTATAATTTTAAGTGAAGTAAAATGAGAGCTTGGAAGGAGTATATATGAAAAAAGTATATATCGACAAGGCATGGAAGCTCAAGGAAAATAGCATTGGCGAGATTGCTGCGACCGTCCCCGGGTGCGTACATACCGATCTTTTGGCGGCGAATATCATCGGCGACCCGTTCTGGAGAGATGAAAACCTAAAATATCAGTGGATAGAGGAGAGGGATTGGGAGTACTCCACTCGTTTTGACGCCCAGACAGACAATGCGAGAGCCCTTGTTTTTGAGGGGCTTGATACCTATGCGGAGATCTATCTTAACGGAGCTCTGCTTGGAAAAACGGAGAATATGTTTATTCCGCACAGCTTTGATATAAGAGGCGCGCTGAGAGAAAAGGACAACGAGCTCAGAGTAGTATTCCGCTCGCCGGTGAAGGCTGTTGAGGGACTACCCAAGCTCAAGGCTGCATTTACTGCCGAAAGGCTTCATTCACGCAGAGTGCAGTGCACATACGGCTGGGACTGGGTAGACCGCTTTGTGACGGCTGGCATATGGAAGCCCGTGTATCTTGCTTACGACAACGGTATTGATATAGAGAGCGTTTACGTTTATACCGACAACGCAGACAAATACGGCGCGCAGATAGTAGCCGAGATGTACTTTGAGAATATCCAAGAAGGGCAGATGGCAAGCGTGGAGATTGTTTCTCCCGACGGAGAGACGGTCGCCGGCACGCAGTTTTTTGCCGATATGGAAGAGGCAGTGCGCCGATTTGATATCGCGTCTCCCAAGCTCTGGTATCCCGCAGGCTACGGCGAACAGCCGCTCTACCGTTTTATTTTGACTGTGGGAGAGAATAGAAACGAGCACCTTTTCGGTATACGCACGCTCAAAATAGTGCAGCTGCCTGACGGCGAGGGCAGTGAGAATTACGCCAAGGCAATGGCTGCGCAAGAGACAAAAAGCGGAAAGCTTTACAGCAAAAACACAGAATTTTCGGGCTTTTTCGTGGTCGTGAACGGCGTGAGAATAAACTGCAAGGGAGCTAACTGGGTTCCTTGCGAGCCGTTTATGTCCGCAGAGAGCGACCAAAAGATAAGAACTGTAATAAGACGCAGTGCCGATATGGGCGCGAATTTTATACGCGTTTGGGGCGGCGGAATATTTGAGCACGAGAGCTTTTACGACGAGTGCGACAAGCTCGGTATGCTCGTGGCGCAGGACTTTCTTATGGCTTGCGGAGACTACCCCGAGAAAGAGGAGTGGTTTATAGAGGAGCTTAAGAAAGAGGCGGAGTTTGCGGCAAAGTACCTCAGAAATCACACCTGCCTTGCTTGGTGGCACGGAGATAATGAGAACGCTGTAAAGGGAAGTGACACGCAAGAGGACTACGTTGGGCGCGACAGCGCGCTCCGCGGTATTGCCCCTGCGATATATAAGCACGACCACACGCGTCAGCTCCTGCCCTCAAGCCCATACGGCGGAGAGACTTACGCCTCGGTAACAAAGGGAACGGCGCACAACACAAACTATATCCACCTGATGTTCAGATATTTCCTTGAAAGTGATTGCAAGGATTATAAGGAGTATCTTGAAAACTATACGGCGCGCTTTATTTCCGAAGAGCCTGTTTTCGGTGCGGTCAATCGTTCGTCAGCGCTTAAGTTTATGAGCGAGGACGACCTTTTGAGAGACGAGAGCGAGGAGATGATATACTTCCACACCAAGAGCAATCCCGGGCTTAAGACACATTTGTTCACCTCGGTCTCCGAATTTGCAAGGAAGATATTCGGCGACTTTGAGGACGGAGAGGATAAGTTCTTTAAATACAAGTACGTTCAGTATGAGTGGGTACGCACCGTGTTTGAGAATGCGCGCAGAAACCTCGGATACTGTGACGGAATGATATTCTGGATGCTCAATGACTGCTGGCCTGCATTTGGCGGTTGGTCGTTTATAGACTACTACAATATGCCAAAGCAAGCGTTCTACGCATTCAAGCGTTGCGCGAAGGACGTTGTGGGCTCGGTGGTAAAGACCGACAAGGGCTATGAGCTGTGCATATCCAACGATACCGACAGAGCGATCTACGTAAACGTCACGGCGAGAGTGCTTGGAAGCGAGGCGCACCCCGTAAAGCTTGCGGTGGTCTCCAAGGCATACAGCGTAAAGAGAGTGACGTTGCCGTTTGAACCTTGCGAGGGTAGTGTGGTCGTATGCGATCTTGATACACCGCACATTGCGGACAGATGCTTCTATAAGGACGGTGACCTCGCACTGACACGCGCCGACAAAATGCTGTGCGTGCTGGAGCGTACCGAGAATAGTATAACGCTTAAAGCGGACGGCTATATCCACACGGTCGAGCTTGAGGGAGAGTATCTGCTTGACGATAATTGCTTCTCAATGCTCGCGGGCGAGACAAGAACTGTGAAGATTACACCCTTGTCCGCTGATATGACACTTGATATTCATGCATATACCTTAAAATAAGCAGCATACGCGGAGACGCGAGGACGCGGAGACGCGAGGATGCGTTGAGGGGGACTTTCTTGAAAGAAAGTCCCCCTCAAACTCCCCCAAAGAACTTTAAAACTAAATTGTTATTGGTGTAGCCGTAAGAAAAGATATAACTTTATTGGTTTTCTTATAAGGAAAAAACTCGTCGGACGATAGATCACCGACGAGTTTTATTTTTATGGGTATTGTATATGAATGCGTAAAAATTAAATATACGAGCCCGAATGAATAATGATAAATTAGGATTTGTCGGTGAGTTCGCACAGCACCCATAAGCCTCCCTCCGAGAGGGAGGGGGACCACGAAGTGGTGGAAGGAGCCAGCGTGCATACGGAGGGAAGATATAACGCTATTGTACACGCGCTCTCCCTCAGTCTCGCATTCGCTCGACAGCTCCCTCCGCAGGGAGCCTTTGCTGCAATGCGATGCCATTTGTGCACTTTCAAATTAGGATTTATCGGTGTGTTGAATTACAATTCCGTAGGGGCGATTCACGAATCGCCCGCCACGAGAACATAATGCTATAAACGGGCGATTCGTGAATCGCCCCTACGATCTGTTGGATCTAACTATTCGACAAATCCTAATTTGAAGCACAAATCAATTTTTACTTACTTTTCTTTTTCAAAAGAAAAGTAAGTAAAAAAGACATAACCACCGAGCTCGGTGGTTATGTCTTTTTTATTTTGTAAGGTCTATCATCTCTGCGCCACTCAACAAGTCGTTTGAGCGTGCGAGTATATTGCCGTAATGCTCTCCCAAACGCTTTTTTAACCTTGAAAAATCCTTCAAAGAGCCTTTCTTTGAGCCGTGAAGGTCGCTTCCTATCGCGACGATGCTTTCGGAATCTGCGAGTATTTGGTTTATATGCTTTTTAGGGCCAAACGTTGACAACGCAAACGGATTTATCTGCGCAAGCGCGCCCATATCCAAAAGGGGATAGACGTATTCGGGGTGAGCCTTGAGATATCTGTCGATATGTGCAAGCACAACGACATATCCACTGTTCAATATAGCCTCGACCGTTTTGTAGTGTCCCGGGTTCATATCGTCAGAGGGAAGCTCCAAAAGAAGCGTTTTTGTTCCTCTCACGCAAAGCTCGGACAGACCCTCAAGCTGGTCGATATTTTCGCAGAGCAACACCTCAGCACCGATGCAAAGCAAAGGCGCTTTTTCAGCTCCTACCTGCTTTAGGCGTGCGAGTGCGGCGTTGACGTTTTCCGAAAACTCCGACACGTTATGAAGGTGCGGATAAAAGTGTGGGGTCGCCACCGCGATATCCGTTCCCACCTCACGCATCATAGCAAGCTGAGCTCTGCATTCGGACGAGCTTTTGCAGCCGTGGTCTGCACGGGGGATTATATGCGAGTGGAAATCTATATTAGGTATCTTTTCTGACATAGGATCGCTCCTTAGGTCTTGAACGGAACTTATTTGTCGTATCTTCTTGCGCCGTAGTAATACTTGTGCTGATAGGAATACTTGCTTGCCTTGCCCTTGAGATTTGTGCCGTTAAGAACAAGTCCCACTATCTTTGCTCCGATCTGCTCAATGCTTGCGGCAACACCGTTCACGTGCTTAGCGTCGCTCTTGTTTGTCATAGCAACGAGTATGTATCCGCTGACAAGAGAGGATATGGTAATAGGGTCAGACACAACGCCTGCGGGGGGAAGGTCGATGAATATGATATCGTACTCTCTCTTCCACTTTTCCATAAGCTCATAAAGGCGATTGCTTGTTATAAGCTCGGAGGGGTTGGGAGGGAGACAGCCGCTGGGGAGCACCGAAAGGTTGGGCAGGGGAGCAACGAGAAGCTCCTTGTAGCTCTTTTCGATTCCCGAGAGCAGTTCGCTAAGACCCGCGTGATTCTTCTCGTATCCAAAGTTCTCGTGCTGAACGGGAAGACGCATATCGGCATCTATGAGCAGCACCTTTTTGTTTATCTGCGCGTAAGCGACCGCGAGATTGGAAGAGACCGTACTCTTGCCGACGCCCTCGGTTGCGGACGTTATCGCATATACTGGGCAGCCCTCACCGTCGTGGGGCATATACATAAGATTTGTTCTGAGCTGGTTAAATGATTCCTTTATCGCAAAGGGAGTGCTTTCGTTTAGCAGTTTGACTGCCGCAACTTCGTTCTTACTGTTCTTTTTGCTCATTTTAATTCTCCTTTGCTTTGTTATTGCCGCTTGTGCTCTTGGAAGATGTTTCCCAGGTGGGTATCTTACCGATTATGGGAAGATCAACGAGAGCCTTTGCGCTTTCTTCACCGCGGATAACTGTGTCAAACAGCTTGAGAATGAGGAAGAATGCATAGGAGACCACCACAGCGACAACCGCCGCAATAGTCGTATTCTGAATAAGATTGGGAGAAATGGGCGTTGTTGCGAGCTTGGGAGATCTAATAACGCTTATGCATTCGAGATCGTCCTTGTCCAAAGGAGTGAACTCATCAAGGCCCGACGGAACACCGTTACCGTCAAGATCCACATAATAGCACAGATTCGACTCATATTTCGGTCTCGTAATATCCTTGACCTTCTGAGGCGCGTGCTTCTCGATAGCCTTAGCTACGCTATGAGAGAGCTCGTTATTATCGGAAGTTACCGTGACTGTGAACGTAGATACGTCCTTAGATGTCTGCGAGGATATCATAGCTCTTATTTTTGCGGGAGTAACGTTGACGTATCCCTCAGCCTTAAGATCCTCAACTATGGTATCAAGCACGTCATCACTCTTGATTATTTCTACGTAGTCATTAGAAAGCTGTGTAGCAGCATCAAGCAGGGACGTTGAGGTGTACTCATACGTCGAGCTTGTATTGATTATGAAGAATGTAACGGAGGAAGAATACTTCTTGGGAACAAGGAATGCTGTGAACGCAGCGGCTATAAGCGCCACGACCACCGTGAAGATCAAGATCTTCCACCAAGCCGATTTTAATACCTTAAGCAGCATAGAAATGCTTATTTCGTGTGTCATGTCATACGTCCTTTCGTTTTGTTTTCGAAAAGTGAGTGTAAAGACATATCTTTACCTCATCTAATTATATCACAATACGTTGCCTTTGTCAAGGCGTTTATATCAATGACAGTGTCCAGAGGTGAAAAAGCCCTCAAGGTCGACGGCAAATAAACCGTCCTCATTCTTTTTAAAGCCTATCATACGTAGCAGCTCCTCGTCGTCAAACTGTGCGTTGAAGGTCGCATAATGAACTCCGCAAAGGTCGATAAAATTGAGAGTGCCTCTGCCGAGCACAAAGAGAGCGTCACGGCTGTAAAAATCTGTTGCGGGGGCGAAAGAGGAAATAACACCGCCCTTATCGGTGAGCTTGAACTGGCATATTCCCGCGATACGGTCATCGACCGATGCCGCGTAAGCGAGCATATCGGGGTCAAATTCAACTCCGCATCTTGCGCACAGCTCTTCCTGCTCTGATTTTGATTGAATGGGTAATATCTTAAGCATTTTCGGTTCCTTTCCTTGCCGTATTATTTCTTGCCCAAGAGATACGCGATCTCGGAGCGGCTGAGGCGTCTGTATTTGCCCGTCGGCAAAGAGCCCAAGCGCACCTTGCCTATGGCAACACGGCAAAGTCTTGTTATTTTAAGCGACTGTGTGTCGCACATTTTTCGTATCTGTCTGTTTCTTCCCTCAAAAAGCGTCATCTCGAGCACGGTGAGCTCGGGGTCTCTCTTTTCGGGGAGGTGGACGGTGGTCTTTACGGGCATGATCCTATATCCGTCTATGACCATCTCCTTATTGAGCGCCAGCAGCTGCTGCTCGCTCACTTTTCCTTTTACCGTAACGTGATAAATCTTTGGGATATCGTGGCGAGGGTGTGTCAGGTGTTCTGCGAGTGCGCCGTCGTTGGTGAGCAGCAAAAGACCGTCCGAGTCCATATCGAGGCGACCAATGGGATACACCCTTACAGGCAGGTCGGAGACAAGCATACTGACGTTCTTTCGTCCGCGCTCATCCGACATAGTCGTGACGTATCCGCGCGGCTTGTTGAGCATAACGCATATCTTTTCATCGCAGTAGGGAATAATGATCTTCCCGTTATACTCCACCTTATCCTTCTCGGGGTCGATGCTGTCGCCTATATGAGCGACGCTTCCGTTGACTTTTACCAAGCCCTGCCTTATTTGCTCCTCGGCAGCGCGGCGAGACATAACTCCGCAGTCGGTAAAATATTTTTGAAGTCTTACTAAAGCCATTTTTCAATCCTTTTTGAAAAAGTTGATGATACTATGAAAAAATCCTCTTTTGCTCTCCCGTCGCTCGACCGTCTCTCCTATCTCCATAGGAGACGAGCATATCTCGCCTTCAAAAGCAGTCTCTGCGTAAGCAAATCTTTCTCCCTCTCTTACGGGGGCGTACAAAAATGGGTACGTCGAATAAACTCTCACGTCGGGCGAGAGTTGAGCCTTTGGCAGGGTGAGCGCGAGCGGAGCAGTGTTTCTCAGCGTGACATTGTCCGAGTTGCCACCTGTGACGGGCATATTAACGCAAAGCTCCCCAACGTCCGCAATAATTCTTCTCTCGTAATTCTCAAACCCGTGATCGAGCATAGCGGTATGGTCGCGCCAATCGTCGGGCGCGCTTAGCGTTACAGCAATAAGAGTGAGACCGTCTCGCTCGGCTGCGCTGACAAGGCATCTTCCCGTTTTCTTTGTAAATCCCGTCTTCACGCCTATCGCTCCGTCGTAAGTCTTTAGGAGCTTGTTGTGGTTTACAGCCAAACGTCGGTCGGGCACTCCCTCAAAGGGCAGAGTTATCTTATAGGTCGATACGATACGCCGTATACACTCCACCTCGAGAGCCGCCCTTGTTATAAGAGCGAGGTCGTAGGCGGTTGTGTAGTGCATCTCGTCGTAAAGACCGTGAGGGTTTACGAAATTGGTATCGGACAGCCCAAGCTCGCGCGCGTAGAGATTCATCTGCTCGGCAAAAGCTTCAACGCTTCCCGAACAATACACAGCGAGAGCCACCGCGGCATCGTTTGCCGAGGACAGCAAAAGGGCATAGAGCAGCTGCTCTACCGTCAGCTTTTCTCCCTCGCAAAGGTAGACCGACGAGCCCTCAGTTCCCACAGCCTCACGCGGTATACTGACTGTGTCGGTGAGCGAGACGATACGCGTGACCGTGAGAGCGGTCATTATCTTGGTAGTGCTCGCCATACCCATTCTCGTCCGCGCCGCGTGCTCGTAGAGCACCTTGCCGCTGTCTGCGTCTATAAGCACCGCGCTCTTGGCGGAGACCGACAGAGATATCTGCGCACGGCAAAAAAGCGTAGCCGTATGCGAGAGCATCACAAGAGTTACGAAAAAACCAAAGAGGCGCAAAAATATTCTTTTTTTCATAGCTTCCCCCGTTTGTACGAATTATCTACATACAAATATATGAGGGAAAATGGGGCATCATTCTATCGGGAATTAATCCGCGTAGTCAACGTCCTTTGCGAAGATATCCTTGATCTTTGCGATGATATCGGGAGTTCTCTCAACGAGGTCGGCGATCTGGTCTACGGGATCGGGCTTGCCCTTATTGGAAACGCTGAGAAACTCAACGTCGCCGTCGGCGTCGATAACGAGGAAGCCTACGGGATGAACGGAGATACCCGTTCCGCCGCCACCGCCGAAGTTCTGAGGACGGGGCTGAGCCTCTTTCTTAGGATTGTAATCAAAGCCTGTTGCCGCAACACCCATAGATATCTTGGAGATGGGAATGATAGTCGTTCCCTGAGGGGTGTTGATAGGATCACCGATGATCTTGTTAGCGTCGAACATCGAGCGGATGTTTTCCATAGAGGAGCGAATGATCTCGGGAATTCTGTTTTCGTTAGCCATAATTTTTTCCTTTCTTTATGTGCGCAGCTTACGCTGTTTTATTTTTATGCCCATCGGGCAGAGCTTCGTTTTTTGATTTGAACAGCACCATGTGCTTTACTATCTTGATAAGCGTTGCGATAGCAACGTGGAGCGCGTGCCAAACTCTCAGCGAGAAAGACAGCTTTATGTCCACGGTGGTCTTTTCCGAGAGATAGTCGGCGTTAACGCTTACGTCCTGAGTCTTGGGCAGGTCAAACCCGCGCAGCGGCTCGAGGATATGGAAAAGATGTGACAGCGCGCTACACACCGCACCGTATAAAATTGCGGTGGTCGCCGCGTCCTGTGTTGCCACGTTGATGTGAAATTTTGCGATATCGACGCGCAGATGCCCAAAAAATCTTCCGAGCGCGGTGGTGACTATCTCCTTAACAGCCGCAATTATATCGAGCACGTCGTCAAAAGAACGCTTTTGCTTTTTCTTTTGCTTCTCAAGCTTTTTAAGACGCTTCTTTTCAAGCTGCTTTTGCTTTTTCTCCAATGCCTTTTTACGCACCTTTGCGCGTATTCTCTTTGCTTTCGCTCGGCTCATGGAATGAGGGCCGCGTCTTTGCTTTTTCGGGAGCACCCGAACCTTTATAAAGCCAACGCTGACAAACAGCAAAAGCTCGTCCTTGTATTCGAGCGTCACCTTAACTCGCAAGGAAAGCACGAGCAAGAAAAACAACGCGATACAAGCAATTATTATTAAAGCCGTCATAGCTCTCCTCCTTTTGTGCGATAGGTCGTTCTCAAAAGATCATTCGGCGTCGTCAGCCTCGGGGGAAACGACACCCGCGTCCTCGTCGGTCATATCCTCGTCTGTGACTATCGGTACGTCCTCCTTAGGCGGGAGCAGAGTTTCGGTAGCGGGAAGCTCGGAGAGGGAGTTTATTCCAAACACTCTGAGGAACTTCTCGGTGGTAACGTAAAGCATAGGTCTGCCGGGCGCGTCAAGCCGTCCGCACGCCTCGATAAGACCCTTGTCGATAAGCGAGTTCATAGCGTACGAGCTGTCAACGCCTCTGACCTGATCCACAAAGCTTCTGGTCAGCGGCTGGTTGTACGCAACTATTGCGAGCACCTCCATCGACGAAGCGGAGAGATTTCCGCCTCGGCGTATGCCGAGCGCCTCGCGTATGTAGGGAGCATACTGCTCCTTCGTGCAAAACTGGCAGGTCTCTTCAAACATCAAAAGGGAAACGCCTCTTTTTGACTTGTCGGAGTTATAGTCTTTTGCCATATGCTCGATAAGTGTTTTTGTATTATGGACGTCAAGTCCGAGCACCTCGGCTATCTTTTCGTATTTCACGGGATATCCCGCCGCATAGAGTATAGCCTCAATAGCTCCCTCGATATTCTTTAAGGTATCTATTTGTTCGTTCATTGCTGTTCCTCCGTATCCTTTTGAAGCTGGGCGATGTTGTATTCGCTCTCGCCGACAGTGGTGTCGTCGGTGTTGAGGATAAATCTCGTTCTTGCGCTGAGAACTGCGTTTTCGCTCTGTTCTCCGTCGTCCTCCACAAGCAGCTTTCGTATCTTTACAAGCTCAAGCACGCCGAGGAAGGAAGCGATCACATCGGGTAGGGACGCCTCGTCTATTATTAGGTCCTCAAGCGTTGCTATTCCTTTGTCTTCGATGTGCCTGAGAATTGAAACTATCTTTATCTCAACGGGAATGATAGGCTTGCTTATCATAGGAGTAAAGGTGGTGGTCGCCGCCCTCTCAAGCGCGTTATTATACGCTATTATGCGCCTTATTGCCGCGCACAGCGAGGTGACGTCCTGATCCTGAACGAAGGTCTTGTCTATGGATATCTCGTCGGTATCCTTGACCATACGTCCGCTGTAATAAGCATACATAGGAGCAAGCTTTGCCGCCGCTTCCTTTGCCTGCTGGTAACGCAGAAGGGCGTCTGTAAGAGTAGCTCTCGGGTCGTCCTCGTCGTCGTCCTCGCGGGGCAAGAGCATACGGCTCTTTATGAGCATAAGCTCGCTTGCCATAACGATAAACTCGGAAGCAATATCCATATCAAGGCTTTGCGCCTCGGTTATGTACTCCATATATTGGTCGCAAATGAGCGATATCGGTATATCGGTTATGCTGACCTTGTTTTTGTGTATAAGCGTGAGCAGAAGGTCAAGCGGACCTTCAAATTGCTCAAGACGGTATGTGATTGCGTCCATTTTGACCTCCTTTCGCGATCGTTAGAATGCTATACCGAGAATTATATTCATAAACCAGTCTGAAACGAGATCCAGCGGTCTGTCGAGAAGTCCTACCAAAAGCGCTATCATAAGCACTATGTAGAGGTACTTCTCATACTTCATTATCTTGAAGTAAAGATTGGTGGGAAGAAGCGTGAGGAATATTCTCGAGCCGTCAAAGGGCGGTACGGGAATGAGGTTGAACACGGCAAGACCGATATTCAGCTGAATTCCCTTGATGAGAAATATCTGGAGCCACCAGAGTGCCTGAGACGCAAACGCGCCTACGCTTGTTCGCATAGCTATCTCAAGCTCGACACGCAGAAGCACCGCGAACAAAAGCGCGAGCAAAAGATTTGATATAGGTCCTGCCGCGCCCGTAAGTGCCATATCGCGCTTGGGCTTTTTGAAATATCTTGTGTCTACCGGAACGGGCTTTGCCCAACCGAAGCCAAACAGCACCATACAGCCAAAGCCGATGGGGTCGACGTGCTTTAAGGGGTTGAGTGACAGCCGTCCGAAATTGTATGCTGTCGGGTCTCCGAGCTTATATGCCACAAATCCGTGCGCCGTTTCGTGGACCGAAAGCGCAAGAAGAGCTATCGGCATACTGAGCAGCAGGGAAACGATAAAGCTTGTAAGGTCGAACGTACCCGTCATAAGTGAAGGTATCATATCAGAACTCCTTGTTTTAAAAAACTATCAAAGAACGTCGTTTCTCACAAGGTCCTCATAGGTCTCTCTCTTGACAACAACTCTGTCCTCTCCGTCCTTGACCATAACGACGGCAGGGCGGGGGAGACGGTTGTAGTTTGATGCCATAGAGTAATTGTACGCGCCCGTAACGAGCACGGCGAGCGTGTCACCTCTCTCGGGTCTTTGTATCTCCATATTCTCACCGAGCAGGTCGCCCGACTCACAGCATCTGCCCGCAAGCGTTGCTCTGTAATCGCGCGCATCGGATGCGCGGTTGGCTACAAGTGCCGTATACTGAGACTGATAAAGCGCGTATCTCGGGTTGTCAGGCATACCGCCGTCGACCGAGATATAATTTCTGAAGCCCTTTACTTCCTTGACGCTGCCGACCGTGTAGAGCGTGATGCCCGAGGCGGCAACCAGCGAGCGGCCGGGTTCAAGGATAACTCTGGGCATAGCGATGCCGTTTTTGACGCAAAGCGCCTTTACTATCTCGGATATCTGTCTTATGCTGTCGGCGTAGTCTATCTCTCTGTCATACTCGGTGTATCTTACGCCAAGACCGCCGCCGAGATTGAGCTCGCGTATCTCAAAGCAGCATTCCTTCTTTATATCCGCCATAAATTCGGTCATTATTCTCGCCGCGTCCTCAAAGGGCTCGATGTCGAATATCTGCGAGCCAATGTGGCAGTGTATGCCCGCAAGGTCGATACCGTTTGCCTCGATAGCCTTTTTGACGATATCCATAGCCTGACCCGTCACAATGGCGTTGCCGAACTTTGAGTCTACGTTTCCCGTGATTATCGCTCTGTGCGTATGGGGGTCGATGCCGGGGGTGATGCGAAGCAATATACGCTGAGTTATCCCCCTGCGTACAGCCTGTGCGCTCACAGCCGCAAGCTCGTCCTCGTTGTCGACGACGAACGTGCCGACACCCATATCCATAGCGTCGCATATATCTCTGTCGGTCTTGTTGTTGCCGTGAAAATATATTCTCTCTGCGGGGAAGCCTGCGCGCTTTGCGGTATAAAGCTCACCGCCCGATACGCAGTCGATGCCCATACCCTCCTGTGCGGCGAGCTTGTATATGCCCGTAAAGCACAGAGCCTTTGAAGCGTAGAGGGGGAGCGCATCCTCGCCGAAATACTTTCTTGCGGCGTCGCGATAGGTGCGGCACTGGCGGCGAATGACGTTCTCATCAAGAACGTACAGCGGAGTGCCGTGCTTTTTCGCAAGCTCAACGGTATCCATTCCGCCGATGGTGAGATGTCCCGCTTCGTTTATATCAAGATGGTCGTGAATTATCATTGTTTTGTCCTCTCGGTTTATTTGCTGAACGACTTATGTACTCCCGTGACAGTGTCACCGAGGTGCTCGATGATATTGAAGCTTTCGGGGGTAAGTGTGCCGTTTTCAAAGTTGAAAAGATTTATAGACGCGTTATGAGTGAACGGTATCTCTCCCGTTTGGTCTGCGCTGAGGCCCAAGGCTCTCGCGCAAAGAGCTCTGACTACCGTCGCGTGCGTGGACAGCATTACCGTTTGTCCGTCGTGCTTGCTCGCTATTTCGCAAACAGCGGCGTACGCTCTCTCATATACCTCTGCCGTGGACTCTCCGCCCGTGCAGCGCGAGTGCGCATAGTCGTTTCTCCACACGCCGAAGTCCTCGGGAAACTCCACCGCAAGGTCTGCCGTGGTGCGTCCCTCCCATTCTCCCGCGTATATCTCGCGAAGAGCGGTGGTGGGAATGACCTTGAGTCCGAGAGCCTTGGCTGTCGGAAGCGCGGTGTTATATGCGCGGAGCAGGTCACTCGAGTATATACAGTCTATCTTGAAATTTTTGCTGATGTATTCCGCCGCAAGCTCTGCTTGCTTGTGACCTGTCTCGGACAGGTCAAAGTCGGAGTGTCCCGCGAAACGGTACTCGGCATTTGCGATGCTTTGTCCGTGACGGGTGATTATAAGCCTTGTCATTTTTTGCGCCTTTCAGAATTTTGCGTATGTGAGTATAGTCTTCCAAAGCTCTTCCTTGCCGTCTCCCTTGAGAGAGGAAAAGGGGATCACCTTGTTGCCCTCTATGAGCGGATGTGCTCCGATAGCCTCAAGGTTTTTCTTTCTCTCGGTGGCGTTGAGCTTGTCTACCTTTGTGGCGACAACTATAAAAGGAAGCTCGGCGGCAGAGAGATATTCAAGCATCATCTCGTCGTCCTTGGTAGGGCCGACACGGCTGTCGATAAGCTGAACGACAAGTGTCAGTCTGTCAATATTCTTGTTAGAGGTGAAATATCCGTCCGTGAGTGACGACCATTTCTTTTTATCCTCGGGATTGCGCTTGGCGAAGCCGTATCCGGGCAGGTCGACGAGAAACAGCTTTTTGTCCACGTCATAAAAGTTTATGGTTATGGTCTTTCCGGGAGACGAGCTGACGCGCGCGAGCGACTTGCGTCCGAGAAGCGTGTTTATAAGTGAGCTCTTGCCTACGTTGGAGCGACCCGAGAACGCCACCTGAGGCTGGGGGTCGGACGGTATCTGCTTTGGCAGCCCCGCGCTTATTTTCAAGCTTGTGTTTTGAATGTTAAGAGCCATTTTTATCTCTCTTTCACTGTTTCACTGTGTGTCTTTTTTTCTATCGCTCAGCTTGTGCTGAAGAAGCCAATCTATCATCTTTTGGTCGTATGCGTAATCCCACGCGTTGTGCTTGACCCCGTGATAGAGTGTGAGGACGGCGTTACCGCCCTTTCTGTTGATGCTGGATACCATTTCCACGCTTTCGTGAACCGAAACGATGCTGTCAATATCACCGTGATATGCGTGCACAGGTAGATCTGCTAGCTTATGTGCGTACCAGTTTATCCCTTGACCGCAAACGGGAGCTATTGCCGCAAATCTGTCGGGATTGTCGAGCGCCCATAGCCAGGTCGCCGTGCCGCCCATGGAAAGTCCCGTGAGGTAGATGCGGTCTGTATCAACGTCGTTGTTCTCTATAACGTAGTCGAGAAACTTGTTCAAAGACTCGATATAGCTTCCCCAATACTCGTCGCTTGGACATTGGGGGGCGACCATAAGAAAAGGAAACTCGCTGTCGAATTTCTTTATATGCTCGAAAAATCCGTGCTTTGCGATAATGTCTATCTCGCTTCCGTCGGCGTTGCCTCTCTCTCCCGCGCCGTGCATGTATACCACAAGCGGCATCTTGCCATTTACGTCCTTTGGAACGTAGCGCAGATAATGGAAGCTTTTTCCGTTAGGGTTTTCAAAATACAGTTTTTCGTACATAGTAAGTATTCCTCCGTTTAAGTGTGTGAAGTGTTTTATCTCAGTGCGGGTATCTTTATCTCATCCGCGCCGATGTTTGCTGGAGCGACTATCTCTATCTCGGTGGTCTCCTCAACCTCTTCTCCGCGCTTTGTGATAGCGGGGCAGAGAGCTGCTGCAAGAACGTCAGATGCCTTTTTGCAGGGGACGAATTTGAGAGACGCGCGCGCTGTCACGTCGATGTCGTCAAGGTCTCTTTGATTGTCTGCGGGGATAAGAACGGTCTTTACTCCCGCGGAGTACGCCGCCATAGTCTTTTCCTTAAGACCGCCGATAGCCAACACGTTGCCTCTGAGAGATATCTCTCCCGTCATAGCCACGTCTCGGCGAACGGGGCGACACGTCAGCGCGCTGACAAGAGCCGTCACCATAGTAACACCTGCCGATGGGCCGTCCTTGGGAACAGCGCCCTCGGGGAAGTGGATGTGTATATCCTTGGTTTTGTAGAAATCGGTGGGAATGCCGTATTCCTCTGCTATCGAGCGAACGTAGCTCACCGCAATGTGAGCGGATTCCTTCATAACGTCTCCGAGCGAGCCCGTCAGCTCTATCTTGCCCGTGCCCTCGAGCACTGCGACCTCTACCTTGAGCATATCGCCGCCGACAGCCGTCCAAGCAAGCCCATTGACCGCTCCGACCTCGTCCTCGTCCGAAATGGTATCGGGAAGATGCTTTCTCGTTCCGAGATATTCGGATACGTTCTCTGCCGTGACCTTGAGCTTCTTGAGACTTTCGTCCTCAACGAACCTCTTAGCCGCTTTTCTGCAAATGTCCGCAATGGCTCTTTCGAGATTTCTCACTCCCGCCTCGCGTGTGTAAAAGTCTATGATCTCGGTCACAGCGTCGTCCGTGAGAGAGAGCATAGCCTTTCTCAGTCCGTGACGCTTGAGCTGCTTGCCGATAAGGTGGTGCTTGGCGATAGAAAGCTTTTCGCTCTTTGTGTACGTCTTAAGCTCAATTATCTCCATTCTGTCAAGCAGAGGACGGGGAACTGTATCGAGCGTATTTGCAGTGGCGATGAACAAACATCCCGAAAGGTCGAATGGGAGCTCCACAAA
Organism: Oscillospiraceae bacterium; assembly: GCA_015063845.1. Taxonomy (GTDB): domain Bacteria; phylum Bacillota; class Clostridia; order Oscillospirales; family CAG-272; genus HGM12713. Next base: position 42,217 of record SVTJ01000005.1, read on the forward strand.
GTGGTCGCGGAAGCTCTTGTTCTGCTCTCCGTCAAGCACCTCGAGAAGCGCTGACGCAGGGTCGCCGTGATTATCTCTTGTCAGCTTGTCGATCTCGTCAAGCATGATAAGAGGATTGTTTGACTTCGCCTCAATGAGAGCGTTTATGATACGTCCGGGCATTGCGCCGATGTAGGTCTTTCTGTGACCTCTTATGTCTGCCTCGTCACGCACGCCGCCCAAAGAGACGCGCACGTATTTGCGGTTCATCGCTCTCGCGATGGACGCGCCCACCGAGGTCTTACCGACACCGGGAGGGCCTACAAGGCAAAGTATCTGATTGCCGAGAGCGGGGTTGAGCTGCTTTACGGCAAGAAACTCAAGTATTCTTTCCTTGACCTTTTCAAGACCGTCGTGGTCCGCGTCAAGATATTTCTTTGCCAAGGATACGTTTATTCTGTCCTTTGTGGACACACACCACGGTATCTCAAGGCAGGTGTCGAGATACGACCTTGCCACAGTCGCCTCAGCCGAGCCAAAGGGGGCTTTGGACATTCTGTCGGTCTCCTTGATAAGCTTTTCGCGGACCTCGTCGGGGAGCTTTGCCGACATTATCTTTTCGAGATATTCGTCAGCGTCCTCGCTGTCGCCAAGCTCGTTCTTTATAACTCTTATCTGCTCGCGCAGGTAGTATTCCTTTTGGTTTTGGTTGAGATTGGAGCGCACCTTTTTGTGGATATCAAGCTCGCACTCAAGAAGGTCAGCCTCTTCCTTAAGGAGCGCGATGAGAAGCTCAATGCGCTTTTCGGGGTCGAAGCACTCGAGTATCATCTGCTTGTCGGTGAATTTGACCAGCATATTTGCCGCGATAAAATCGGCGAGAAGCGCGGGTGTCTTTATTCCCGATGCCGCCGTGAGCATATCGTCGCTTGCGGAGGGAAGGAGAGACGCGAGAGCCTTGGCCTCGGAGAGGATAGCTCTGCAATAAGCCTGGTTACGCACGTCGTCGATATCCGACGCGGTATGTGTTTTTGAATTGACCTCGGCGAGTATGTAGTCCGCGAACTGACGGAACTCGGTGACCGCCGCTCTGGAGTATCCCTCGGCGATAAGTCTCACACCGCCCTCGGGTGTTTTCACCGACTGCTTTATCTTGCATACTGTGCCGACACGGAAAAGTCCGTTCGGCAAAGGATTTTCCTCGTCGGATTTTTTATAGGTACAAACGACGATGAGAGAGTCGGTATCAAAAGCCGCCTCAGCCGCCCTTATAGCAATGTCGTCGGTGAGCTCGAAATTTATAGATGCTCCGGGAAAAGCGACAATGCCTCTGACGGGCACGACGGGGAGCGTCATTTTCTTTATTTTAACGATATATTTTGACATTTAAACGGTTTCCTTTCAGGGGGATTGCTAAGTGAAGTAGTTCTTTTTGACGAAAAATACACACCTGTTTTTTGTCTTTCGCAAAAAAGAAAATATACATTCATTATATTATAACATATATTCGCGAACATTTCCACAGTTTTTTGAATTATTTAAAATTTTATTTAAAAAGCCAACACAAAGCACACACGTGCCTGTGCTTTAGAATTTGTCGGTGTGTTCGCACAGCACCCCTTTTAAAAGTTTTAGTCAAGTTTTTTTAAAAACTTGCGGGGTCAAGGGGCGGCGCCCATTGCCGCTCTCCGCAGAGAGCGGAATCCTTTACACTGAGAAGGGAGTTCCGACGCTTGCGAGCGTCGGCAATCCTGCGCGGCTTGAGCGCGAAAACTTTTGAAAAAGTTTTATCAAAACTTTAAAGCCGGGTGCTGTGCGAACACAGCTATAAATCCTAATTTTCAAAACCCTTTCAAAATGTTTTCCTCAAAAGGCGCGTCATAAAAAAATATACCCCCCGTTAAATGCTTACGGGGGGTATATTTACTTTTTTTACGCGTTCTGTGCGAGCCACTCGTCAGCCTTAGCTGCGGAGATGCGCTTGATATCTTCCTTGGTGTACTTGGAATCAGCACCGCCGTTTGTGTAAAGGAAAAACTTGCCGCCCTCGGTCTTATAAAGGGTCTCCTCGTAACCGTCGGTATCACCGAAGTTGCCGAAGGTCTTCTTGAAAACAAGCTCGGAAGCAGCAGTGTCGTACTCTACCTTGCAGATGATCTTCTTCATTATGTATACGTCCTTTCTAAAGATTTGCTTTGTTAACGGACGTATTATACCACATTTTTTTCAAAATTGCAATAGTAATCTGATGGAAAAAACAAAAAAAGAGAAAGCACAACGATACGTACTTGCACGGTTTGTTATCATAAGATTGATAATCCGATGCTTTCAGGTTCGTTGTGCGTGACGCTGTGGAGTTGGTGCCGCCGACAGCATGATTATTATACCCCCAAAAGCAAATTTTGTAAATATCCATTTTAGACGATTTTTTGTCGAAAATTTCGTCAAAATTGATACGCATAGTAAAAAAATGCCCCCAAAAACCCCAAATTGCTTAGAGAAAAGCACGACACGGACGGAATGTCGTAGGTATGTCGCGGTGGCTCGAAAACTGCCGAAAAAGAGAAAAAATATTTTTTTGCAAAAACACTTGACAAGAGAAGTCGAATATGGTATACTAATCGGGCAAAATGAAGCAGAACTCTCCGTTCTCACCGTCGGGCATTGAGCGCGTACGGTCTGATATTCACCCAAAGTCCGAGGTATAGCTCTCGGTGTTTGTCGTGCGGAGAAGTCTCTTCGCATGATTTTTTTTGCCTATTTGGCAGATAATGGGGGTGTTTTAGTATTAGCACAAAGGATATGATGATCAATGAGGAGATCAAATTCAAGGAAGTAAGAGTCGTTGGAGTTGACGGTGAGGCAATAGGCATAATGTCATCCGATGCCGCTTTGAAGATGGCATATGATCAGGGTTACGATCTGGTCTTGATGGCAGCGCAGGCACAGCCCCCCGTATGTCGTATAATGGACTACGGTAAATACCGCTTCGACAGAGACAAGAAGGAAAAGGAAGCTAAGAAGAAGCAACAGACGGTTGAGCTCAAGGAGATCCAGCTTTCTTGCAGAATAGATACGCACGACTTTGAGACCAAGGCACGCCATGCCCACAAGTTCCTTGAGGCAGGCAACAAGGTAAGAGTAGTAATGCGCTTTAAGGGACGTGAGATGAGCCACGTTTCTATCGGACAGGAGATAATGACCAAGTTTGAGGAGAGCTGCAGCGACGTAGGAAGCGTTGACAAGAAGCCCGTTCTCGACGGAAGAATAATGAGCATGGTCATATCGCCTCTCAAGCTCAAATAAATTTGCTCGTATATGCGCGAGAGCGCGTTTATGATATAAGGCTTTACAGCCGCCACAAAATCTGATCAATAAAAAAGGAGATTATAAAAATGGGAAAAGTAAAGACACATAAGGCATCTGCCAAGAGATTTTCTGTTACCGCTTCCGGTAAGGTAAAGATGGGCCACTGCCATCACAGACATAACACAGGTCTTAAGACCGCTAAGAGAAAGAGACACCTTCGTCAGAGCGCAATTCTTAGCGACGCAATGACCGCAAACATCAGAACACTTATCCAGAAATAATTACGGAATAACAGAGGAGGAAATATAAAATGGCAAGAATTAAGGGCGCAATGATGACGCGCAAGAGAAGAAATAAAGTTCTTAAGGCTGCAAAGGGTTACTGGGGCGCAAAGTCCAAGCACTTCAAGATGGCAAAGCAAGCTGTTCTCAAGAGCGGAAACTATGCTTTTGCAGGCAGAAAGATGAAGAAGAGAGACTTCCGCAGACTGTGGATCGCTCGTATAAACGCACAGGCAAAGGTCAACGGAATGAACTATTCCACATTTATGCACGGTCTTAAGGTTGCCGGTATCGACCTCAACCGTAAGATGCTTGCTGATCTTGCAGTTTCCGATAAGGAAGCATTCGCAGCACTTGTTGAGAAGGCAAAGGCTGCTCTTTAATCAGAGCTGAAAAAGGGGTTGTTGCAAAAAGCGACAGCCTCTTATTTCTCTATTATTGGAGGACGCGATGGACAAAAAACAGATAATAACCTCACGGCAAAATCCGCTTGTAAAGTCAATATGCGCGCTCTCCGATAAGAAAAGGCGCGCCGAGAGCGGGCTTTTTCGAATAGACGGAAAAAAGCTTCTTGAGGAAGCGATAAGCTCGGGTATCTCCATAAAATACGTGGTGCTCAGAGAGGGCTGCGACGACAGTGTCCTTGAGCTTGCATCACGCGCAAGGGCGGATATCGTGAGTGTTTCCGAGAGCGTTTTTGAGAAGATGAGTGACGAGAGATCGCCCGAGGGCGTTATAACCGTTGCTTATATGCCGAGCGCGCTTCACACGACGGACGCGCGTGTATATGAAAATGAAAGCATACTCATCGCACAAGCGTTGAGAGACCCCGGAAACCTCGGTACGGTGATAAGAAGCGCATACGCGCTTGGTATAGACAAGCTCGTGCTCACGAGCGACTGCGCCGACCTCTACAACCCCAAGACGCAAAGAGCCGCAATGGGAGCGATATTCAAGCTTCCCACGGTCAGTATTCCTGCGGACGGGATAGAGGATTTTATAAGAGAGCTTATAAAAAGCGGCAGACGTGTTTACGCGACCGCGCTTCACGCGGATGCGCGAGATATCTCTGAGCTTGATATGAGGAGCGGAGACTGCTTCGTTATAGGCAACGAGGGTCACGGGCTGAGAAGCTCTACCGTAGATGTGTGTACAGCACCCGTCGTTATACCCATGCGAGAGGGCGCGGAGTCGCTTAATGCGGCGGCTGCCGCGGCAATATGCATATGGGAAACGGTAAGAAACAAATCCAAGTAAAGGACGGCTCGAACATATGAAAGAGGGAAATAAGCTTTATTGGATATGGTTGTCGGAGAGGTTCGGAGCTGCGTCAAAGTCATTTTCCGCTTTTGCGGATAAGTATGACGATCCATACGACGTTTATCGCTTGGAGAGCGAAGAGATAGAGCAGCTTGATGGCGTGAGCAACACGCTGAAGGCTCGTCTTTCGGACAAATCTCTTGATAATGCGTATTCGATACTCAAATACTGTAAATCACATTCGATAGACATAATAGGGTACAGTGACAAGCGGTATCCGAAAAGACTGAAGGCTATCGAAGCACCGCCCGTGATGCTCTATTGTATGGGTAAGCTTCCCAATATGGACGATCGCTTGTGTATCGGCGTGGTAGGCACGAGAAAAATGAGCGAATACGGAAAGCAAAGTGCGTATAGAATATCATATGAGCTTGCTTGTGCCAACGTTTGCGTTGTCAGCGGAATGGCGCTTGGTGTTGACGGCGTCAGCGCTTGCGGCGCGCTGGAAGCGGGAGCTTGCACGGTGGCGGTCCTCGGCAGCGGTCTTGACGTTGTCTATCCCAAGGAGCACGATAAGCTTATGAGAGCTATCGCCAAAAGAGGCGCTGTTATAAGCGAGTATCCACCTTTTGAGAGACCGATTCCGTCAAACTTTCCCAAGAGAAACCGCATAATAAGCGGTCTTTGTCAGGGAATTCTTGTGGTTGAGGGAGCAAAGGGAAGCGGAGCACTCATAACGGCGGAACGCGCGATAGCGCAGGGCAGAGAGCTTTTTGCTATCCCCGGAAACGTCGACGAGAGCAATTCCGAGGGACCTAACGAGCTTATCAGAAACGGAGCAAACGTTGCGCTCGGAGCGTCGGATATAATAGAGCATTATGAGTTCCTTTATCACGACGCGATAGACCGTAAGGGCTATGCGAAGGCAAAGAAAAATTGCGAGAGCGCCGATAAGGCGATGGAAAAATACGGAGTTGTGTCGTCGCAATACCGCCCGAAAGTAAAGAAGACGGCTGCGGCGGAGAAGACCGTGCGCGCAAAAATTCCGCAGAGCCACGCGCAAGAGCCCGTGAAACAAACTGTGAAAGAAACGTACGTTCCCGATAGGTCCGAGGCAATACTCGCGTCACTTGACGACACGAGCAAAAAGGTGTTCGGTCTTATCCCCGACGGTACGTCGTTCTCACCCGATGCGATAGCCGCTCACGGCGTCGACATCACAGAAGTGATAACGGCTCTGACTATGCTGGAGATAAGCGGTCTTGTCAGCTCGTTACCCGGCGGAATGTACTTAAAGAAATGATAAAACGTAAATAACCTGAAAGGAAACAAATATATGGCAAATCTTGTTATCGTGGAGTCACCCTCCAAGGCGGCAACAATAAAAGGATACCTCGGCTCGAACTACAAGGTAGTAGCGTCCAAGGGACACGTAAGAGACTTACCCAAGAGCAAGCTCGGTGTTGACATAGAAAACGGCTTTGAGGCGCACTATATCAACATAAGAGGAAAGGGCGACCTTATAAAGGAGATCAAGAAGGAAGCAAAGAACGCAAACAAAGTCTTCTTCGCGACCGACCCTGACCGTGAGGGAGAGGCAATATCGTGGCACCTTGCTATCGCGCTCGGAATTCCCGTTGAGAATACGCTTCGCGTAAGCTTCAACGAGGTCACAAAGCCTGCCGTAAAGGCGGCGATCAAAGAGCCGAGAAATATAGATATGGACCTTGTAAACTCCCAGCAGGCGAGAAGAATACTTGACAGAATAGTCGGATATAAGCTTTCTCCGTTTCTCTGGAAGCACGTAAGAAGCGGTCTTTCCGCAGGACGCGTGCAGTCTGTTGCCACGAGAATAATCGTGGAGAGAGAGGAAGAGATAAGAAAGTTCGTTCCCGTTGAGTATTGGACGGTCGATGCTATGCTTAAGTCGGGAGACCAGGAGTTTGCCGTAAGATTTTACGGTGACGAGCACGGCAAGATAAAGCTCAGCTGTGAGGCGGACGCTATGAAGGTCGTAGATGCTGTTAGCAAGAACGACTTCAAGGTGCTTTCCGTAAAGAAATCTAAGAAAAAGAAGATGCCCGCGCCTCCCTTTACCACCTCTACTATGCAGCAGGAGGCATCGAGAAAGCTCGGCTTCCAGTCTCAGCGCATCATGAGAATAGCGCAGGAGCTTTACGAAGGCGTTAACGTAGGAGCGGAGAACGGTGGCGTTCAGGGTCTTATCACCTATATGCGTACCGACTCGCAGAGAGTATCTGCTCAGGCGCAGAGCGAGGCAAAGGAGTATATAGGCAACAAGTACGGAGAGAAGTACAACCCCTCGTCTCCCCGTTCCTATAAGACAAAGGCGGGCGCTCAGGACGCACACGAGGCGATACGTCCCTCGAGAGTTGACCTTGAGCCTGCAAAGATAAAGAAATACGTCACAAACGACCAGTTCAAGCTCTATAAGCTTATCTGGGAGAGATTTATAGCCAGCCAGATGGAGAGCGCGGTCCTCTCAACTCTTACGGTCGATTTTGAGTCTGCGGGGTACGTTTTCAGGACCAGCGGATACACTGTTGATTTTCAGGGCTATATGGCTGTATATGAGGAGAGCGAGGACGAGGTAAGAACGACTGCCGATGAGGTCAGCGAGCAGAAGAATATCCGTCTTCCCGCAGTCAAGGAAGGACAAAAGGTAGACTTTGCGGGTGTTGAGCCCACAAAGCACTTCACAGAGCCCCCCGCAAGATATACCATCGCGTCGCTCACAAAGTTCTTTGAGGATAACGGCATAGGACGTCCCAGCACCTTTGCTACGATAATCGATACCATTACGTCGAGAAACTACGTCAAGTTTGAGGGCAAGTCTCTTGTTCCCACACCAACGGGAGAGCTTACGAACAAGCTTATGAAGGAGAGCTTCCCCGATATCGTCGACTATGAGTTCACGGCGCGTATGGAGGATAGACTTGATAACATCAAGAACGGCGGTCTGACAATGGAAAGGGTACTTTCCGACTTCTGGAGCTCTTTTGGCGAGGAGCTTGAAAAGGCTAACGAGAAGCTTGAGAGCGAGGAGCTTGAGGTGCCCGTTGAGGAGACCGACATCATATGCGATAAGTGCGGAAGCACTATGATAGTTAAGAACGGACGCTACGGTAAATTTGCCGCTTGCCCCAACTACCCCACTTGTAGAAACACCAAGCCCTTGGTAAAGCCCAAGAGCGAGGAGAGCGAAGAGGGAGCTGAGCAAAAGAAGGTCGTTATTGCCGACTTCAAGTGTGAGAAGTGCGGCTCGGATATGGTGCAGAGAAGCGGACGCTATGGCTCGTTCTTTGCGTGCAGCCGTTACCCCGAGTGTGACTTCACAAAGCAAAAGACAAGAGACATCGGCGTTCCTTGTCCTAAGTGCGGCTCTAAGATAGTTATGAAGACGGGTCGTCATAAGACGGTATTTTACAGCTGTGACAGATATCCCGAGTGCGACTTTTCCTCTTGGGATCTTCCCACGAACGAGAAGTGTCCCGACTGCGGAGAGATGCTCTTCCGCAAGAAAGGACAGTCGCAACTCGTTTGCCGCAAGGACGGCTGCGGATTCAAGAAGCCCTACGAGGCTTCTGAGGAGAAGTCGGGTCTCTGATGGAAAATAAGTTGAAGATATACGGTGCGGGACTTGCAGGCTGCGAGGCGGCATGGCAGGCGGCAGAGCGGGGAGTATCGGTCGAGCTTTATGAAATGAAGCCTAAAAAGTACTCTCCCGCCCACCACTCCGAGGGCTTTGCCGAGCTGGTATGCTCGAATTCTCTGCGCTCGGACAGCATCACCAATGCGGTCGGACTTCTCAAAGAGGAGCTTCGCCGTATGGGCTCTCTCGTTATGCAGGCGGCGGACGCAACTCGCGTGCCCGCGGGCTCGGCGCTTGCGGTGGACAGAGATAAGTTTTCCGCATATATAACCGAGAAGATAAGCAACCACCCGAATATCACCGTTATAAACGAGGAGATGTGCGAGGTCGGCGACGGCGTTACGGTCATTGCCACAGGACCTCTCACCTCGGACAAGATGTCCGAATATATCAGTCGAGAGCTTGTCGGAGAGGGGCTGCATTTCTTTGATGCCGCCGCGCCGATAGTCGATGCTGATACCATAAATATGGATATCGCGTTTTTTGCGTCGAGATACGACAAGGGAGACGCCGATTATATCAACTGTCCGATGAGCGAGGAGCAGTACAATGCCTTTTGGCAGGAGCTTATTGGGGCGAAAGAGGCGGAGCTTAAGGACTTTGACAAGGATGAGCAGAAAAAGCTCAAGGTCTTTGAGGGCTGTATGCCCGTCGAGGTCATGGCAAAGAGAGGAAGAGACACGCTGCTGTTTGGTCCGCTCAAGCCCGTAGGACTTGTCGACAAGCGAGTTGGCAAAACATCGCATGCTGTCGTTCAGCTTCGCAGAGAGAATGCAGAGGGAACTATGTATAATCTCGTGGGCTTCCAGACTCACCTGACATTCCCCGAGCAGAGGAGAGTGTTCAGAATGATCCCGGGTCTTGAGAACGCGGAGTTCCTCAGATACGGCATAATGCATAGAAACACCTATATAAATTCTCCCGAAAAGCTTGACGCTACTTACAATCTGCTGTCACGAGACAACGTGTATTTTGCGGGACAGATGACTGGTGTTGAGGGATATATCGAGTCGTGCGGCTCGGGCTTTGTGGCAGGACTTAATGCCGCAAGACGTGTGCTCGGACAGGAGAGCATCGTGTTTCCGAGAACGACTATGATAGGAGCTATGGCAAGCTACGTGTCGCATGGCGGCAATACAGACTTTGTGCCTATGAACGCAAACTTCGGTATTATCGAGCCGTTGCCTATGAGGGTAAAGGGCGGCAAAATAGCAAAATACGAAAAATACGCCGAGAGAGCCTTGGCGGAGATAGACGTCATCAAGCAAAAAATGATGTAAAAAGAGGTAAGCATGATGCAGAACACGGATATTTCGCTTCTTGAGAGAGCGATAGGTTATACCTTTAAGGACAAAAGAATACTTAAGGAAGCTTTGACGCATTCTTCGTATGCTCACGAGCTGAGAAGCAAGAGGATAGAGACGCAGTGCAACGAACGTCTTGAATTTCTCGGCGATTCCGTGCTCTCTATCGTTACGAGCGAGTATCTGTTTTCAAAGTATACCGATCTGCCCGAGGGCGACCTTACTCATATGCGCGCGGCTCTCGTTCAGTCGCAAGCGCTTGCTAAGTATGCAAGAGGTATAGGGCTTGGACAGTTTTTGTACGTTGGTAACGGTGAAGAAAGAAACCGTGACCAGCAGTCAATACTTGAGGACGCATTTGAAGCTCTTTTGGCGGCTATGTACCTTGATGCCGCCGAAAACGGACTTGACGTGATAAGAGCGTTTTTGCTTCCCATAATCAAAAAGGAGCTCGAGGAGAATAGCACGCGTACCTTCTATGCGGACGCTAAGACCGAGCTTCAGCAGCTTACGCAGATAAGCGACGGAGCGACACCCGTTTACCGAGTAATAGGTGAGAGCGGACCCGATCATCAGAAGACCTTTGAGGTCGAGGTTATGCTTAATTCTAACGTTATCGGTCACGGCAAGGGACGCTCAAAGCGCGAGGCGGAACAAAACGCCGCTCGCGAAGCACTCGAATTGTTTGGTGTATAGAGGACGCGAGGATGCGAGGACGCGGAGACGCGTTGAGGGGGACTTTCTTGAAAGAAAGTCCCCCTCAAACTCCCCCAAAGAACTTTAAAACGAAATTGTTATTGGTGTAGCCGTAAGAAAAGATATAACTTTATTGGTTTACTTATAAGGAAAAAACTCGTCGGACGATAGATCACCGACGAGTTTTATTTTTATGGGTATTGTATATGAATGCGTAAGAATTAAATACACGAGCCCGAATGAATAATGATAAATTAGGATTTATGGGGGGTGTTTGTGTTGTAAAACGGGTCGTCGAGGACAACTTCGTACCGAGTTTTCTTCGAAAACATCGGTCGACCCCTACAATGGATAGAGCGAACATATTCGCATCAGATGTTGTTTGATGTGCATTTGATGGAAAATATGTTTATGTTTTATGGTGAATTCTATTAGGAGCGTGTAGGGGTCGACGTCCTCGTCGACCCGTTTTACAACACAAACACAATACACCGATAAATCCTAATTTATACAACAAAAAGCACAAGGCGAAAGCCTTGTGCTTTTATTATTTTTTCTTGGTTTTGTTTTTTGCGTGGACGTTCTTTTTTGTTTCGTGATTTGAGCGTTTTGTCGGGGCGTACTGCTTCTTTGCTCCTTGTTTATCGCGCTTCTGCGGCTGCTTTGCGTTGTTCTTTTGATATGCCTGCCTTTCGGGGCGCACCAGACATTCCTCTCCGTAGCCGATAAGGTCCTCTCGCCCGAGCTTTATGAGCGCCTCTCGCACAAGAGGAGCGTTCTGCGGTCGGTTATACTGCAAAAGAGCTCTTTGAAGCTGCTTTTCGTGGTAGTCTGTCGCAACGTAGACCTTTTTCATCGTGAGTGGGTCTATGCCCGTTTTAAACATTACCGTCGACGCAGTTCCGGGGGTGGGATAATAGTCCTGCACCTGCTCGGGCGCATAGTGGTCACGCTTCAGACACAGCGCAAGCTCAAGCGCGTCTTTGAGCGTAGAGCCGGGGTGGCTGGACATAAGGTAGGGAACAAGATACTGCTCCTTTCCCACTTCCTTGGTAAGCTTGAAGTATTTTGCTCTGAAGCTCTGATATACCGAGAAATCGGGCTTGCCCATACAGCGCAGCACCGCAGACGAGCAGTGCTCGGGAGCGACCTTGAGCTGACCGCTGACGTTGTCACGCACGAGCTTACGGAAGAAGGTATCGTCCTCGTCGTGCATAAGATAATCAAAGCGAATTCCCGAACGGATAAACACCTTTTTTATCTTGGGGAGCTTTTCTATCTCCTCGATGAGCCTTACGTATTCCGAGTGGTCGGCGACAAGATTTTTACAGGGCGTGGGAGAAAGGCACTTTCTTGACGAGCAAACGCCGTCGCGCAGCTGCTTCTCGCAAGCGGGGTAGCGGAAGTTAGCGGTAGGGCCGCCAACGTCGTGTATATAACCCTTAAAATCGGGAAGCTCCGTTATCTTTTTAGCCTCAGCCACAACGCTCTCTATGCTTCGCGAGCGCACGGTACGGCCTTGGTGAAAGGCGAGTGCGCAGAAGTTGCACGCGCCAAAGCAGCCTCGGTTGTGCGTAATCGAGAATTTGACCTCAGCTATGGCGGGGACACCGCCGTCCTTTTGATATATGGGGTGATAGTCTCGCATATACGGAAGAGAGTAAACTCTGTCAAGCTCCTCTCTCTCAAGAGGAGGCATAGGCGGATTTTGAACGAGTATTTTGTTGTCGTATCTCTCGACTATCGCCTTACCGTTTATGGCGTCCTGATTTTTGTATTGTATGCCGAATGCCTCGGCGTATTTTCTGTCGTCGGTCTTAAGCTCGTTGTAGTCAAATTCCGCCGCGACGGGGAAGTGGAGCTTATCCTCGGGGGTGGTGAGATAGACAGTACCCCTGACGTCGTGTATCTTTTTGACGGGCACACCTTTGTCAAGCAGCTTTGCTATGCGAATGAGAATATTCTCTCCCATACCGTACGTGAGAATGTCCGCGCGGCTGTCGACGAGTATCGAGCGGCGGACGGTGTCCGACCAGTAGTCGTAGTGAGCGAAACGGCGCAAGGACGCTTCGAGACCGCCTATGATTATAGGCACGTCGCCATATGCCTCTCGGATACGGTTACAGTAAACGATAGTTGCTCTGTCGGGGCGGAGACCCGCCTTGCCGCCTGCGGAGTAGTAATCGTAAGTACGCTTTTTCTTGGCGGCGGTATAGTGAGCCACCATAGAGTCGATATTTCCCGCCGTGACAAGAAATCCAAGGCGCGGCTTGCCAAACTCTCGAAACGCCTCGCAACTCTTGTAGTCGGGCTGCGAAAGTATGGCAACGCGGAAGCCCTCTGCCTCGAGAACTCGCGATATTATCGACACGCCGAAGCTCGGGTGGTCAACGTAGGCGTCTCCCGTGACGTAAACGAAATCGGGTCTTGACCATCCAAGCTCATTCATATTCTGTTTTGAGATAGGCAAAAACCCTTCGTACATCTGTCTATACCAACCTTTACTTATAATTCAAAAGTATTATACCACAAAAGGCGTCGTCTTTCAAGTACAAAACCGCTTATGCCATCATTTTTTGACGGCACAAGCGGTTTTTTCGTATTTTAAAGCTTTGCGTTTCTTGTGGTAACGACGTTCGCGTCCGTGCCGAGCACGTTTTCGATAACAATGTCACCGAGCTTTGCGTCGGGGCTGACGCGAGCGGCGTTTATCTGCTTCATACAATCGAACACCAGCTCCTTGGGAATTGCCTTGTCGGTCTTTACGGGAACGACACCGCCGCCCACAATAACTGCCGTGCTTGTGATGGTTCTCATCGGGGCTGTGCATTCAGCCTCGGCATACGCAACGCCGCGCTTGCAGGTCGCGCCCTCAACGCTGAGCACCTTTTTGCCGTCGAGCTCGACCTTGAGCTGACAGCCCTTTGGGCAAACTATACACGTTAATTCTCTTATCATTTTGCTTACCTCATTTCTCAATGCTGAAAGAAAGGTTGTCGCCAGCTACGCTCTCTATCATCTCGCGAGTAAGTGTGACGGTCTCCATCTCACCGGGTGCGACCTTTTGCTTTTTCTTGTTTATGATCACTCTGTCTTTGTCACGCACGACAATACGCACGTCACGGTAAACGTCTGCAACACGGAAATATACGGTCACGTTCTCATTTGCGCTTATTCTCTGAGGAACGGTGTATCTCACCTTACCGTCGGTCGAGAGCGAGATACTTCTGCCGCTTGCGGTGTTGCCCTTTATATATTCGGCAGCCGCGCGACCCGCAATGTCAGCTTCCTCTGAGACGTAGTCGACGAGGTCGTGAACGTGAAGCACGTTTCCGCAAGCGAAAACGCCCTCAAGCTCGGTCGATCTGTTCTGGTCGACGACAGCTCCGCCCGTGATGCGGTCAAGTCCGATATTCGCGCTCTTGGTGAGCTCGTTTTCGGGAAGCAGACCGACCGAGAGAAGAAGTGTATCGCACTCGATAAACTGTCTCGTTTCGGGAATGGGGCGTCTGTTTTCGTCCACCTTAGCGATAGTCACTCCCTCAACTCTCTCCTTACCGTGTATCTCGACCACCGTGTGGCTGAGCATAAGGGGAATGGAGAAGTCGTTGAGACACTGCTCTATATTTCTCGCAAGTCCGCCCGAATAAGGCATGAGCTCGCAAACAGCCTTGACCTCTGCCCCCTCAAGCGTCATTCTTCTCGCCATTATAAGACCGATGTCTCCCGAGCCGAGAATTACCACCTTTTTGCCCGGCATATAGCCGTCCATATTGACAAATCTCTGCGCTGTTCCCGCAGTGAATATACCCGCAGGGCGTGTGCCCGCGATATTGAGCGCGCCCTTGGGACGCTCGCGGCAGCCCATGGCGAGTATTATTGCCTTTGCGTCGATGGTGAACAGTCCGTCCTCGCCGTTCATAGCGGTGACAGTTTTGTCGGGTGTTATGTCAAGCACCATAGTGCCAAGCTTCACGGGGATATTTCTTTCTCTTACCTGAAGCTCGTATCTGTACGCGTATTCGGGGCCTGTGAGCTCCTCGCCGAAGCGGTGGAGACCGAAGCCGTTGTGTATGCACTGGCGAAGTATTCCGCCGAGGCTCTTGTCTCTCTCAAGTATAAGAATGTCGCGAATGCCCGCGTCATATGCGGCAACTGCCGCGCTCATTCCCGCAGGGCCGCCGCCGATAATAACAAGCTCCTTGCTCATCGTTGCCATATTACATATCCCCCTTTGTCTTGCCGTAGTTTACTATCGAGCCCTTGCCGAACTTTGTAACGCTTTCAAAAGGGATACCTCTTTCTCTTGCGATAAGCTCAACTACCGTAGGCGAGCAGAAGCCGCCCTGGCATCTACCCATTCCGCTTCTTGTTCTTCGCTTTACGCCGTCTATGTCGCGCGCGGCGGGATTTACGGTGAGAGCCTCGACCACCTCACCCTCGGTGATGCCCTCGCAGCGGCAGACTATGCGACCGTATGCGGGGTCTTTTTTTATTATCGCGTTCTTCTCGTCCATAGTGAGCTCTCTGTAATAATGCATGGGTCTGCGAGTGGCAATGAAATCTGCCTTCTTCTCTCCCAAAGCACCCTTGTCGGCGAGCAGCTGCTCGACGTACTCGGCAATGGCGGGAGCGGAGGAAAGTCCGGGGCTCTCAATGCCTCCGAGCGTTATAACGCCGTCTCTTTCCTTTATTATGAAGTCGCCGACGCTGCCCGTTGCGCGAAGTCCGCAGAAGGACGTTATGACCTTATTGAAGGGAATGTTCGATACGTTGTCGCTCGCCTTCGCGAATATGGTCGCGAAGCCCTCTGCTGTCGTGGAGGTGTCCTCCTTGTCCTCAATATCGGTAGCCGTAGGACCGAGCAAGAGATTTCCGTCGACAGTGGGGGAAACGAGAATACCCTTTCCCATCTTTGTGGGCGTGTGGAAAATAGTTCTTGTGGTAAAACCGCCGCACTCCTTATCGAGAAGCATATATTCACCGCGGCGAGGCTTTACGGTGAAGTCTGCGTCGCCTGTCATAGCCGCGATCTCGTCGGAATAAACGCCCGCGCTGTTTATGACATACTTTGCCTTTATCTCTCTGCCGTCGAGAGCCTTTACGGTATAGACACTGTCTGCTTTTTCAATACCGCATACCTCAAAATCAAGCTCAAGCGCCGCTCCGTTGTCCATAGCGTTGCCCACAGCGGCAAGACACAGCTCATAAGGGCAGACGATAGCTCCCGTTTTTGCGAGAAGAGCGACAGTAAGGTCGGGATTGAGGTTTGGCTCGAGCGTATGCAGCTCGTCCTTCTCGACAATGGACAGACCCTCAACGCCGTTTGCGAGACCTCTCTTGTATATCGCCTCGACCTCGGATCTCTCGTTCTCAAAACCGACAACGAGGGATTGATTTCTCTTATACTTTACTCCAAGCTCACGGCAAACGCTCTCCATCATCTGCGAGCCTCTGACGTTCATACGTGCCTTCATAGAGCCCTCAGCTGCATCAAAGCCTGCGTGGACTATGGCGCTGTTAGCGCGTGTCGCACCCATAGCAACGTCGCTTTCCTTGTCAACGATACAGATCTTCATATCGTATTTTGCAAGTGTTCTCGCTACCATTCCGCCGACAACACCCGCACCGATTATGACTACGTCGTACATAAATAATCTCCTTTTTATTTTTTTGCACAAAAAAAGACGCACAAAAACACGGGATCCAATATCCCGTACTTTAAGCGCATCTCCAAATCTCTGTGCGAATATTTAATTTACGTGTTAGATTATAGCACTTTATCCCCGTTTTGTCAACCCTTTTTTTGATAAACTTGCTCTCACAAGGCTCTTTTGTAAAGTTTTTGGAGCGAGTTATAATAAAAAACGGTAACAGGTCTTGAAAAAAGGGCGTAAATGTTTTATAATAACATACAGATAAAAGAAATGGAGAAGCCCATATGATTTTTTCTGAAAAATATACGACAAGGTGGCACGATACGGATGCTTTTCGCCGTGTCCGTCCCACACAGATGCTGGTTTATATGCAAGAGGTTTCGAATCATCATATGTCGTCGTGCGGAATGTCGCTTGACGAGCTCAGAGATAAAGAGCACCTCGCGTTTATACTCAGCAAGATAAGAATGAAGATATACCGTCCGCTGTATGCCTTTGAGGATATCGAGGTGCAGACCTGGACTTGTGAGGGAAGGGGCTTTGCGATATCAAGGTCTTACCGAATAAAAAGAGGAGACGATATAATCGCCGATGCAGACAGCACTTGGGCACTTGTAAATATTGAGGACAAAACGCTTGTCCGTCAGGAGGACTGTCACGTATACAGCTTTGAAAACGAGCCGTCGGTGGCTCTTGACGTGCCACCTCGCTTCAAGCTCCCGAAGGACGTTACCCTTGAGAGCGTCGGCAAGAGGCGCATCGTTTATTCCGACCTCGACTACAATATGCATATGAACAACACAAGATATCCCGATATGCTCTGCGACTATCTTCCCACGGACGAGATAGGAAGAATAAGCGGAATATTTCTCTCATACGTCCACGAGGCGGCGTTTGGAGACACGCTTGACGTTATGCGGGCAAAGAGTGAGAACGTAAGATACTTCCGCACGCTTGGCGAGAGCGGACAGACCTGCCTTGAGGCAGAGATAATACTTGACTGATAAGGAGAAACGCTATGATAAAGCTTATATCACCCAAAAAATACGAGAACGTAGTTTTGCTTCGAGAGAGACATCTTGAATACATAAAAAATCCCATTGCCGACCCCGAGGCGTCAAAGCAGATAGAATGGCTCAATCTTAAGGCAACGGGGCAGGATATGTCCTATCCCGAGCCCGTCGTGTTTAGCTATGAGCCTGCTGTTGACGGAGAGATAGTGCTCAAGCGCAGCGGAGGAGAAACAAGAACGTATAAGGCTGTTGCGGGCAAGGCGGAGATAACCAATCTTTATATTGATACCTTTTATGAGTGGTACGTTTGCATAGACGGCGAAAGGTCGAACACGAGCATATTCCACACCGACGCGCAGACCCCGAGAATGCTTTATGTCGACGGAATATCAAACGTAAGAGATATAGGCGGATTTTATACCGTTGACGGCAAGAAAAGGGTAAAGCAGGGGCTTGTGTTCCGTACATCGGAGATGGATACGCACGTTGAGATAACCGAGGACGGCAAAAAAACGCTGCTCGACGAGCTTTGTATGAAGACCGATATCGACATAAGAGGCATCAAGGACGAATATCGCGGACCTGTGCTGGACGAGACGAGAGTAAAGTGGGTAAATTATCCTTTGGCGGCGTATATAGATATGTTCAACGAGGCGCAGATGGAGCTTTACAGACAGAGCTTTGAGTTGCTTGCTGACGAGAACACCTATCCGCTTATGCTTCATTGCTGGGGCGGCATAGACAGAACGGGCTGTTGGCTGTATATTCTCGGCGGAATGCTGGGTGTCGGCAAGGACGACCTTGAGCTTGACTACGAGATGTCGTCGTTCTCGCGCTGGAACAGAAGAAACCGCAACCACCCTCAGTTTGTGGAATTTCTCGAGGCTCTGCATAAGTACGGAGAGACCACGTATGATGCGTGCGTAGGCTTTTTGCGCGCATGCGGAGTGAGCGATGAGACTATGGACAAGATAAGAAATATTCTTTTGGAGGACGCAACGGCGTCTTATAATAAGAGCGAATGGAACGGCTATGAAAGATATGACTTTATGTTTGAGGACAGAAGCGCGATAGTTGTCTGCCCCAAAAACCCCACGCCCGACAAAAAGTGGCTTTTCAAGACCGAGTATTTCGGCGCATTTCCTCGCTTTGAGCTGGATATGCTGGAGAAGGGCTACTACGTAGCGCACGTCAAGAACATCACGCGCTGGTGCCTGCCCGAGGATACCGACGCAAAGGCGAGATTTGCTGAGTTCCTTCACAAGGAGTTTGGCTTCTGCGAGAAATGCGTGCCCGTAGGAATGAGCTGCGGAGGAATGCAGGCGATCTATTTTGCGGCTAAATATCCGAAATACGTACCGGCAATGTATATCGACGCGCCCGTTATCAATCTGCTCAGCTGCCCGTGCGGCGTCGGAACTGCCACGAACGGAGTTGAGAGACGTTACGCTGAATTCGTCAACGCAACGGGCTTTACGGTATCCGATATGATAAACTACCGCAATCACCCGATAGACCACGTGGACGAGTTGCTGGCGGCGGATATTCCCGTATTCCTTGTGTGCGGTGACAGCGATACCATAGTACCCTATGAGGAGAACGGCAAGGTGTTCTCACGTATCTACCGCGAGAAGGGCGGTACTATTGAGGAGATACTCAAAAAGGATTGCGATCACCACCCCCACGGTCTCGAGGATACCACACCGATACAAAGGTTTGTGGAGAAGTATTATAACTGATCTTTTAAGGGGAAAGCTTCCTATAGGAAGCTTTCCCCTTATCTATATTGATTTTGTGTCAGATCCTTATCTTTGCTTTTTTATACCGAAGAATTTTCTCAAAATAGGAGAAATAAGAGTTGGTGAGTGAACAAGCACTATCTTCATAAGCACAGCCTCCTTTATCTGTTTCGCTTTCCAAGCAATAGAACGCCTGCGGCGATGACCACCACCGCCTCAATAAAGGCAAGAAAATATCCCGGGAGCAGAAAGGAAAGCAAAATTCCCGCTCCGAAGCACACGGCGCAAGTGCCTATAAGTACCCTCAAGTTTGCGCGACACATCTCGTTCTACCTCCCACTGCGTAGTGTCTTTGTTTTAATTATATGCTCGCGTGAAGATTTTGTTACCCCAAAAACAAGGTTTTATAAATATAGACCCGTTTGTCCTCATATAATTTTTTAGAAAAGTATGAGAGGTGGTAAAATGGGTTTTTGCGGAGCATTGGATAACAGCACGGGGCTTGTGAGGTTTTCGACCGTCAGAAAAATGTGCGGTCTGCACGGATACGGGTGCGCGTTCATAAACAAGGAATACGGAATAGTTTGCGGCGGCAGCGACAGTCACTCTGGCGAGGGTGTGCAGCCCATAACCGTAAGTCACAACAACGCGCTTTACACCGCCGCTATAATATGCGACGCGTACGACGGGCAGAGCGTAACTGCCGAGGGCGTGCTTGAGGGGTATATCGAAGAGGGCGAGAGCTTTATGAGCACCTTGGAGTTTCCGTATGCGCTCGCTCTTTACGACGGGCGTTGCGGAGAGCTGATGCTGACTAAAGGCACGAGAGGAGATAAGCCGCTTTTTTACAGCAGCGTGGATGGAGCTGTGTATTTTGCTACGTCCATACGCTCTCTTTTTAGGCTGTTCGGCGGCTGTGTAAGAGTGCGTAAGGACGCGCTTGTCGAACACATTTTCGGCGCGCCCGAGCCGTTTCCCGAACGCCTTTTTTGCGATATCCATAAGCTTTATGCGGGGCAGACACTGCTTTGCTCCCGACTTGGCGAGAGCCTTGTGGACACACCTCTCGGGGTATATTCGCAAACACACCGAGCAATAGAGGTTGGCGAGCCGCTTAAGATCAGTGAGACCGACGACGTGCGCAGAGAGCTGACGTACGCGCTCTTTACCTTTGACTATCCTCAATTCGACTGCTTTATGCCGCACCTTGCGAGCACGGCGAGAGAGAGGGCGAGAGCGGGGGAGAGAAGTCTTGCGTTTTGCGATGCGTTTTACAGCGCAAGTCCCGCGTATTCGTCTGAGAGAGCGGAAGGGTTTGGCACCTCTCTCGGCATAAGGCTAACGCCCACACCTGCCGAGCGTGAAAAAAAGCATTCGCGAGTGCATAGAGCAATGGAGAAGCAGATAGACGGCATACTCAACGAGTATCTCGAACGCCCCTCGTGCGTGCTTCATAGATTGGTGGACGCGAGCTCGCTTGAGGCTATCAACAGCGAAAAAAGCATACCCTTGCGTATACGCAGAAAAGGTATGCTTTGCCAGACAGCTATGTGGTTTGAGAGCTATAATCTCGTGCTTGTAAATTAGGGGAGCTTCAAAGCAAGCTCCCCCTTATTACTTTTTTATTCGTCAACGCTCTCGATGATATAACACGCACCCTTGCGCACCGAAATGAGCGCGCAATTGCCCGTGACCTCGTTTGAAACGGCGAGCGTATCGTCTCTCATAAGAGTTGCGTTCTTGAGCGGATACTTACAGCCCTCGATGTCAACTCCCTTTATTTTTTTGTCGATAGGGAGAACGGATACGTACTTATACTGACTTTTCGCGATAAGCGTGCTTGAGCCGTTTATGTAGCGAACGCGGTTGTATCCGTCGGTGGCTACGGCGTGAACTCGCATATCTCCGAGCTTCTGGAGAAGACCGAGATTTGCCAGAGTGTGGTCAAGCCTGCCGCCAAGCCCACCGACGATAACTATCTCGTTCGCGCCCATATCAAGCGCGGTCTGCACGGCAAGCTGAGTATCCGTAAAATCCTTTTCTGCGGGAACGGTTATGACCTTGATGCCGTCGGGCAACGGCTCACCTATGGAGTCGAAGTCTCCGAGAAGCACGTCTACCTTCTCGCCGAGAACCTTGGCGTTTTTATATCCGCTGTCCGCCGCTATGCAGATATCGTCCGACTTCGGATGCTCGGTAATATTCTGTTTGTTTATTCTTCCGCCCGTGTAAATAAAAGCCTTCATATCAATCCCATTTCTTTCTTGTTTTGAGTATGTCGTAAAGCTCGACGTAGCTCTCGTGTCTCGTTCGGGGTATATCTCCTCGCTTTACCGCCTCTATAATGGCGCAGTCCTGCTCCTTGGTGTGAGAGCACTTGGTGTATCTGCATCCGCCGAGATACGGACGGAACTCACGCATGGTGTCAAAGAGGTCGTCAAGCTCGAAAAAGTCAAATCTTTTGAAGTCGAGCATTGAGAAGCCGGGTGTGTCGGCTATGTAGCCGCAATCGTGCGAGGAGCTAAGAGGGAAGAGAGTGACCTCTCTTGTTGTGTGTCTGCCTCGTTCTATCTTGCGGCTGATCTCCGAGGTGGATAGCTCAAGCTCGGGAAAAAGACGGTTAAGAAGCGTGGACTTTCCGATGCCCGACGCTCCCGCAAAAGCGGCTATCTTACCGTCAAGGTTTTGCTTTATAAATTGGTCTATCGGCTCAACGCCCACGTTTTCCTTTGCGGAAAGACAAAAGGTGTTAAAGCCGCATTTTGAATATATCGAGTATATCTCGTCAGCCTTTTTTTCGTCAAGCTCTCGCTTGGTTATTACTATGACGGGCTCAATGCCGTTGTGCTCGGCGATGCTTATAAGCTTGTCTACGGTCGGAAGTATGGGCGCGGGGGATGCCGCAGCCATTGTTACAAAAAGGTAATCGAGATTAGCGAGAGGGGGGCGGATGAGCGCGCTTTTTCTGTCGACTATCTCGTCGATAACAAAATTCGCGTCCTCTGAGCTTGCCTTGTCGCTGTCAAAGGCTACAAGAACGTTATCTCCCGCCAAAGGCGTGAGATTGTTGTGCCTGAGCGCTCCTCTCGCGCGGCAACGCAGAGTGCTTCCCGAAAGCTCGGAGAGGCTGTCGGTGACAAGGACTGTATAAAGTCCCCCCACTCCCTTTATTATTTTACCTTTTACCGTTGTTTCCATATAAAACCGTTCCTTTTATGAGCTTATGAAAATATCTATTGAGGTTATAGCAGAGGTCAGAGGGGTGTTCGCGATAGGTGTTTGCGCGACCACCGTGCCCTTTGGAGCTCCGCTTGACACCGAGAAAACGCTTCCGAGCACAAGTCCGTATTCTGCAAGCTTTGCGCGCGCCTCGTCTACGCTAAGACCGTAAAGGTCAGGCGCGCTCTTTTGCGAATAGCCGTCGCCAAGGCTTATGCTCACGTCCACTCTGCTTCCTTTTTCTATCTTTGAATAGGGGGAGTACTGCTGTGATATTATGCTTCCCGCACTCTCCGAGGAAGCCTTATAGGTGATGTCTCCGAGCACAAGACCTCTGCTCGCGAGCAGCTCTCTTGCCGCTGCCTCGGTGAGTGAGAACAGGTCGGGGACGCTTGCGAGTATCTTTTGCTTTCCGAGACTTATCCTGAGCACCAGCGTCTCTCCGTCGAATACCGTCTCTCCCGCCCTCGGTGAGGTGGATATCACCGTTCCCGACGGCACAGCTGTCGAGTATTCGTAGAGCGTATCTATCGCTACTCCTTCGTTTCGCAGATGCAGAATAGCGTCACGCGCGGAAGAGCCCGAGAGCTCGGTCACCGTATAACTGTGCTTTCCCGTGCTGAGCGTCAGGGAGAGCTTGCATTTGCCGTCGCCCTTGTAGTGCTTGCGCACAGTTCCCGCGGATGGAGACTGAGAGATTATCTCACCCACCGCCGCGTCATCGCTGCTTTTGTACGTCAGCTCGACCTCAAATCTTTGGTCGATAGAGCTTGCCGCCGTCTCGTAGCTCTCTCCGATAAGAGAGGGGACGGTCAGTCTGTCGTAGGGCATAAGAAATCCGCCGAACAGCAATGCGAGCACTGCAAGCGCGCAAACTACGCCTACGCACAACGTGCCGCACAGTGCACCCGAAAGGAAGGACAGCCATTTCTTGTCGTCCGCCTTTTTCTCTCCGAGAGACAAAAGCTTGCGCCTCAAGCGGTTCGCCCTTGCACTAAATGCAGCCGCAGCTTTTTTTGCGTCGTACACCTTGCGGCGCTTTCTTTGCTGTCTTGCTTTCCTTTGCCTTTTGTCGGGTAGCTCACCGATGGCGAACAGGTCGTCAAATCTTATTCTCTCACGTGTACAGTTGTATTCTTGTACGGCGTTGAATGGGCATATAGCCGTTACTTGCTTACGCTTTGCGCGCAAGGACACCCGCCGTTTTTGTTTTTTTACTGCCTTTATTCTTTTTATCCCGTATCTCATAGCTCCGCCTTGATTTTAAATATGTACAGCGAGCTATTGACAGGGTGGTCTTAGCCGTTCTTTTGCTCCTCCTCGCGGCGTAGCTGACCGCAGGAAGCGTTTATGTCCGCGCCGAGACGGCGGCGCACCGTCGCGCGTATGCCTTTTTTCTCAAGCGTTTCTGCAAAGCGCTCGACCGTTTTTTTATCCGAGCTTGAAAATCCCGTTTCGTCAACGGGGTTTACGGGGATAAGATTTACGTGGATAGGCATAGTGTCTCCGACACCTCTCAATCGAGAGTTGAGAAGTGCGGCGAGAGCCAAAGCGCCCTCTTTGGTGTCGTTTTTACCCGATATAAGCGTGTATTCAAACGAGATACGTCTGCCCGTCTTTGCAAAATAGCTCTTGCAGGACGAGAGAAGTCTGTCGATATTCCACTTTTTATTTACGGGCATTATACTGCTTCTTATAGCGTCGTCGTATGCGTGAAGAGAGATAGAGAGCGTTATGGGAAGATCGAGCTTTGCGAGCTCGTCTATCTTGTCGGCAAGACCGCAGGTGGAGAGGGAGATATGGCGGTATCCGATATTCAAGCCGTCCTCGCAGTTGACGAGCCTTAAAAAGCGAACGACGTTTTTGTAGTTGTCGAGCGGCTCGCCGATACCCATCATGACAACGTTGGATATGCGCTCTCCCATATCCTTCTCTGCGGCGATTATCTGACCGAGCATTTCCGAGGGGAGAAGGTCGCGCACCTTGCCGCCGATCGTCGAGGCGCAGAAAGCGCAGCCCATACGGCAGCCTACCTGAGAGGAGATACATATGGTATTTCCGTGCTTGTATTTCATCACGACGCTCTCTACCGAGTTGCCGTCTGCCAGCCCGAAAAGATACTTGACCGTGCCGTCGATAGCTGACACCAGCTTTTTTCTCACGGCGGGCAGGGAATACACAGCGACCGTATCCAGCTTTGCCACAAGTGCCTTTCCAACGTTGGATATCTCAGCGGGAGATACGCCCTTGTGCATGGGAGCGAACAGCTGCTTTGCTCTGTATTTCGGTTCTCCGAGCGACAAAACAAGCTCCTCAAGCTCGTTTGGCAAAAGAGAGAGGAGATCTTGCTTTTCGTTTATCGAATAGTCCATGTTCATAGTTGTTTTCCTTTTGTAAGCTTAGCTATAAAAAATCCGTCGGTTGGATACTTATCGGGCAAAAGCGTGATATATCCTTCGGATACGTCAAGCGCGCCCGCCTTAAAGGGAGTAAGTGAAAAATCGCTGTGTCTTTCGAGAAAACGGCGTACATTTTGCTCGTTTTCCTCGGGAAAGACCGTGCAGGTGGAATAGACAAGCGTGCCGCCGTCCTTTACGTAACGGCAGGCGTTTTCCAATATCGCAAGCTGGATATCGGGAAGCGCCGCACTCGTCTTAGGGTCCTTATATCTTAGCTCGGGCTTTTTTGAGAGCACTCCAAAGCCTGAGCATGGAACGTCGCAAAGCACTCTGTCGGCTGCCCCGAAGTACTTCTCAAGAGGTATTCTTCCGTCCTGCTCCGATACGTTGATGATATCTATACCAAGCCTCTGCGCGCTCTTAAGCACAAGCGAGAGCTTGCTTGCGTGAAGGTCGAATGCAAGTATGCGACCTTTGTTTTTCATATTTATTGCCGCGCCGAAGCTCTTAGAGCCGGGGCACGCGCAAATGTCCATGACCGTCTCTCCCTCGCACGCGCCGAGAGCCTCGACACACAGCTGAGACGCTTCGTCCTGAACGAAGAAAAGGCCGTCGTCAAATCCAAAAAGCTCGCGAACAGCCCCCCTTGCGTATATCGCGTGAGGGGAGAGCTCGCCCCTTGCCGCTCCGTCTATGCGCGATATCAGGTCATCCACGCTTGCTTTTTGCGTGTTTACCCTCAGCGTAGTCGGTGCTTGACGGCAAAAGGCATCGAGAATACTCTCAGCGCGCTCGCCGCCGTAAACGCCGACAAATTTTTCGCAAAGCGGTTCAGCGACCGAATATTTTACCGAGAGATACTTTATAAAATCATTCTCTCTATCGGGGAGCGGCATATCCGCGCTTCTTGTATAAGAGCGCAGAATAGCGTTTACAAAGCCGCGTGTGCGGCGTGGGCAAAGCTCCACCGTCTCGTTTATTGCCGCGTGCGGCGGTATCTTGTCCATAAAGGCAAGCTGATATATCCCAAGCCTCAGAACGCACAGCGTATGCGAGTCCATCTGCCCGATAGGGCGGCTGGAGAGGTGAGAGATGCGATAGTCAAGAGAGATGCGCTTTTCGATAACTCCGTAAAAGAGAGCTGACGTAAGCCTTTTGTCGGCATCGGAGAGCGTCTGCTTTTCAAGAGCCTTATCAAGTGCGATGTTTGAAAACTGCTCGGAGCGCTCCGCCTTGATGAGCAGCTCGAGAGCGACGGCGCGAGCGCTTGCGTTAGTCGAAGCAGCCATCAGCGTCTCCTTGAATTTCCGCCTGCCAATATAATAAGCCTCAACAGCGTAAGCAGGGAAGTCAGAAGAGCGGCAACGTAGGTCATAGCGGCTGCGCTCAATACCTTTTTAGCGCCCGAGAGCTCGGTCTCGTCGAGCATTTTTGAATTTTTGAGAGTTGCGAGAGCCCTTGCCGATGCGTTAAACTCAACCGGGAGAGTAACGAGCTGGAAAAGAGCTACCGTGGAATAAAGGATTATACCAAATAACATAAGCGGCTGAAACGTCATGATAAGACCCACGAAAAAGAGGGGGATAGACAGCATCGAGCCATATCTTGAGATAGGGATAATCGTACTTCTGAGCTTTATGGGCGAATAATCCTGCGCGTACTGTATAGCGTGTCCCGCCTCGTGCGCGGCAACGCCGACGGCAGCTGTACTTGGGCTGTCGAAAACGCTGTCGGAAAGTCTTATGACGTTAGCGCGGGGGTCGTAGTGGTCGGTCAAGTGACCGCGTACGCGTTCTATTTTGACGTAGTGTAGTCCGTTTGCGTCAAGAATAGTTCTTGCCGCGGAGTAGCCCGTCATACGTCTTTTGGTAAAGACCTTGGAATATTTTTTAAAGGTGGACGACACCTTTATCTGCGCCCAGATAGAAATTATCAGCGCGGGGATAATGAGAAGTATCGTCGGGTCGAAATAAAACCTAAGCATTTTTCCTCCGAAAAAAAGGTAGTATTTGTGGAGCGGTGAATTTAACGGTCATACTGTGCGTATAGGCGCGATGTCTCCCCTGCAAAAGCTTATGATATGCAGGCAAACTTCGAGCTATCTCAGCACGTCGCCCGTAGATATCCTTCTGCCTCGTACGAAGTCGGACGCAGCCATTCTCGGCTTGCCCTCGGGAAGCACCTTGAGTATCCTTAACACGCCCTTGCCGCAAGCGACACATATGCCGCTCTCGGTACAGATCACCTCTCCCGCCTTGCCGTGCTCGCCGTCCTCGTTTGCCACCTCCGCGGCAACGATTTTAAGCAGCTTTCCGTCGGGCATATGGGTAAACGACAGCGGAATGGGGGAAAGACCTCTTATAAGATTGTGGATAGAGCGCGCGTCGCAGCTCCAATTGATAACGCAATCCTCTTTGGTTATCTTTGAGGTGTGCGTTGCAAGAGAATGGTCCTGCGGCTCAGCAACTATGCTACCGTTTGCAAGCCCCTCAAGTGTCTTGACTATAAGCTTGCCGCCACATTCTCCAAGCTTGTCGTGTATATCCTCGAAATTATCGTTTTCTTCGATCGTGACGGTGTCCTTGAGAAGCATATCGCCCGTGTCAAGTCCCTCTGCCATATACATAGTGGTGACACCCGTGAAAGGCTTGCCGTCGATTATTGCTCTCTGCATAGGAGCGGCTCCTCTATATTCGGGTAGAAGCGAGCCGTGAACATTTACACAACCGTACTTCGGGTAGTCAAGTACGTTCTTGGGAAGCAGCTTTCCGTATGCCACAACAACGATGATGTCGGGGTCGAGAGAGCGGAGAAGCTCTTCAAACTCCTCGCCTCTGAGTGTCGCGGGCTGATATACGGGAATGCCATTCTCGAGAGCAAACACCTTAACGGGCGGGGGAGTGAGCGTATAGCCTCTGCCCTTTGGCTTGTCGGGTTGTGTGACAACGCCGATTATCTCGTGCTCGGTTTTGAAAAGCGCCTTGAGCGAGAACAGCGCGAAGTCGGGTGTGCCCATAAAAAGTATTTTCATAGCGCCACCTCAGTTGTCTATCATTTCTGCGATATCTATATAGAGCTTACCGTCAAGATGGTCTAGCTCGTGACAGAACGCCTTTGCGAGAAGTTCTGAGCCTGTGTAGTCGACAGTTTCGCCTTTTCTGTTCATAGCGCGTACTGTGACATGCATAGGGCGCTTTGTGATACCCCATCTGCCGGGAACGGAAAGGCAGCCCTCTTCGCTCTCCTGCTCACCCGAATATGCGATTATCTTGGGGTTGATGAGTTCGAAAAGGCCTTCGTCGGGTGTTTCTATTACAACTACTCTGCGAAGCACTCCCACCTGAGGTGCGGCAAGTCCGACACCGTCGGCTGCGCGCATAGTATCTATCATATCGTCAAGAAGCGTGAGTATACGGGGAGTTATCTTATCAACGGGACGGCACACCTTTCTGAGTGTCTCGTCTCCTACTTTAAGTATTTTCAGCTTTGCCATAAATTATCTCCTGAATTTTAAAAAGTTACAAATTTGTGGGGTTAATATCAACGGACAGAGAAAGTCCCTTTGCTCCCGAGCCCGAGAAGTATTTGAGGGTGTCTGAGAGCATTGCTCGCGAACGCTTGTTTATGCGGCATTTTATCACCATACGCATACGGTATTTTCCCTCTACCTTGTATACGGGTGCTTCAAACGGACCGTAAACGACCAGCGGCAGGTCGGAATATTCTCCCTTCATATGCTCGCTGATCTTTTCGGAGAGCAGGGCAGATGCCTTAAGCAGCTCCTTTTCGTCGGGTGAGGTCAGCGTCAGCAGCGCGATATCGCAGAACGGCGGAAAAACGAGAAGCTTACGTATCTTTATCTCGCTTTCGTAGAATGCCCTGTAATCCTGCGCGCAGGCAAGACGAATGCACTCGTTGTCGGGGTTGTTGGTCTGTATAAGCGCAACTCCTTTTTTCTTGGAGCGTCCCGCTCTGCCTATTACCTGCGTAAGCATCGCAAAAGTGCGCTCTCCCGCTCGGTAGTCGTCAATATAAAGCGACGCGTCCGCCAGCAGAACTCCAACCAGCGTAACGTCGGGGAAGTCGTGTCCCTTTGTCACCATCTGCGTGCCTAGAAGCACATCTGCCTCGTGTCTGCGGAATTTGCCGAGCAGAGTTTCGTACGAGTTCTTCGCGCCCGTGGTGTCTGTGTCCATTCTCAGCACGCGCGCGTCGGGCATAAGAGAGCTCAGCTCCTGCTCGACCCTTTGCGTTCCGTATCCCATCTTGGCGAGATGCTCTCCGCCGCAGGAAGGGCAGGTCTTGGGCACGGGAAGTCTTCTGCCACACCAATGGCAGGCGAGATATCCGCTTTCATACGAGCCCGCGTTTGTGTGATAGGTCATCGACACACTGCACTCGGGGCATTTTATCGCCTCTCCGCAGGTACGGCAGCTTATAAAATTGTTATATCCACGTCTGTTTATAAAGAGGATAGACTGGTCATTCGCGTTTTTGTTGTCGATCAGGCTCTTGCACAACTTCCAGCCGAGAGGAGAGGTGTTTCCTATCTTTATCTCCTCACGCATATCGACTATCTCGGTCGTTGGCAGAGTTGCTCCGCCGTAGCGGTTTTTAAGCTCAACGAGCGTGTATTTACCGTCAAGCGCTTTTTTGTAGCTCTCAAACGACGGCGTGGCAGATGCCAGCAGCATTAGAGCCTTGTTGTACGCGCAACGGTAACGCGCAACGTCCCTTGTGTGATACTTGGGGTTCATATCGGATTTGTAAGTGTGCTCCTGCTCCTCGTCTATGATGATAAGTCCGAGGTCACGTACGGGAGCGAACACCGCCGAGCGCGTGCCTATGACAACGTCAGCGCGTCCCTCTTTTATCTTTTTGTGGGTGTCAAAGCGTTCTCCCGCGGAAAGACCCGAGTGAATGACCGCAACACGGTCTCCGTATCTCGAGCAGAATATTCCCAAGGACTGGGGGGTGAGCGCTATCTCGGGAAGCAAAACGATGACCGAGCGAGCCGTGTCGAGCACGTGGTCGATAAGCTTTATCATAACGCTTGTCTTGCCGCTTCCCGTAACTCCATGAAGCAGCGCACCGTGCGCCTCGCCCGAACCTGAAAGCTCGGCAAGCTTTTCGAATGCCGCCGTCTGCTCCTCGTTGAGTATTATTTCCTTTGTCGCATTCTCGTTGATATCTGCCTGCGTGAGCGCTTGGCTGCGGTCGACCGTCTTCTTTTGGCAGGCGACGAGCCCCTTTTCAACAAGAGCGGTAAGCTGTGTTTTAGTCGCGCCGCACGCCTCGAGAAGCTGCTTCTCCTCGGTCTGCGCGCTTGTGTCGGTAAGATACGCGAGTATGCTCGCTTGCTTTGCGGAGCGAAGCTTTAGCGTGTCGTTTCCGTTCAGTATATCCGCCGCTCTTTCCTTTGATACGGCGAGTGAGTAGTATTCCTCATATTTCTCGGACGTGCTCTTTAGCGTGTGATCCTGTCTGATAAGCCCCGCAGCCAACAGCTTTTTGACCGAGCTCTGCGCCGCAGAGCCGAATTTTGTCTTCAAGGAGCTTGCCGTCACACAGCCCTTTTTTCTTATATAGTCGCAAACGAGCGCAACTGTCGCGTCGAGTATCGGAGCATCTGTTACGTCTTCGCAAAAAACGAAGGTCTGTTCGAGCTTTGAGAGCACAGACGTCGGCGCCATAGCTCTCACAGCATCGCCAAAGGTGCAAAGCGTTTGCTCCTTTACAAAGGAACAAAGCCCGAGTGCCTCGTCCGAGAGCGACATAGACCTGTCGCACACAGAGAGTACGGGCTTACATTCTATTGAGCTTTTTTCGGGACGGTCCTTAAGAGAGATGACCACGCCGAGCTTTGCTCGGTTTGCCGTGCCGAAAGGGACAGTCACAAAATCTCCGCAGAGAATATCACGGCGGAGATCTGGCGGTATATAATAATCAAACGCATAGTCTATGCTATACGGCGCATCAAGAATATAGATGCCTGCGTATTCGGACATAATATCCTCCGAGATTGATTTTTTTAGTCGTTCTGCTCGGATTCGATCGTCTGCTCTTCGGCAGCCTCGGTCTCTTCGGTCTCCTCAACTCTTACTATCTTGAAAGTACCGTCATAGATCTTGGAGATAGCGTTCTTAACAGCCTTCTCGTCACGGTATTCCTTGTTTATCATATTGATGAGATTACGTTCGGTCTCCTTGTTGCCCGCAGATGCCTTCTGCGCTGCCTCTTTCTGCTCAACGTATTCATCTGTTATGATACGCGCGCACTTAGCGGTAGCGAGAGCAAGCTCGTAACGGTTAAATTCGTCCTTTGTAAGCTGATCGATTGTTGGGTAAAGCATTTTTTGTTCTCCTTAATGAAAAATTGATATATTGATTGAATGTTGATATACTAATTATATTCCCAAATAGTCTTCCGCAATTCGCTTGTTTCGGGAAACTGCGCAGTGCTCTGCGCTTATTATCGAGAGTATCTGCTCGGCAGCCTCGGCATCCTTGCCGTCGTGATTGTAAACCACGTAGTCGTAATCGTTTGCGCAGTATATCTCTTCCTTGGCTCTCGCGAGACGCTCAAGTATCTTTTGCTCGCTCTCGGTGCCTCTGCCGCGAAGTCTTTGCTCCTGAACGGCATACGATGGGGGAAGAAGCATAACGAGTACCGCATCGGGGTACTTTGCCTTTACGTTTCTCGCTCCCTCGACCTCTATCTCGAGAATGAGATTTTTGCCCGAGTGCAGCACGTCCTCTGCCTCTTTTAAGGGAGTTCCGTAGTAGTTGCCGCAATACTCGGTGTATTCAAGCATTTCTCCGCGCTCTATGCGGCAGAGAAAATCCTCTTTGGTGATGTAGTGATAGTTGACACCGTCCACCTCACCGGGTCTTGGCGCGCGTGTCGTCGCGGAGACCGAGTATTCAAAATCCTCTCTTTTGAGAAGATGCGCGTTTACAGTGCCCTTGCCGCTTCCTGCGGGTCCTGAGATAACTAATAAAAGTCCTTTTTTCATTTTTTGATCATTCCTCTGCGTCGCTATCGTCGACGTCAGTCACGTCAAGACGGTTTGCGATGGTCTCCGCCTGAATAGCGGAAAGTATCACGTGCTCGCTGTCCGTAACTATAACTGCTCTTGTTCTTCTGCCGCAGGACACGTCGATAACTCTGCCGCTGTCCTTAGCGTCCTGGATAAGTCTTTTTATGGGTGCGGAATCGGGACTGACAATGGTTACTATTCTTTCTGCAGCGACCATATTGCCAAAGCCTATGTTTATAAATTTCATGACTAAGTCCTCCTTGCGTCTTTATTATTCGATATTTTGTATTTGCTCGCGTATCTTTTCAATGTCGCACTTGATATCCACGACAAGACGCGCGATAGCCGAATTCTGACATTTAGAGCCGATGGTGTTGGTCTCTCTGTTTATCTCCTGAACGAGGAAGTCAAGCTTTCTTCCCGCAGGCTCGTTCATATTCAGTATCTCGCCGAATCCATCGAAGTGGGAGCGCAAGCGCACCAGCTCCTCGTCAATAGCTATCTTGTCGGCAAAAACGGCGCACTCGGTGAGTATCCTGTTCTCATCGAACACTATGCGATTGTCGGAAAGCATCTCACGAAGCCTTGCCTCAAGCTTTTGACGGTAGGTGACGGTATCCGAAAGGGAAAGCTTTTCGATCTCGTCCACCTTTTTGCCGATGGAAGCGACCTTTCCCTCGAGATCGCGCTGTATATTTTCTCCCTCACGCGTTCTTGCGCCAAGGAACTTTTCGATCGCATCGTCGAGAACGACACGGAGGTCAGCCCAATCCTTTTCGGTGTCCTCCTCGCTCTTTTTGATGACGAAGATGTCGCTGTTTCTAGATACGCTCATAATGCTCACGTCGTCGCGCAGACCGAACTTTTCTCCGAGAGTGCGGAGCGCGGTGATATATGCCTCTGCGTATCCCTCGTCGATAGCGATATTTACGTCGGGGGTGTCTATAACGTCGATGGTTATGAAAACGTCGACCTTTCCGCGACTTATGGATTTTGATTGAAGATAAGGCTTTATCTTTTCCTCAAGAAAAGAAAAGGCGCGAGGAAGCTTGACGGAGCAATCGAAAAATCGGTTGTTGACCGAACGGAGCTCGACGGTTATGTCCTTTCCGCCGACCGTGCTTCTCGCTCTTCCAAAGGCGGTCATACTCTTTATCATAGTACTCATCCTTTCGGTAGTTTTTTATATAATACATCAATATATATTATAAAACATTTTGCAATTCTTGTCAACGGAATTTTGCCATTTTGGGTAAATACTAACAAATAATCAATATTTTAATCAAAAAATACGGATAAAGTGCAAATGTATAAAGGGGAAAGAATGAAGTTTTTTTGCCGTTTTGGAGTTTTTTTGAAAAAACTATTGAAATTTGGGAGAGGTTGGTGTATAATTAAGTGAATTTATATGCGCACGCGCAGATTATAAAGATAATTATTTACACGGAGGACTGCAAAATGGTAGTAGCAGGCGATTTTAAGAACGGTATTACCTTTGATATGGACGGCAACGTTTTTCAGGTAATCGAATTTCAGCACGTAAAGCCCGGTAAGGGAGCGGCATTTGTCCGCACAAAGATCAAGAACGTTATCACAGGCTCTGTAATTGAGAGAACGTTCAGCCCCACAGATAAGTTTGAGAACGCATACATCGAGAGAAAGGAAATGCAGTATTCCTACAACGATGGCGATCTTTACTACTTTATGGATATGGAAACATTCGATATGCTTCCTCTTAACAGCGATAAGCTTCCCGACAACTTCAAGTTTGTTAAGGAAGAGATGCTCTGCAAGATCGTTTCCTACAAGGGCAACGTATTCGGAGTTGAGCCTCCCACGTTCGTTGAGCTTGAGGTAACTCAGACAGACCCCGGCTTTGCAGGCAACACAGCTACAAATACTCTTAAGCCCGCAACACTTGAGACAGGTGCTGTTATCAAGGTTCCGCTCTTCATCAACGAGGGCGACGTTCTTAAGATAGACACAAGAACGGGTGAGTACCTCTCCCGTGCGTAAGCCTCGGAGGTGCGACGTGATGACACTTAACGAAAAGGCTTCCTATATTAAGGGACTTTGCGACGGTATGGAGCTTGACACTGCCTCCAAGGAGGGAAAGGTCATAGCCGCACTGCTTGAGCTTGTATCCGATATGGCAATAGCTATTGAGGATCTTGAGGCTGAGACCGAGGAGCTTCGCGATTATATCGAGGAGATAGACGAGGATCTTGGCGATGTAGAAGAGCTTCTTTGTGATGAAGAGGACGACTACGACGACTTCGAGTGCGACGGCGATTGCTGTAACTGCGACGAGGAGTGCGATATCGACCTTGAGGACGACGAGTTTTTCGAGGTGGAGTGCCCCTCTTGTGGAGAGGTCATCTGCTTTGACGGAAGTATAGACCCCGAGGAGCTTGCATGCCCCGCATGTGGCGAGAAGTTCGAGTGCATCGTAGATGCCGACGACCTCAAGGCTCTTGACGAGGAATAATAAAGAATAAAAGCAAGGAGCTTCAGCCGAAGCTCCTTGCTTTTTTGCGGCTGTTGGAGAACAAATTTGGATTTATCGGGGACGCGTTTTTTTGAGGGAAACTTCTTGAAAGAAGTTTCCCTCAAACTCCCTTCAAGAACTTTAAAACAAAATGGTTATTGCTATAGCCATAGGAAATATATAACTTTATTGTTTTTCTCTGAGGTAAAAACTCGTCGGACCCTACGTACCGACGAGTTTTATGGGTATTTGAACGTTCTGCACTGCAATGAGTTTTTCAGCCCAATTAAAAAAATAATAATTTCTTTGTGTTAAAGTTCTTAGAGTGGGGGACACTCGCAAGCGTCGGCAAGCCTGTGCGAACACCCCGACAAATCCTAATTTGATGAGAAATTTTCAAAAAACACTTGACAAAGGGATTGAAATATGGTAGAATGTGTATTACCTCTGCGAGTAGGTTTTTTTGTTGCGCCGCAAATGCGCCAAAATTGCGGACAAACTGCTCCGTGAGGGAGGTACACAGGCAGTCTTTGAAAAAGACGGTCAAATAAAATTTAATGGGAGGTGCCGAAAAATGGCTAATGATGCAAGAGTCAAGATAACTCTCGTGTGCACAGAGTGCAAGCAGAGAAATTACGACACTAAAAAGAACAAGAAGAATGACCCTGACAGACTTGAGCTTAAGAAGTACTGCAGGTTCTGCCGCAAGCACACTCTTCACAAAGAATCTAAGTAATTTGGGAGGAGAACGAAATGGCAGAAAAGGAAAAGAAAAAGGGCAGAGTTAAAGCTGCTTGGAAGGGCTTCAGAAGCGAGCTTAAGAATATTACGTGGCCCACTTGGAAGCAGGTCCTCAAGAACACCCTTGTTGTATTGGTGATAGTTATCATCTGTGCAGTTATCATAGGTGCGCTTGACTACGCTTTTTCCGGAGGAATCCGTGCTCTCACTCAGCTCTTCACTAAGACCGGAGCTTAAATTATGAGTGATATCAATGAGATGAACGTTGGCCCAAGATGGTATGTGGCGCACACCTATTCGGGTTATGAAAACAAGGTAAAGGCAAGCCTTGAAAAGATCGTAGAGAACAGAGGACTTGAGGATCTTATATTCGATGTTCGCGTTCCTGTTGAGACCGTTGTGGAAAAGCACGGCGATAAGGAAAAGGAAGTTGAGTACAAGATATTCCCCAGCTATGTTTTCATTAAGATGGCAATGACAGACGAGAGCTGGCACGCCGTAAGATCCATCACGGGAGTTACGGGATTTGTCGGTCCCGGATCGCGTCCTACTCCGCTTACAGAAGCAGAGGTTGAGCAGTTGAACATAGAAACAACGAGAGTTGAGCTTGTCGTTAAGGCAGGAGATACGGTGGTTGTTACGGACGGACTGTTCGAAGGATACAATGGCGTTGTACAGTCTATATCTGACGATTTGAAGAAGATCACGGTCCTCGTAAAGAGAGGAAGCCGCGATATGCCTATCGAGCTTGACGCAACAAGCGTAAAGCTTGCATAAAAGGCTCAGGTAGCCGACCGAAAGGTCAAGTACGTGGGAGGGAGAAAATTCTTATCTTTTAATTCTCCCGTAAATCACCACATTTGGAGGTAATTAAAAATGGCAAAGAAAGTTATGGGTTATATCAAGCTGCAGCTGCCCGCAGGAAAGGCAACTCCGCAGCCTCCCGTAGGACCTGCTCTTGGTCAGTACGGTGTAGCAATTCCTGTATTTACAAAGGAATTCAACGAAAGAACAAAGAATGATATCGGTCTTATCATTCCCGTAGTTATTACGGTATACGCAGACCGTTCATTTACGTTTATCACAAAGACTCCCCCTGCAGCAGTCCTCATCAAGAAGGAAGCTAAGATCGAGTCCGGTTCCGCAAAGCCCAACAAGACAAAGGTTGCAAAGCTCACCAAGGAGCAGGTAAGAAAGATCGCTGAGATCAAGATGCCTGACCTTAACGCATCTTGCGTTGAGACCGCTATGAGCATGGTCGCAGGAACAGCACGCTCCATGGGCGTTGAAGTTGAGGAATAAGGAGGTAGACGAAAATGGGTAAGAAGTATACAGACAGCGCAAAGCTTATTGAAAAGAACAGAGCATACGATCCCGCTGAGGCACTTGCTCTCGTTTGCCAGACTTCTAAGGCAAAGTTTGATGAAACAATAGAGATCCACATTCGTCTGGGTGTTGACTCCCGTCACGCTGACCAGCAGGTCAGAGGCGCAGTAGTTCTCCCTAACGGTACAGGTAAGAACGTAAAGGTTCTCGTATTCGCTAAGGGCGACAACGTACAGAAGGCACTTGACGCAGGCGCAGATTACGCAGGCGGAGCTGAGTACGCAGAGAAGATCACAGCAGAGAACTGGTTTGATTTCGACGTAGTTGTCGCTAGCCCCGACATGATGGGTGTTATCGGTAAGCTCGGTAAGGTTCTCGGTCCTAAGGGACTCATGCCTTCTCCTAAGGCAGGAACAGTTACTCCCGACGTTGCACGTGCTGTAACCGAGGCTAAGGCAGGTAAGATCGAGTACCGTCTTGATAAGACGAATATCATCCACTGCCCCATCGGTAAGGCATCCTTCGGTGTAGAGAAGCTCACAGAGAACTTCAACACACTCGTAGGCGCAGTTGTAAAGGCAAAGCCCGCAGCTGCAAAGGGTCAGTACATCAAGAGCTGCGTAATCGCAAGCACGATGGGCCCCGGCATCAAGATCAACCAGACAAAGCTTGGCTAAGATCAATAACAAAAAACGCACCGTGTGAACGGTGCGTTTTTTTGCTCAAATGCACTTGACAAAGCGCTGAAAATCGTGTAGTATATAGCTGAAGCATATCTACATACTAAAAGGGAGACATAAGTATGGAAAAAAGAATGGTATTAAAGGCAACGGACGCGGACGTCGCGCAACTTGATAAGCTTTATGAAGGAAAAACACTGTATTTCGGCGACCTTCATAATCACGCAAAGACGGGCGGACGAAGCGACGGCAGATACACGCTTGAGCAGTGGAAGGGCGCGCTTGCTGCGCTTGATATGGATTTTGTCGCTATACTTGACCATAGACAGGTAAGACATATGTACCTGCCCGAATGGGAGGACGGTACGTTCATCTGCGGTACAGAGCCCGGAACGAGAATACTTGACTGCGAGGCGATAGACGGCAATAACGAGATACATTACAATATGCTTGTTCCCGGTCCCAAGGTGCTTGAGGAGATACTCAACGAGTTTGAGGGCTATGAGTTTGAGGGCGGTCCTGAGGGCTTCTATAAGTATTTGAGATTTACCCGAGAAGAAATGGGTGTTCTTGTGGACGCGGTATTGGCAAAGGGAGGATTTTACGTTCATCCTCACCCCAAGCAGTATCTGAAATCCAACGACCCGCTCGACTATTGGTTCAGAGATAAGACGGGTCTTGAGGTCTTCTATTACGATATGAGAAGCGAGGGCACGCAGGAAAACTATAAGCTTTGGTGCGACCTTTTGGCGCTTGGCAAGAGAGTGTTTGCGTGCGCGGGCGAGGACGGACACAAAATCGCGAGAAACACCGCGCTGACGGCTATTTACGTGACTGAAAAGAGCTCCCCAGGATTTATGCTCAGCCTCAGAGACGGTAACTTCGTATGCGGCTCGGTCGCGCTTCGTATGTGCGTAGGAGACACGGCTATGGGCGGAAGCTGTGTGTTTGACGGTCAGAGACTGTGTGTATCCGTTGATAAATTCCATTGCTCTGTCGCTAATCCCGAGCATAAGTATGAGCTTGTTGTTCTTGACGATAAGGGCGTTGTTGCGAGAAGAAGAATATCTTGCGACCAGCCTTCATATTTCGCGTTCAAGGTGGATAGCGACGCAAGGTTTTACAGAGCAGAGGTGCTCGACGTAAATCAGAACCTCAGAATATCCATAGGAAATCCCATTTGGAACGATAAATAAGTATTTAAAAGCGGCAGATATCTGCCGCTTTTTTGAATATAACTAATTTGTAAAATAATATCCGATTAGGTAAAAGGTATTGACATTTGCTTGAAAATCGTGTAAAATATATGTATATGTCATAAGTGTAATGAAATGGCGTATCGTTTTGTCGGGATTTTTTGGTGCCCGTGTTTATATATTCAAAATTTGGGTAAAAGGCCCATGGTGAAATTTTAATATTTAATGCAGGTGAAAAAGACCGACTTGCGATTTGTGTATAAGATTATGATGTAATATGCAAAGAAGAAAAGACAAGGAGGTGCTTTATGCTTTATGTGATCGGCGGCGTTATCGGTCTTGTCGTTGGCGCAGTCTCATTCTACTTCGTGGGCTATACGGTCCGCAAGAAGAAGGCTGAGGCAGACATAGGATCTGCTGAGCAGGAAGTCAAGAGACTTCGCGAGGAAGGCGCAAAACAGGCTGAAACGCTGAAAAAAGAAGCCCTGATCTCTGCAAAAGAGGAAATACTCAGACAGAGAAATGAGGCGGAAAAAGAGATGAAGGAACGCAGAGCCGACATCTCGAGAATGGAAAGACGAATTACGCAAAAGGAAGAAAACCTTGATAAGAAGTCCGAGGCTCTGGAACGTAAAAACGAGTTGCTCGACAAGAAGATCAAGGAAAACGACGCTCTTACCGAACAGATAGAACAGCTCAAGGAAAAGGAGCTGGTCGTTCTTGAAAAGCTTTCGGGCATTTCGGTAGACGAAGCAAAGGATGAGCTTCTTTCAAGAGTTGAGTCAGCAATCAAGCACGAGCTCGCGCAGAGAATGACAGAGCTTGAACAGCAATTCAAGGAAGAGGCAGACGCAAAGGCAAAGAACATTATCTCTCTTGCTATCCAGAGATGCGCGGCAGACCACGTGGCAGAGACTACGGTATCGGTCGTAAATCTCCCGAGTGAGGATATGAAGGGAAGAATAATCGGTCGAGAGGGAAGAAACATTCAGATGCTCGAGAAGCTGACGGGTGTTGAGCTTATTATCGACGACACTCCCGAAGCAATAACGCTTTCGGGATTTGACCCCGTTCGCAGAGAAACTGCGAGAATTGCGCTTGAAAAGCTTATATCCGACGGAAGAATACACCCCTCGAGAATCGAGGAGACGGTTGAAAAGGCTACCCGAGAGATAGAGGCAACTATCAAGCAGGCGGGAGAGAGAGCAACGTTTGACGTTGGTATCCACGGAATCAACGCGGATCTTGTCAGAATGCTCGGACGCCTTAAGTACAGAACCAGCTACGGACAGAACGTGCTCAAGCATTCTGTTGAGGTAGCACTCATCTCGGGAATGATAGCAGACGAGCTTGGAGTTGACAGTACGGTTGCAAAGCGTGCGGGACTTCTCCACGATATTGGTAAGGCTCAGACGCACGAGATGGAGGGCTCACACGTTGAGCTCGGTGTAAACCTTGCTAAGAAGTACAAGGAGAGCCGTGAGGTGATCCACGCTATCGAAGCTCACCACGGCGACGTAGATCCTCAGACGATAACCGCTGTTATAGTTCAGGCGGCAGACGCGATAAGCGCGGCACGCCCCGGAGCAAGACGCGAGGATCTTGAAAATTACATTAAGCGACTTGAAAAGATCGAGGAGATCGCAAAGAGCTTCTCGGGAGTTGACAAGGCGTATGCGGTACAGGCGGGCAGAGAGATAAGAGTTATGGTCAAGCCCGAGGAAGTCAACGACGACGGAATGAAGATCATTGCGCGCGAGATGGCGGCGAAGATCCAGGAAGACGTTAAGTATCCCGGACAGATAAAGATCAACATTATCAGAGAGAGCCGCGCGATAGATTACGCAAAATAAGAAGTATTGACCGTTTCCTTTTAGGATGTAGATATATTTTACATAAAACTCCAAACGGTAAGTCCCGTCTGCGGACGGATGATATAAATACGCAAAAGCAGCAGAGAAAAATCTCTGTTGCTTTTGCTTTTTATTTAAAAATAACTATTGAAAATACGGCGGCAATATGGTAAAATAAAAAGGTAGTAAAAAGCAAAGGAACGTATTGATGAACAATAAGAAAATACATATAGACGGAAAAATGAAACAGATGGCAACGGTTATTCTCGTAACCTTTTGCGCCTTTTTGATCGCGGTCGTGACTATGTCTGTCTGCCTTATAGTAAACGCCGTGCAGGATAACAGAGGAGGCTCTGTTATGGCAGGCGGTGGCGGCGGAGGTGGCGGCATTTCGCAAGGCTCTGGCAATACCGATACGCCAACGCCCTCAGTACCGTCGACAAAAACCCAAATATCACTTCCGTCGGCAACTTTTCAAAAGAATTATCTTGCTACCGCAGGAGCAGATTACAAAGACATTTCATCTGACACGGAAATAAAATCTCAAGCAATAGTTTTGGTCGATATAACAGACAACAAGGTCATAGCTGGCAAGAATGTAGATGCTAAAATATATCCCGCATCAATGACAAAGGTAATGACGCTTCTCGTGGCATGCGAGAATGCTACAGATCCCAAAGCCTTGTTGACCGTA
The DNA here is from genome assembly GCA_015063845.1 of Oscillospiraceae bacterium. Lineage (GTDB taxonomy): Bacteria > Bacillota > Clostridia > Oscillospirales > CAG-272 > HGM12713. Next base: position 82,763 of record SVTJ01000005.1, read on the forward strand.
ACTCCCGAGATGGTTGAGAAATACGGCAATAGCGAAGGGGCATCGATTGCCTTTCCGTGGCAGGAGGGCTATCAGGTCACCGTTGAGGATGCGTTGCATCTGGTTATTTATGAGTCGGACACCTACGCTTGCTGGCTGCTTGCCGAGCACGTGGCTGGAAATGAGGCTGCTTTCGTTCAAAAGATGAATGAAAAAGCGAGTGCGCTCGGCTGTACTTCCACTAATTTCAAAAACGCAACCGGACTTTTCCATAGCGACCATTATACCACCTGCCGTGAAATGGCGGCAATAATGGCTGCTGCGATGAACAATGAAGCTGCGGCTGCCGTGCTCACAAGCAAGGATTATTATACTGTCGATATTTATGTAGACGGTCAAAAGGCCGAGGAAAAGGGAATGTGGAGCGGCTGGTATACGGGCAGACTTGAGGAATATAGGCTTTCGGGTGTTGCGCCGAAGTACGTAGGCGGCGGCTCTGACGTTATGATAACAGCGGGCAAGACGGGCTATGAGGATATTCCTACGAACTGTTTTGTGACGGCTGCTGAAAACGACACCACGGGTAGAAAATACGTATGTGTTCAGGTCGGTCGTACGGATAGCTCACAAGATACCGTGAATACAAAAACGTCGACTGACGATACGAGAAACATATACCGTAAATACGCAAAAGACGAATGATATAGGAGAACAAAGATGTCACAGAATATTTCTTTGAGAGTAAAACAGCTTATCGACTATGCTCTTGATAAAAGACTTATCGAGGCAGAGGACGTAAACTATTCAATAAATAGCATTATCGGAATTCTTGGAGTGCAGGAATATGTAGCTCCCGACGCTGCTCCCGCTGCTCCCCTTGAGGAGATACTCGGCGCACTGTGCGACTACGCTTATGAGAACGGTCTTATAGAGAATAATTCGGTCGTTTACCGCGACCTGTTCGATACAAAGCTTATGGGTGCTATCACTCCCCGTCCAAGCCAGGTCATAAAGACCTTTGCCTCTCTCTACTGTATATCTCCTGAAGAGGCGACGGATTACTTTTATGCTCTTTGCCGCGCGAGCGACTACATACGCTCCTACCGCGTTTCAAAGGACCTCAAGTGGAAATACGAGGGCAAATACGGTGAGCTTGATATAACCGTAAATCTTTCAAAGCCAGAAAAGGACCCCAAGGCAATAGCGGCTGCTAAGCTGCTTCCTCAGAGCGGTTACCCTAAGTGCTTGCTTTGTACTACTAACGAGGGCTACCACGGCAATGCCGCTAAGCCCGCGAGAGAGACGCTCCGCCTTATCCCCGTAAAGCTTTCGGGCAAACAGTGGTATTGGCAGTACTCTCCCTACGTTTACTATAACGAGCATTGCATAGTGCTCTCGGCAGAGCACACGCCTATGAGCATACGCAGAGAGACCTTCTCTCGCTTGCTTGATTTCGTTGAGCAGTATCCTCATTATTTTGTCGGCTCTAACGCAGACCTTCCTATCGTTGGCGGATCAATACTTTCGCACGATCATATGCAGGGCGGTCATTACACATTCGCTATGGCGAAGGCTCCCATCACGGAAAAACTCGGCTTTGTGGGATACGACGATATTGAGGCGGGTATTGTAGAGTGGCCTATGTCGGTCATAAGACTTCGCGGTACTGATAAGCAAAGACTTGTAGAACTCGCGGACAAGATACATCTCGCTTGGAGAGCGTATACAGACGAGGCGGCATTCGTGTTCGCTAAGACCGACGGAGAGCCTCATAATACCGTAACGCCTATCGCGAGAATGAATGGCGGAATGTTTGAGCTTGATATCGTTCTCAGAAACAATATCACCACAGAGGAGCATCCGCTCGGAGTTTATCATCCTCACGCGGACGTTCACCACATAAAGAAAGAGAATATCGGACTTATCGAGGTCATGGGACTTGCAGTGCTTCCCGCAAGACTTCGCGACGAGATCGCGCTTATGCGCGAGTATATCCTCTCGGGCAAGGACTTTGCGGAGAACGAGGATATCGTTAAGCACAAGGAGTGGTTTGACGGTATCAAGGATAAGTATACCTTTACAGCAGAGAACACCGAGGCTATTCTCAAAGAGGAGATAGGCGCTGTGTTTGAGAGAGTTCTCGAGGATGCGGGCGTATATAAGCGCACTCCCGAGGGCAAGGCGGCGTTTCTTAGATTTATCAATAGCGTAAACGAATAAAATTTGGAGGGAATTATGGCAAACTGTGTAATTACTATCGCGCGTGGATTTGGAAGCGGAGGAAGAACTATCGGTAAGCTTCTCGCTCAAAAGCTTGATATCGACTACTATAACGACGACCTTATCAAGCTTGCGTCAGAGGAAAGCGGAATAAATCTTGAGCTTTTCGGTAAGGCTGACGAGAGAGTAAAGACCAACCTTTTCAAAAAGTATAAGAGAAGCTACGGCGAGTGGACTATCCCGCCCGATAGCGATATGTTCGTGTCCGACGATAATCTCTTTAACTATCAGGCAAAGATAATAAGACAGCTCGCGGATAAGGGAAGCTGCGTTATTATAGGCCGTTGCGCTGACTATATTCTCAAGGGCAGAGAGGGAGTTGCGCGTATTCTCGTCTATGCCGACGAGCAGACTTGTATCTCCCGTGTTACCGAGCTTTACGGTATGAAGAAGAACGAGGCTATAAAGAAGATAGAAACGCTCGATAAGGCAAGAGCAAACTACTATAAGTACTATACGGGCAAGGATTGGACAGACGTTGATAACTACGATCTCTGTCTTAACACCTCGGGAATATCCTTTGACAAGGCTGTCGATATCATTGTTGACTATCTTAAGCAGATGGAGCTTGTTGAAAAGGAGTAAGGTATGAGGATAGATGCTTCACATCCGTCTATACGTCTTACCGGCAGATGGGATACTTCGCGCAAGGGTATAGCTGAAACGACCAATACGGGCTCGTATATAGATTTTGCGTTTGAGGGCAGAACGGCTATCGTCCTTTTTGACGCCAGCGAAAATCATATTCCCCAGCTTCATCTTTGGATAAGCGTTGACGACGGTCCTAAGATCGAGGCACTTATCGACAACTATATGCGTATAGTTGCGCCTGACGACGGAAAGCACACCGTAAGGATAATTTATAAGAGTGGTACCGAGCAGGCTTCTCGTTGGTACAGACCGCTTCACGGAAAGGTGACTTTTGTTGGAGTTGTTGTCGATAAGCCCGTTGATATGCCCGAGGACGACAGACTCTGCATAGAATTTGTCGGAGACTCGATAACCGAGGGCATTCTTGTCAATGCGGACTATGTGAATATAGGTCACGTTCAATATGACGTAACTCATCTGAACTGTCCTTATCATGCCGACGTTTGCGAAACGTATGCGTGGCGAACTGCCGAGGCGCTTGATCTCCGTCCTTGTATTATGGGCTTTGGCGCTGTCGGTGTTACAAAGGGAGGTCAAGGAAAGGTGCCTGCGGCTACCGAGGCGTACCCTTACAATTTCGACGGCTCGCCCGTAACGCGTAAAAAGCCGAATATCGTGGTGCTCAATCACGGAACTAACGACCCACGCGCAAACGTGCCGAATTTCCTTGAAAAATACGAGCTGATGCTTGATGTGATAAAAGAGCAGAATCCCGAAGCTGTGGTGGTATCTCTCACTCCGTTTGGCGGAAAATTCCATGAGGAGATCGGAAAGCTTGTAGGGGAATATAACGCAAAGCACAGCTGTAACGTCTATTTTGTGGATACCTTTGGCTGGATATCTCCCGAGCCAGTACATCCGCTTCGTGACGGACACGCTACCGTGGCTAAGAATTTTATACCTATACTCGATAAGATAATCAAAGAGAATTTTAACTGAAATATAGAGCTGTCGCATTCTTTGTGAGTGCGGCAGTTCTCTTTTTTTCTGCGTTTTGTATATTATTTCCATTTTTTACCACAATTTTTTGGCGAGCTTGACAATTGGAAATTTTTGTAAATGACTTGCAATATTTACCAAAATATGGTAAAATATGGTTGTTGAGAAAATAATACGGAGGATAAAAATGGAAACAACAACAAAAATATTGATTGCTGACGAAAACGCAGCGGCAAGACAGTTGCTTATGGGAGATTTAAGTCGCGCGGGGTATAGCAATGTCGAGGCGGTCACCAACGGCGAGGACGCGCTGATACGAATAGAGAGAACTCACCCTGACGTGGTAATAATCGACGTGTGGCTGTCAAAGCTTGACGGAATAGGTGTTTTGAGAAACTGTAAGAACATAAACTTTGGAGCCGACAAAGCACCGTCGTTTATAGTTGTGTCGATGGTGTCCAATCAAAGCATATTTATCGAAGCTGCAAACGCAGGTGCGGAGCTGTGTCTCTTGAAGCCTTATAATTCGGAGAGCCTTTGCGAGCACGTGACCTCGATAGTCAAGCGCCGCAAGGAGGGAACTGTCGCCGTTAGCGCAGAGGACGACAAAACACCCGATATCGAAACGCAGGTCACAAAGATAATCCACCAGATAGGCGTGCCCGCTCATATAAAGGGCTATCAGTATCTTCGCACCGCAATTCTGCTGACCGTAAAGGATAGTGATATTATAAATAGCGTCACCAAGATCCTCTACCCGTCGGTGGCAAAGAAATACCAGACCACCACGAGCCGCGTGGAGCGCGCGATACGCCACGCCATAGAGGTCGCGTGGGATAGGGGAGACGTGGATACGCTGAACAGTTATTTCGGCTACACGATACAAAACAATCGCGGAAAGCCCACGAATAGCGAGTTTATCGCGATGATAGCAGATAATTTGAGATTGAAATATAAGCTGTACTGAAAAGAATAAAAGAGGAGAACTTCTAAAAAGAAGTTCTCCTCTTTTTGTCGGACACTCAACTGTTGGTTGCGACGTGTTGACTTTTTTTGGTGCAGATGCTATAATGAATACGTAAGTATTTGCTTGGAGAGTAGTATGTATAAAAATAAATTCAAAATGCCCGACGATCTTAACAGGTATTCAAAAAAGTGGGCAGCAAAAAGAGTAATACCTTGCCTTTTGATATTTTTTGCCTTGCTCGCACTGATATATCTTTTTGGCGACGTTATCGTTACGACCAAAGCGGTCGGTTTTCGCGTGCTCGTGTATCTTTTGTTGATTTCTGCCCCGTTTATCATATTCGGTGTACCGCATAAGCTGATAGATAAGACCTATTTTGCGGACGTTATAAAGGTATGGGTGGAAACTACGTACGTACAGGATAGAAACCGAGTTAAGCAATCTACGGGGTACTACGGCGGAGGCGCGTCGGGAAGCCAGACCTACAATACGGTCTATATGATAATCAAGCGTGACGACGGCAAGGAAAAGCTTGTTGAAGCATATAAATGCAGGGCTAATAAGCACCAAAATCTTGACAAATTCAAGGTTGGAGATAAGATATTCCATCTTTACGGAACAAAGCATTTTATCAAGTTGCCGAGCGACGGGGAACAAACAGTACAATGCCCCGTTTGCAATACTACCAATAATATAGAACACAGAAAATGTCGCGATTGCGGACATACGCTTATTAAATAAGTAATTTGATTAAAATTCTTTCGGGGATTTTTAAGGGGGACTTTCTTTTAAGAAAGCCCCCCTTAAACGCATCCTCGCGTCTTTTATTCAAACCATTCAAGAGCCTTGCGGTAGCCGTCGAAGCCGAGACCGCATATGGTTTTCTTAGCGACCATAGAAACGTAAGAAAACTTTCTGAACTCATCGCGGTTATTGATATCCGATAGGTGCACTTCGACCGTAGGAATACCCACTGCCTTAAGCGCGTCAAGTATCGCTACGCTTGTGTGCGTGTATGCGGCGGGATTGATAACGATGCCGTCATAGACACCGTATGCCGCCTGTATAACGTCCACTATCTCGCCCTCGTGATTGGATTGAAAGAGAGTGACGTCGTGCCCAAGCTCAGAAGCCCATTTGCGTATAGAGGCTTCAAGCGTCTTGAAATCCTGCTTGCCGTATATATCGGGCTCGCGGATTCCCAGCATATTGAGATTAGGGCCGTTTATAACAAGTATCTTCATATCTTTTCTCCTTCAAAGAGCTTTTGTATCATAAGATCCGCCGTGTTTTCGGGCACTTCCGTGCTCGCGACGACTATATCGGCAAAGCGACGGTATGCGTCTATCCTTGCGGAATAGAGCTGTTCAATAGGGGTGGACTGAGAGAGCGGACGTCCCTTCTTAGAAAGATTTTCAAGAGCGCGTTCAAGGAAGATTATAGTTCCGTTCTGGTGGAGAGAATGGTAGTTGTACTCTCTCGTTACCACTCCGCCACCGCAGGAGATAACAGCACCGCTCAGCTTACCAAGCTTTTCGGCTATCTCGTGTTCCATCTGTCTGAACTTTTCCTCGCCCTCGCCCTGTATTACCTCTGCGGGGGATATTGCAAACTCCTCGGTAAACACGTCGTCTGCGTCGTAAAAGGGTCTGCCGAGCTGCTTCGCGATAAGCTTACCGACGGTGGTCTTGCCGCAACCGGGCATACCTACAAGTATAATATTCTTTGTCTGAGCCTCGATGCTTGTGATTATTTTCTCGCAAGCACCTGCCTCTGCGGTGTTACCCGTGAAAAACTCAAATGCCTTTGCAGCCTGAGCAACCAGCATCGAAAGTCCGTTTGCGTGGGCTATTCCGCGCGCTTCCGCTTCAAGCAAAAGCGCGGTCTTTGAGGGGTTATAAATAACGTCGAGCACACCGACACAGTCGGGGAAGAGCGAGAGCTTGACGGGAGACGCTCCGTTATGGGGGTACATTCCCACGGGGGTCGCGTTTACGATTATCTCTGCATCCGCGTGAGCCGCGAGAAATTCGGGCGTGTTATTTTCAATAGAGACCACCACAAGCGACTTAACTCCTTTGTCTCGGAGCACAGCGCAAACGGTAGCCGACGCGCCGCCCGTACCGAAAACGAGCGCCTTTTTGCCGTTTACTTCAATACCCGAAGCATCGAGCATATAGCAAAAGCCAAAGTAGTCGGTGTTATATCCGTACTTTTTTCCGTCCTTACCTCTGACCACCGTATTGACAGCACCGATAGACAGTGCCTCGGGGGATATAACGTCAAGGAAGGGCATAACGGTCTTTTTGTAGGGAACAGTCACGTTGTAGGCATCAAGCTCGCCGTTTCTTACAAAATCCTCGACCTGCTCGGGTGTCTTTTCCACGAGGACGTAGGAGTAGTCGGCAAGCTCGCCGTGTATCATAGGAGAGAAGCTGTGACCGAGCTTTTCTCCGAGAAGTCCGCATTTCATATCTTTGTAGCCCTGACGCATTATATTACCTCCAGATAAGAGCCGAGGTAGGTAAATTCATCGCACTCACGCTCAAGCTCAGATAGCAGCTGAGCGAAGCTCTGCGAATAGACGGGCGCTTCAAGATCGAAATAAAACATAAATTCAAAGTCTCTGTCGGGTATCGGGCGCGACTCCAGCTTCAAGAGGTTGATGCCGAGAGAATTGAAGCGCGATAGTATGCGGTAAAGAGCACCCGGCTTATGGGGAGTGACTACCATAAGAGTGGTGCGGTCAGCCCCCGGGTATACCTCGAGCTTATTAGTGATGCAAATGAAGCGAGTATGGTTATTTCCGTTGTCCTGAACGGATGACGCAAGCACCTTCAAGCCGTACTGCGTAGCGCACGCACGCGAGGAGAGAGAAGCGACGTCACATCTGTCGCTCTCGGCAACTGCCTTTGCGGCGATTGCGGTGTTTTCAACTCGTGTGATCTTAGCCTTGGGGAACATTGTAGAGAGAAATCCCGCGCACTGGCTTATCGCTTGCTCGTGTGAGAATATCTCTTTGATATCCTCCATTTTCGTGCCTTCCTTGGCAAGCAGATTGTGGTCTATCTTGATACGAACAGTTCTTACTATCTTGAAGTTACGGCTTATCATAAGGTCATAAACCTTTTTGACCGAGCCCGCCGTGCTGTTTTCTATCGGTATAACACCGTAGCGGCAAAGCCCTGCCTCGATAGCCGAGAATACCTTTTCCCAATCGGAAAAGAACATAATGTTGGGTGCGCGGAAAAGACGCTCTGAGGCTATCTGCGAGTATGCGCCCTCAACGCCCTGACAAGCGACAGTCGCTCTTTCGGGGAAGAGCTTGGGCGTGTTTTCAAGAGCATCGGTTATCTCGCTGTAAAGACGCGAGGTGTCTCCAAGCCTTTTGTGCTGATAAGAGCGTGAAAGGTCGAGAATAGTCGCGTAAAGAGTGCGCGTGTATTCCTCAAATTCCTCGCCCGAAAGCTCGGATACCTTCTGGAGAAGCGCGCGCTCGCGAGAGGCGTCGAGAACATTCATTCCCGTCTGCCTTTTATATTCGGCAACCTTTGAGGAGACGTTCATTCTTTGCATAAAAAGCTCTACAAGCTCGCGGTCGATATCGTCTATTTGTTTTCTGAGTTCTGTAAGTTCCATTTTTTATGTCCTTTCGAGGGGTGAGTGCCTTTTTTTATACCGTGTTATCAATGAGATAAATATTATCATAAGAAGCGGGAATAGTATGGATACCAAAAATCCGACGCTCAGGTTGTTGCCTGCGAGCTCTGCTGCAAATCCCGCCGCGGTAGGTCCTGCTGTGCAGCCAATATCTCCTGCAAGCGCGAGAAGGGCGAACATCTTGACACCGCCGTGTGGTATCTGCTCGGTCGCCATACAAAGCGTTCCCGGCCACATGATACCGACTGAAAATCCGCATATAGCGCACCCGATAAGCGAGAGTATGGGGCTTGGAGAGAGCGCCGCCAAAAGGTAAGAGCATACGCACAGTATGGAAGAGAACATCATAAACTTGTATAGGTTCATCTTCTCGCTGTACTTTGCGTACAGCACACGCGCAAGCCCCATAAGAAGCGCGAAAGCGCAAGGCCCGAGTATATCTCCAATGGATTTTGACACGCCGAGCCCTTGCTCAGCAAAGGTCGATGCCCACTGTGACATTGCCTGCTCAGCCGCTCCCGCCGAGACCATGAGCACGAAGAACGCCACAAAGATAAACGAATGGAAGATCGAGCGCTCCTTGCTTTTCTTCGCAGGCGCGGCTTCCATTTTGTATATCGGTACTACGCTGAACAAAATTGCGTTGACGGCGGGAACGATAGCCCACAGACATGCCAGAAGTCTCCAATGCTCTATCCCGACAAAGTGGAAGAACAGCGTGGAGAGGGCAACTGTCAGCACAAGACCCCAGCAGTAGCCCGAATGCATAAAGGTGAGAAGCTTATTTTTGTTGTCGATAGGACAAGCCTCGATTATTGGGTTGCCCATGACCTCGATAATTCCGCTGCCGAACGCGCCTATCACGGTTGCGATTATAAGGGCGATAAACGGCGGAAGTATGCTTGGCAGCACCGCGAGGGATATAAGACCGACAGAAGCGCATATCTGACCTATAACAACGGTTATTCTTTTGTTAAAAAGGCGGGGCAGCTTTGAAGCTGTAAAATCCATAAGCAGCTGAGTGATAAAGCTTATGGCGATAAGTGTGCTTATTTTTGCGAGTGAGATGCCAAGCTCACTCTCAAAGGTCGTAAAAAGCAGGGGTGAAAAATTTATCACAAGCGCCTGATTTATAATGCCGATAAAGCAGGCAACGACCGTGTACTTTGCGTTGAGTTTCATTTTTAAGAGTTGTTTTCCTTGTCAAGTAATATGTCGCATATCGCGATAGCCGTCACAGCCTCGAATACCGGAACGGCGCGCACTACCACGCAGGGGTCGTGTCTGCCCTTTATCTGGAGTCTTACGGGTGACATAGATACCATATCTACGCTGTCCTGCTCTTTGAAAATCGAGGGGGTAGGCTTCATTGCCGCACGGAATACGATAGGCATACCGTCAGTCATACCGCCGAGGATACCGCCGCAGTTGTTTGTATTGGTATATATTTTTTTCCCGTCCGTGGCAAAAGCGTCGTTGTTTTGTGAGCCGCGAAGAGAAGCGCACTCAAATCCGTTTCCAAACTCGATGCCCTTGACTGCGGGTATTCCGAAAACGATAGCGGATATTCTGTTCTCTATTCCGTCAAACATATGCTCGCCAAGACCTGCGGAAAGTCCGATAGCGGCGACCTCGACTATGCCGCCAACCGAGTCGCAATCCATTCTCGCGTCCTCGATAAGTGCCTTCATAGCCTCGCCCGAACTTGCGTCAAGCACGGGGAAGTCCGAACGTTCGCGAAGAAGGTCAAACTCTGCTTTTCCTACCCTTGCAAGGTCAAATCCCGTATCTTTTACTCCGCCGATGGAGTATATGTGAGCCGCAATATCTATGCCTTTCGTTCTCAAATACTGCAAGCATATGCCGCCGACGATACAAAGCGGAGCTGTAAGTCTTCCCGAAAAATGTCCGCCTCCGCGCAGGTCGACTGCCTCGCCGTATTTCATTCTTGCCGCAAAGTCTGCGTGAGAGGGGCGGGGAACGAAAGAAAGGTTATTGTAATCCGACGAGCGTTGGTTGGTATTTTTGATTATCGCCTTGAAGGTCTCGCCGTTCAGAGTGCCGTCATCGCCGACACCCGAAACAAACACGGGAATATCGGGCTCACGGCGCTTGGTTGAAAAAGCGTTTTGACCTGGCGCACGGCGCTTCATAAATGCGGACAGCTCGTCGCCGTCAAAGCGAAAGCCGCAAGGCAGTCCCGTGGCAACAACGCCGATCTCATCATCGTGCGAGCCGCCGTAGACGGTGATATTTATGTTTTTTCCGTAGCTTGTTGACATTTGTGAAGTACCTCTATCTCAAAAAACTTTAATATAATTATACAACAATAGGAAGTTGTTTTCAAGTGCTTGTTCAAAAAACACATTTTTAGCTCTCGACATTCAATTGAACACCCAAGTGTTGCCGTACGTCCGTCCAAAAGTCGGGATAGGACTTGGAAGCGCACTCCGCGCCACGGATGACGATATCCTCCGTTGCGGCGGCGGATGCTACGCACGCGCTCATAGCTATGCGGTGGTCGTTAAAGCAATCGACCGCTCCGCCCGAGAGCGCTTTCTTTCCTTTTATGATAAGACCGTCATCGGTCTCGGTCACGTCTGCTCCGAGAGCGTTCAGCATAGCCGATACCGACATAAGTCTGTCGCTTTCCTTTATTCTTAGTCTTGCCGCACCGTATATGGTGGTCGTGCCGTCCGCGACAGATGCCACCGTTGCCAGCGCAGGCACCATATCGGGTATTTGCGAGGCGTCTATCTCTATACCGCAAAGAGCTTTTCCGCCCTTGACGGTGAGTACACCGTTGCTTTCGGTCACATCCGCGCCGAAGCGGCGTAATATATCCACAATAGCTCGGTCGCCTTGGTGAGAGCGTGCGCTAAGACCGACAACACTCACCTCTCCCTTGCCAACGGCTCCCATACAAAGCGGAAATGCGGCATTCGACCAGTCTCCCTCCACCACAAGCTTAGAAGGGGAACAAAGCTTGGCATTTTCTCTTATGATATAGCCGTATTCAGTCTTTTCGGGAGCTGCGCCAAACAGAGAAAGCGCGTCCACCGTCATATCAATATAAGGCGCGGATTGCGTTTCTCCCTCGATAATAAGTCTGCCACCCTTTCCTGAGAAGGTGAGCGCAAAAAGCAGACCGCTTATAAACTGCGAGGAAACGTCGCCTCTTATGCGGTATTCCTTGCCCGTAAGAGCGCCCGTGCATACAAGGGGATTTGAGCCTTGCGCGGAAAGAGACGCGCCGTGAGCGACAAGCTCCTCATAAAGAGGGGAGAGCGGACGCTCTGGAAGTCTGCCTCGCATGTCGAAGCTTGCCTTTATTCCGAGAGCGGGAACTAACGGCAATAGAAAGCGAAGCGTCGAGCCGCTTTCGTTGCAGGGAAGGATAGCACCGTCAACAGGTGTCTTTATTGGCGTTACGTAAAAGAGCGGCGCTTCATAGAGAATAGACGCGCCAAGCGCGCAAAGGCACGCGGCAGTCGCCTCTATATCCTTGTTGGTCCTATCGCAGCGCACGACCGTGTCTCTGTCCGCAAACGCGGCGCAGATAAGTATGCGGTGTGCAACGGATTTGGACGATATAGCCTCTATCTTGCCCATAGGGGTAGAGGGCTTAACGGTGATATTCATACGGATCAAAGTCCTTTCGAAATGAAATCGCAAAGCTCGTCAATTGGGAGCTTCAAAAGTCTTGTGTCGCCGATGGCGTATGGAACTACCAGTGTTATGTCGTTGCCCTTGCGCTTTTTATCGGCGGTGGCGACGCTTGCAAGCTGATCTGCCGTAAAGTCGCAGGACGTGGGAAGCTTCTCGCGCTTCAAGGTCTCAGTTATAAGATCAAGCTCACTCTTTTCGCAGAGCCCCATATTGACGGCTGCTCGAGTGGCAATGACAGTGCCTATTGCGACCGCGCTTCCGTGAGATATCGTAAGACCCGAGCACACCTCTATAGCGTGACCTATGGTGTGTCCGAGATTGAGAAGCTGACGGCAGCCACTCTCAAATTCGTCTTCTTCAACTATTCTTGCCTTGTTGCTGACGCACTCCGCGATCACGTTCTCTATCTGAGACTTTACGCCGCAAGCGAGACTTTCAAAGAAGGCGCGGTCGTTGATTATGCCGTATTTTATTACCTCGGCGCAGCCATCTGCAAATATCTCGGGGCTGAGCGTGTCGAGTGTTGTGTAGTCGCATATAACGAGAGAGGGCTGGTGGAATGCTCCGAAGAGATTTTTGCCCGCTCTGAGGTCGACAGCCGTCTTTCCACCGACCGATGAGTCAACAGCGGATAGAAGCGTTGTAGGCATCTGCACGAATTTTATTCCGCGCATATAAGTAGCCGCCGCAAAGCCGCCCATATCTCCGACCACTCCGCCGCCAAGCGCGAGAAGCATATCCGAGCGCGTCATTCTGTTCTCGGCCATAAACTCAACTATCTCAACGAGAGTGGTCGTGTTTTTAGATGCCTCTCCGTGAGGGAATACGTAGGTTATGGTCTCAAATCCGACTGCTTCCATAGAAGCTCTTGCTCTGTCGAGATAGAGTGCGGCAACCGTGTCGTCGGTGACGATACATACCTTGCATTTCTTTTTTATAACGTCAAGGCAAAGAGAGCCGCATCTATCGAGCAGGTCGTTGCCTATGAGTATATCATACGGTGTTGAAGCGTTTACTTTTACGGTCCTCATTATCCGTCCACCTTTTCCTTAGCAATTCTTCCGTCGCGCAAGAGCGAGCGGAGCGTGTCCGCATCATTTGCGGATATGGCGTTTCTATATTCGCTGAGAGACTTGATTATGTTGTCTATTTCATAGAGCAGAGGCTCTTTGTTATCAAGGAAAAGCTCTGTCCACATATTTTCATTGAGCCATGCGACACGGGTCATATCCTTGTAGCTTCCCGCGGAAAAGCCCTTGTGGTTTTGGGCGGTGGGGCTCTTTACGTAAGCGTTTGAAACGATGTGCGCGAGCTGTGACGTAAATGCTATCATCATATCGTGCTCCTCGGCGGTGGTCACGCTTATCTTGCCAAACATAGCGGGCTCGAGAAGCTTTTTGATACGCGCGAGAAAATAAATATCGTCGTAAACGGCGGGAACGAGCACCATGGGAGCGTTCTTGAAAAGCGTTGCCTTTGAGTATTTTATGCCCGAGTATTGAGTGCCCGCCATTGGGTGCGCTCCCACAAAGGTGAAGCAGTAGTCGGCGGCGAGCTTGAATCCTACCTCGCAGATCTCCTTTTTTATGCCGCAAAGGTCCATAACAACGGTCTTTTTTGGAACAGTGTAGGGAGCTATCTGAATGAGATACTTAACAGTTGCCTCGGGGTAAAGAGCAATGAGCACAAGGTCGCACTCAGCAATTCTTTCGTTTGTGAGCGTACCGTCAGAGATGCCCGCAAGCTCTGCGTATCCGAGCGCGGCACTGTCTATATCGTAAGCGAGAACGGTGTGTCCTGCTGCCTTGTATGCTTTAGCCATCGAGCCGCCTATAAGTCCGAGACCGCAAATTCCAACTACCATTTTTAAATCTCCTTAACTGCGTCGAGCACGCGCTTGACAGACTTGGTTACGTCAGCGAAAGCTTCGGGCGTGAGCGACTGAGGTCCGTCGCAAAGAGCGTGAGCGGGGTCGTTGTGTACCTCTATCATAAGACCGTGCGCGCCTGCCGCTGCCGCCGCCATAGCCATAGGCTTTACAAGCTTGGCAACGCCCGTTGCGTGTGAGGGGTCGATGATAACGGGAAGGTGAGTGAGCTCCTTGAGCATAGGAACGGCGGAGATGTCAAGTGTGTTTCGCGTGTAGGTCTCGAAGGTGCGTATGCCTCTCTCACAAAGAATGACGTTCTCGTTTCCGCCCGCCATGATGTACTCAGCCGACATGAGCAGCTCTTTGAGTGTGTTTGCAAGTCCACGCTTGAGAAGAATGGGCTTTTGTGTGCGGCCAAGCTCCTTAAGAAGCTCAAAGTTCTGCATATTTCGCGCACCGACCTGAATAACATCAACGTCCTCGAACATAGAGAGGTGATTTGCGTTCATTATCTCTGTGACGATAGGAAGTCCGGTCTCTGCCTTTGCCTTGAGAAGTATCTCTATGCCGTCAGCCTTAAGACCTTGGAAGTCGTACGGAGAGGTTCTCGGCTTGAACGCACCGCCGCGAAGCATCGTAGCACCCGCCGCCTTTACGGCTTTTGCTATCGCCATGACCTGCTCCTCGCTCTCTACTGAGCAAGGACCTGCCATAATTGCGAAGTCAACGCCGCCGACACTTGTGTTTCCAACCTTTATCACGCTGTCGTCGGGGTGGAACTTTCTGTTCGCGCTCTTGAAGGGCTCGCTTATTCTCTTGACTGTCTCCACCATTTCAAGACCGAGCAAAAGGTCCTCGTCTATCTTAGACGTGTCGCCTACGAGACCGATTATAGTGTGGTCGTGTCCCTTTGATATATGAACGTCAAGTCCTTGACCCTTGAGCCAGGACGAGAGATTCTCGATTTGCTTGTCGTTTGTTCCTTGTTTGAGTACCGCTATCATAGTAATTCTCCTTGAATATATAAAAACAATGAAGCTCGCGGGTGTTTCCCGCGAGCTTCATTTATGGTTAAATGGTAAAAATATCATAAAACTAAAAATCCGCACCAAAAAGCACCCTTATTTTTTAATTACTTAAAGTAATAAAAATAAGAGTAAAAATACTTGTTTGCGAATACCTTATTCATGACATTTCTCCTTGTATCAACAATAAAATAAGTTTATCACTATAAAAGCCTTTTGTCAAGAGGTTTTTGAAAAATAATTTAGCGATTTATCATAATAAAGTAAAAGCGTACGTATTTCCCTCGAGTTTTAGAGATACCAATATAAAAATCTCCCCGCCGATCTTTTCGGCGGGGATCTTATATGTGTTAAAGTTCTTTAGGGGAGTTTGAGGGGTGCTATCTTTTCAGAATGCACCCCTCAAAAATTATTTGATATTCTAATTACTTATTGAACACGCCGTTCCAGTCAGCCATGAACTTTTCAATTCCTGCGTCTGTGAGGGGGTGCTTAGCCATCTGAACTATTACCTTGTAGGGAATAGTTGCGATGTGTGCGCCTGCGAGAGCGCTGTCGATTACGTCCTGAGGACCGCGGATGGAAGCGGAGATGATCTCTGTCTCGATCTCATGGATAGCGAACATCTCAGCTATCTGACCGATAAGGGAAACGCCGTTGGAAGCGATATCGTCAAGACGGCCTACGAAGGGGCTTACGTATGTAGCGCCTGCGCGAGCAGCGAGAAGAGCCTGTGTGGGGCTGAAGATAAGGGTCACGTTTGTCTTGATGCCCTTAGCGGAAAGCTGCTTTGTAGCCTTGAGACCCTCAAGTGTCATGGGGATCTTGATAACGATATTCTTGTGGATCTTAGCAAGCTCAAGAGCTTCCTTTACCATTCCCTCAGCATCGAGAGCAACTACCTCTGCGCTGATAGGACCGTCAACTATGGAGGTGATCTCCTTGATTACCTCTTCAAAAACTCTGCCTTCCTTAGCGATAAGGGAGGGGTTTGTGGTAACGCCGCAAACAACACCGAGATCGGCAGCAGCCTTGATCTCGTCTACATTAGCTGTGTCAATAAAAAGCTTCATTGTTAAACACTCCTTAAAAGATATTGTTAAATGTAAGTCAATTATACATCAAAAAGACTGATGTGTCAACAGTTTTGGGGAAAATAATGCATCTTGTCGTATTGACTTTACCCCTTATTTGTGCTAAAATAATTCTTGTAAACACTATATTCGGAGGTTTGTATGAAGATAGGCGTTGATATAGGCGGAACAAAATGCGCCGTAGTGCTCGGTGATGAGGAGCGCATCGTAAAAAAGATAAGATTTGCCACAACATCATATGAGCAAACTCTTGAAAATATTATAAAGGCAATAGAGGAGATAGGAGAGGGCGATGCTATCGGTATCAGCTGCGGCGGACCTCTTGACAGCCAAAAGGGCATAATAATGTCTCCACCAAATCTTCCGGATTGGGATAACGTACATATAACCGAGCTGCTCTCGGAGCGTTTCGGTATTCCCGCATATCTGTGTAATGATGCTAACGCTTGCGCGCTTGCAGAGTGGAAGTACGGAGCCGGAAAGGGAACAAGAAATATGGTGTTCCTCACCTTTGGTACGGGACTTGGCGCTGGTCTTATAATAGATGGAAAGCTTTACAGCGGAACCAACGGAAACGCGGGCGAGGTCGGTCACGTAAGACTTGAGGGCTACGGCCCTGTGGGATACGGCAAGGCAGGCTCGTTCGAGGGCTTTTGCAGCGGAAGCGGTATCGCGCAGATAGGAAAGATGCTGGCACTTGAAAAGCTTCAGTCGGGAGTGACGCTGCCGTATTGCAAGAGCGCGTCCGAGCTTGACAGCATCAACGCAAAGGTGCTCGCAGAGTATGCCGACAAGGGTGACGAGGTGGCTCGCCGCGCGTATGAGATAAGCTCTGAGATGCTCGGTCACGGACTTGCGATGATAATTGACATTCTCAATCCTGAGGCAATAGTTATAGGAAGCGTGTTCGCGCGCTCCGAGGAGCTGCTGCGTCCGCAGATGGAAAAGGTGCTCGAAAGGGAAGCGCTTGGCGTGTCGGTAGGTGTGTGCAGGGTAGTGCCCGCCAGCCTTGGCGAGGCTATCGGCGATTTTGCCGCGTTGTCAGTTGCCTTTGAGGGCGAAAAAAACAATTTATGAGGTGATAGATATGAACGATATGTTGAAAGAGCTTTTTGAAAGATACCCGTCACTCGCCGCTTGCGAGGCAGATATACTTGCCGCTGAGGAGCAGATGATGGCTGCGTATAAGTCGGGTGGAAAGATAATGGTGTGCGGAAACGGAGGCTCGTGCGCGGACTCCGAACACATAGTAGGCGAGCTTATGAAGGGCTTTTTGCTGATGCGCCATATGGATAAGGAGACCGAGCGTAAATTCCGTGACGCGCTTGGAGACGAGGCTGACGAGTTTGTAGAACAGCTTCAGGGCGGTATTCCCGCTATCTCGCTTCCTTCACAGAGCGCGGTGCTCTCAGCGTTTGTAAACGACGTTGACCCCAAGCTTATGTACGCGCAGCTGGTCTACGGCTACGCAAGAAAGGGAGACTTGCTTATCGCCATATCCACCTCGGGAAACTCCAAAAATGTAGTTGCAGCCGCTAAGGTCGCAAAGGCGATGGGTATTGCCACCATGGCTCTCACGGGAGCGAAGGACAGTCAGCTCTCCGCTCTTTGTGACACGACGGTTCGCGTTCCCGAGACCGAGACCTTTAAAGTGCAAGAGATGCACCTTCCCGTGTACCACTATCTCTGCGCTTCTGTTGAAAAGAGAATATTTGGCTAAGAATGATATAAAAAACACATCGGGGCTGCATCAGCAGCCCCGATTATTTTTATTCTGTTTTGTCGTCCGAGTTGTCCTCGGGTCTTTTTTCTTCCGTCTGCTTGTCGGCGTTTTCGTCGGCATGCTCGTCATCGGTGTTCTCGACTTTCTCGTCGGCATTTGTGTCAGCATCGGGCTGTTCGGGAACTATCTCGTCATCAACGGGAAGGTCGGGGAACTGCTCCGCAACGTCGGTCTGTGCGCCGTTCTCGGCGTTCTCGGCCTGTCTTGCCTTGAGCTCCTCTTTCTTGCGACGCTCCTCCTCAGCCTGCTTTCTGCGACGCTCGTCGTTTTCCTCACGGCTCTTGCGACGCTTTGCCTCGGTCATTTCCTCAAGCTCCTCAAACGTGGGCTCGCCTTCCATAGCTGCCTTGAACTGCTCACCGTCCATTACCTCGTTTCTTATAAGGAACTCGGAGATGAAGTGAAGCTTATCCATATTTTCGGTGAGGATACGCTTAGCCTTGTCATATGCCTCGGAGATTATATCGTGTATCTCGTTGTCGATCTTTGTAGCGGTCTCGTCGGAATAGTCCTGAGAGCTTGAGAAGTCACGTCCGAGGAACACCTCGCCGTGTCCGCTGCCGAATGCGCGAAGTCCGAGAACGTCGCTCATACCGAGCTGTGTTACCATCTTCTTTGCAATATCGGTAGCTCTCTGAATGTCGTTGGACGCGCCACCTGAGACGTCCTCAAATATCAGCTCTTCTGCGGCTCTGCCGCCGAGAAGCATTGCGATCTTATCCTTGAGCTCGTTCTTGTAAACGCTGTACTTATCCTCCTCGGGGGGATTGAGCGTATATCCGAGCGCGTTGCCGCTGGGAATGATGGATATCTGCTGTACCGCAGGCTGAGAGGGAAGTGCGAACGCAAGTATTGCGTGACCTGCCTCGTGATAAGCGGTCTTTTTCTTTTCCTCTTCCTTGCGGACCATAGATTTCTTCTTAGGACCTGCGATAACCTTAATAAACGCATCCTCGATATCGTCCATACCGATGAGGTCCTTGCCTCGTCTTGCGGCCAGAAGCGCCGCCTCGTTGAGAAGGTTGGCGAGGTCCGCACCAGTAAAGCCCGACGTGGACTTAGCCACCTTCTTAAGGTCAACTGCTTCCTCAAAGGGCTTATTTCTTGCGTGTACCTTGAGTATCTCCTCACGTCCGTTGATATCGGGATAATTTACCGTTACCTGTCTGTCAAAACGACCTGGACGGAGAAGTGCGGGGTCGAGAATATCGGGACGGTTGGTGGCGGCGATAACGATTATTCCGTCGTGAGAGCCGAAGCCGTCCATTTCAACGAGAAGCTGGTTGAGCGTCTGCTCACGCTCGTCGTGTCCGCCACCGAGACCTGCGCCTCTGTGACGTCCGACCGCGTCTATCTCGTCTATAAATATTATTGAAGAGGGATGCTTTCTTGCGTTGTCAAAGAGGTCACGCACACGCGACGCACCGACACCGACGTACATCTCAACGAAGTCTGAGCCCGAGATAGAGAAGAAGGGAACTCCCGCTTCTCCCGCAACTGCCTTTGCAAGCAGTGTTTTACCCGTTCCTGGAGGGCCCACGAGAAGCACACCGTGAGGTATCTTTGCGCCGAGCTTCGAGAACTTCTGGGGGTCTCTCAAGAATTCAACGACCTCCGCAAGCTCTTCCTTTTCCTCGTCAGCTCCCGCGACGTCTGTAAACAGCACCTTTTTGTCATTCTGAGGCGTTTTGACCTTTGCCTTGCCGAAGGAGTTGATCTTGCCTGCTCCACCGCCCGCAGTCTGCTTCATTATGACGACCCAAAGGACTATCACAACAATAATGACTATCGCGTACGGCAACAGACTTACCCACCACGGCATTACCGTTTCGGGCTGAATATCGTAGTTTACGAGGTTTTGATTGTTTTTATAATACTCACCGCAGTCGTTAATGAAAAGATTAAGACTTTGGAGCTTGTATTCAATAGTTTTTGTTGTCAAGCCCGCATCGGTCGGGGAAACTCCGTTGAGCGCCTTGACTTCGTCTACGTTATAGACCTCCATAGTGATGTTGAATTTTTCATCGACCACGAACTGCTTTACGGCATCGTGCTTGAAATAATTCACCACGTCGTGATAGGTCACGGGCTCAACCTCTTGTGTATCGAACATCAACGTCAAAGAGAAGATTATCGCCGCGATTATTATGACGTAGAATATTATGACCTTAAAATTACTCTTTTTAGCTTTCATTAAAAATTCTCCGTTAGTGAAATGTTATGCGATCAAGCCTTACTTGGAATAAACCTCGGGCTTGAGGACTCCCACGTAGGGAAGGTTGCGGTATTTTTCGTTGTAGTCAAGACCGAATCCGACCACGAACTTGTCGGGTATCTCCATTCCGCACCAATCGGGTGTGAAATCGACAGTTCTGCGGGAAGGCTTATCAAGCAGAGTGCAGGTCTTAACGCTGTTCGCACCTCTCTCTGCGAGGTATCTTACAAGGTGAGACAGGGTCTTTCCGCTGTCTACTATATCCTCTATGATTATAAAGTCGACGTCAGCCATATCATCGCGCTTGATATCAAGATGAATATTGATAACGCCAGAGGAAACTGTTTTTGCGCCGTAGGACGAAACCTTCATAAAGTCGATCTCGATAGGCAGTGTTATCTTTTTCATAAGCTCGCAGCTGAACATCAGCGAGCCCTTGAGAATGCAGATAAACACGAGCTTTTTCTCGGAGTTCTTGTAGAAAGAATTGATTTCGTTTGCTATCCTTGTCGTTATCTCGTCGATCTGCTGTTCGCTGACGAGTATGCTTTCAATATCATTTGTCATAAGAATTAGCCTTTCCTTTTTGTTGATAATAAATTCAGTTGAGATCAAATCTCAACACTGTTGTGCCTTCATTGTCTTTGTGCCTTGCGCGGTCGCTCACGGCGACAAACGGAATAGCGATTATTCCACTGTTGTCGCATATAACGGGCAGACGGTAACGAACGTCAAGCGGTATTTTTTTGTCGCACAAAAGCTTTTTTACGCTCTTGTTGACACCGTTCAACAATATTTTGTCACCTGCTCTTCGGTTACGCGCGACCACATCACCACATATTTTAGCAGATGCAAAATACAATAGTGTTGACTTTTTGTAAATATTTTTCGTGATTTGTGAATTTCCTATGATGATTTCGGCATTTATTTGCGAAATCTCATTTTTACCCTCACAAAGCTTTACCTCGAAATCCTCGGGGGGCGTTGGAGCGTCGGATCTTTTTATAAAGCAAAGTCTGCCTTGCTCTATCCTTGCGTCTATTCCCGAAGGAAGCTGTATCGATGAGTGAGCGGCTCCGCCTCTGCAGAGCTCGCGTATTGCCTCTATATGAGTGTATTCAAGGGTTTTGCCGTCCGACACGCTTTTATATATCGCCATTATAGCTCTGTTTGAAACAGCGGCAGGCGAGCCGAGAAGCTTTTCGGTCTCGATAGAGCAGTCGTCGTTAAGCTCCTCTAAAAACCAATCGGTAAGGCTTGAGATACAAAGCGCGTCATTTTTGAGCGTTACGGCAAGACGGGAAGCGTTTTCTATGGCTCCGTCATTTATCTTGCAAAGCGCGGGGATTATCTCGGCGCGTATCTTGTTCCTTGTGTAATCGGTATCTGTATTGGTGCTGTCGGTGACGAAATCAAGCGAGTTTTCGCGACAGTAATCGAGTATCTCGCGTTTGCTCATTCTAAGTATCGGACGAACGACCGTGCCTGTGGGCATCGACCTTGTCTCGGGTATGCCACACATACCGTCAAGACCGCAGCCGCGCACCATGTTGAATATCATTGTCTCAAGGTTGTCGTTTGCGTTGTGGGCGGTGGCGAGCAAGGGAATAGAATGCTCGCGCATGACCTTTTCAAAAAACTCGTATCTTACGTCTCTTGCGGCGGTCTCAATGCTCTTTCCGCTTTGCTCGGCGTATGCTCTTACGTCGCGTTTACACACGAACAGCTCGACGCCAAGCCTTTTTGCCGTCTCTCTGCAAAACTGTTCGTCTCTATCCGCTTCCTCACCTCTGAGCATATGGTTGACGTGCGCTGCGTATATCTTCGTGCCGCTCACCTTGGCATACTCACAAAGCATCATCAGCAGCGCGGACGAATCCGAGCCGCCTGAAAACGCAGCCAGCACGGGAGTGCTCGCGTCCGTTCCCGAAAGCGTATGAGGAGACGTAAAGCATTTTGGCAGTGAATACTTAACCGTGTCCGTCATCATTTGCTTTCTTCTATATTCGTAGCTATCGTACGGAACTTGGTGTACTGACCTATCCAGCCCATCTTGACCGTCTGGATCGCGCCGTGACGGTTTTTAGCTATGATGACTTCGGCGATGCTTCCTTCATCGGTCGCCGTTTCGGGCTTGCTGTAATAGTCGTCCTTATAAAGGAAGATTACTACGTCTGCGTCCTGCTCGATAGCTCCCGAATCACGAAGGTCGGAAAGCATAGGACGCTTGTCGTTTCTCGACTCAGGTCCACGGGAGAGCTGAGCGCAGCATATGACGGGTACGTTGAGCTCCTTAGCCATTATCTTGAGGTTTCTGGAGATATCCGCGACCTCGTTAACTCTGTTGTCCGTCTTTTTATCGCTCTGCATAAGGCCGAGGTAGTCGACCACGACAAGACCAAGGTCCTTGACACGTCTGAGCTTACCCTTCATTCCCGTGACGGTAACGCCTGTGGAGTCGTCTATAAGTATATTACATCCCGCAAGCTTTGCGGACGTTTTTGCTATCTCGTCCCATTGCTTGGCGTCTATCTTTCCCGTTCTCAAGCTGTTACTGTCTATCATCGCCTCGCTGGAGATAACTCTTGTAACCAGCTGCTCGGCGGACATTTCAAGCGAGAATATACATACTGTTTTTTTGCTTTGTACGGCGACGTTTGTCGCAATGTTGAGCGCAAACGAGGTCTTTCCCATACCGGGACGCGCTCCGACGAGGATAAGGTCGGAGTTGCCCATTCCCGCAAGTACCTGGTCGACACCTGAAAATCCTGTCTTTGTGCCTTGCGCGGACTCTCCCTCCTCGCTCATTTTATAGAGGTTCTTGAATACGTCCTGCAAAACGTCAGCGATATGCTTGAAGTTCTTTGTATCACGTCCCTGAGCCAAGTCGAAAACCAAGCTCTCGGCGTAGTTTACAAGGCTCTCCGCGTCTCCGTCCTCACTGTAAGCCTTGTCGGAGATCTCGTCGCATATATCGATGAGGTTACGCAATACGCTCTTGTCCTTGATTATCTTTGCGTAGTCCTTTACGTTCAGAGCGTTGTTGCCCTTGTGCATCAGCTGTGTGATGTAGTCGGTAGCAGCAGCCTCGGTATATACACCCTTCGTAACGAGCGCGTTGACAAGGGTTATGAAATCAATATCCTTGTTGCTTGCGAACAGCTCTTTTATAGCGCCGTATATCTCCTTGTGCTCGGAAATATAGAAATCGTTTGCCGTGACGATCTGCACGACCTCGTCAAGCGCCTCGGGAGCTATTATGATAGAACCAAGCAACGACTGCTCCGCTATGAGTGAAAAGGGAAGCTTTTTAAGAAGCTCGTCGTTCATCAGACTTTTTCCTTTCTTTTTTCTTAGACTAAAATTATAAGGCTCAGCCCTTGGAGGTCACGAGAATATTTATCTTTCCCGATACGTCCGTAAACAGCTTAACGTCTGCCGTGAAGTTTCCGAAGGACTTGATGTTTTCCTTGAGCGTTATCTTTCTCTTATCTATATCGATACCGTGGTCCTTTTTGAGCGCATCCGCAATATCCTTTGAGGTCACGGAGCCGTAAAGTCTCTTGTCGGGACCTGCGGCATACTCGAATTTTACGGTTATGGACTTAAGCTTTTCCGCGATCTCCTGCGCCTGCTTTTTCTCAACGTCAAGCTTGTGCTGCTTTGCGGCTTCTTTATTCTTTACGTCATTGAGAGCGGATGCATCTGCGGGAATAGCCAGCTTCTTGGGGATAAGAAAATTTCTCGCATATCCGTCCGACACGTCTACGATCTGGTCCTTTTTTCCCTGACCCTTTACGTCCTGAGTTAAAATTACTTTCATTACTGTATCTCCTTTTGCTTGGGTTTATTTGTTTGACTGAGAAGCGTTGATATCATCGAAATACGAATTTATAGCGGATATCAGGCGCTGCTTTGCTTCGCCGAGCTCGCTGTCGGCTATTGCCGCGCCCGCAACGTCGAAGTGACCGCCGCCACCTATCTTCTCAAGTATGAGCTGTACGTTTATAGTTCCGTTTGAACGTCCCGAAATATGGACGGTGCTGCCAATGAGCACAAGAGCGAACGCCGCGTTGACGTTCTTGACCGAAAGCAGCTTGTCTGCCGCCTTTGCGGCAGAAACTCTGTCGCTCGGAGAGCCTGTGCCCTCACTGACGGTTATTGCGATCTGGTCCTTGTATATCTCAGCATTGGTGCTGAATATCGCCTCGGAGTGGTAGTCGGCAAAGTCCTGCTCAAAGAATGTGCGAGCATACTCGGGGCTTGCTCCCGCGCTTCTGAGATAGAGAGCGGTGGCAAACGTACGTGTTCCTACCGTACGTGTGAAGTTCTGGGTGTCTACCATTATTCCCGCCATCATAACGTTTGCTTCCTCTTTTCTGAGCGTGCCCACGGGGATACTGAATTCAAGTATCTCGCTGACAAGCTCGCAAGCGGACGAAGCGGAGGGGTCGATGTATACCAGCTGAGGCTCTTGCTCGAACTCCTGCTTCTTTATATGGTGGTCGATAAGAGCGGTCTTAAAGGAGTTAGCCGCTATATCGGGGCTCTCGAGTATTTTGAAGTTGTTTGCGTCAACGATTATAAGGAGAGTACCGAACTCGCTTTCCGCAAGACCCACCGTTTCATCGACAAAGACGTTCTTATAGTCGGCAAGCTGTGTAAGTCTTTCGGTACAAGCCTTGAAGTTTTCGTTCTCAAGGTCGGTGACTATCTTTACCTTTACGCCGAGGTGCATAGCCAATGTTGCAATACCCACGCACGCGCCTATCGAGTCAAAGTCGGGGTTGCTGTGTCCCATAACGAGCACGCTGGAAGCGTTGGATATCATGGAGCAAAGTCTTGTAGCTATTATTCTGGAGTGACCGCCCGAACGCTTCTGCTGGCTCTTGGTGCGTCCGCCGAAGTAGAACGTACCCGTCTCGTTCTTTACGACCACCTGGTCTCCGCCGCGCTGGAGCGCCATATCGAGGCAAACGAGAGCCTCGTGCTCGCGCTCTGCAAGCGTTTTACCGACCGTGCTGATACCCATAGAAACGGTTATAGGCATATTTTCGTCGCCAAAGTGTATCTCACGGATAGCATCGAGTATCTCAAACTTTGTCTTGATGCAGGTGTGGAGCGCCATACGGTTGAAGAAGAGCACGTACTGGTGCTTTTCATATTCCTTAAGGATACCGCCGAGGTCCTTTGCCCATTCCTTGAGAATGTTATCCACCTGCGTAGCCTCTGCCTGATAGCTGAGCTTTGCGTACTGCGCTATCTCGTCGAGGTTGTCTATTATGATATAAGCAACCGCGGGGTGCTCCGCGCGATAGGTCAGGCTGAGCTGCTCAAATTCTGTGATGTCGTTGAACATAAGCAGATAGAACACCGTGCCCTTTGAGTGCAACGGGTGGCAATCTACGTGAAAGGTCTTGGACGCGATGCGGCAGATAGTCTTTTTGTCCTTAAGAATATCTATCTCGTCCGTCTCCTCAGCTTCATCTTCATCCGTGTCAACAGCGGAAGTGCTCTTGAGTATCTCGGAGAAATTCAGCTCGCCGAGAGCTTCAATGTCAGAGTTGAAAACGGTGTTTTTCGCGCCTGCCAAATGTCTCATAGCCGCGTTTACGGTAACTATCTTTCCTTTCTCCGTGACTACCGCGTACGGTATCTTAAGAAGATGACGGAAGGTATAGATAACCCCGTTATTCTGCTCCTCGGATGCGTCGGACGCAAGTCGGAACAGACCTATGCGCTTGTGGACCGCGAGGTATATTATCAAGCAGATGAGTATATACGTTATTATGAGCGCAAGACCGCACACGGCGGATGCGATAGACGTATAAGTCGTTATAACAACGTGTATAACAAGGAAAAGTACGGCGAGAAGCGCATACACCATTGACGGCAGCTCCTCAAGCCTTTTAAACAGATCGAAGCGTTTGTTTGACATATTATTGTCCTTTCTTATCGATTTGTGTGATTTTTAAACTTTTTTATCGGAACGCAGCTTTGCGATATTCGAAAGTATTATAAGTATCGCACCCGCGATAGAGCATATGATGATAACGGGGATCGAAAAGCTGCATATCATAAATATGACGCCGAAATAAAGCAGAGAGCCAAGGCACGACGGCCCTTTGCGGGTAGTCAGCATTCTCAGCGCGCCGAGCGTGGTCAGTATAAGACCGGGGCAGAGAATGAGCATAACGTTTTCCGCTATCGCTCCGTAGAACGCCATATCTCCCGCCACGAGCAAGAACGCAAGAACGAGCGAGATAATGAACACTATCGCGGACACAAGGCTCATCTCGAACGAAAGCAGGGGTAAAACCTCTTTTCTATCCTCATCGGAGCTGAAGCACACGCTGAGTATCATAGAATGCATTACGTACGCGAATACGTTTCCTATAATGATGATGATCGCAGGCAGAAGATTGAACACGGTCTGCACCGCCATCTCTACGTAACTCTTAAGATCGATGGGCAGCTCTCCCATAGCGCTTGCCATCTCGTCTATCACGAGGTTCATCATAACTACCGTCTGATGCTTGATCTCGTCAACGAACGTGCGCAGCGCGGACATCGAGACGCTTCCGTATATCGAAAATACGAATATGCCGAGCAAAACGACGATGCCGAGGCATATTCCCGCCGAAACGTGGCATATCGCGCTCACGCGCGCGAGTCTCTTCTTGACGGTGTAGAAAAGAAGCAACGAGCAGGGAAGCCATAGGAGCGACAGTATGATGTACGTCAACTGTCCCGTTACCAAAGTAACTATAATAGGCGCGATAGCGGGTATACCGTATAAAAACGGAGTTCTTTGCTTAAGAAGCAGATAGGCGTATACACAAGCTCCCGCCGCAAAGGACGAGAACAGCCCGAGAGGGACTGCCGTAGCTCCCAAAAATATAAGCGCGATCACCGTTATGGCGTATCCGAAAATGCTTTTGAATGAGCCTGCCGCGAATGATAGCGCCGCAATACTTAAGGCGCAAGCCGCAAGCGATATCGCGGAAAGCACAAGATCTCCGACATTGACAAACATAACTATCGGTATAAAGCACGCCGCGAAAACAACGTAGAGAGAAAGCAAAGCTGTCGTTATTAAGTTTTTATCTTTATTCTGCTTTTGATCTCCGTTCATAGTTCCTCTTATGTGTGTTTTTCTCAAATAAGGACAGTTGCGGACACAACTACCTATTATACAATTATATCATATAAACTTCATTTTGTAAACACATTTTATTATTTTAATGTATGTTTTTGAACGCAAAATCAAAAAATATTATAAAAAGGGCAAAAAAATGTCAAAAAGGTATTGCAAAAGACGGGGAAGTGTGGTATAATAACGAAGTATTCCGAGAGTGGGCTTGCAAAAGTCCACTCTTAATTGTTAGAAAAGTGTCTTGGAGGTGCGAATGGCTAAGAACACAACTATCGCGGAAAAGGTGAGAGAGCTTGCCGAGCCGCTTGCCGATGAGATCGGTATATGGGTGTGGGACGTTGAGTTTGTCAAGGAAGGCGCAAGAAGAGTTTTGCGCATAACCGTGGATTCCGAAAACGGTATTGACATAAACGATTGCGAAAAGCTGCACAGAGCTATCGATCCCGTGCTTGATGAGGCGGATCTCATAGAGGAGCAGTATTATCTCGAGGTCAGCTCCCCCGGCATCGAAAGAGAGCTTAAGAACGATATCCATATTGAGGCTTGCGAGGGCTGGGACGTTGAGGTCAAGCTTTATGCTCCGATAGACGGCTCTAAGCTTTTCCGAGGACAGCTTTTGCCGCTTGGAGAAAACGGAGAGGTTCGTATACTCGTAGGCGAGCAAACGGTAAGCTTTGAAAGAAGCGCGGTCGCTAAGATAAACACTTATTTTGAATTTTAATTAAACATAAACATAAAAGGATGGAAGCTTAAAAATGAACAAGGAATTTTTTGCAGCGCTTGACCTTCTTGAAAAGGAGAAGGGTATCCCCAAGGAGTATATGCTTGAGAAGATAGAGGCAGCTTTGCTTGCCGCTCTCAAAAAAGAATACGGAAGCAGCACTCTTATGAGAGTTGCTATCGACCCCGTCAAGGAGGATCTTAAGGTCTATCTTCAGAAGGAGGTCGTTGA
This sequence comes from Oscillospiraceae bacterium, assembly GCA_015063845.1. Taxonomy (GTDB): domain Bacteria; phylum Bacillota; class Clostridia; order Oscillospirales; family CAG-272; genus HGM12713. Next base: position 111,003 of record SVTJ01000005.1, read on the forward strand.
GGAAGTAGTAAATCCTCAGTGCCAGATCGCTCTTGAGGACGCAAAGGCGATAAGCAGAAGAAATACGCTTGGAAAGATGGTCGAGACCGAGATCAAGACCAAGAATCTTCGCAGACTCAGCGCGGGTGCCGCTAAATCCGTCATTATTCAGGGTATCAGAGAGGGCGAGAGAAAGGCGATGCAGGACGCTTACGAGAGCAAGCGTGAGGAGATAATCACCGCAACGGTAAGCAAGGTATTCACCGACAACGGAAACGTTCTTCTCGATACGGGTACGGGATACGCAACGCTTATAAAGAGCGAGCAGATCCCCGGTGAGACCTTTGAGGTCGGAGACAAGATAAAGGTCTTCGTTATGGAAGTAAACAAGGAAGCGAGAGGTCCTCTTGTAACTCTTTCGAGAGCGCACGCAGGACTTGTCCGCAGAATATTCGAGCTTGAGATCCCCGAGATAATCGATGGCGTAGTTCTCGTAAAGGGAGTTGCACGTGAGGCAGGCTCGAGAACAAAGATCTCCGTTATGTCGCGTGACGAGGACGTTGATGCGGTAGGAGCTTGTATCGGTAACCACGCAATGAGAATTGCGGGCATCGTAGAGGAGCTTCGCGGAGAGAAGATAGATATAGTCAAGTACAGTGAGATCCCCGAGGAGTACGTAGCGGAGGCGCTTGCACCTGCTGTAGTTCGCTCGGTAGAATTCACCGCTGAGAGATCCTGCAAGGTAATAGTTGACGCGGATCAGCTCTCTCTTGCTATCGGTAAGGAAGGTCAGAATGCCCGCCTTGCAGCAAGACTTACAGGCTATAAGATAGATATCAAGGCAGAGTAATTCTTTGCGGAGGTAGTAAGGTGGAACAGAAAAAGAGGAAGACACCTGAACGCCAGTGCCTTGGCTGTAATGAGCACAAGCCAAAGATAGAGCTTCTTCGCGTGGTGAGAACACCCGAGGGAGAAGTGGTGCTTGATTTCACAGGAAAGAAATCGGGAAGAGGCGCATATATCTGTCGAAACGTCAGCTGCCTCAGAAAGGCAAGAAGAACAAAGCGTATAGACAAGAGCCTTGACGTTGTTATACCCGAGGCGGTCTACGACAGAATGGAAAGTGAGATCATTGAGAATGAGTGATGCCGCAAAGCTGTTATCCACAATCGGATTGTGCGTTAAAGCAGGAAAGGTGACGATGGGTGTGCCTATGACCTGCGAAGCGCTGAGAAAAGAAAAGGGAAACATTCCTGTGCTCGTGCTTGAAGCGGCGGATACGTCGGATAACACTCACAAAAAGCTTACGGACAAATGCGCGTTTTATAAAACCGAATTGATAAGACTTGAGATCGGTGGAGAGCAACTTGGCGCGGCGGTCGGAAAAAGCGTATATCTCGGAGCGGTCGGGATCGCCGATAAGGGACTTGGAGCGCTCGTAAAAAAATATATTTGACATAATAAACCTAATTCCACGGAAAGGAGTTCCCGTCGGCACGGGAACACGGTGTAAAATATGGCAGCTACAACAACGAATTTGTTGAAGGTAACTCAGCTTTCAAAGGATATGAATATGAAGAGCAAGGATGTCATGGAGGTTCTCTCGGGCAAGGGTATAACGCCGAAGTCCCAGACAACTCTGGAGCCTGCTCAGTTCGAGGTGCTTTTTGATGCACTTACAAAGGCTAATCAGATAGACAACATAGGAAATTATCTTGACGGAGTAACTTATATTCCGTCCAAGAAAAAGCCGGCTGCCGCAAAGCCTCCCAAGGAGGAGAGCGCCGCAACCGAGGTAAAGACGGAGGCAAAGCCCGAAGTAAAGGCAGAGCCCAAGACCGAGACAAAGGAGCAGCCGAAGAGCGCGAAGGTCGCAGAGGGTGCCGATGCTCCCAAGACAGAGGTCAAGAAAGAAGAAGTTAAGGAAACAAATAAGGAAGTGACGTCTGAGAAGAAGGCAGCTCCCGCACCTCGCGCAGAGCAGCCCAAGGCACAGTCCGCCGCTCCCAAGCAGGAAGTGAAGCAGGATACAAAGCCCGCTCAGCAGAGACCGTCTGCTCCCACAAGAGATGCAAAGCCTTACGGCGGCGCGCAGACGGGAGCTTCGCAGAGACCCGCATACGGTCAAAGACCCGAGCAGAGAGCATTTGCGCCTCAGGGCGGCATGGGCAACCAGACCGATAGAAATAACGGTCGCGCTCAGTTCGGTCAGTTTGGCGGTCAGGGTGGACAGAGGCCCAACAATCAGAGAACTCAAGGTCAGAGAAACGACCGTTCACACGGCTCGGGCGGATTTGATAAGGACGAGAGACAGCAGAGAGGTCCCGTTAATTCCTTCAAGCCTCAGCCTATCGTTCGCAGCCAGACGGCTAAGGGCGACGAGGCACCCAAGCAGAGAGGTGCAACTCGTGTCGTAGATATGAGAGCAGGCTCGGTAGACCTTTCAAAATACGATGAAAGACTCGATAACTTTGTTCCCGATTCAGTAGCTGACGTAAGAGGCGGCAACCAGAGAGTCAAGAAGCAGGTCCCCGGACGTATGCAGCAGAACTTTGGCGGTAAGGGCAAGGACAAGGGTGCAAAGGGCAAGAAGTCCGCGCAGCCCGTTACTAAGGCTCCGACGAGCGTAACGCTTCCCGAGGAGATAATGGTCAGCGATCTCGCATCAAGACTTAAGGTAACGTCTGCTGAGGTAGTTAAGAGACTTATGATGCTCGGAATGATGGTGACAGTAAACCAGACAGTGGATTACGACACCGCGGCAATAGTTGCCGACGAGATGGGTATTGCGGCTACCAAGGAAGTAGTCGTTACCATTGAGGAAAGACTTTTCGACGAGGAAGAGGACAGCGAGGAGAACCTTGTGGGCCGTGCTCCCGTAGTTTGTGTTATGGGACACGTTGACCACGGTAAGACCTCTATACTTGACGCTATCCGTCATACAAGCGTAACCACGGGTGAGGCAGGCGGTATCACGCAGCACATCGGTGCTTACAGAGTAAAGGCAAACGGTCAGGATATAACCTTCCTTGATACTCCCGGACACGAGGCGTTCACGGCAATGAGAGCAAGAGGTGCTCAGGCAACGGATATCGCGATACTCGTTGTTGCTGCCGATGACGGTATCATGCCCCAGACTATCGAGGCTATAAACCACGCAAAGGCTGCAGGGATCGATATAATCGTAGCTATAAACAAGATGGATAAGCCCACGGCTAACCCCGATGCAGTTAAGCAGGAGCTCACAAAGTACGACCTTGTTCCCGAGGAATGGGGCGGCGACGTTATCTGCGTTCCCGTATCAGCTCTCACTGGATTCGGTATTTCCGACTTGCTTGAGAACGTGCTTCTCGTAGCTGAGGTCAAGGAGCTTAAGGCTAATCCCAAGAGACGTGCTAAGGGTATCGTTATCGAGGCTAAGCTCGATAAGGGCAGAGGACCCGTTGCAACAGTGCTCGTTCAGAACGGTACGCTCCATAGCGGTGATATAGTTATCGCGGGAACGGCTGTCGGACACGTGAGAGCAATGACCGACCATAACGGCAGAACGCTTAAGACGGCAGGTCCTTCCGTGCCCGTTGAGATCATAGGTCTTGCTGAAGTTCCTTCTTCGGGTGACGAATTCAACGTAGTTGCTGACGAGAGAATGGCAAGAGAGCTTGCCGACCAGAGACGTGAGCAGGCAAAGGAAGAGGTGTTCAAGGCAAATGCAAGAGCAAACCTCAACGACCTCTTTGCTCAGATATCCGAGGGCGTAAAGCAGCTTAACATCATCGTTAAGGCTGACGTTGGCGGCTCTGCGGAGGCTGTTAAGCAGTCGCTTGAGAAGATATCCAACGACGAAGTCAAGGTCTGCGTTATCCACGCGGCTGCGGGAGGTATCCGTGAGGGTGACGTAACGCTTGCCGCTGCATCTAACGCTATCGTCGTAGGCTTTAATGTCCGTCCCGATAAGGTCGCGCTTGACAGTGCTGAAAGACAAAACGTCGAGATACGCACATACCGTGTTATCTACGACTGTATCAACGAGATAACTGACGCTATGAAGGGTATGCTTGCTCCCGAATACAAGGAAGTTCTCCTTGGCCACGCGGAGGTAAGACAGACTATTCACGTTCCGGGTGTCGGAACTATCGCGGGCTCGTATATTCAGGACGGTAAGGTCACACGTTCGGCTATGATACGTGTCGTTCGTGACGGTATAGTTATCTTCGAGGATAAGATATCCTCTCTTAAGAGATTTAAGGACGACGCAAAGGAAGTTGCTCAGGGCTACGAATGCGGTATCGGTCTTGACAGATTTAACGATATCAAGGTCGGAGACGTTCTCGAAGCTTACGTTATGGAAGAGATCGCAAGATAATTCAATACGCAAACAAAAAGGGGAAGAGCCAAATGGCTCTTCCCCTTGAATTTTTATGTTCAGATGTGAATGTTTACTCCGTTTACTTCAACGTCCGCATCGGCGCGGATGAGTATGTACTTTACTCCGTCTATGATGCGTGTTTCTATGACACCCGCGTTGCCTGCGCTTATCTTGATCTTTGCTTCAGCAGTTTTTACGCTGATCGTTTTTGCGTCGGCGATGTTTTTCGGATTGAGACGCGCGTCCTTACCAAAGTTCTCGTCGTATTTTTCATAGAACTTCTCTACCTTTTCCTCGGATACTCCGCTGTACGTAAGCATCTCACCGATATCCTCTTTTGTGAGTACGGGAGGCTCTTCTATCTTTTCTGCCTTGTGCTCCTCGAGCATGTTGTTTATGTGGGAGTGGACAGTGCGCACCACCATCATATTGCAGTCCTCTCCCGCGGTCTCCTCGAGTATCTGCGCAAACGTCTCCTTTTGGGTGAGCGCAGGCATAGGAAGCTCAGAGCTGAAGAGTGCGTCAACGGTCGCTTCATGGCTGTCGTTCAGCTTCTTCGTGTAATAAAGCGCGCCGTAGATATTCGCGTTTCTGTCGTCGAAGGCGGGGAACATAAATCCAAGTTCGGGCGCACCAAGCACCGTGTCGGCAACGACTGTGCGGAAGCACTTGCCGGGCAGATAGTAGCTCAACGCCGCTTTTCCTTCTTTTGCGGGGCAGACACTGCAAAGGAAGTAGTTGAACACCTTTGACGACTCCAATTCGTCCTCTCCGTCGGCGGTCTTTGTGAATACGTCGTACGCGTCGTAGGCGAGAAGAATAAGATACCCTTCGTTGCTCTCGTAGGTGCTTATTATCTTTTCGTAAAGCTTGTGTACGAGCTCCTCGTCTTTAAGTTGGGTGCTTCGCAGCTCACAGAGAAGCTTGTGCTCCTCGCTCTCCATCACCTGCTGAGTAGAAAACTCAATGTCAAGCAGCTGTCTTCCGGGAGTGCCCGAAAGCGTCTTTTTGAGTATCTTGAGCATTGCGTCGGCATCGTCCTCGGGCATCATGCCGAGGCTTTGGTCAAATTCCGAGATTATTTCCTTCGCCTCATTTACAAAACAGCCGCGAATGTGGCTGATATTACATTTATTTGTTCTGAATCTGCGGCGTATCTCCGCAATTTCCTTTTCTGTCATTTTTATGTCTCCTTGTTATTTTTCAGCCTGAATATTATACCACATTTTCGTACCGATGTGCAACACCTTTTTTGGAATATTTTTTGGAATTTGACAAACAATAAATAAAAAACGTTGCGGAGGTTTTTATGAGCGAATGCGAAAATGCGAAAAAGAGACGGGTGAGCGTCAGAAACTGTACGGAGGAATTGCTGAGCTCTCTTGAATGTGAGCTTGAAAAGCAAACGGAAAAGACTATTGTTGCGGTAAAAAAGGTAAAGGGTGAGGAGCTGAGCGCGTATCTTACCAAAATGATAGACGGCTACGCAAAGCTGTCTTGCGAGGTCGAGGAGCAGCACGGTGCAAAGGAAAAGTGCGGAATAAAGGAAATGATATCGAGGATAAGTTCAAAGATAGACGTTGAGGTAGGTACTATGATAGACGACAGTGACGAGCGTGTGGCTCAAATGCTTATAGAGGATATCACCGTATCGGTCACGGACATAATAAGGCTGGTGAGGGAGCTTGAAAATTCCAACTGCTCCGAAAAAGCGCTCTCTCTTGCACGAGAGACGGTAAGCTTCCAGGAGAGAAGCGCGGAGCACTTGAAGGATTATTTATAAGGTGCGTTTTTTTACAAGACCGTGGATATATCGCTCCACGGTCTTTTTACAATTCCGACGTGTTGATTTTTGGATAATCTATTGACAAAAAAGAGCATATATGATAGAATATCCTTGTGATTATCAAGATTTCACCGAAAATGTGTGTGTTGATATTTTATATTAAACGTATAGGAGCAAGATGTGATGAAAAAGGTCGATATATCAAATTTGATTGTAACGAAAATTCACGATGTGTACAGCTATACTCTTAAGGAGGATACAGAGGGAAGCGCAACCTCGCGCAGCTCGATGCTTATACTTAAGCTTAAGGGAGCTTCGGAATATACGGTGGGTAGCAAGACCTATACTGCCGATGAGAATACTATCGTCTATATTCCCGCAGGTGTGGAATACTCTCTTTACGTAGACAAGGCAGGAGAGTGTATAGTAGCCGAGTTTGATGCCGTGGGTGACACCGAGGGAGAGGTGTGCGAATTTATAACGGGCGGTGAGAGCGAGATAATAGCAAGTGCTAAGAGCGTTCTCCACTATTGGAAGCTCAAAGGTCCTGCGTATCACTCAAAGTGTCTGTCGGAGCTTTATTCGCTCATAACTCAGATATCGACGGTGCATTCCTATACTTATTCGCTTGCGGGAAAATATCCGCTCATACACAAGTCGGTTAAATATATTGAAAGAAACTATCGCAGAGAGGACCTTTATACTCCCGCGCTTGCCGAGATGTCGGGCATAGGAGAGACATACTATCGCAGCATATTCATATCGGTCTTCCAGGTTCCTCCCGCGAGATACATACAAAACTACCGCGTCGAGAAAGCAAAGCAGCTGCTTGTCAATTCGAGCGGAAGCATAGAGGAGATAGCAACAGCTGTCGGATTTGCAAATTCTTCTTATTTTTGCAAGGTGTTTAAGTCAACGACAGGGCTGACACCTACGGAATTCGCCGCAAAAAGCCGTACGGTAGGATAAGATTTTTTGGAAATGAGAAAAATAAAATAAAAAAATTTCAAAAAAGGTATTGCAAAACGGAGAATAGTGTGTTATAATAGCCTATGTTTGTGAACCGATGTCAAAGAACATCGGAATAAAAGAAACGAGGTATTAGTAAAATGAAATCCGGAATTCATCCTAATTATGAAGAGTGCGTAATTCGTTGCGCTTGCGGCGAAACAGTAACCACCAAGTCCACAAATGGCGGCGAGATGAGAGTTGAAATTTGCTCCAAGTGCCACCCCTTCTTCACCGGCAAGCAGAAGTTTGTTGATGCAGGCGGACGTGTTGACAAGTTCAAGAAGAGACTTCAGAGCGTCAACAAGTAATTTGGATATTGATGACTTACAAAAAGAGGACGGATCACGCGAGAGTGTGCGATTCCGTCCTCATTTTGTTTTTATTTGGAGATTTAGTTTATGGAAGATAAGAGACTTGCCGATAAGCAGGACAGAGCGGTGCTTGTCGGAATAGTAACACAGAGAGAAACTCAGGAGCAGGTCGACGCGAGCCTTGATGAGCTTGAGAGATTGCTCGATACGGCAGGCGGCGTGAGCGTCGCGCGCTTGACGCAGAACAAGGAAGCGCCCGATGTGAGAACTGTGGTCGGCAGCGGAAAGGCGGCGGAGCTTGCCTATCTTTGCGCGTGTAACGACGTAACGCTTGTGGTGTTCGACTGCGAGCTTTCCCCCTCGCAGATAAGAAATCTTGAGGATATTCTGGGAGACGAGGTGCGTGTCATAGACCGTTCTATGCTCATACTTGATATTTTTGCGCTCCACGCCGTAACGGGGGAGGGAAAGCTTCAGGTGGAGCTTGCTCAGCTCAAATATACCGCGCCTCGACTTATGGGACGAGGCACGGAGCTCTCCCGTCTTGGAGGCGGAATAGGTACGAGAGGACCGGGTGAGAGCAAGCTTGAAACGGATAGACGTCACCTTGCGCGCAGAGTGCACGCGCTCCAGACGCAGATAGCCGAAATGGAGAAAAACCGAAAGACCATGAGAGCGGCGAGAGAGAAGAACGGTATTCCCGAGATAGCCATAGTCGGATATACAAACGCGGGAAAATCCACGCTGCTCAACAGACTTACCGATGCTGGAATACTTGCAGAGGATAAGCTGTTTGCCACGCTTGATCCCACAACGAGAAAGTTTACGCTCCCTTGCGGAGAGCAGATACTCTTGACTGATACGGTAGGCTTTATCAATAAGCTTCCCCACCACCTTGTCAGTGCGTTCCGCTCAACGCTTGAGGCTGCGTGCTACGCAGATATATTAATGATAATAACCGACGTATCGGACGAAAAGTTCCGTGAACAGCTTGAAGTCACAGAGCAACTCCTTTGCGAGCTCGGAGCGTCCGATAAACCGACGCTTTACGTGTTCAATAAGTGCGACAGAGGGATAGCCGAGATCGGACGTATCGGCAACTCCGCGCCCGAAAACACGGCATATATCTCCGCCCTTACGGGGCAGGGAGTGCAGGAGCTTGTCGCAAAGCTTGAGACGATAGCTCTCGAGGGCAAGAGAAGAGTGACCTATCTTATTCCGAACAAAGACGCGGGAGCTTTGAATACGCTTTATAAAACGGCAACCGTGGAGAGCGTCGATTACGGCGCAGAGGGAATGACCGTAGTCGCCCTTGCCGATGCCCGCGCACGGGGGCTTATGAAAAAATACGCAATAGACGATACTCCCGATACAAAAGAGGATTGGGAATAGAACGAGAGGATGCGTTGAGGGGAGCTTCTTGAAAGAAGTTCCCCTCAAACTCCCCTCAAGAACCTTGTAAGCAATTACCGTATTGGAAATGATCTGAGTTTCCAGTGCGGTTTCTTTTAAGGTATTGACAAAAAGGGCTACGTATATTATAATCTATGTATAAAAATGACAAAAAGGAGAATTGTATGTCACAACTCCCCGAAAGATTTACGACGCTTGGCGGTGCGTCAAAGATCGAATTTGAGGAAAAGCGCTCTATCTTTATCGGTCAGGCTCGCAGAGTTGACAGCGAAGAAGATGCGCTTGATTTTATTAAAAGCGTGAAAAAAGAATATAATGACGCAACGCATAACGTCTTCGCGTATTCGATAAACGGCGGAATACTCGCAAGATATTCCGACGACGGTGAGCCGCAGGGGACGTCGGGTATGCCGACGCTCGATGCGATACGAAAGAGCGGAGTTGACAACGCGTGCGTTGTGATAACGAGATATTTCGGCGGAACGCTTCTCGGCGCGGGCGGACTTGTGCGGGCTTATTCGCACACTGCTTCCTTGGCACTTGAGGCGGCGGGAATAGTCACGTATGAACCCTATTCGGAATATAAGCTCGTTTGCGGATATTCCGAGTATCAAAAGTACAGCAATTATTTTTCGGGTATCGGCGCGCTTATAGACGATACGGCGTTTGAAGCAGAGGTGACCGTCCTTTTTTCGGTGAAACGGAGAGAGGGAGAGCAGGTCGTAGCGAAAATACGAGAGATGAGCTATGGCAAGGATGTGCCCGAGCTCGTTGGTGAACGCTATGATTACAGGTAAGGCAAAAGCGTTAGCGTTTGTTCTTTCACTGCTGCTTTGTATATTTGCTTTTACGGGATGCGTTGAGGATACGGGTAGCGCTGAGACGCTGGATCTGCTCGAGGCGATGAAAGGTCAGGAGGAGACACAAACGAATGACGCGCCCGAGCGCTATCTTGTTGTCGTGCCAAGCGGATGCACGGGTGAGCTTTCGCTTCTCGCAAGAGACCTTGCAAATGCAATAGAGCAAAAGACGGGTGTTGACTGTGACTATCACTATGACAGTGTTTTGTTTGATACCGATAATAAGCGTGTGGATATACTGCTCGGCAACACTAACAGACGAATAAGCTTTGAAACTCTTAACAAATTAAAAAACGACGATTACGTATGCAAAACAGTTGAAGGCTCGATAGTACTCGGAGGAGTGTCTGACACGGCGACCGTGGTTGCGGTGAAAAGGTTTATGGAAGAGGTGCTTCCAAACGCTACCTCGCAAATGCTGGTGTCAGACGGCGTCGGCTTTGAATACCGCGGAGAGTATCGGATAAAGGACGTTTTGCTTTGCGGATATGATGCGAGAGACTACGTTATGGTGTTTTCGGACGCGGAAGCACAGAATATGTGCTCATCTCTCAGAGATCTTATCGCCAAGCAGAGCGGACTTTGCCTTGAGATGAAGATCGGAAGCGCGTCTGTTAACGGTCAAAAAGAAATATTCGTTGATATTGACAGCGCGGCAATGTCGGCAAGTGTCAAGCGCGTCGGCGAAGACGTATATCTTATCGGAAAGGATATCTATACACTATCCGTTGCTATCAGCTCGTTTTATAATATGCTGCTCGAAAGCGAAAAGGACGGAACGTTGACACTTGACATTGCGGGTCAACTTGTTTTTTCATGTACGGATGATGCGATTGACGTTGCATCGATAGTGTGCGATATTCCGTTCATGGAAAGCAGCTTGACGAACATTTCTTCGCTTGCGAGTGCGATAAGCAACAGCGGAAACGACGTTGTTGTGTTTTCCAAATTCGACGAAAACGTGTGGAAAGCTGTGAAGGAAGTAATGAGCAGTAAATACGGCGTGTTCGAGCTTGCTTTTTCCGATGGCACGCTGTTGCCCGTATTGTATCTCAAATCAAGCGTGAGCGTGAAAAACGGTGAGACGGTGCTCATAGACGGCAAAGAAACGCTCAAGCTGACGCTCGAGCATACGTTGAGCGGAGAGCTTTATACAATATACGGCTTTTCGTCAGATGCAGTCAGCTTTCAAAGCATAAATCAAACGCTTAAGGGTGACGGAGGACTTGCTATGGCAACTGTTATTATACCCGAAAGCAGGGATAATGCAATAGCTCCCGACAAAAGCGTTTCGACTGTGTATAACGGAGTGTCGTCCTATCTTGACGTTGATTACCGACATCTTTGGCTGACGGTATATCCTCGGCTTGCATATTCAAATGTCCAAGCTTCGAGGCTCAACGATTCGGATTATATAAGCTTTACGGTAGGAAATAGATATTGCGCTGCATACAGACAGCTGGCGTCATAATATGGCGTGCAATGAAAAGCTCTCGTATTGAGCTATATCGTCAAGCACGTCACAAAGAATGGCACAGCTCTGCTCAATGGCAAACCGATTGTCAAATTCGTGCGCGCTTCGGAGCTTCAACAGCTCCTCGCTGACGATATCAGTTTGCTTGAAATTGGCGGAAATGCCAATTATATGCTTGTGCTTTTCCCAATATTCCATAAGCTCGGACACGTCTGTGTCCGAGCTTCCTTTTTCTGCCGCTTTGAAAGTGAGCTGCTTCATACGGTCAGTTACTCTCTTGACGTATATCATGTTCACTGCAACGAGCGAGACGATCAACAATATTAATATGATAGATACAATAAAAGCTCTCACAATAGCTCCTCCTTTTTGACAGTTCTTTCCTCTCCCGAGTCGCTTATCATCATCAAATATATATCTTTTACCGACGCTCCGCCGAGCTTGTGCTCAAGCTGGGCTCGTGTGAGTCCTACCTCGCAAAGACCGTGCTCATTCACTGTGCCGTTGTCGATGACGATGTGAAATACACCGTTTTCCTTGACCTTTATTTGCATCTGCTCGCAAGTGGGGACGTTTTTCTTGGCTTTTGGAATGATTGTCATTTTTCCATTCTTTTCGAGAATAGCGTATAAAACGTCATTTATGTCCGTATATCCGTTTTGCCGCAGTTCACTTATGAGCTCGTCGTTGGATATTCTTGAATCGAGCATCGAACGCTTGCACATAACTCCGTTTTTTATAAGCGTGGACGGGCGAGCGGTGAATAATCCTTTTATTTTTGGAAAAAGAACGGTGAGTGCCGCCGAGCAGATCTCAAACGACATCAATATAATAATAGGAATTATCGCGTGAGATATGGGTATGTTGCTGTCGGTTATGGGAAGAGAAGCGATCTCTGAAATAAGAAGTGTCGCGACAAGGTCGGTCACCTCAAGCTCTCCTATCTGACGCTTTCCCATAAGACGTACCGCTATTATCATAACGAGGTAAACTATTACGGTCCTTACGAGTATTGTTACCATTTGATATCTCCATTGCGATTTTTTCCTTTATTATTTGTGTATTTCTCCAAATCAATACCTTTTTTGAATTTTTTTCAAAAAGCCTATTGACATTTATAGAAAAAAGTAATATAATAGGCAAGCTGTCCGCGAGACGACAATATCAAAGCTTCCCCAAAAAAGTCGAAAATTTTTTCAAAAAACTTTAGAAAAGTTCTTGACAAAGGGAAAGTAGTGTGGTATAATAGTCAAGCTGTCCGCCCAAAGGGTGGTAAAAAAGGGCAGCGAAACGGTCATTGAAAATTGAACAACA